>JAFZAH010000017.1 GCA_017548275.1 Prevotella sp.
ATTAAACCTCAAACCCCTCTCTTTCCAAATATAACTCTCGCAGATGTACGAAACCCGCTGTTTTGTGTATGAATTAAGAAATGTACGATTTCAGAAAGGTTATAATAAATGCGTGGTAACAATATCCCCCCGCCTTTCTGATAGAAGCGGGGGGATAAGTGTTATCACAGCGTCTTGAAGAAGTCGTTTCCTTTGTCATCGACGAGGATGAAGGCGGGGAAGTCTTCGACGCGGATTTTCCAGATGGCTTCCATGCCCAGTTCGGGATATTCCACGCACTCAATCGACTTGATGCTCTCCTGCGACAGCACTGCTGCCACACCACCGATGGTGCCGAGGTAGAATCCTCCATGTTTCTTGCAGGCATCGGTCACGGCTTGTGTGCGGTTGCCCTTGGCTATCATCACCAGCGATGCACCGTGGTCTTGGAACTCGTCCACGTACGGGTCCATGCGGTTGGCTGTGGTGGGTCCCATCGAGCCGCAGGGATAGCCCTCCGGTGTCTTGGCGGGTCCGGCGTAGAGCACGGGATGGTCTTTAAAGTAAGCGGGCATCTCCTCGCCGGCGTCAAGGCGGGCTTTCAGTTTGGCGTGTGCGATGTCGCGTGCCACGATGATGGTACCGTTCAGGCTGACACGGGTCGAGACGGGATATTTGGTCAGTTCCTCGCGCACGGCGTCAATGCCCTTGTCGAGATCGATGACCACGCCCTTGGCACCCTCGCCGGGACGACGCATCTCTTCGGGGATGAGTTCGGTGGGGTTGCTGTCCATCTTCTCGAGCCACACACCGTCGGCGTTGATCTTAGCCTTGATGTTACGGTCGGCGCTGCACGATACGCCCATGCCGATGGGGCAGGATGCGCCGTGACGCGGCAGGCGGATGACGCGGATGTCATGAGCCAGTGCCTTACCGCCGAACTGTGCGCCCAAACCGATCTTCTCAGCCTCGCGCAGCAGTTTCTCCTCCAGGTCGATGTCGCGGAATGCGCGGCCTGTCTCGTCGCCAGTGGTAGGCAGACTGTCGTAGTATTTGATGGAGGCGAGTTTCACGGTCAGCAGGTTCTTCTCTGCTGATGTGCCGCCGATGACGAAGGCGATGTGGTAGGGAGGGCAGGCTGCCGTACCTAACGACTTCATCTTCTCCACGAGGAAGGGCAGCAAAGTGCCTTCATTCTGGATGGTGGCCTTGGTCATCGGGTAGAAGTAGGTTTTGTTGGCCGAACCGCCGCCTTTGGCTACCATCACGAAGCGGTATTCGCAACCTTCCACAGCCTCGATGTCAATCTGTGCGGGCAAGTTGCAACGGGTGTTCACCTCGTCGTACATATTGAGCGGCGCGTTTTGAGAGTAGCGCAGGTTCTCGTTCACAAACGTGTTATACACGCCGAGGCTCAGTGCCTCCTCGTCCTCGAAACCGGTCCAAACCTGCTGGCCTTTTTCGCCGTGGATGATGGCGGTGCCGGTGTCCTGGCAGAAGGGCAGCACGCCCTTGCAAGCGGTCTCGGCATTGCGCAGGAACTGCAGTGCCACGTATTTGTCGTTCTCGCTGGCCTCGGGGTCGCTCAGAATGGCGGCCACTTGCTCGTTGTGACTGCGGCGAAGCATGAATTCCACATCGTGGAAAGCCTCTTGTGCCAGAAGCGTCAGGGCCTCTTTGCTCACTTTGAGGATGGGGTGGCCCTCAAATTCGCTTAAGCTGACGCCTTCTTTGGTCAGTAAGCGGTACTCGGTGTCGTCTTTGCCCAATTGAAACATGGGCGCATACTTAAATTCAGGTGTTTTTGCCATAGTGTTATGATTGTTGAATTACGAATGTTGAATGGTCGCTTCGCGATGAAGAATTATGAATTGTGAATTGTCAATTGTGAATTATGAATTGTCAATTGTGAATTGTGAATTGAAAATCATTTCTCAAAAATATCCTCTGTGCTCAGGCGCTTGATGGGGCCTATCTTCTGCAGGAAGTCCATGTCGAGTTCTTTCTCATCGCCGAGGATGATGTAGCGGTAGGTCTTACCTGTCATGTTCTTCTTCTCGAAGTTGACGATGTCTTGCAGTGTGAGTCCGGGCAGTGCTTCATAGGTAATTTCTCCCTCAGTGCGGTCCAGTCCCTTTTTCTTTGTCCAATAGTAGGTGGTGAGGACGTTGAACTTCGTGGTGCGCTGACTTTGCAGGTTCTTGATGAGACTCTGCTTAGCGATGTCGAACGCAGCCTGACTCTGCGGGATGGTGTCGATGATGTTATTGAACACGCGGATGCAGTCGGGCATCTTATCGTTTTGCGAGACGATGTAGGTGTAGTACATCTCGGGGTGATTGATGCGGTTGGGGCTGACATAACTGGCTCCCGCGCTGTATGCCAGTCCACGGCTCTCACGCAACTCTTGGAACACGATGCCGTTCATTCCGCTGCCGAAATAGGCGTTGAACAACGACCTCACAGGCAGTTCCTCCTTGTTGTAAGGCTTGTTCTCGTTGTGGTATTGCATCATGTAGATGTTTTTCGCGTCGTAAGGGGCGATGATGACCTCATTTTGAGGCGTGGGTTGCATGGTGTATTCCTTGCCTGCGGGAGGTGCGGCAAGTTTCTTCGCAGTCTTATGAGTCTTGGCCAGCACGTCGTTCAGTTCTTTCTCGGTCATCGGACCATAATACATCACAGTATGCTCCCATTCACCAAGACGCTTCAACTGGTCAAGCATGGCTTGCGGGTCAGCGGCGCGCAACTCTTTCTCTGACAGGGTGTTCAGATAATTGTTATAGGGACCCTCTATCCCGTATTGATTCAGTCGTGAGAAATTCTCGTTCTGGTCTTTCTTCGCGTCCTCACGTTCTTTTATCACGAGATTGACGTATTTGTCGTAAGAGTCGCGGTCACCCTTGGCGTTCTTCAGCAGGTCTTCGAGCAATGCCAGTGCTTGAGGCATGTTCTCGGTCAGTCCGGAAAGGTTCACTGTGGTGTAGTAGTCGTTGACATTGATATTGTACGAGCAGGCCAGTTTGTAAAACTCTTGTTTGATTTGTGTTACGGTCTTTTTGTCAGTACCTACATATTCCAGATAACTCGGCGCGAAATCGAATCCGCGGACGTCTTCTGTTCCGAAATCATACATAAAAGAGAGGTCGAACAACCCGTCTTCGGTGTTCTGCTTGTAGAGCAGGGGCAGTTTGTTCGAGGTTTTTGTTACCGTCAGGTCTTTGTCGAAATCCACAAAACGCAGTTCGATGGGTTTCACGTAGGCGTTTTTCACATCGTTGAGGAAGTTGCTGCTCAGGTCGCGGTTCGAGGGGATGGCGGTGATTTCGGGCTTTTCAATCTTTTTCTGGCTGGTGTCTTCTCCGATGCGTTTATACACGCAGATGAAGTTGTCATCGCGCAGGTGGCGGCGGGCGAAGTCGGTGAGTTGCTCTTTCGTCATCTTCGACTGTCGGTCCAGTCGTCCGGCCACATCAGCCCAGTCGGCTCCGTTGATGAAGGCATCGACCATTTCCGACACGCGGCTGCGGTTGTTTTGCATTGAGCGGAAGTAATTCAGCCGCTTGTTGTTGATGACAGATTGCAGCAGGTCGTCGTCGAACTCGCCGCGCTTGAATTTCTCCAATTCCTCGAGTATCAGCGTGCGCAGTTCTTCCAGACTTTGGTTGTCCTTCGGATTGCCGCCGATAATGAATGCGGAATAGTCCATCATGGTCTGTGTGCCGGCAAATACGCTGCGTGTCTTCATCGTCTGCTCCAGATCCACCTCGAAAAGTCCGGCCTTGCCGTTGGCGAGCATGTCGCCAATCACATCGAGTGTGTCATTCTCGGCTGAGCGGCCCTCGCCGAATCGCCATGCCATCATCAGGTTCTCAGCCTCCAGTCCCACAACAGTGGTGTCGCGGACGGCAGTGATGGGTGCCTGTGCGGGGAAAGTGGGCAGGGTGAGCGTCTCGCTCTTCTTCCATGAACCGAAGTAGCGGTCGATGATGCTGATGACCTCATCGGGGTCGAAGTCGCCTGCCATGCAGATGGCGATGTTGTTGGGCACATAGTAGCGGTGGAAATAGTTCTTGATGTTGGTGATGGAGGGGTTCTTCAGGTGCTCCTGCGTACCGATTGTGGTCTGGGTACCATAGGGGTGGGTGGGGCAGAGCAGGGCGGTGAGCGACTCCCACACCTTGCGCGAGTCTTGCGCCATGCCGATGTTCTTCTCCTCATACACGGCTTCCAACTCGGTGTGGAATCCGCGTATCACCATGTTCTGGAAACGGTCGGCCTGTACGCGCGCCCAGTTCTCCACCTCATTCGAAGGGATGTTCTCCACATAGCAGGTCACGTCGAACGAGGTGTAGGCGTTGGTGCCTTGTGAACCGATGGCCGACATCAGTTTGTCGTACTCGTTGGGGATGAAATACTTCGCCGCCAACTGCGACACGCTGTCTATCTCGTGATAGGCGCGGCGGCGCTCCTCAGGGTCGGTCAGTGTGCGATACACCTCGTAGCGAGCCTCAATGTCGTCGAGCAATGGTGCCTCGGCTACAGGGTCTGTGGTGCCGAACTGCTTGGTGCCCTTGAACATCAGATGCTCCAGATAGTGGGCCAATCCCGTGGTCTCGGCGGGGTCGTTGCGGCTTCCGGTGCGCACGGCGATGTGCGCGTCGATGCGCGGTTTCTCCTTGTTGACCGAGAGATACACTTTCAGCCCGTTGTCGAGCGTGTAGATGCGTGTCTGCATGATGTCGCCAGGCACGGTTTCGTACTTGTAGTTTTGTGCCTGCATGCCCATTCCGATGAGTGCCAGGCAGATAGTTAGAAATGCTTTTTTCAACATATTGTCAAACTTTTTGATTGACGGTTATTGATGTTATTTTGTTAGATAATAATCAGTTCGCTTTTTGTTCTCCGAATGTATGGCGTTCCCAGAACACCCCGTCGGCATATCCTTGAATAGAATTGTCACCCCTTGAGTTGATGAGCCGCTTGGCTGCCCACAGGCAATACTCCCGGTTGATTTCTATACCGCAAAAATGTCTTCCGAGTTTTTGAGCCACAACCGCCGTCGTTCCGCTGCCTAAAAAGGGGTCAAATATCTTATCGCCGGGCTTGGAGGAGGCGAGAATCAACTTGGCAATCAGCTTCTCTGGTTTTTGGGTGGGATGGTCGGTATTTTCCGGCATAGACCAAAACGGGATGCTGATGTCATCCCAAAAGTTCGAGGGGTAGGTGATGCGGAAATTCCCCGATTCGGTCTCTTCCCAGTCCTTGGGTTTGCCGTCAACCTTGTACGGGGCCATCACCCTGCGTTTCATCTTGACGGACTCTACGTCGAAGTGGTAATCGTTGGGATTCTTCACCGCAAACCAGATGTCCTCCATGGCATTTTTCCAATTCGACTTCGCGCCCCTTCCCTTTTCACGTTGCCATGTAATCCTGTTCATCAACGTCAGACGCTCCTCGATGACCCTTTGCATGGATGACGTGCATTTCCAGTCTCCACACATATACAGCGAGCCGTCTGGAGCCAACTTGTCGCAAACCCTAAAAAACCAACTCCGCAAATAATCCTCATAATCTGTCGCTTTCATCGACGAGAACCGTTTGCCGTGAAAATCCTTGTCAAGATTGTAGGGCGGGTCAATGATGATCAGGTCAAAATATCCGTCAGGAATCGCGTCGATACAGTCTATGAGGTCTGCGTTGACGATACAGTCATCTCTAAACGACGCCTTGATATCATCCGCAGAAAGAATAAACCTCTCTAAATCTGGTACTTCATCCTCAGAGACTGTCAATGTGCGGTTACGTCCTGCACGGGTCTTGTGGGGCATAGGGTCAATCCTCAAAGTCTTTCTCGTGGTCGAGTTTTTCCAGGAAATTCTCGAGCACTTCTTCTTCCACGTCGCCCATTGCGTATTCTTTCTCGGCGTCTTTGCGGATTTCCGCTATCCACGCGCGGCGGGCTTTCACGTAGTCCTCATGGATGCGGGCGGCGTCTTCTTCGGTCAACGTCTCCAAACCGTAATAGTCGAGTATCATGCGGTAAGCCCACGTCCAACGGTATTCGGGATAGTTGGCGTTGATGACAATGAACCGGTCGAGCACCTGGTTGATGTCGTCTATCACGCCGTTTTTGATGTCTTCGATGAGTTGGGTCTCTTCGCTCTCGGGCATAAGCAGTCCGCAGAGGTCTATCCAGCGGCCGGTGCCCACAGCGCTCTTTGGCAGTTCCACACGGTGGCGTTTCAGCACGGCTCCCATGAAGATGCGCAGACCGATGTCGTAGTATTTGATGCCTTTTCGCAGCGACGAGGCGTTGATGACATATTCGTGGAAATTGTATGTGGTGACATTCTCGCCCGATGCTTCTTGCAACCGTTCGAGTATCTTCTTTCCCTCAATAATCTCACCCACGGAGAACGGGCTGAGCCAGTCGAAATTGACGATGCTCTTCTGGCCGCTCTTGGGTCGCATGTCGCGGTTGGGCCATTTGCGGATGTCGCGGTAGAGTCCCACTGTGGTGAGATTGCGCCCCGGCGAGAGATACATCGTGTCGCCGTAAGCAATCAGGTAGGAGAACGGCAGGTTGCGTGTGTCGGGGTGGTGCATCAGTTTGCCGAAGCACACCGAAAACGTGCCGATATGTGCGGGCATGAGCAGATATGCTCCTGAGGCTGTTTTCGTGCCGCGCTCCAGGATGCCGTAATGCATGGGTCCCATCTTATAGGCATGGTTGCTGAAATTGGTGGCGCTGCCGGCATTGTAGAACGAGAACATGCCTCCGATGAGCAGCGAACTCTTGTGGTGACTGGCAGAGAACGGACCGCAGAAGGCGGCGCAAGCCTCGCCGTTGGCCATGTAACTGTTGGCGAAAAAGACGCTGCTTTCGGCGGTGAACCCGTTAGTTATCTGACAAGCCTCGCCCACAAAGCAGTTCTCCAGTTTCACACTGTTCAAAATGGATGAGCCGTCGAAGATGATGGAGTTTTCGCAGATGACGCCCGAACCGATATACACGCTGGCCTCAGGGATGCTCTTGATGGAGCAGTCGCTCAGACGGCAGGCGCCGATAATCTCGCAGTCGTCGCTGATGTGGGTGTTGGTGATTTCCGATGTGTTGACAATCTTCACGCCAAAACCTATCGTGCCCCTTTCCGGAACGGTTTTCTCTATCTCTTTGCGGATGAGCACCTTCAGCGCTTTCATCAACTCCTTGTCCTTGTGGTGGTTCACCATCAGTGCCGCCACCTGACTGGTCAGTCCGTCGAAGAGCATCACGTTGCCGTCGCCCATCTCGTTGAGCACACTGATCATGTTGCCCTGTCCGAAGGTCGCTCCCTCGGTGGTCTCGATGGTGTTCACGTTCGAGATGTAGCACTCCTCGCCGATGGTGTAGTTGTTGATGAAGTTGCCGATGTTCTCAATCAGGCAGTTGTCGCCGATGGTCACGTTGCGCAGTGTGGCATGCTTGATACCTGTATGCTTGCGGAATCCTTGACTCACCTCGATAGTCTTCTCAAACACGCCGAGGTTGACCTCGCCGTAAAACGACACATGGCGTATGTTGTCGGGCGTGAAGTCATAAGCCACGTTGATAGCCGTCCAGTCCTCGGCTTTACATCCCCGTTCTTCGAGGATGTTAATCTCTTCAATTGTCAGCGATCTGTATTCCATATAATTTGGTTGTAGGTTTTAGTGTTTAGTGTTCTAATCTCTCACCTCCAACCTCTCACCTCAATGGTAATCCCTTGCCCCTCAGAAGGTCTCTTGCCCCTTGCTCCCTGCTCCCTGCCCCTCATAAGTTACTCTTCCACATTGTCGTACAGGAAATCGTTGTAGGGATATTTCTGTACGTGCAGTTCGCGCACTTTCTTGTAAAGCACCTCGCGGAACTCGTCGATGTTGATTTTCTCGCGGGCGGAGATGAAGAGGCAGTTTTCTTGCAACTTCGCCATCCACGTGCGTTTCAGTTCGTCGAGCGAGATGTTCTCTTTCGTGGGCGGGGTCAGGTCGTCGGGTTCTTTCTCCGTCCAGCGGTAGGCGTCTATCTTGTTGAACACAATGATTGACGGTTTGTCGGAGCAGCCCAGTTCTTTGAGCGTCTGCTCCACCACCTGTATCTGTTCCTCGAAATCGGGATGCGAGATGTCCACCACATGCAGCAGCAGGTCAGCCTCACGTGTCTCGTCAAGGGTCGATTTGAAAGAGTCCACCAGGTCGGTGGGCAGTTTGCGGATGAATCCCACGGTATCGGCCAAGAGGAACGGCAGATTCTCGACCACCACCTTGCGTACGGTCGTGTCGAGTGTGGCGAAGAGTTTATTCTCGGCAAACACCTCGCTTTTTGCCAACATGTTCATGATGGTCGATTTGCCCACATTGGTGTAGCCCACGAGTGCCACGCGTATCAGTCGCCCGCGGTTCTTCCGTTGTGTGGTCTTCTGCTTGTCTATCTCTACAAGCCGTTGTTTCAGCAGCGTCATCCGTTGCAGGATGATACGCCGGTCCATCTCCAACTGCGTCTCACCCGGTCCGCGCAGACCCACGCTGCCTTTGCCGCCGCCCGAACCCGAACCGCCGCCCTGACGTTCCAAGTGCGTCCACAGGCGTTGCAATCGGGGTAACATATAGCGGTATTGCGCCAGTTCCACCTGCGTCTTCGCGTTGGCGGTCTGAGCGCGCATGGCAAAGATATCGAGTATGAGTGATGTGCGGTCCAGAATTTTCACCTTCAGTTCCGCCTCGATGTTGCGCAATTGCTTGGCCGACAGTTCATCGTCGAAGATAACCATACCTATCTCGCGTTCAGCATCCTCCTCGGCCTTGATGTAGTCTTTGATTTCTTGCAGTTTACCCTTGCCCACGTAAGTGGTCATGTTAGGTCCGCCCACACGTTGTATGAACCGCTTCACAGTCACAGCACCGGCGGTATCGGCCAGAAACTCCAACTCATCGAGGTATTCTTTGGTTTTTTCTTCGTCTTGTTCCTTGGTAATCAGTCCAACCAGTATGGCGGTCTCCGCCTTCACCTCGGATATGATAAATTCCTTCATTCTTCGTCAGTTTCACTTAGATTTTGCAAAAATAATCAATTATTTCGAAAGTAACGAAGTAATAAAGAAAAAAGTAAAACAAAAACCTCCGACAACTCGTGGCAGAGGTCTAAGGAAATCTAAAGTCCCTAAATGATTTGATTTTGATGCTTATTTACGATAGGATTTCTGTTTTGAGCTGTTTAGCTCGTTCCTCAACAATCTTTTTCCACAAGTCGGAATCCTGAAGTTTTGCCATATGGATGCGTTCTTTGTATTTCTCATAGAACGCAATGGCACTCATCGAATTGTCATTGAACAAATAGCTATAACAACGGTCTCCATTTTTTGTTAAACATTTAATTTCACGATGCAAATTTAAATGAGGTCTACGCCAACTTGTGGCAGCGGTTAAACACATGGTTTCATTTCATCAGATATTTGATTTGGAGCCAGTATTTGGAAAGCAAGAAATCCATAGCCACTTTTTGAGTTTGCGCATCCACCCCAAGGAGTTGAGTAAGGAAGTTCCAGAATGACTTTCGATGGTGCTTGTACCTGTAATGTGCCATTTCATGTAAGATCGCACTGTCAATCAATGCCTGTGGCATGATAATTAGTTCTGGTGTAAGAATTATATCGTTATAAACACTGCAACATCCTATTGCATTGCCGCGAAGTTTCTTGATAAACACTCTGTTGCCAAAAAGGTTGTGTCTTCTTTCCAACTCGTGAACTCTACAGGGAAGCACAATCTGGGCTCTCAGTTTTATTTCATCTCGAATTGTTTCACGCAGCCACTTTTGAAGACGTAAGTTTTCAAAGTTAGTGTTGTCTGCATAGACGAATTTCAGTGTGGCATGGTCTGGTGAAATCATACAGATGACGCATTGGGTGTTCGTTATGTACACCTTCCTGTTTTGTGCATTTATTATGGTTCCTTGCCTAAGCAAGTTGACGTCAGCCTTGAACCATGCAAAACTAAAATGAAGTGAATGAAGGCGAAAATTAGGGTTAATCCAGAATTTCGGTTTTTTCTTTTTTTGAAGCTCCATATTTTATCCCTTTTGACGTGAAACATTATTCATTTATTGGGATTTTCCCAATTCTCAGGAGTAGCATACAGCATCATCTCACATAACTCATCGATATAAGAGCAAAGTGAACGGGCATCATTATAGAGAATTAAACCTTCGTGGGAAAGGCTTTCTGCATCAATACAGTGCATAAGGAACTTCTTCATCTGATATGATTCTTCATCGACATCCCACAATTTGTCTTCATCTGAAGAAGAAAATTCGGACTTACCTTCAATCCATTTCTCTTCCTTCACAAAACTATTTCGAAGAATCCACTCTCTGATATATGCCTCTTGTTCTATATTCATATCTGTTTTTTGTATTATTATTCTTGCGATTCAAGTGCACGCTCTTTCCAAGCGTCATATGATTTATTCTGCAAAGAAAGCAAAAACCTCCGCCAACCCGTGGCAGAGGTCTGATAAATTTGCAAAACATATAGCTTTATTGCTCAATTGCAGACAACTTAACTGCTTCAGACAATCAAAATATGTTATAATACTCCTTGATGTCGCGTTCGCGCATGAGCAATGACACGCTACTCTCCATGAGCGATGTCCGCCTGATGTCTTGATTACGCCACAACTGATTATGCGTAGCGAAGTATGTCAGCATATTAAACAACTCCCACACCGTGCTCTCGCTCTTGGCTTGGGCCATATGCTGCGAGTCGGTGGGGTAACCGGCTCGTGCATATTTGTCTTTTGTCTGCTCATAAGGAATGATGACGTTGGCTTCTTCTGGCGACATCCCGTGCTTGTTCAGCAGTTGAACTGCTGCGCCGAGTTCGCGCACTGATGCGGTTGTTCTCATGGCTGTCCTCGCACTCAACAACATTGTTTCCGTGTTGCTTTTCAACAGTGCCGAATCTGATGTTACATTCAACAACCGTTCCATTGTTGCCACGTCGGGGGAATTCGCACGGGTGATGGAGTGGTATGACATCTGTGTGGCGCCATTCAGGCATACCAGTCGCTCATAGTAATTACCCATGTTGATTTCGCCGGGATTCCATTTCATATAAAGCCCGTTTGAAAGAAACTCATCACCGGGCGCATATTCCATGAACTGCTCTTTGACGGGTCTTAACAGTATGGATATGCCGTTGTTCTCATGGGTTGCATACTCCACTTGTTCGGGCAGGTATTGATTCTTATCCATAAACATTTCAGCGAAGCCGAAAAACACATCTGGTGTTATCATGCTGTCCTTGATGGGAATAGCCTCAACTATCTGCTTGCTTTGAGTGTTAGCGGCGAGAACGAGGTGTTTGCCCTTCTTCCCTTCTGCCTGACCGAAAAAGTTGCGAAGGTTGGTCACACCCTGCTCGCCGTAACTGTCATGTGCTATTTGTGTCTGTCCGCGTTTGATTCCGGCAAAACGGTCAATCTCTTTGGCTACGTTACTGGAAACCTCAAACGTGGCGTTGCCGACACTGTAATGATTCTCGCCCAAGGCTACAATCTCTTTTGCCTCTACCATCCGATAACATATCGGGGTGTCAAGAATCTCATGCTTAATCTGGTAATAATTTTCTGTGTCCATAATTATACTATCTCATTGTTGAATAAACGGTCAAATTGTGTGGCGAAATCACGCAACTGAGTTGTGACGTTGTTCTGCAGATTGCGTAGTTGTAAGTCTTGTTGATAACGTGCCTCATCAAAAAACACGTCGCCCGCGCCACTCAGGCTATAATACAGTTTCACGCCCACATCGCCACGACGGTGCTTGGAAAACACGATATAACGGTCGCTGTAGATGTTTTTGGGGTTGTCAAAGCGTAATTCCATCATGGCGGTTATCATGTGTTTCAAACGGTTAGAACCGATAAAGGCTCCTCTCTTGGTCACTTGCTGAATGGTGAGAAACGTTGTATGGGTGCGCAGGTTGTTATTGGCTTTGTTATGGCGTTTTATCAGGGCAAGCAACTTGGCCTCTGCCAGGCGCATCGTGATGTTCTCCTCTTCTTTGATGATTCCCTGCAGTTCATAAAAAGAGTCGATGGCCACGATATCCCATCCCTGCTGCAACACGTTCTCAATCTTTTCCAGATGATGGCTGTTCCCGTCAAAATCTGATTCGACAAACAAAATGTTCAACTCTCCGAATTTAGGATAGCGTTGCACATATATAGCCAGGTCTATCTCGTTCATCTCTGCGCTGATGAATAGAATACGCGCATCGTTTTTATGCTTCTCGATATTGGCTATCATATCAAGGATAATTGTGGTCTTGCCCACACCGGGGTCGCCGATAATCATATAATTCACGCCCTTCGGCAAACCGATGTAACTGCAGAGCAGATTGTCGAGAATGGTTCCTGAGCGATAGTTCACAAACAACCCTGATTCAAACGGCACATCACGCATTTTTACTATTTCGTTTGGTTGACTGTTGTCGTCATGGAGTCCGCCCTTGTGAGAGGTGGTGTCATTGATGTCAGCTTCCATCGTTTTCGATTCTTTTGGTGTTTTCATCGTTCTTTTTTTGTTCATGCTTTCTGGCTGCAAAAATACATCTGGATTCGTCATTTCCTTTTTTTTATTGTATCATCGGATTGAAATGTCATGTCCGTGTTTTTGACAAGCAGTAGAAACGGATATTTTTCATCATTGCGTCCTCATCTGGTGCCCCCGATAGCGACATCTATATTTCATCTCCGCAAAGATAATACAACCATCCCCCCCCCTCAATATATACCTATAAATCGTAAAAAGACATGTTCACGATGCAAAGAAAACAAAAACCCCCGCCAACTGGTGGCAGAGGTCTTAAAAAATCGTGATTAAAATCTAGGAGATTTTAACAAAAATACCCATGAATAATCAATCAATTTTAAAAATTGAACCATTCACGGTCATTCGTGGCAATTCATGTATGTTTCAGGAAAAAATGGTGTCCTTTTTCTCCCTTTTCGAGAAATATTCCTCCCTTGGGGAGGGTTAGGGTGGGTGTTTCTAAAGGGTCAGGGCGGGTTTATAATCGGGTCTGGGCAGAAGTCTCGGCGTTTGCAGGTCTTGCAGTGTTTGCCTATCCATACCTCGTCAAACTGATTCATGGCCTGCTCCACGATTTCCGGGTCATCGGTCAGGATGCCGGCCTCGAAGTTGCGGGTTGTCTCCGCTTTCATGCCTATGCCGGCACCCGTCAGGTTCGCACTGCCAATATACACCTCTTTTCCGTCGAATACCAACATCTTAAAGTGTACTCTCGGACAGAGCACACGTTCCAGACGGTCGTACAGCACCGGATAGCGGTCAAAGTCCTCACGGAAGTTCGGGCCGGGCTCCTTCGCGTGTATCAGCCTCACCTCCACACCCCTCCGGATGAGTTGCGCCAGAATCGCCAACAAGGGTTTCTTCTCCCCATCAACCTCCACATACAGGTCCTTGATGTCAGCGGTCCCCACCCAAAGCAAGTGTTTCACGGACAGCACCCGTGAAAGCACTTCTTTGTAATGGGAGGAGTTGGAGATGTAGGTCAACATAGCCCTTCTCTTTTATCATCTATTGCTTGTTTGATGAGATTGTCTAAACTACGGAAAATATAGTTAATAATGTCTTTATTCATAACAAAATAATACCTATTATGCCAACTATCTTCCTCATCGTAGTTTTTGAGTACACTTCTTTTCCACCCTTTTGTCATTAAATAAATCTTATTATCGCCTTCCCATCTAAAGAAGTGTCCTAAATATTTGAAATTGATATCCCAACAACAGAAACAGTCACAATTATCAATTTTATAATTAGAGTCAATTCGAATAACGTGATATTTAACTAAACTTGAAAACACAGTGTTACGACAATGCATTTCGTCTAAAACAATGTTACCGTTAGCCTTCCAAGTACGCCCTTCTGTAGCAAATAGATACGGTTTGTTTTCTTTCAAATACCTTCCCCTGCTGTTATTTAATATTTGAGTTTCAACAAGTTCTTTAATCCATTGAATCTGAATGTCGGATTTAATAGCGTCTTTCTTGAGATTGCGGAAACATTTAATTAATACCTCATCATTTAAACAAGGTTTTAATTTATCCAAGTCCAAACTCTTCCAAGGCTTATCTTTGTTACAAAAAGATAGTAATATTTTTATAAAATGATAATTGTCTTGATTGTCCAACAATTCCTTGAATAAAACAAATCTTGTGTCGAAATCTTCCTTTTTTTCATAAATAATATACCTTTTTTCTTCATCTAAATTGAACAATGCAGAGATTTTACCTTTCATAAATTCATGTGTTTCAACCGTTATAATCAGATTTTCCCAAGAAGCCTCCGTGGTGGCGGTCTGTGCGTTGTCGCTCAGGGTGGATGTATTATCTTTCAATATTAGTATTGCTTTTGCTATTTCTTCGGCTAACTGTTCTTTTGCGTGGTATTGATTTTCTAACTCGAAAGAATCAAAATCATTAGCTAAAGCAATGTAAATGTCATGGCTTCTTTTTGAAAGTTTTTCTATTAGTCTTAATGCAGCTTGATAGGTGTCAGGACTATCAATGGTTGAATTTTCGATGATGTTCCATACCACACGCATCCATTGAGACAACAGTTTCGTGTCAATTTGATCAGTTTCAATTCCAACATATTTCATCAAAGCATAAAATGCAATACGAGACGGGTACGTTTCCCTGTTATTATTATTCTTATCACCACGATATAAACTCCATTGCGGTTCTTTTTCATCGCGATTCCAAACCGCCTGACAAGCATTTTCAATGTAATAGTTTTGTATACATAATTCATCACAAATATTAAATATTGGAGTGAGGCACATATCTATACTGCACTTATCCATTATATATGAATATATATCGAATGAAACGAAATCATCTTTTGTGGGATATAATGGCATTTCTTTTTGGATTCTGTAGTTGAAATAATCCCATTCTATTTGCTTGTTCTTTTCGTCTTCAGATAATTTTTCGTAATCTTTCTCTGTTTTAGTTTTTTTTGCATACCAACACCGCCAAACATTCATAAAGTGTCGATTGAAGAAACTCATCATCAATGAATCAGGTAACTCTTTTTCTTCATTTTCTTCTTTGTTTTTGTTGGCGATGTTCCAAAATAAATCTAACCAACTGCCATCAATGCCTGTATATTTTTGCAGCGATTCCTCATACTGGCCTTTTAGTCTAATCAAAAGTTTGTTGCATATTTCTTGCTTTTCTGTATCTTTATTTTTCTTCTCATCAAGATATTGTTCCAAACTAGCCTTGAAATTCTCAAACGGTGTAAGTTGTTTGCCACGAGCATTCATTTTAACGTATGTTTCATCGGACAACTTATGCTCGCCCATATCTACAAAATGGAATGTTATCGGGCAGTTGCAACCGCTTGTGAGCCTTTCAGCAATTGTTTTGAAATTCTCTGTCATTTTCATCTGATTATGAATTGCATCCAACATTGTAAGCATACCCATTACGGTTGGATCTTTTTGCCAGTCTGGATAGAACCAAGGCAGATTCTTTATGTTCTCTGACACTTTTTTGTCATCGGAAGGAATAACAATCTCTTGCACCAATTTTTCACAGAACTCACGAGAAGATTGGCGAGTGGCGTAAGAGAATCGGCCAAGAATACTTTTACATATGCAATTGTCTTTATGACGACAATCGGATCCAGATAGACATTTCTCAAAAACATATTTATGAAACAAGAACAACGTGGTCAAACGTTGTTGCCCATCAAATGGTATGAACTTGTTGCCATTAACTCGTCCATAAACGAAATCAAAAAATAATGTATCATTTTCGTTTTCAACTACGTTTTTCATTTTCTCAACAAGAGATTTTCTAACATCAGCAGCTTTCGCATTGTCACGTCCCTGAGCATAATCTCTTTGAATGATTGGTATCTCTATTTGATATTTGCTAATCAACTGATAGAATGAATATATATCGTTCATATTTTACTCTCCTTTACTTTCACACCATACTTAATTTCTTCGTTCTCAATCGGCAAAATTGCTTCAAGTTGCAAGTATGATGCGATTACTTTTGCCATTGTAGTAACATACTCAACTTCAGCTTGTTCGTCCCAAATAAACGGATTCATGGAACTCGGCGAATAATGTTTGAAAAACACGTTTCTTGTGCAAATAGGTACAAACATAGACTCTTTTTCAACATTTTCGTATTCTGCTAACTTTGTTCTTTTTTCAGCATACAGCTTGTTATTAAATGCTGCATTCTTGTCGCCTTGTAAAAGAGCCATATTGGTCAGGTGATCGTCTTTCACAAAGTCCTCTGTTAAAACAAATGTGCTTTCGTTCCTCTTTACTCTTATACCCATCATAGCACCAACTATAACCTTATAGAATGGAAATTGACCATTTTCTTCAGTTGTAATGATAGTTTTATTTATAGAATTAACGAAGTCTGTCATCATTTTATCCACAGTGTCAGGTTCATTGGCAGTAAATCGAAATGATTTTGCAAATTGCTTGAGTTGAGCGATTTCATCTTCTTGCCATTCTGTTTTTGGTTTAGCATTTTGCGCGTGAATGTGTTCCAGCGACCATTTCTTTTCCGCTGCTTCAAAGTGTTTGTCAAACGGATAACGAGAGACTTCGCTTATTTGATTCTGAGTGGTTGCAAGATTGAACAACAATAGGACATTATGGATTTCTTTGTTGTTCTTACCATATTCCCAATTTGCAAAATCTACATTTTGCTTTTGTTCGCTTATTCCTAATGATCGCTGGCAGCGCTCAATCAAAGAAGATAAAAACTTGTTTTTAGTCTTGTCTGCTTCGCATAACAAATCTCGAAGCATTTCCATCTTTTTGTTTCCTTTCAAGTTCATCAAATAACCCACATAATGGTATAATTGTCTATCATCATACCACGATTTCATTATACGGAAGCATCTTTGAATTGTGCACCATTGCTTTTCCCAACCGTCATCATTAATTAGCTTTGAGTATGTTGAAAAAATAAAGTAATCATTTAACCGCAGTTCCTTATCGATGTCATATTTGTATTCGTATTTGTTTTCATTCTTCTCATCGGTTTCTTCCTTTTCGCTACGCAGAACCATTTCCAAAAGGAAATCAATTCGTGTGCAGTTGAATCTCGCATTTTTTGGTTCTGGATTGATAAAGAACCAAAAAGAATTGTCGTGCAAGGTTTGCTCCATTCTATCCCATTCACCAGCCATTTCCAGTTGTTTTAGACATAGAGCATCAGCGCTCATTCCTCTGAAATTGTCATCTTTCAACAAAAGAGCTTTTATCAACTCGGCATTACTCAGTGATATTTTGCCTGAATTAAGTCGTTTAAAAACGTCGTATGCATTATCCTGGGTTTCATACCATATTACTTTGCAAGAATTCTTAAGTTTCTCTGCAAAGTTGGGTCCCAAATTGTCTTTCTTTTCACCAACGACTTTTTTCGTTGAAAGCATAAAATGGAAATCAATGTTTGAATCATCTTCCTCACTTTTACTATTTATTCCATTCAAAAACTCGCCACTTTTAGGGCGTGTTTGATATTGAATAGTAGGAAACTTACTATTCTCTTCCATTGTTTTCAGAATGATGTAGATTGTAGTCAACCTTTGTTGCCCATCAATCACCTCATACCAATTCTTTTTGTCATTTTCTGGCAAACGAGAATCTTTTTCCTCCATTTTTTTTATCACCAATGGTTGCAAGCAGTACCATGTTTTTTCTTTTGAGTCGGGTAGTTCTTGCGGTTCGAAGTCTCTCAGATCATTCAACAAATCTTTCACTTGTTGTTCTGTCCATCTATATCCACGCTGGTAACTAGGTATAAAAAACTTCATGTCAAGAAGTTCACAAACAGTTTTTAGTTCTATATTAGCCATATTTAATTGATTTTGTCCAACTTTTCAAATTCAAAATCATTCACTGAGCAGCATGCTTTTTTGTAATCAAACTGATACATACGCATGTATTGCTCTTGTATTTCCTTCGCCCCGTTATAAAATGGAGTGGTGGTGTGCGACCGTGTGGTGACGGTGAGGGTCATGTCTGGTGTCAGCACCTGACCATTTGCGCGCTTGATACGCTTAGGGGTGATTCTAAAGACTTTGCTCATAGGCTCATAGTTTAAAGATTTTTTGATTTAAATATAAAAAGAGCGGGAACCATCTTCCAGTCAATCTGGTTGTGTAGACTTCTCGCATAGCCCAAATGTCCAAATCAACAGAAGCGGCCCACGCCCTATGCAGGAACGTGAACATTCGCTTAGCTGTTATTTGACACATTTGTTTCATTTTGCGAGAATTACACAAATCAAATGACCAGCTTGTGATGTTCATATCACTTTTTGCCCTCAATGTCTTTTGGTCAATCATAGATTGTTTTACCGTCTGCAAATTTAAATGAAATTGTTTGGATTTGCAAACAATCAGGCTGAAAAGTAATCGTGAGCCGCTTTTTTTGATATCATAGCCGTTCATCATTTTACAATATCTCCCTCGCAATCCATGCGCACGCCTCGGCGTCGGCAAGTGCATGGTGATGATTCTCCAGACTGTAGCCACAGGCGGCAGCCACGGTCTGCAACTGGTGGTTTTCCAGATATGGGAGCACTCGTCGTGAGGCGCGGAGCGTGTCGTAAAACTCATAGTCGGGGTAGTCCATCCCATAAACGCGGAACACGGCGCGGAGACACCCCTCGTCGAATGGCTGGTTGTGTGCTACCAGCGGCAATCCCTCTATCAACGGCTCTATTTGCGCCCACACTTTGGGAAAGACCGGCGCTTCCTCCGTGTCCTCGCGGCAGAGCCCGTGTACCTGGCTGCACCAGTAGTTATAGTAGTTCGGCTCAGGCTGGATGAGCGAGTAGAACGTATCCGTTATCTCCCCGTCCCTAACAATGACGATGCCCACCGAACACACCGAACTTCTCACGTTGTTGGCCGTCTCAAAATCTATCGCTGCAAAATCTCGCATACATTATGATTTCCTATTATCTCAGTAAATCTTCTATCTTGTCCCACCTGTCCTCGGCAATTTTCTGCCCATTCAGAGAATGAGAACCCAAAGGGTTTTGATATTCAGGATACGTATATTTCTGAGTACTCTTTCCTGGTTGATTATTTCCTTCCAACCATTCCACGTTAACACCAACTATTGGTTTGCTTTTCAGTTCGCGGTTCCATTCTGTCACATACCAATGATTACTCGAAGTGATTAATTCTTTGACCTCATCTTTTGATAAAATATAGAATTTCATTTCTGAATAGTTTTCTTTAGGTATATACACAAATACCCATGGGCCAATAAATGAAGTGTCGATGTTTGGTATTGTGCCATCTAGTTCAGAAGTGAAGCCTGTCAATATGTTGTGCGTCGTGCCTGTTTTGACTTGTATCATAACACTTTTTCCTGTTTCAGGGTTCATACAAACTAAATCGGCATTCTTATAATTTTGAAATGAGTAGTTGATATTGATTACATCATAACCTTTCTTCAGCAACTCCAAGGCTACAGCAGTTTCGCCTATAGCTCCCAATTTATTCAAATTTTTTATCATTTTTTGAATTCATTTTTATCTCCAATCATACTCTACTCCCAATATCTCCAGTGCACTATATTTCCAAAACTCCTGATCGAAGTTTGGTGTATATTGTGCCATGATGACTTTTTCTTTTCTTTCCTCTTCCGTATCTCGCCAGCCATTGAATTCCATAGTGCGTTGATTGACTCCAACGTAGTCGCTTGGATTCAACCGATAAAATACGGTGCCGACACGTGTCAACCGATAATGCAGCCGGATACAATCTTCTAAATCCCAGTTATGATTGTCGAGGATGAAACAATACTGTCCCTCCCCATCCTCATGGCTCCAAGCCCCAACAGCCAGATGTTCCGTTCGTTCTTGATCCTTTTCTATCTGGATGACATCGCCGGTATAAATATTCTCGCCGTTGCTGTCCTTGAAAGGTGTCTTAACACCGGCAAAGAGTACCCTTCGGGCATAGCCTTGCCTTTTGCATTCATTACCGAACACATCCTCCACGACTTCCGGATTATGGTCTTCTTCATACTTTTCGTCCTGCTCCCATACATAGAAGTCATCTTCATAGAAAAAGAAATTGCCGAAATAGGCATACCCGAATTCTTTGGCTTCTGCCACATAGCGGACTTTTATGTCTGGCAGGGATTTGTTCTTGCCTGCACCAATCTCATGCCGGTACTTCTGGCAGAGATACTTTAGCGTAATGTCACTGATTGTCATACCCATATGTTTTTATTATACTCAGGTTTTGCATGTTAAGAAGATATAGGAAGATAAAAGGAGATAGCCGCCTTTTTCAGCGGCGGAAGATAGAAGACAATACTTAGTATGCGGCATTTCTGTAGCAAAACTAATGTCTTTTATCTCCTTCTATCTTCCTCTAACTCCTGCTGTCAGTTGAATCGTTATATTTCTCCCACATTCTCTTAATCTTTTCCGCAACCTCTTCCCGAAGCCAGAGCGGTTCAAGCACTTCTACATCCTCGCCGTTCCAGAGTATTTCCTGTTGGAAATCAAAAGAGGGACGGAGATGGTAGGTGAAGACGCTGTACTCCTCGTTGCTTTCTGTTTCTTCTTGCGACCAGTGCAGTTTCAGGTCGCGGAAATAGTTCGCTTGTCCTGCCGACACTTTCAACTTCACGGGCTGGATATCCACGCTCTGGTCGGCGATGATGCCAAAGCAACCGTCAAAGAACTCCTCTGCAGTCCAGTCTTTCGGCATGTCAAAGGTCTCGTCTGTCATGCTCAATTGATGAATGCGGTCGAGCGCGTAAATGCGCGGTCCTTTTTCGTAATAATAGGGGTAAGTGCTCCGTGCCACCATGTACCATCGCTGGCGGAACAATTTCACACAGTAGGGCTGCACGTCGAAGTTGTTCTCCTCGTCCTTCCAATAACTGTGATAAGTGATGTTAATCACACGGTTTTCCTTCATTGCCCCGATGATGGGGTGCAGATACTCCTGGCCCGACGGCACATACTCCAGCAGGATACGGTCTTTGATGCCCTGACTGTTGACCAACGCATTGCTCACGCTGAATGTGTTGTAAAGCCATGAGCGAAGTCCGTTGCCGTTGATGTCTTCCATGTTGTCTATATAGTAGCGGTATTCGCCACGGTTTTCGTTGACGATATCGATGCCGAACATGTCCCAGATGACACTTTTCCAGTTGTCAAAGGTGCGCTTCGACAGATCCACACCTCTGCTGATGTCGGTGTCGCGGAGCCACAACTCGTTCAGGTCTTTGAATGAGATTTTCTTTCGGCGGTAGATCGTCTCTATCACCCACACGTATTTGCTGATCAGACTCATCCCTCGGCTGTTGTCAATAAAGGTCTTTTTTTTTGCCATATCATCTGTGATTATTTACTTCTGAATGTTATCAATAGATTGCTATATCTGTGTTTTCAGTGCAAAAATAGGGTAAAGGTACGAAAAATTGTAGCAGAGGTTTGAAAAAAAGCGATTTTTCTGCGAAGAATACAAAAAAGATTGTTTTCAGCGTATTTCGGTCAAAGGTGACGCCACTGTATAAACATACCGGTTGTCGGGCGATACAATGGTGTGGAAACGCACGTCGGTATGCTCGGCGAGCAGGTTTTTCAGGTCATTGCGGATGCCCTCACCGGTCATTTTCAGCAGGGCTTCCTTCATGGTCCATAAGCGGATGAAGGCAATGTCGGGACGCTCGCTGCTGAGTATCTGCTCCATCTCGTGCTCATTCATGGTATATCGGGCCAAATCCTCCTTGAATTGCCTCACACTTTCCACATCGATGCCGACAGGGTGGGGCGCAATGACACATACCGCCGCCTCACGGCAATGGCTCAGGTTGAAATGGATGTCGGGTCGCCCCTCGATGAAAGGTTTTCCCCCGTCATGATAGCCAAAGACAGGCGGTTCCGTGATGCCATATTCCTCGCGAAGCCCTTCGCATAGCAGCAGATAGGCAGCCGCCGACTGCCGCCGGCCCAGTTCATGCTTATAGCGCAGTGCTTGTTCGCGCCGCTGGGAGGATAGCCGCTTCAAGGTTTCCTCGATGTCAAAATCTTCGATATGGTCGTTGAGGTAAATCATTTACGTTGCAAAAGTAATGATTATCTCTCAAATAAATACAAGTCTGTCGAGAAAGTTGTCATTTGTTGTGTAAGTTGTTTCATCTTTTTTGTCAACGTGACCACCCGCAGACATTCTGATAATTGAGCATATATGGATGTTAGACAGATACTTTCTTTCCTCCTAAAAGTAATTGATGATTCGTGAAATGGTTATTGAAGTAATGCCCCTCTGACACCCTTCTTCCTCCCCTCCGATTTCCCTCTCTCCTTCGTAAACGTTTACGTAGTTTTTGGGGCAAAAAAATATCATATTCTTGATTTGAGTCAATTTTCTCGTTACCTTTGCACACAGAAAACAGAAACATAAAATAAACTGATTTTCAAAAGATATACTACATAAACAAAACTGCTGAAACATTCAAAACGGAATCGCCTCGACGTGATGTCGGGGCGTTTTTTTATTGTCCACAAGAAAAAAATAGCACGAAAAGCGGATTTTTCAGCGAAAAAAATTACTTTTGCAGTGATTTTTCATCAGCACTGCCTCAGTCGCTTTTTTCAGCATGGCAACGGGCGCAAGCGATGATTTTTACCACTTATTTCCGAATTCTATTTATAAATCATAAAAACAAATCATTATGAGACTGATTATTGAAAAAGACTATCAAAACATGTCGAAATGGGCCGCTGAGCATGTCATTGAGCGCATCAATGCAGCTAAACCCACAGCAGAGAAACCGTTTGTCCTGGGATTGCCCACAGGTTCTTCTCCCGAAGGAATGTATGCCGAACTGGTGAAAGCCAACAAAGAGGGACGCGTGTCGTTCAAAAACGTCATCACTTTTAATATGGACGAGTATGTCAATCTCGCAGAAGACCATCCCGAGAGTTACCACTCATTCATGGCGCGCAATCTCTTCGACCACATCGACATCCCGAAAGAGAATATCCATATCCTCAACGGTAATGCGGAGGACTTGCAAGCCGAGTGCCGTCATTATGAGGAGATGATTGCCGAGGCGGGAGGCATCGACCTCTTCATCGGCGGTATTGGTCCCGACGGTCACATTGCATTCAACGAGCCGGGTTCGTCGCTTCGTTCCCGTACACGTGTCAAGACGCTCACCACAGACACCATCATTGCCAACAGCCGTTTCTTCGACAACGATGTCAACAAGGTGCCTAAACACGCGTTGACCGTGGGCGTGGGCACCGTGATGGATGCCCGCGAGGTGATGATTCTCGTCAATGGTCACCACAAAGCACGCGCCTTGCAGGCTGCCGTCGAGGGCGGTGTGTGCCAGATGTGGACCATCAGCGCACTTCAGATGCACGAACATGGCATCATCGTCTGCGACGAGGCTGCCACTGACGAACTCAAAGTCGGCACCTACAAATATTTCAAAGATATTGAGAAGAAGTGAGAATTGGCAATTCACAATTGACAATTCACAATTCATAATTCATAATTATCTGGAGGTTCCTAGATTTTTCTAGATTTCCTAGTTTTTTCTAGAATTCTCCAGGTATTCCTACGATTGTCAGGGTTTATGAAACAACTATTTTTGTTCTTTTTCGGTTGCCTGACAGCCAGCGTTGCGGCTCAGGCGCAGGATATTGACGTGAAATCGCCTGACGGGAGATTGGTGATGACCCTTCACACCGATGATGGACAGGCGGCTTATTCCGTGACGCTCGACGGACGGCAGATGCTTACCCGTTCGCGTTTAGGATTGACCACCGACATGGGCGATTTCACGCAGGGACTGTCGATGAAAAGTGTGAAGAACACCGACCCAGACTGGTCTGTCAACCTTACACGGGTGAAATGCTCCCATTCGTCGGGTACCGCAGCGGGCATCGTGGCGCAGTTTGCCAATGCTGACGGAAAACTCTTTGAGATAGAGTTCTTCGTCGGCAATAACGATGTGGCATACCGTTACAAGATACCCAGACCGAAAGAGGACAACCCCAAGTGCGCCGTCATCTTCAGCGAGGCGTCATCTTTCAATTTCCCCTCGCAAACCACCACGTTCCTCTGTCCGCAGATTACACCGATGGCGGGCTGGGAGCGTACCAAGCCTTCCTATGAAGAGGAATATACCGCGGATGCCCCGATGACAGCCAAGTCGCGCTTTGGTGTGGGTTATACCTTTCCCTGCCTCTTCCGAATCGGCGACGACGGATGGGCCCTGGTGGGCGAGACGGGCGTCTCGAGTGCCTATTGCGCCTCGCATCTGAGCGATTACGACCCCGCCTCAGGTTATACCATCGCCTTCCCCATGAAAGGTGAGGCCAACGGCTTCGGCAGTGAGTTCGCCGCCGTGCCGCTACCTTGTGAGACGCCCTGGCGCACCATTACCGTGGGCACTGATTTGAAGCCCATTGTCGAAACAACCATCCCTTACGACCTCGTGCAACCCCTCTACGAACCGTCGCGCAACTACCAGCCGGGACGCTATACATGGAGTTGGTTGATATGGCAGGATGAGTCCATCAATTACGACGACCAAGTGCAGTTCATCGACTTGGCATCGGCCATGGGATTCGAATATTGTCTTGTCGATAACTGGTGGGATGACCGTATCGGGCGTGACCGCATTGAAACGCTCTCGAAATATGCGCAGTCGAAAGGCGTGAACCTGATGTTGTGGTACAATTCCAACGGTTTCTACAACGATGCCCCGCAGACCCCGCGCGACTGCATGAACACCGCCATCGCCCGTGAGCGCGAGATGCGCTGGTTGCAGAAAATCGGCGTGAAAGGCATCAAAGTCGATTTCTTCGGTTCCGACAAACAAGAGACCATGCGTCTCTATGAGGATATCCTCAGCGATGCCAACCGTTACGGTCTGCAGGTTATCTTCCACGGATGCACCATTCCGCGCGGATGGGAGCGGATGTATCCCAATTACGTGGCCAGCGAGGCGGCATTGGCTTCAGAGAATGTCTTCTTCAGCGAGTATCACGCCCAAAAAGAGGGTTTTGAACTCACCATGCACCCCTTCTCGCGCAATGCGCTCGGCACGTTCGACTGGGGCGGCGTCATCATGAATAAATATTTGAGCCGTGACAACAAGAGCCGTCACCGTCGTTATACCACCGACACGTTTGAGATGGCCACAGGCATCGTGTTGCAGACCAGTATCAACTGCGTGGCGATGCAGCCCAACAACCTGAACGAACTGCCGCAGCATGAACTCGATTTCCTGCGTGAACTGCCCACTACATGGGATGAGGTGCGGTTCATCGACGGCTATCCCACTCGTTTCGTAGTGCTCGCACGCCGACATGGTGACACATGGTATGTGGCAGGACTCAACGGCACCGACCAACCCATGACGCTCACCCTCGACCTGCCCATGTTTGCCGGACAGACGGTGAAATATTACACCGACCGCCCGTTGGCGAAAGGTGCCACTTTCTGCGACTCCGAACTCACCACCCTGAAAGTGGATAAAAAGGGTAAGGCCAAAGTGACCATCCAACCCCTTGGAGGAATCATATTACGTTGAACATTAAACGTTGAATGTTGAACTTTGAACATTGGTATAATTCGTCTAATTCGTAGTCTTGAGTCAGTTTAATCTGTTGTCCTTACAATCCGAATCTCGTATTCGTAGTAGTGAAAGACTCGTCATGTTGAACGTTGAAAATTGGTATAATTCATCTAATTCGTAGTCTTGAATCAGTTTAATCTGTTTGTCCTTGCAATCCGAATCTCGCATTCGTAGTAGTGAAAGCATAAAGGTGCAATCGTCATGTTCAATGTTCAACGTTCAATGTTCAACGTAATCAAGGATTGGGCGCTCCCCGTCGCCATGCTGTTCGGTGCTGTGGCGTATCTGGTCTTCGCTTTTGTGCCTGTGCTCGATGCACCGGGCGATGCGATGGCTCCTTTTTTCGATGCCATCTTGCCGCTCTTTATGTTTCTCATCCTTTTTGTCACCTTCTGTAAGGTCGATTTCCATCGCCTCCTGCCTGTGGCGTGGCATTGGTGGGTGGCGGCCTTTCAAGTGTTGTTCATCTTTGCCATCGTCGGCGCCATCATCGCTTTCGATATCATAGGCGACAATCTCATCCTTTTGGAGGCCATCCTCACCTGCATCATCGGACCTACAGCGGCTGCGGCAGCCGTGGTGACCACCAAACTGGGGGGCAATCTCGAGGAGATGACCACTTACACCTTCATCACTAATTTCATCACGGCGGCACTGGTGCCCGTCTGCTTTCCCCTCATCGACAAAAGCATACATTTGGGTTTTTGGCCATCGTTCTGGATGATTTTGTATAAGGTCTGTATGGTGTTGGTCTTGCCCATGGGGTTGGCGTATGTGGTCAAACACCATCTCCATCGTTTCCACCGGTGGGTTATCAGCATCAAGGACCTCTCGTTTTATATGTGGGCAGTGTCGCTGACAATTGTCACGGGCACCACCGTGAAGAATATCGTCCATGCCGACACCTCTGCCGCGTTCATTCTGCTCATTGCCTTCCTAGCCATGATTCTTTGCATTATCCAGTTTGCTGTGGGTCGCTACGTGGGGCATTTCTTCGGGCGCACGGTCGAGGCGGGACAGGCCTTAGGGCAGAAGAACACCGCCTTCGCTATTTGGATAGCCTACACCTATCTCAACCCGCTTTCATCCGTCGGTCCCGGCTGTTATATCCTCTGGCAAAACTGTGTCAACAGCGTCGAGTTGTGGCAGAAACGGAAAGAGAAAATGAAATAAGGATAATGTTCGCTTATGTAAGGATAAGATAAGAGGACTAATCTTGGAATCTAATCGTCACAATCTTATTATTCTACCACCTTATGCCCGTTTTTTATATACACCCCTCGTTGTGTTGGCTTGCGGTCAAGTAGTTTTCCGTCCAACGTATAATAAGAATCCGTTTTTTTATCCTCCTTATAAATTATCTCAATACCTGTCGGATCGGCTCCTTCATATTCCTTTGCATCTCCCCCGTTATTGTCACACACCACCCAGCCTCTATTTTGAGCCTTGGCCACATGTGTTTTTGTACAGACATTGCCTTCTTTCTCATCTTTAGTATCAACCACATATATACAAGGTCCCCAACCGCATTTCCACAAACTATTGATAAGAGCATCCATAGAAGAGCCTTTAATTTGATTACTATAACAGGACAACATGGCCAAAAAACCGTCTGATAAACCATTAAGTGAGGTCAATTTATTGTTAAAGCAGGTCAATATTCTTAAATGCCAACAACTTGAAACATTAAGTGATGTCAATAAATTGTTGGAACAATATAGGTAATCCAAATTTCTATTTCTTGAAATGTCAAGCATTGTCAGTTGATTGGTAGAGCAATCCAAAAGACTCAAATAAACGCTATTAGATACATCAAGTGAGGTCAGGCGATTGTTTGAACAATTCAAACTCGTAATATTTATATTCTTCGATGTGTTAAAAGTGTTTAGTTGATTGTTAGAACAATTCAAATCTAACAATATAGGATTCTCTGAGAGATTTAGCGAGGACAATTGATTATTATCGCAATACAATCGCGTCAATTCTTTAAAATACCCTATGCCTGCGAGATTAGCAATTGATTGATTAGAGATGTTCAATATACCTGTCGCAGCAATCTTTTCTGCTGTTATTATACCATTTCCATCATTGCTGACATCGTATTTTTTTGCCAAGACTTTGCGGAAATTCGTGTCAGGAAAATTATCAACAGTGAGAAGAACGTTTGGTGTACGTGGAACTAAAGCAACAGCGCGAACAGGATAGCCTCTCCAACGCTCATAACAACATGTCATCAACCCTCCATTATCTGTAAAATTAAACTTAATAGCATAAGGTGGACGAGAACTATTCTTATCGTAAAAATCCAAAGTCCGGGTCCAATAACTACGACCTTCTTGAAAAGCACATTCGTATGTAACAGCCCCGGCATCTGGTATAAATATAGAATTCCCGTTTTTCCCCCTTAAGATAAATCCGTCCACTCCATTGAGAGTTGCTTTTTGATGAGTAGTACCATTAACAAGATAATTGACTTGGTCAATGCTTGGCATGTGCCAATCTGGCCACCAGTTCATATAAGCGGCATCGTTCTCAAGTTCAAGTTCAAGTCTATTGTCAACCGCACCATAATTGGCATCGAAATTGTATTTTGTCAGATTGTTTTGTGAACCTTCACACCATTTATATGTATTCCAATAATAAAAATCCTTAGGGCTTGTTTCTCCCCATGCAAAATAATCGCCATAATCTTCAGGGACCGTGGCGCCTACATTGCAACATGCCCATAAAGTTCCGTCGTCCAAACCAAGATCTATCATGTGAGGGTGATTGTTGTCTGGACAGGAAGTAAAACTCTGCGCCTGCGCGATGAAAGAAAATGATATCAAGAATGCAATAAAGTAAACTCGCTTCATAAGGCTTATTATATACTTGTTCATTACTTTAGTTGGTTTTAGATGTTGATGAATTGTTGATTGTTTCTTCTTGGGTCTAAAGATACTAATTTGCTTACTTCACCACGATTTTACGTCCCTCGATAATATATATTCCCTTTGGTAAACTACCGATGGGTGTATCTGTTGAAGGAGCCACTTGATACCCGTTAATGCTAAAGACAGCAGATGAACGGGGTTTCTCTGTATGGATTTCTCTTATGGCTGACGGGTCGAAGTTGTTGATGCCCGTCTTGGCCGCATTGACAATCTTTCCTGTTTTCCTATCAAACAGTATTGCCACGAGAGAGAGTTTTGATTTGTCTTGAATCAGTACGTTGGAAGATATGTCGCATAGATAGACATTCTTTTGCGGCTCATATAAATGTAAGGTTTCAAAACAATCATCCACACCGTTGTTGATACCCCATGCATCTACAGCCACATGGTTGTATTCTATGTCTGTTATCATATATGGAAGGGCCGTCATTGACTGCAGATTTGGGTCATCGATACTTTGTCCTGCATAAAAATTTTTTTGCGTCCAATTGCTTTCCGTCCCTGTCATGCCATCTTCCAATAAAACATAACCTATGCCATATTGTGTAACATCTGTCTCTAATACGAAAATGGTCTCCGTCTCGGTTTTGATAGCGGTCTGATTTTCGTCTGCCCATGCCGCTGAAACAGAAATGCCTGCGGGCGCATTGATATCCAGTTCGCTGGCAATATCATCCTTTATTCCATATTCGGTTTCAGAACTCCCGTAATAGGGGTCTATGAAACTACCACGGTTGACTTTCGCTTTCGGGAATTGTGACGAGCCTATAGTATAAGATTCTGCCACCATTGGATCTCCATCATGAACGGCTATGGTGATGACACGGTCGCCAAACTCTTGGTTCAAAAGGTCGAGCGCGACAATGCCACGGGGACACCAACCACACCAAGTTCCTGTAAACTCCTCTATGACAGCCCGCTTTTCCAAAGACTGACTAATCGTGACGAGGACACCTTTGGCTGTTTTCCGGTCAGATGTGTTTTCATGACCGTTTACCTTTGTCACCGTAACCAGGACTTCCACACTTCCTGCCGTCTCTGTTGCTGGGAAAGACACGGGTACAGACACATTCCTGCCAGTTTCAGTATAAGGCTCATCGCATATAACTGTCTGTTCAGGCAGGACGTTTCCATCAATTGTCAATACATAGGATACCTCCCTGACAGGTTCCTCTCCGTCGTTTTTCATGCTGACATCCATAGTTTTAGTAGTTCCTTTTTCAACAATAATGGTTCCGAAATCCCACGGGCTGACTCTATTGTTGAAATCACCTTCCACAGGTTGGATCTCAAAATGTAAGACATATGATCCATTACCATGTTTCAGCATAGAACCCCTCCCCCATTTATTCCACTCATTTGGGTCGAAATACACATCGTCTGGCGAGACAAAAGCACATTGGAGAAGTGTCAGTGATGCCATACGGAAAATTGATGTCCCTTTGAAAGTGGAGTTTCTCACTATTATATTGTCCATTGGCCACATATTGTTACCAATGGATACATCCCCTTCGCACGTCAACGTTGTATTGTCAATTATTATATCACAATCGTATGAATAAATGTCTATCCAATCCGACTTTGTTGTCAGGGAGCCGTCACCTGTTAATGTAAGCGTACCAACATACATCGCAATTATTGTAGATCTTTTGGTTGAGATTCTGTTCTCTCCTTTCAAGTTAACAACACAATTGTTATACGACGATTCAAGGAAACCGCTTATTTGTTCTGATTCATCATTGATATAAAGATTATCAAATGTCATTGAGGTTCCGTCATCAGAAACAGTAAGACTTCCCGACTGTATATCTCTCAAGTCTTCAGACGTATAGGTATGCCCGCACACTAAAGATTCGCCTTTGTATGTGATTTTACTGGGTTCACCGCTTACTGATGTGATAAGGATACCATGGGCTGTTTTTCTGTCAGATGCGTTTTCATGACCGTTCACCTTTGTCACTGTTATCGTTGCCTCTTCTTTTCCTACCCACTCGGATGCAGGGAATGACACGGGCACAGAAAAAAACTTACCAGCTTCATAGAATCCGTCTAAAGCGTAAGTCTGTTCAGGTAAGGAATATCCATCAATTGTCAGCACATACGAAATTTCCCCGACAGGCTGCTCACCGGCGTTGGTCATCGTGACATCCACATTTTTAGTCGTTCCCACGGAAACAATAACATTACCGAAATCTTTAGGGTTAACGTTATAATCTCCTGACACGGGTTGTATTTCAAAATAACTAACACCATTTCCATCAGCATCTTTTAACTGGTTTCCATTCAATTCATTCTGATCAAAGAACACTACAGAAGAAGAGACAAAAGCACACCGGATTAACTGTAATGATGCCATACGGAATATTTCCTTGCCTTTGAATGTGGAGTTTTTCACTATGACATTCCCATTTGGGTTGGTATTGCTACCTATAGATGTAGGGCCTTCACATATCAGTGTAGTGTTGTCAATCACAATATCCCAATCAAAACACGACCAAAAATCAAACCACATGGACTTAGTTGTCAGAGAACCGTCACCTGTCAATGTGAATGCGCCATTCAAATCCATTACATAATATCCACTAGTAATAATTCTGTTATCTCCTTTCAGAATAACTGTAATGTTTTCCGGTAAACCAAATACACCTGAAGATGAATTGATATTTAGGTTTTCAAAAGTCATTGTTTTTCCGTCGTCAGAAACAGTAAGACTACCCGACTGTATTTCGCTCAAGTCTTCAGACGTGTAGATATGCCCGCATACTAAAGATTCGCCTTTGTATTTGATTTTACTGGGTTCACCACTTTCTGCCAATGCTGATGATGGCAAGAGGGAAAATAGAAACAAGGCAAGATAATAAAATGTTTTAAATGCTTTCATAGGTCAATAGTTAGTTTGTAATCAAGTTACCATACGAATCGTATAGTGACCTAACGTTATATTGTTCAGTCCCCTAAAACAGGTCGGGGAATAGACAGAAAAAGAAAACGTGGACTGAATACTTCGTCTACGCTTTCTGTGGTATCTGCAAACATCTATGCAACATATACGAGTAAAAGCCCTCGCCTTGCGACGTGAGCATTAACTTTTACTCTTGGTGCTTCTTTAAAATTGCAGATTTTCAGAAAGCAAGAATAATAAGCTAACGCTTCAATTTCCTATGTGTCTGATGTGTGGTATTATGTCATACGCGATTTAGGATTTAGATGTTCAACATGATTGACGTTTGCAAATATAGGGCGAAAAAGTTAATAATGCAACTTTTTTACGATAAAAAGGTCATTTTATATTTGGGATTCATAAATCTCTGACTAAAAAAACAGCGAAAAGGAAGATTATAATATTTCGCTGATTTTTGAGGAAATTAAATACCAGTAATAAAGCAAGCCCCATCATCACCCTATTGCTTATATAAACTCGCTATCGCTCGTGCGGGCGGGCACGGGGACACCGCCTTCGTCATCTGGATAGCCTACACCTATTTCAACCCGCTTTCATCTGTCGGCCCCGGCTGCTATATCCTCTGGCAAAACTGTGTCAACAGCGTCGAATTGTGGCAGAAACGAAAAGAGAATTTGGTGCAGTGACTCTCATAAAAAAAGAAAAAAGAGTGTTATCTTATTGTAAAATAACACCCGAAAAACACCATTATCGAGAGATAATACCTAATTTTGCACCCGAAATTTGAATTGCAGCGAAATAACAAAACTCGACAGGATGACAAAAACGATCATAACGATTGTCACTTTTTGCCTCGCCATGACGGTGCAGGCACAACTTTCGCAGACTGATACGAAGGAGTTCCAAGATGAGATCGACAGCATCATCAGCGCGTTGGTTGATGGTGACGAGTCTGGACCCGTCGTGCGTCATACTCAGCAGGATGAGGAGAGCGATGACTATGGCTATGATGTGGATTATGATAATGCTTTCCGTGCCAGCGGGGCATTGGAGATGCCGGAACCGGCAGAAACGAAATCGATGGTGAAGGTTGATGAGCGCCCGCAACGCATCCTTCTTTTCGGCGACTCCATGCTCGACGGGGTGGGGCGGCGCTTTCAGGATTATGCCGACCAAAACGGACATACACTCTTCACTTCTATCTGGTATGGTTCGACCACTCACCAGTGGGCAAGAACAACCGAACTCGACCGTTTGATGGACAAAGTGAAACCTACCTTTGTTATCATCAGTCTGGGTACCAATGACTTAGGGTATCACGATTTGCAGGCGCGCAGCGAGAGCGTCAAAGAGATTCTCCGCGTCGTGGGCGATATTCCTTATGTGTGGATAGGTCCCGCCAAACTGCCGAAACTCAACAAGGATTTCGGCGTGGTCGATATGCTCCGCAACACCATCGGCGAGTCGCGTTTCTACGATAGTTATTACGAGCGCTTGGCACGCCTCTCCGACAATATTCATCCCACCTTCCCTGCCAGTGCCGTGTGGGTGGATAAAGTGGTCGATTGGATGAATCGCCCTGATGCGCCTCACATTATCAAGATGAGCCGCCCTGAACAAAAATCGAAGTTCCGTAATTACGAAACCCACAAACCCAGTTACAAGGGAAGGTCAAAAAACGGTCTCGCATTGATACGATAATCATTCCTCAGGCTTTTCCAAGTCTTACGGATATAATCATCACCCCTCCAAATGTCATCGCATTTGGAGGGGTAATGATATGTTAGGATTCAAGTTGCTTTATGCCTTTTTCTTTGTCCGTGTGGCCCAGATGAAGTAGGCTATCAGGCAAGCGTAGGCAATAAGACTGCAAGCCTCTGACATCGGGTCAGCGAGCCATTGCTTGCTCACGAAGTCGAAACCGCCGAACTTGAGCAATGCGCTCACCACGCCCATCAACGCACCGCCTGCGATGAAACCGCTGGCGATGAGCGTGCCCTTCTCGCCGCGTTCCTTGTTTATCTCTTCAGCTTTCGAACGAGTGGTCACAAACCAGTTGACCGCACCGCCCACCAGCAACGGAATGTTCAGTTCCAACGGGATAAACATACCGAGCGCGAAAGGCAATGCCGGCACCTTGCACAAGGTCAGCAGGATAGCAATGCCTGCACCGATGCCGTAAAGCAGCCACGGAGCGCCCACACCGTTCATCAGCGGGTCGATGACGGCTGCCATGGCGTTGGCCTGAGGTGCGGCAATTTCACCGCCGGCGAAATCATAGGTGGCGTTGAGCAATATCATCACACCGCCTACAGTGGCTGCTGACACCAGTGTGCCGAGGAATTTGTATTTCTCCTGCACCTTAGGTGTCGTACCCAACCAATAACCGATTTTCAGGTCGGTGATAAACGAACCCGCCACCGACAGTGCTGTACAGACCACACCGCCCATGATGAGGGCTGCCACCATGCCGGCGGTACCTTTCAGACCGACAGCCACCATCACGACCGAAGCCAGAATCAGTGTCATCAGTGTCATGCCCGATACGGGGTTGCTACCTACAATGGCAATGGCATTGGCGGCCACGGTGGTGAAGAGGAAGGCGATGATGGTAACCAACAGGATACCCACTACGGCAAATAGCAGATTGCCGTCCATCACGCCCAACCAGAAAAAGAGGAAGGTGACGAGGATGGTCACGATTGCACCGATGGCGATAATCTTAAACGACAGGTCGCGCTGTGTGCGTTTCACCTCTTCGATGCTACCGCCCTTGCCTTTCATCTCTTTCGATGCCAGCGAAACGGCCCCCTTGATGATGCCCCACGACTTGATGATGCCGATGATACCCGACATGGCGATACCGCCGATACCGATACTCTTGCCATACGACTTGAAGATTGCCTCAGGACTCATGGACCCGATGGTGTCAGTGATATTGGGGTCCCACATGTTAAGCACTTGGTCATGGAAGAACAGGCCCATCAGAGGAACAATCACCCACCATACTGCCAGTGAACCGAGGCAGATGATGAACGCATATTTCAAACCGATGATATAGCCCAGACCCAGCACCGCCGCGCCCGTGTTCACCTTGAACACCAATTTGGCTTTCTCTGCGATGGTCTCGCCAAAGCCGACCATGCGGGTCGTCACCGTTTCGTTCCACCATCCGAAGGTGGCCACGATGAAGTCATACAGACCGCCTATCAGACCGGCCATCAACAACGGCTTGGCTTGGTTGCCGCCCTTTGCGCCTGAGATAAGCACCTGGGTGGTGGCTGTAGCCTCCGGGAACGGGTATTTGCCGTGCATGTCCTTCACGAAATACTTTCTGAAGGGAATCAGGAACAGGATGCCGATGATACCGCCCAACAGCGACGAGAAGAACACCTTCTCGAATGAGGCGGTCATCTCGGGATATTTCGCCTGTAAGATGTAAATGGCGGGCAGCGTAAAGATGGCACCTGCCACCACAGCGCCCGAACAGGCACCGATACTCTGGATTATCACGTTTTCACCCAACGGGTTATGCTGCTTGCGCAGTGTCGATACGCCCACCGCGATGATGGCGATAGGTATGGCGGCCTCGAACACCTGACCCACCTTCAACCCCAAATAAGCGGCTGCGGCGGAAAACAGGATGGCCATCAATATGCCCCAGGTGATAGACCACCCGTTGGCCTCGGCATAAGTCTTGTCGGGCGACATTACCGGCTGGTATTCTTCACCCTCGTTCAACTCCCGGAATGCGTTCTCGGGCAGTTGCATCATGTCTTTTTCGTTCGTCATTGATGTATGGATTGTTGATTGTTTTTCTGGGCTAACCAATTCTTGCGTTTCCGCAGAGGCCACCATGCAAATGGCGGCCGGTGTTTCAGGTATTCGAAGTCTTTCTCATAGAGATAGGCCTCGCGCTCGAACGACAGGTTCATATACGCGTTGCCTTTCAGAAACAGTCTCACCACCCATTCCGTCACATACCACAGATAGAAGAAGATGATGCACATCTCCAGCATCTGGCGTGTGTGGATTCGCTCGTGGTTCACCATCTCATTTGTCACCACTGTATTGTGGTGGCAAAACAAGACGCCGAACAGGTTGATGGCGGCGAAATTTTTAGAGGGTATGAATCGGTTTCTGACTATTCTCACGGTGTATGATACGATTGTTTCAACAAGTAAGAGTTTGCGTGCAAAGATATAAATAATGTTTGAAAAATGCTTCATTTGGTACTTGATTTTTCATCTTCACCTTATTTAATATTCTAAATCGCCAATCTTTGAAGAATTATTAGTAATTTTGCGCACACAAAGTAAGTGCACGAAAGACAGAATATCTTTTCGCTCAACTCGGTTAAGACCATTATCGCCTTATGTAAAAGAAATAATAGAACTCCCTCGCAGTGTTTTCAAAAGGTTTGGTCACCTGCCGAGACATTGTTTGGAGTTTCTTCGTTGAGATTTTAGATAACAATGAACAAACCAAGTGAACAGTTGACAGCAGATAAAAGTCTGCATACAGCAAAGGATCAGCCTTTGACATCCAAAGAAATATTCAATTATCTTGAAAAAGTTTTGGGTGCTAATAATTGTGTACGAGAAAGAATAGATGGAAAGACTGTCATAAAATATACCTTCGGCAAAAAAACTTTTATTCTGTTGGCAAAAGCAGTCACTTATTTGGGCAACCCGCATCCCATTTTTAAGAAAAGGATACAATTGCCTGATTGGTATCAAGATTTTGCATTGCAACATACCAATTTTGATATTAGATTCTTGGGTGTGTATCATTATGAGGGGAATGTCGTTTTTGTCGATTTTCAGAAGGAAACGTATTTGCAGCATGGCCTACACAACTCATCGGCACATGTTTATGTCAATGACTTGTACCAAGGAATGACGTTTGGCAAGTTTGAGAAGCAAGACAAATTGGGTAATAATCTGGTTATAATCCGCTATGACAAGTTCAAAGATTATTTGGACAAAAAGATTGTTATTTCCGATAATTTGTTTGAATTATTCAAAAGGTTTAATTGTGGCTATCCGTTTGGGAAATGGCTGCGTGCCTTTGATGTTATCAAAGAAATGCATGAAAACAATTGGAAACAATGGCGGCAAACTGAATGGGCGGGATGGTTTCTTGAATACAAGTTCAATCGGTTTGCTGTTGAGAACCATACAGAAAGGCAAATGCGTTACATCGGTAGCGAAAACAAGGGAAAAACCGCTTTTGATTTCGACATAAGATTTGAGGAGGACGATTTTTATGGCGATCTAAAAGCGAGTGACATATCAAAGAGAGAAACACCGGGGAATGACCAGCAGACTTTGATAGACTGTATTTATCGATATGATAAGTTTTGGTATGTGATTTACGAACATAAGACCATAAAAGATAGTAAATCTACCGATTATGAAGCCACAAAATCAAGAAACAGATACATCAAAGAAATGGATCCCTCCTATCAAAAGGATGAGATGTCATATCACGAAAGGATGAAACATAGTGTCAATTTCGTAAAAATGTCTATCGTTGAACTGAATAGAATTAACTATGGTAGTATTTTAACCACTTTTAATCAAGGACATCGGCCTGATGGCTCAAAGAGAAATCCCAAATTCAATATAAACAAAAAGGTTTTAGACAACGATAACTTTGTCGTATTTAGGTATGAGTATAATGAAGAAGTTTAAATTCATAGACTTGTTTTGCGGCATAGGGGGATTTCATCAAGCAATGTCACAACTTGGGGGACAGTGTGTCTATGCATGTGATATTGACGATGATTGTCGTAAAACGTATGAAGCCAACTACGGTATTCGTCCCGAACGCGACATTACAAAAGTGGATGCTACGACAATTCCCGAATATGATGTTCTCTGTGCAGGTTTCCCTTGTCAGGCATTCTCAAAAGCAGGAAAAAGATTGGGATTTCAAGACGAGACCAAAGGAACACTTTTCTTTGACGTTGAGAGAATCATGCTACAGACACGTCCCAAATATGCATTGCTTGAAAATGTAAGAAATCTCGCAACACATGATAATTGTAAAACTTGGCACGTAATTCATCAGCACCTTGTCGCCATAGGTTACAATGTGCTTTGCGACCCAGTCATTTTTAGTCCACATTACATAGGCATACCGCAACATCGGGAGCGTGTGTATATTATGTGTATTCGTAAGGATATAGGCGAGTTACCTGAATTCTTTTTCGACAGAGAAAAACTCCCAAAATGCGATATTGACGACATTTTGCAAGATGACAACAAAATAAAAGATATTGAAAAATACAGACTTGATGCAAACATTGTGTCATTGGTTGATTTGTGGAATGAATTTGTAAAGAACTTAAAAGGTGACAAACTGCCAAGTTTCCCAGTATGGAGCGAGTATTTGAAACCACTCGACCCGACAGAAGACAAGACTAATTATCCTAAATGGAAAGTCAATTTCATATTGAAAAACAATCAGTTGTATCTTGAAAACAAGGAGTTTATTGATGAATGGTTGCCACGAGCAAAGAAACATCCACTTTTTTTCGGTGCCAAAGCCAAATTAGAATGGCAGGCGGGACAATATAAGAACCCTGACATTTGGGACAATATATTTCAGTTCCGTCCGTCAGGAATCAGAATAAAACCTGGAACATATTTCCCTGCACTGGTAGCCATAACGCAGACATCGATTGTTGGCAGACGAAAACGGTTCATCACATTGCGTGAATGTGCTAGGCTGCAAAGTTTTCCTGACACATTTAATCCTGATGTAATAGAGGCTCAGGCATATAAACAATTTGGCAATGCTGTCAATGTTGAAACTGTGAAATTATTTGCTAAATATATGTTTGGTGATAAAAATACATTAAAGAAATATTCGTTGCAAAGTGACATAGAACCAGTTGATTTTTTAAAAATTGCGAAGGAGTTCCCCGAAGATATTGTGCATAATTCAACTTTAGACATGGCAGAGGGTTTAGATAAAAACAGGAACCTTCTTGTGTCTCTGGTTAAAAATGATACAATTCAAATGCTACTTGATGGTTCAATCAACATTTATTATACAGGGAAGAAATTTCCTTCTACCATCGAACTGAACCATCTGTATTACTTTATGCCTTATCGCAAGGGCAAAGGAATCAGAGATTTGTACTACATTAAAGTTGCTCGCATCGGTTCTAAGCACGAAGTACATCCCGATGCAGACCCTAACGATATTCGTTTGGTTTTTGAAATAGAGTTTGTCAAGCAACTTTTTGCAGACTACAAGCCTATTCGTTTGGCGATTTGGGAGACATTTACAGATACAAAGTTGGAAAAGGTAATCAACGTATAGTAAATCTACAAGCAATCAAAGAACTTTAAGTATTTCATAGAAAATCATGGCGGACAACGCAATCGATAAACCCTCTGTTTTTTAGCAGTTAAACTCAACTACTCGACAATTCAGCACTTACGATACGCCGGAAATATAATTTCTTGGTCAGGTGGTTTATAATTCAGAAATTTTAACTAACTTTGCACCCGATTTTAAGGTAAGTAAGATGCAAGACATTGAAACATAGCAATTATAGCACATGTTGACCACGGAAAAACGACCTTGGTCGATAAAATGATGCTGGCCGGGAACTTGTTCCGTGAGGGACAGAATCTCAGCAGTCAGGTTTTGGATAACAACGATTTGGAGCGTGAGCGCGGTATTACTATCCTCTCGAAAAACGTCTCCATCAACTATAAAGGTACGAAAATCAATATCATCGACACTCCGGGACACTCTGACTTCGGCGGAGAGGTTGAGCGCGTGCTCAACATGGCAGACGGTTGTCTGCTGCTCGTAGATGCCTTCGAGGGACCGATGCCGCAGACCCGCTTCGTCCTCCAAAAAGCCCTGCAGATAGGTCTGAAGCCCATCGTGGTGGTCAATAAGGTGGATAAGCCCAACTGCCGTCCCGAAGAGGTCTATGAGATGGTGTTCGACCTGATGTTCTCGCTCAATGCCACTGAAGACCAGTTGGACTTCCCCGTCGTCTATGGTTCCGCCAAAAACGGATGGATGGGCGAGGATTATAACACCCCGACAGATAACATCACTTATCTGTTGGACAAAATCATCGAGGTGATTCCCGCCCCCGAAGTGATGGAGGGCACCCCGCAGATGCTCATCACATCGCTCGACTATTCTTCCTACACTGGCCGTATCGCTGTGGGACGTGTGCATCGAGGCACTCTCACTGAGGGAATGAACGTCACCGTGGCTCACCGCGACGGCTCGATGGAGAAGACAAAAATCAAGGAGTTGCATACCTTCGAGGGTATGGGTCATGTGAAGACCCATGAGGTGCAGAGCGGTGATATCTGCGCCATTATCGGACTCGAAAGGTTCGAAATCGGCGACACCATCTGCGATTTTGAGAATCCCGATCCCCTGCCTCCAATCGCTATCGACGAGCCTACCATGTCGATGCTCTTTACCATCAATGATTCACCGTTCTTCGGCAAGGAGGGAAAATATTGTACCTCCCGCCATATCAATGATCGCCTGCAAAAGGAGTTGGAGAAGAACCTTGCCCTTCAAGTGGCGCCTTTCGGCGACGCTACCGACAAATGGATTGTCAGCGGGCGCGGTGTGCTACATCTTTCTGTGCTCATCGAGACCATGCGCCGTGAGGGCTATGAACTGCAGGTAGGACAGCCTCAGGTCATCTACAAAGAGATTGACGGTGTGCGTTGCGAACCGATTGAGGAACTGACCATCAATGTGCCCGACGAATATGCCTCGAAGATGATTGATTTGGTCACACGTCGTAAGGGCGAGATGACCTCGATGGAGTCGCAGGGCGAACGCACCAATATCGAGTTCGATATGCCTTCGCGCGGCATCATCGGCCTGCGTACCAATGTGCTCACCGCGTCGCAGGGCGAGGCCATCATGGCGCATCGTTTCAAGGAGTATCAGCCTTATAAAGGCGACGTCGAGCGCCGCGTCAACGGTTCGATGATTGCCATGGAGACAGGCACGGCCTTCGCTTACAGTATCGACAAACTGCAAGACCGTGGAAAGTTCTTCATCGACCCGGGCGAGGATGTCTATGCCGGAGAGGTGGTGGGCGAACATGTCCATGACAACGACCTCGTCATCAACGTGACCAAGGCCAAGCAGTTGACCAACGTCCGTGCATCAGGCAGTGACGAGAAAGCGCACATCATCCCGAAGGTGGTGCTCTCACTCGAGGAGTCGCTCGAATATATCAAGGGCGATGAATATGTAGAGTGCACTCCCAAGGCCATCCGTATGCGCAAAATCATCCTCGACCACCTTGAGCGTAAACGCGCAAACAAGGAATAAGAAAATATGAGGCGTCACCGTGTGGCGCCTCTTTTTTATGATGAAAATCACGCAATAATCCGCTAAAATCCTCGTTTATCAATCAAACAACAATATAGTTCATCACATGAAACGCATATTACTTCTTGCGGCATTCGTCATAGGGTTGTCATCAGCAATGGCGCAATCGAATCCCGGCACGTTCTCCATCATTCCCAAGGTGGGTATGACATGGGCCAAACTGACTGATTTTGATTGGGCGGCGAAACTGACCAAAGGCACACCACATTACTCTTCTTCGCTGGAAAGTGCGCGCCTGAAAGCCGGAATCTTGGCTGGTGCCGAGGTGGAATATCAGATTACTGACATGGTGAGTGCTTCAGTCGGTGCTTTCTATGCCTTGCAGGGCTTTTATGTGCCCGATTATATTGTGGCCGACCCGGTTGGTGCAACCGGTGTCGAGGACATGCACCTTGACCTCCATTATCTTAATGTGCCGCTGATGTTGCAATGCTATGTCTTTCAAGGCTTTGCCGTGAAGGCAGGTGTGCAGGCCGGATTCCTCCTCAGCAACAAGATGAAGAGCGAGAACACCCGTTTTGAGAAGAACGAAGCCGATGTCATGACCGCCGTGAGTTCGCAGAAAGTGGACGAGGAATGGGAAAACCTCCGTTCGTTCGACCTCTCCATCCCGGTGGGTGTCTCTTACGAATATGAGCATGTGGTGATTGAGGCGCGATATAACATCGGGTTAAGCAAAGTGTTCAAAGACGGCAGTTATCCGTCGCGCAATTCCGTTATCGATTTATCCGTAGGGTATAAGTTTGATTTATGAGTTATGATAAGTAGTAAATAGTACCATTACCCCTCTATCGGTAAACATTTGGCCCCTTTTAACTCCCCCTCATAACTTCTCTTCTTAACTCCCTTTCATAACTCCTATCTTTAACACAAATAAAATTGAAATAATGAAGAAATTAGCAGTTTGTTTTTTGTTGGGACTCTTCGCTCTGACGGTCAGGGCACAGATACCCGCTCCCGGTTCGTTCTCGCTCATACCCAAAGTGGGTGTGGTGTTTTCAAAATTCTCAGACCATCAGATTTATCATGTCTATGACACTTTTCTTCCTGGTTCTGACCGGGAATATAAGGCGGAGTTTGGTCCGGGTTTTTCTATAGGGCTGGAGGCTGAATACATCGCCCATCCCAACATCGGCGTAAGCCTTGGGCTGATGTATGCCCATGAAGGCACCGACCATGAGTTGAAAGAGGCTGAGGTCGGGCTCGACTATCTCAACGTGCCGCTCATGGCCAATTTCTATATCACACCCCAGTTCGCCTTCCGTCTCGGGGCGCAGGTGGGTTTCATGGTCGATAGTGATTACGATGATAGCAGCATATGCAACAAAGTCGATTTCTCTATCCCCGTTGGCATACAATATGAGTATCAGAACTTCATGCTCGGGTTACGCTACAATTGGGGACTGACCAAAGTATATAAGGAATCCCACTTCAACGAGAAAAACCAAGTCATCCAAATTGATTTGGGCTATCGCATCAATCTATAAATACCAGTTTTTCAATACAACAAAACAGCACAGCCGCTATTCTATGGAGGCTGTGCTGTTTTTTATGTAAACGAGATACCGTCGATAGTACTGTCATTCCCTCTCAGGGGGCGGGGTGGGTAACTCATCCGTTTCTGTTAACGAAACACCTTGGTGGCGGTGTGTGAACCGTCGGAGTAACGCGTAACCACGATGTTCACGCCTTGGAACGGTTTGTCGCTGGCCATGCCTGCAATGTTATAATAGGTGTGAGACACCGCTTGTTTGGTCGCAGAGGATGTGCTGATGCCATCCAATACACTATATTTGAGCACAGGTGCTATTGTCAATGACAAGGGGTCGTCAACATTCTTGTACCATTTGCCGGTATCAAGATAGTTGTAGTTTCCGTCTTCGTCATAGACAAAATGATAGGCGGTGCATTTCTCGCCCTCTTCGCGGCGGCACAGCAGGATGGCGATGTCATCACCGTCTTTATTGGGGAACGGGCCAACCATGGCAAAGAACTCGGTGCCCGCCTTCACCTCAACGGGGGTGTCAAAGATAAACTCAGTGGCGTTGACCGTATTCGGGTCATAAGCCAGTTCGCTTGCTTTGAGACTGGTGCTTCCCAAGATTTCACCAGGCATGCCGTCCTCTCCTGCGGCGACAATCTTCACGGGTATGTCGGCATCGGCCGATTCGGCTGTAACCTTGCCAAAATAGATGTTTACCTTGCTGATGGTAGCATCGACGAGTGGCGCATCGAAATGCTCGGCAAACTCGCCCATACCGAGCCAGTTAGTGCCGGCATAGTTGCCGTACCAACCCATTTCAATCATCGTCAAATCGGTGGTCTCCTCGGGTGAGATATTCCAAATTTCCTGTTCGCCGCCTGCCTGAATAGCATTACCGACAGTCTCGAAGACGTTGCTGCCTATGTCATTGGCCACCTCAAGCCTGATGCCATAAGAACCTTCGGTTGTGTAGGTGACAGTCGGGTTCTGCTCGTCGCTGGTATTTGGCGTGGCACCGGCAATGGTCCAAGACCACTGTGACGGGTTGCCTGTGGATGCGTCTTTGAAGGTCAGAGGTACATTCGTCGGCACAAACATCATCACCCAGGGTGACAGATAGGCTCCTTCGGGCATGCCGACAGCAGCGATTGGAGCCTCACCGCTCACGGTAACATAAGCCTCGCGAGTAATGGTGGCAGCCTCGCTGCCGTCGCCCACTGTCAAGGTCACCCCATATCTGCCAGCCTTGTCGTAGGTGACCACTGGATTCTGCTCGGTGCTGGAAGATGGGGTGCCTCCCTCAAAGGTCCAGTTCCATAATGTCACATTGCCGCTGCTCTTGTCGAGGAAGTGAACGCTCTCACCTTCCTTGATGTTGATGGTCGCGTCTTCACTGTTATTGGCTTGCTTGATTTTGAAACCGTCAATGGCCTCGTCCTCGCCATAATCGCCTTGATAGACGAACGAGAACTGCACCTGTTTACCGGCAAAGTCGGCGAGGTCGACTGTGAATTTCTCCCAACTTGGTCCGTCGTATCCTTTTTCTTGTGCCCATGTAAACTGGTCGATGAGCAGTGTGGAATTACCGTCTACTATCGCATATAATTTCCAGGCGCCCCATACCAAATAAACGCCAGAGGCATAGCAGTAGAACTCGAGTTGACTGTCGGGGCGTATTTTGATAGCGGGTGAAGTGGCAACCTCATATTGTCCATTGCCATAGAACAAAACCATTGAAGACTGGCTGTTGGGGTCGATGGTGGAAAACGGCTTGCTGGCGTTACCCCTATGCCAGGTCGATGAACTGCTGCTGGTATAAGTCCATGTGTTGAACTCATCCACGCTGTCCCAACCTTGCTCATAATAAGGCATCATCGCCTCGCTGGCGCTAAAATCAGCCTTCAGCCCTTGGGTACTTGCGCTCAAACACATGAAAGTAGCGCATAAAAGTAATAGAGTATTTTTTTTCATACGCAAAAACATGAATAAATAGTTAGAAATTTTAGATTTTTCAATCGGCCGGATAGTCATTTTTATTGAGGATATACCAGATTCTCCTCTTTGATGACATCAAGCACTTCTTCAAGGAACTTGCGTGACTCCCAACGTGCCATGGGCAGGTCGTGGAGCAGGTAGTTGCCGCAGTCGCGCGGGGCTGTGCCCGGCACCTCGCCGTCAAACTCTGCCACGAAACGGAATGTGCGCCGCATCAGTTCCACGATGTCATGTGACTCCAAATCACCGCGTATCAACAGGTAGTTGCCTGTCTGGCAACCCATAGGACCCCAATAGATGATGCGGTCTTTCCATTCAGGGTCATTGCGCAGGTAAGTGGCTGCCAGATGCTCAATGGTGTGGATAGCGCCCTGATGGAGCACGGGCTCACGGTTGGGCTCTTTCATGCGGATGTCGAAGGTGGTCACCACCTCGCTGCCTACTTTGTCTTTTCGGGAAACATATATGCCACGGAGCAACCGCTCATGGTCAATCGTAAAACTAGGTATTTTTTCCATAATGGTTTGATGCTGAGGCTTAGGATTTAGGACTTGGTGTTCTACGCGTTTCTCATGCTCCTTGCTCCTTGCTCCTTGCTCCCTGCCCCTCTTATTATAACTTCTTCAAAAATTCTTTTGTCACATTGAACGAACCCTCTGCCATCCTGTTCCAGAAATCGAAATACTGCGAAGCGTCGGTGTCTTTCAACGGGATGTCGCTGATGATACGGAAAGAGATGAACGGCACATGATAAATATGGCAGGTTTGCGCTATCGAGCAACTCTCCATATCCACAGCCATAGCCTCGGGAAAGTTGGCGAGGATGGACCGCATCTTCTCTTGGGAATCAACAAACCAGTCGCCGCTGACAATAAGACCGGCGTGAATGGGTGTGCATGTTATTTCCAATGCCTTGCCAATCAATGCTTCCGGCGACTTAAACCGTGGTGGCATGCCCACCAGTTGACCGTATTGTACTTCCTTGCCGCAGTAAGTGTCATGATAGACATATTGGGTGCCAGCTACCACTTCGGTGATGTTGAGTGACACGTCAGCACCGCCGGCCACGCCCGTGGAGATGACCAAGTCGGGTCCGTAGGAATGTATCATTTCCACGCAACCTACCGCTGAGTTGACTTTTCCAATACCGCATTGTTGCATGATGATCTCATTCTCGCCGATCATGCCACGCACAAAATCTTTTCCGTGATGCCGTTCCGTGGTACTTTCGTCCAACAATGTGCGCAGTTGGACAAACTCTTTCTCCATCGCAACGATAATGCCGATTTTCATTGTAGAGGGTTTTGGGGTGATGGTTTAGTGTTGCAAAAATACAACTTTTTTGAGAAATCTCGGCATATCCCGATAAAAAACATTAACTTTGCGGCTAAATAAACATAATCATTGTAATCATGGCTTTGAACAAGACAAAGACAGAACAAAACACACCGTCGAATATCGAGACGGTGGCTACCAAGAAATTCAGTTTCTCATGGCTTTATGATGTGGCTATTATCGCACTTTTCGCGGTGATTGCGTTCGCTTATTTCTATCCTGCTGACACCGAGGGGCGAATCCTTTATCGCGAGGATGCGTCGGCCGGTCGGGGCGCCGGGCAGGAGGCGTCGGAATACCTGAAGCAGACGGATGAACGCACACGTTGGACCAATGCCACATTCAGCGGTATGCCTACCTATCAAACGGCTCCCTCGTACAAGAGCACCGACAAGTTGCAAACTGCCGTCAAAGCCTATCACCTCTGGATGCCTGAGTATGTGTGGTATGTCTTTGTCTATCTCTTGGGCTTCTACATCTTGCTGCGCGCCTTCGATTTCCGTCGTGCGTTGGCGGCCTTAGGCTCCATTATATGGGCTTTCTCATCCTATTTCTTCATCATCATCGCCGCCGGACACATCTGGAAGGTCATGGCGCTGGCATATCTGCCGCCGATGATTGCGGGTGTCGTGCTCGCATACCGTGGCAAATATTGGTGGGGACTGGCATTGACAGCACTCTTTACCGCCTTTGAAATCAATGCCAACCATGTGCAGATGACCTATTATTATCTGTTCATCATCGTGGCGATGGTTATCGCGTTCTTCATCATGGCTGTCCGTCAGAAGAAAATCGCACAATTCATTAAAGCCACAATGGTGTGCATTGTTGGCGCACTGATTGGTGTGTGCGTCAACCTCTCCAATCTCTATCACACATGGGAATATGCCAAGGAGTCGATGCGCGGAAAGAGCGAATTGGTGAAACCTGCCACCGAAAACCAGACCTCTTCCGGATTGGAGCGCGACTATATCACCCAATGGAGTTATGGTATCGGTGAGACATGGACATTGCTCATCCCGAACACCAAGGGTGGCGCTTCCGTGCCCCTCGCCATGAATGAGAAGGCAATGGAGAAAGCGGGCGAATTCCGCGATATCTATGAGCAAAACGCTCAATACTTCCCCCAGTATTGGGGCACACAGCCAGGCACTTCCGGACCCGTATATGTGGGTGCCTTTGTCGTCTTCCTCTTTATTCTCGGCCTGTTCATTGTCAAGGGACCGATGAAATGGGCTTTGTTGGCGGTCACAGTCCTCACCATCCTCTTGTCATGGGGTAAGAACTTCATGGGACTGACCGATTTCTTTATCGACCACTTCCCCATGTATGCCAAGTTCCGCACGGTGGCGTCAATATTGGTCGTCGCTGAGTTCACCATGCCGCTTTTGGCGATGATGGCGTTAAAGAAGATTGTGGACGAGCCCGATGTGCTGAAGCGCAAATGGCGTCAGGCATTGGTGGCGTTTGTCCTGACAGGCGGCGCGGCACTGATCTTTGCCGTCGCTCCGGGAATGTTCTTCGATTTCATTTCCAATGAGGAGGCGACGTTCTATTCGCAGCAAATACCTGGTTTGGCAGAGAATTTGGTCAGCATCCGTCAATCCATCTTCACCGCTGATTGTTGGCGTACACTCGCTATCATCCTCATCGGATGTGCCTTCCTCTGGCTCTATATGAAAGGAAAAATCAAGACGTTGTTGATGGTCATCGCACTCGCAGCCCTCTGCTTGATTGACATGTGGACGGTGAATAAGCGCTATCTTAACGATGAGATGTTCGACCATAAGAGCGAAGTGCGCGATTTGCCGCTTGCCAAATCCGAAGCAGATGAGAACATCCTGAAAGACAAGTCGCTCGATTATCGTGTGCTCAACTTCTGTGTCAGCACCTTCAATGACAATACCACATCGTTCTACCATAAGAGCATAGGCGGTTATCATGCCGCTAAGTTGCAGCGTTACCAAGATCTTATCGACCGTTATATCGCTCCCGAGATGAACTATATCATGCAAGGTTTCGGTCAGGGACAGGTCGAAATAACCTCACAAAATGAGAGCGGTGTCCCTGTGGTCCAGTTGGCCAATACAGATAGCATGAAGGTGCTCAATATGCTCAATGCCAAATACTTCATCATGCCGATGCAGTATGGCCCCATGGCATTCCAAAACGCTACGGTCATGGGCAACGCATGGTTTGTTGATAAACTTTCGTATGTGAACAATGCCAATGAGGAATTGGATGCGTTGGGCAAACTCGACTTGCACAAAGAGGCTGTCGCTGACGTGAAATTCAAAGAAATACTTGGCGAGGCCATACCGCAAGACAGCACTGCCACCGTCATGCTCAAGTCTTACGAGCCCAATCGTTTGACGTATCAAACGCAGTCGGAAAAGGGTGGTGTCATCGTCTTGTCGGAAATCTATTATCCGGAGTGGGAGGCACAGGTTGACGGACAACCTGTAGAGGTAGGACGTGTCAACTACACCCTCCGCGCCCTCCGTGTGCCGGCAGGACAACACGAGATTGTCCTCTCCTTCTTCCCGAAGTCCGTGGACAAGACCGAGACAGTCGCCCATATCGCTCTCGTCCTGCTCGTCCTGAGTCTTATAGGCGCCATCGTGATGTCGATTCTCAATCGAAGAAAAACAATCGCATCTGGTTCCTCTACAGAGGGAGAAAGGTGTGAATAGTATTGTTAAACAATTCCCATTCGTCATTCCACATTAAACATAATCTCTCCCCTTTTTCTATGAGTGTCCCCCTCCTTGAGAGGGGGCATGGGGGAGACTCCTTCCTTGCCTATGTTCCATCTCCTATCTTTGCCCCCCAATCTTGTGGGCTGTTTTCACGAGATTACAGGATTAGACCCGCAACATTGGTTCTGCTCCAACGACCCCATAGGCCGCAAACTCGGCAGTGGGGGAGGAACCATCCATCTGCTTAACGCGTTTGAACAGTCGAAATCTCAGAATTCAAATCTCAAACCTCAAACCTCTAAGAGAATCATCATCCACGCTGGCGGACAATCACGACGTTTGCCCGCATATGCCCCTTCGGGCAAGATTCTCACACCCATTCCCGTGTTCCGCTGGGAACGGGGACAGCGTTTGTCACAGACTTTGCTCGACATCCCAATGCCTCTCTATGAGCAAATCATGCAGGCCGCTCCAGACAGTCTGAGGACGATGATTGTCAGTGGCGACGTGTTTATCCGTTCCACAGAGTCCTTGCAACCCGTCCCTGAGGTTGATGTGGTGTGCTATGGGTTGTGGTTAGGTCCTGAGATTGCCAAAGACCATGGCATCTTCGTCTCCGACCGCCGTTATCCCTACCGCCTGAAACGCATGATGCAGAAACCTTCGGTTGAGACGTTGGGCGAGTTGCTAAAAGACCATTTCTACCTGACAGATATCGGCATCTGGCTGCTTTCTGACCGCGCATTGGCGTTGTTGAGGCAAAAATCTACACGGGCGGGCGAGGTGGTCAATTATGACCTCTATTCCGATTTCGGACGTGCGCTGGGCGATGACCCGGAGATTTCCGACCCCGACCTGGCTTCGCTCAAGGTGGCGATACTGCCGTTGCCCGGTGGCGAGTTCTATCATTTCGGTACCACACACGAGATTATCTCATCGATACTGGCGGTGCAGAATCTGGTCAACGACCAGCGCCGCATCATCCATCGTTCACGCAAACCTCATCCCTCGATGTTCATACAAAATTCGGAGATGTGGCTTAAACCTACGGGCGACAACCAATATCTCTGGATAGAGAATTGTTGCATCAGCGAACAATGGTCTTTGGCCGACCATCATGTTATTACGGGAGTTCCTGAGAATGCGTGGAAGATAGAGTTGCGTTCAGGTCAGTGCATTGATATCGTGCCCATCGGCGAGTCGCAGTATGTGGTGCGTCCCTATGGTTATGATGACCGTTTCCGCGGTGCTGTCAACGACCCGCAGACATTGTTCATCGGCCAGTCTTTCGTGAAATGGGTGGAAGAACGTCGCATCAGCCTTGACGAGGTCGAGGGCGGTGATGATTTGCAGTCGGCGCGCATCTTTCCCGTGGTCGATAATGTCCACGATGCGGGATTGGTGCTTCGGTGGATGCTCAACGAACCCGAACAGGACGGCGGACGGATGCTTTGGCGTATGTCGCGCCGCATGAGTGCCGACGAGATTTCGGCTGAGGCCAACCTGATGAGGCTCGAGGCGCAACGATGCGAGAACCGTGCCAAAGCATGGCCGTTCATCGCAAAGAACTATCGTCACAGTGTATTCTACCAACTTGATTTGGAGAATGCCGCACAAGAATTTGCTGCTAATAACATTGCTGTGCCTTCTCCGCTGAGCGAAGACGACCCGTTGCTCACACGGATACACGATGCCATGTTCCGCTCGGAATTGCTAAGGGCGAAAGAGAAAAACGAACTGGCTGCCGAAGAGTCGGGTAGGGCCTTCGAACTGTTGCGGAAGGGATTGACCACTGTGGCGTTGGCTGACAAGCAATCGCCCCGTATGTCGGTCTATGATGACCAGATAGTGTGGGGACGCAGTCCTGTGCGCATCGATATCGCCGGAGGGTGGACAGACACCCCGCCTTATTGCCTGATGGAGGGTGGAACGGTCATTAATTTGGCCATTGAAATCAATGGACAACAGCCCATTCAGGCGTATGTGAAACCTTGCCGTGAATATCATATCATTCTCCGCAGCATCGATCTGGGGGCTGTTGAAACCATTACTACATATGCGCAACTGGCTGATTTCCACCATGTGGGCAGTCCTTTCTCCATACCCAAGGCAGCGCTCGTGTTGGCGGGATTCCAACCTGACTTTTCCGTGGAGCGCTATGACTCGCTCGAAGACCAATTGCGCGCTTTTGGATGTGGCATTGAGGTGACACTCCTCTCTGCCATACCCGCTGGCAGCGGATTGGGCACGAGCAGCATCCTGGCTGCCACTGTGTTGGGTGCGCTGAATGATTTTTGCGGACTGATGTGGGATAAAAACGAGATAGGTCACCGAACGCTTGTGCTTGAGCAGTTGCTCACCACGGGCGGAGGATGGCAAGACCAATTCGGTGGTTCGTTGCAGGGTGTCAAACTGTTGCAGACACAGAGGGGTTTTGACCAAAATCCCGTGGTTCGTTGGTTGCCCGATGAATTGTTCACACAGCCAGATTATCGTGCTTGCCATCTGCTCTATTATACCGGCATCACGCGCACGGCCAAGACCATCCTCGCTGAGATTGTCAGAAGGATGTTCCTCAACCAGCATGATGAACTGGCTCTGCTGCGTGAGATGAAGTCGCACACGATGGAGATGTATGAGGCCATCCAACGTAACGATTTCAATGCCATGGGACGGCTTGTGCGTCGCACATGGACACAAAACCAAGCACTGGACAGCGGTACCAACCCGACAGAGGTGGAGCGGCTTACCACACTCATCGATGACCTATGCCTCGGTTATAAGTTGCCCGGTGCAGGCGGCGGCGGATACCTCTATATGATAGCCAAAGACTCGCAAGCGGCGGCTCGCGTACGCCAGATTCTCTCCGCTGACCCGCATCGGAATCCCAATGCTCGGTTTGTAGATATGGCGCTGTCTGTCAGTGGATTACAAATAAGCAGAAGTTGATGATATGATGCATTGGAATACCCCTGTCAATATAGAAAAGCCCGGTTTCTTTATCCAACCATGCGAGGAAATCCTGTTTGTCGGCTCATGCTTTGCCGACAATATGGCGCGGTGCATGGGCGAAGACAAGTTCCGTGTCACGGTCAATCCTTTTGGCACGATGTACAACCCCGCCAGTGTGCTGCACACCATCGAGCGTTTGCAGACAGTGTCACGGGTAGCGTTTATCACGCTCGGCACCAACCGTGTATATGTGCTGAAAGAGACGGGCGAGATTGTCGATAATTGCCAAAAACGTCCCGCACGGCTCTTCGACGAACGTGAGTTGACGGTCGATGGGTGCGTTGACTATTTGCGGCGGTGTGTAGAGGCGTTACGACTGCGACGCCCCGAAGTGCATGTCGTCTTCACTGTCAGCCCCATCCGATATGCCAAATACGGTTTCCATGGCAGCCAACTCTCCAAAGCCACCTTGTTGCTCGCCATTCAGAAAGTTTTATCAATTCACAATTCACAATTAGGCAATTCACAATTAAAATCCCCCTCTTTTGGAGAGTGTACGGGAACTGTTTCTTATTTCCCCGCCTACGAAATAGTTCTTGACGAGTTGCGCGACTACCGTTTCTATGCCCCTGATATGATTCATCCTTCCGAACAGGCGGTGGACTATATCTACCAACGCCTTGCCGATACCTTTTTCAGCGATGATACAAAACAGTTTCTTTCAGAGTGGCAACCTCTGAAAGAAGCCCTTAATCACCATCCTTTCCATCCGGAATCAGCGGAATATCAATCATTTATGAAAAAGAGGCAAGAACGCTTGGAGTCCTTAAAAGAAAAATATCCTGGTTTGGAGACTTAAATTTCTCGGTGATTGTTGGTTATAACAACGAAAAAATGTAATTTTGCACCTAATAAACTTTCATTGTTATGACCTACTCAATTGAGAAAATCACAACGCTCATCGGAGCGCATAGATATGGTTGCCGCGAGGCGCAGATAGGGTGGATTCTGACCGACAGCCGGTCGCTTTGTTTTCCCGAGGAGACCCTCTTTTTCGCACTGAAAACAGAGCGCAACGACGGTGCGCGTTACATCGATGATTTATATCATAGAGGGGTGCGCAGTTTTGTTGTCACCGCATTGCCTGAGAATTACGATACACGTTATCCAGACGCCAATTTCCTCAAAACGGCCGACACGCTCATCGCCCTGCAACGGCTGGCTGAGCGTCATCGCGACAGTTTCGACATCCCCGTGGTAGGTATCACCGGCAGTAACGGAAAAACCATTGTCAAAGAGTGGCTCTATCAGTTGTTGTCCAATGATATGGTGGTCACACGTTCACCGAAGAGTTACAACTCTCAGGTAGGCGTGCCCTTGTCCGTCTGGCTGTTGCATGAGCAGAGTCAGGTCGGGCTGTTCGAGGCAGGCATCAGTATGCCGGGCGAGATGGACCGTTTGCGCAGCATTATCCAACCCACCATTGGTGTGCTTACATCGTTGGGCATGGCTCATCAAGAGAATTTTGGGTCGATGGAACAGAAATGCCGTGAGAAACTGCGCCTCTTCCACGATACACGCACCATCATCTATTGTGCCGACGACGAACTGGTCAGCGGTGTCATCAACAGTTATGACTATAAGGGCAAAAAACTGTCATGGTCAACGAAAGACTCCTCTGCGTCGCTTTATTTCAACCGGGTGGAGAAGTATGATGTGTTTACCCTCGTGGAATGGACTACCAAAGACGAATGCGGGTCATATCGCTTGCCCTTCATCGACGATGCCTCGGTCATGAACTCTATGACATGCACAGCCGTGGCGTTGGAGTTGGGATTGTCGGCTGAGACATTGGAACAGCGTATGCCCATGCTCGAACCGGTTGCCATGCGGTTGGAGGTGAAAGAAGGCCAAAACGGTTGTACGCTTATTAATGACTCTTACAACTCTGACATCAACTCGCTCGACATCGCACTCGATTTCATGAACCGGCGTCCCGACCATCAGGGGCGTCGTCGCACGCTCATCCTCAGCGATATTTACCAGAGCGGCATATCACATGACCTGCTCTACCGCGAAGTATCGAAGTTGGCGGTGAACCGTGGCGTGGAGAAATTGATTGGCATCGGACCAGACATCTCCGCACAGGCTGATGCGATGGAGGTGAAAGAGAAGTATTTCTTCCCCTCATGCGAGGCGTTCATCTTGTCCGACGTGTTTGCCAGTCTGCGCCATGAAGTGATTCTGCTCAAAGGGGCACGACATTTTAACTTTGACCGCCTCACAGAACTGCTGGTGGAGAAAGTGCATGAGACAATTCTCGAAGTGAATCTCAATGCCATGGTGGCAAATCTCAACTATTTCCGCTCATACCTGAAACCCGACACAAAACTTGTGTGCATGATCAAGGCCGAGGGATATGGTGCCGGTGCGGTGGAGATAGCCAAGACGTTGCAAGACCATCAGGTGGATTACATGGCTGTGGCGGTGGCCGACGAGGGCGTCACGCTGCGGCAGAATGGCATCACGGGCAACATCATGGTGATGAATCCCGAACTGACCTCGTTTAAGATGCTGTTCGATTATGACCTGGAGCCGGAGGTGTATAACTTCCGTTTGCTCGACGCATTGGTTCGCGCTGCCCAAAAAGAGGGTATCACCGACTATCCGGTTCATATCAAACTCGACACGGGCATGCACCGCCTCGGGTTTGACCCGGTGAAGGACATCGACGAACTCATTGCCCGCTTAAAAGCCCAGAATGCAATCATTCCCCGTTCGGTGTTCTCTCATTTCGTCGGTTCCGACAGCGATGATTTCGACCGTTTCTCACAGCATCAGTTCGACCTGTTCTGTACCGCTTCGGAGCGCTTGCAGGCAGCCTTCCCCCATAAGATTCTGCGACATATCGACAACAGCGCGGGCATCGTTCACTTCCCTGAGCGTCAATTGGATATGTGTCGGTTGGGCCTCGGACTTTATGGCATTGACAGCCGTGATAATCATATCATCAATAATGTGTCAACGCTCAAAACCACCATCCTGCAGTTGCGCCGTGTGCCGAAAGAGGATACCGTGGGATACAGCCGCAAAGGCGTCCTCACACGCGACAGTGTTATTGCCGCTATTCCCATAGGTTATGCCGACGGACTTGACCGCCATTTAGGACGAGGCAACGGTTATTGTCTGGTCAACGGTCAGAAGGCGCCTTATGTGGGTAATATATGCATGGATGTGGCGATGATTGACGTCACAGACATTTCTTGTCAGGAGGGCGATACCGTCGAAATCTTCGGCGATAATCTCCCCGTCACAGTTCTCTCCGATATTCTCGAAACCATCCCCTACGAAATCCTCACCTCCGTGAGCAGCCGCGTGAAAAGGGTGTACTACCAAGATTGAAGATTCGTAATGTGGGCTCTTTTCAAACCATTTTTGACATTTTTCGTTTCTTTTGTGGGTATTTACCTCAAAAAGCATTACTTTTGCAGAATATAAACTAATACATCAAAAAAATATTATTTAAAATGAGTCCTGTACAAACTACTAAAATGACCAACTACCGTTGGATTATCTGTGCTATGTTGTTCTTTGCGACAACGGTCAACTACATGGACCGTCAGGTACTGTCGCTTACATGGAAAGATTTTATCGCGCCTGAGTTTTCATGGAATGATAAAGATTATGGTACCATTACGGCTTTCTTTTCCATTTTCTATGCGGTGTTTATGCTTTTTGCAGGAAAATTCATCGATTGGATGGGGACAAGAAAAGGATATTTATGGGCTATTTTTATTTGGAGCACAGGTGCCGTCTTACATGCTTTTTGTGGAGTGGCAACAAGTGGCATCTTACAAGGTGAGTGGTTTGTAGGATTTGAAGGTGCTAAGGAACATATTCAGACTGCTGCTAATTTGGGATTAGCAGTGAGCACTGTAAGTGTATGGCTCTTTTTGGTTTGCCGTGTTGTTTTAGCAATGGGTGAGGCGGGCAACTTCCCTGCTGCTATTAAGGTGACGGCTGAATATTTCCCCAAGAAAGACCGCGCATATGCAACGGCGATTTTCAATAATGGCGCTTCTGTCGGTGCTTTGGTAGCACCTCTCACAATTCCAATTTTGGCAAAGGTGTTCGGTTGGGAAATGGCATTCATTACAATTGGTGCACTAGGCTATATTTGGATGTTTTTCTGGATTTGGCTATATAAGAAGCCTAATAAAAATCCTAAAGTGAATGCTGCAGAGTTGTCATACATCAATCAAGATTCTGATACTAATACGGATCCAAAGAACGCCGATGATGAAGGCCCTGCTATTGGATTCTTGAAATGTTTTACGTTCAAACAGACATGGGCGTTTATCGTTGGTAAATTTATGACTGATGGTGTGTGGTGGTTCTTCCTTTTCTGGACACCGGCATATATATCTGATGTCTATGGCTATTCTTCTGCTTCTGGTACGGGAATGATTCTCATTTTTGTGCTCTATCTGATAACAATGCTTTCTATCTTTGGTGGAAAACTACCAACCTATTTCATCAATAAGGGTATGAATCCTTACGCAGGGCGTATGCGTGCTATGTTAATTTTTGCTTTCTTCCCTCTTGGTGGATTGTTGGCCCAGCCACTTGGTACCATTTCCCCTTGGTTCCCCATCATTCTTATTGGTATTCTTGGTGCTGCTCATCAAAGTTGGTCGGCAAATATCTTCTCCACTGTGGGAGATATGTTCCCCAAATCAACGATTGCTACAGTTACGGGTATTGGTGGCATGGCCGGAGGTTTGGCTTCTTTCTTGATTAATCTTGGGTCTGGTGTGCTTTTTACATTTGCGGCTGGTACTTATGTGATTGCCGGTCAAGGTAATGGTGAACCCCAAGAGATGAATTTGAAGAATTATAAGCATATTTTGAAAACAGAACTCTTGGCTAAAGGATCCGATGTTGTTGATGCTGAGTTTGAGGCATTACAGTTAGATGATAAAACCGCAAAGTTTGAAAAAATGAAAGAAAAAGGCGGTGCCACTTTTAATGAGATAGATGTAAAAAAGCAAATTATCAAGGCTCAGACTGGTAAGGAATTTAGCCAAGATGCTGATAGAAGTGAGATTATTAAGGCTTTTGTGGATCTGTCTGACAAGGAAACCGCAAACAAAGCCTTGACAGATGCTAGGGCTTTAGATGCTAAAGCCGAAATTGTTATTAACAATAATAATAAAGAAAATTTCACCGAGTTGGCTTTGGATGGAGATTTGTTAAAGGCCAAAATGGAAGAGCATGGAGCCGAGATAAAACAAGCACCCCTTCACGCTTTAGGTTTTAATGGCAAACCAGCAGGTTATATGATTGTCTTCTGCATCTGCGCAGTCGCTTATCTCATCGGGTGGATTATAATGAAGACTCTCGTGCCGAAGTATAAACCTGTTGTGGTGGAATAACTTCTGCTCCATAATATCTTGTCAAAATGAAATACGTCAACCATCAAGGAGAATACGACCACTATGTGGTAGAGCAAGAGGCACCGCTGTTGGAGTGGCTGCTGGCCAATGTGAAGGGCAGCAAGTCGAAAATCAAGGCGACGCTTCAGGGGCGGGGCATACGTGTCAATGGCAAGACCGTGACACAGTTCGACTACCCTCTCAGACCAGGTATGAAAATAGGCGTGAGCAAAACGAAACGCAATGACACCTTCAAGAGCCGTTACGTGAAAATCGTCTATGAAGACCGCTACCTCGTGGTTATTGAAAAAAATATCGGCATTCTCTCGATGGCGGCAGGACATAAGTCGCTCAACGTGAAGTCCGTGCTTGATGACTATTTCCGTAAGTCGAAGCAGCGGTGCACGGCTCATGTGGTGCACCGACTCGACCGCGACACATCAGGGTTGATGGTCTATGCCAAGGACATGGAGACCGAACAGGTGTTGGAGCAAAACTGGCATGACATCGTTTATGACCGTCGCTATGTGGCTGTCGTCTCCGGCGAGATGGAGGAAGATGGCGGCACCATCGCTAACTGGCTCAAAGACAATGCCGCTTACATCACTTTCTCTTCGCCGGTGGATAATGGTGGCAAATATGCTGTCACCCATTTCCATACGCTCGAGCGAACCACCGACCACTCGCTTGTGGAGTTCAGCCTGGAAACCGGCCGCAAAAACCAGATACGTGTGCATTGCGCCGACATGGGGCATCCCGTCTGCGGCGACATCAAATACGGCAATGGCGATGACCCGCTCCATCGCCTCTGTCTGCATGCTTACATGCTCTGTTTCTATCATCCCTTTACCAACGAAAGGATGGAGTTTCAGACGCTCATACCCGCACAGTTCCGCTCGTTGTTCAAATGAAGTGTCATTTTTTCTAAATATATTTAACCCATGGAATCAGAAAATCTTACTTATATTCTTTGTTCTGTTGCAGTACTCGTCATCGCGTTCTTCTTGCTTCGCAAAGTGGCCAGTTGCCTCATCAAATCAGTAGTGATGGTGATTCTCGCCGCTATACTCGCTTTTGTCTATTTCAATTATATCAAGGAGTATAAAGACGGTGAGCAGAAGCCCGAAGTCATCCAGAAAATGGATCAGACAGTCAAGAAACAATTAGATAAGGTAGACCAGAAAATCCACAAAAATAAATGATTCTTGCCTTTCTGGTATGTAACCGTCCTGGCTGCGGATTGTCGTAGGGGGGGATACCTGTGCTCTTATTGTTATCTACTGTTATCGGAGTAATCTATTGTCTCTTGCTTCTCGCCCCTTGCCCTTCAACAAACAAATTCGCCCCCGACTCTTCATAAGAGCCGGGGGCGAATTGCTTATACCATTCAGTTGTTTTTATTGCACATAGTTATAAACGGCATCAGGTACTATAGGATTGATGCTTTCCACAGTACAAGCCTCCATGCCGTAAGTCACCCCGTTGATGGTCAGGTTGATACCGCCTGAGACAATCTCATAGGGGAATGTGCCGTTAGTCGATGATACCAGTTGACCTTTGGTGCCGCCATTGCCATAGTGAGTGAAATTAAAGGTGTATCTTGACAGCAGGTAGTATTGACTAACGTCTGCGCCAGAAGCGGCGGCTGTAGCAGATGTCAGACCAACGATGAAACGCATCGTGTTGCCAGAGGTCATGTCGATAATCACCTCATCCACGCCGGTCAGGGGGAATTGATTGTTGGTAGAGGTCACCACATCCCATGTGTGACGAAGTGCGCTGGGGGTAGCGGTTGCTTCCCAACCTGAAGAGTCGTCGTCATCGCCGCAAGATGTCAGGCTAAGGGTGAAAAAACCGGCCATGAGCGTCAGCATCAGGCCCATCCATTTGAAATTTCTTTTCATATTCATATAGGTTAAAAAAGTTTGTAATTATCTATGTTGGTGCAAAGATATATATAATATTGAGAAAAGCAAACAAAAATGAAATATTTTTAAACTACCCTTAAAAAATCTTTCACCGCTTGTAATGTTTCCTCTCCTTTTTTGCGACCGATGTCGTATATTTTCTGCATCTTGGTGGCATCATGCTCGATATGTCCTATTTCTAACGCGCTGTCCGGGCGAATCACGAATGTATTGCCTTCCTTCTCGCGTTGGCGCACGTATTCTAACTGTTGGTTATACATCAAATGACGGTCGCGCGAGGCTTTCACCACATTCGGATATTTGCGTAAAGACAAGCGGATGAGTGGCATCAGACGGTTAGGACCTTTTACATAACCCTCAGGTTGGGTCAGTATCACCACGTTACGCTCATAACCTAATTCCTCCATTTTGGCCAAGGGGATGGAGTCGGTAATACCGCCGTCGAGCAGTTTATGGCCTTCCAGTTCCACCACTTTCGACACGATGGGCATCGACGCTGATGCACGAATCCACTCATAACAGTCGTAGTCGGTCTTGGTCAACTGCTTATACACGGGCTGACCGCTCTCCACATCCGTACATACCACATAAAAGACCAGGGGATTGCTGTCGAACGCCTCGTTGTCGAAGATGTCATATTTGGCGGGCACCTCATGGTAAGCAAACTTCGCATTGAAGATGTCGCCGCTCTTTAATAGCGAGCGCCAACCGCTATAACGCGGGTCGCGGGCAAAATGCTTATTGTAGCGGATGGCACGTCCCGGCTGTCGCGACTTGATGTTGCAGCCGAACGCCGCACCAGCCGACACGCCTATCAGACAGTCGAACTCGATGCCCGCTTCCATCCACACATCGGTGATGCCTGCCGAGAAGAGGCCGCGCATCGCACCGCCTTCCAATACCAGTCCAGTCATTATAGGGGGAAGTTAAAGAAGTTGGGAGGTTTGAGAAGTTTGAGAAGTTGGGAAGTTAAAAGAAGTCAAGAAAGTTATCGCTTACTGCGTTCGTTAAGAAGTTTAAGACAGTAGTGCGCTAACCATTCCCTCCCCTCGGGGAGGGTTGGGGTGGGGGCTATTCTCCTTTGGGAGGGTCAGGGTGGGTATTACTTCTGGAGTTATGCTCTTTCCTTTTGCTTTCTATCCGTCGCAACCAATAGTTGAAGGCCTCCAGACACACAAGTACCATGATTGTGGCTGCGATAGAGAGCACATACATGCCGCCGCCACATGCCAAACCGATGGCGGCTGTCACCCAGATGCCCGCAGCGGTGGTTAGACCGTGAATGGTGTTTTTCTGGAAGATGATGGTTCCCGCACCGATGAAACCGATACCTGTTACTACCTGAGCGGCGATACGCGACACATCCAGACGATGTTCGGGTGAAGCAAGGGCATTTTCAAAACCGTATGCCGAGACAATCATCAACAGCGCGCTGCCTAATGCCACGAGAAAATGTGTGCGGAATCCTGCCGCCTTCTCACGGTATTCTCGCTCCAGTCCGATGGCACCGCCTAAGACTGCCGCTACAAATATTCTAAGTATAAACTCTAAAGTCATATAGTGTCTCCCTGATAAATCTTCGCTAATAGAGAACTATTGTCTTCACTCCTGTACTCCTACACTCCTTTTAAACTCCTGAGTTTCTGAGATACCTGTCCGCCTCAATCGCGGCTTTGCAACCGCTGGCGGCTGCAGTGACAGCCTGACGGTAATGGGGGTCGGCCACATCGCCGGCGGCATACACTCCCGGCAATGCGGTGCGTGGTGTTCCGTCGATGGTCTTGATGTAACCCGTCTCATCGGTTTCCAGCCACTCCTTAAAAATGTCACTGTTGGGCTTGTGACCGATGGCGAGGAAGAATCCGTCGATGGGCAGGTCATAGCGCTCCTCGTCGGGCTCACCTTTCCGTTTCACCAGATGCGCGCCCTCCACACCATATTGGCCGTACAGACCCAGAGTGTTGTGCTCAAACAGTATCTCGATGTTCTCCGTCTCTTTTACCCGCTGTTGCATCACATCAGATGCGCGCAGGAACGGTTTCCGGACAATCATATATACTTTCTTCGCCAGTCCGGCCAGATACAAAGCCTCTTCACAGGCGGTGTCGCCGCCGCCGACTACAGCCACCGTACGTTTGCGGTAGAAGAACCCGTCGCAGGTGGCACAGGCCGATACGCCCTGACCGTTGTATTTCTTCTCATCCTCCAATCCGAGGTATTTGGCTGAGGCCCCCGTGGCGATAATCACCGTGTCGGCCTCAATCTCTATGCCGCGGTCGGTGGTCAGCACGTAGGGCCGTTTCGACAGGTCGGCTTTCACTATCTCACCGTCGCGGATGTCGGTGCCGAAACGCTCTGCCTGACTGCGCAACTGCATCATCATCTCGTTCCCGTCGATACCCTCAGGATAACCGGGGAAGTTCTCTACGGTAGTGGTCTGTGTCAACTGTCCGCCAGCCTGCATGCCGCAGTATTCCACCGGGTTGAGATTGGCGCGTGCCGCATAGATGGCGGCGGTATATCCTGCAGGTCCGCTGCCGATAATCAGACAACGGACATGTTCTCTTTGTTCCATGTTTTTTTGATTTGAGTTTCGAGATTTGAGGTTTGAGGTGTGATGGTTGGGTGATTTATAATAAATCTCAAACCTCAAATCTCAAACCTTAAACCTTGTTTTATTCGTGCAGCAGACGGATAATCTCTGCTTCAATATCTTCTATTTTCGCTGTCGGCTCATAACGGGCTATCACCTGTCCTTTTTTGTTGATGAGGAATTTGGTGAAATTCCATTTGATGTCGCTTTTTTCTTTGTAGTCGGGGTCGGCTTTCGACAGCATCTCGTCCAGAATGTGGGCGATGGGGTGCTCCATGTCCCAACCTGCAAAACCTTTCTGCTCTTTAAGGAATTGGAACAACGGGTCGGCATCGTCGCCGTTGACTTTCACTTTCTTGAATCTTGGAAACTCTGTGCCGTAGGTCAGTTTGCAGAAACTGTGAATTGAATCGTCAGTGCCCGGGGCTTGCTGGCCAAACTGGTTACAGGGGAAGTCGAGTACTTCAAACCCTTCGCTGTGGTGCTTCTCATAAAGTCGCTCCAACTCCTCGTATTGGGGGGTGAAACCACATTTCGTAGCGGTGTTGACAATCAATAACACTTCGTTGGCGTAGGATTTCAGCGATACGCTGCCGCCTTTTCTGTCTTTCACAGAATAATCGTAAACGGTTTTCATTTTTCAGTTAATAGGGTAAATAGTCGCTGTTGTTGAATATTTTTGCAAAAATAGGAAAAAAATAGCATATAACAAACCTATCATCATAAAAATATCCCTTTTTTGATGGTCTTTTCTTTTTTAATAGTATATTTGCAACGAAAACTAAATTTTTAATCTATGAAACATTTTTCTACAATCATGATGGTGGCAATGGCCGCCTTGATGACGTTTTCCTTCACGTCGTGCGAAGAGGATGAGATGATTGCAATGGATATGGAAGGCATCTGGGAGGGTGAGTCCGTATATGGGTATTCATACGGCGGTAGATTCTACGAGTCTTACGATACGAAGGTGGAGTTTGTCATCACCGACCGCGAATTGGCTATGGGGCGGGGATATTGGGTAGATTACTACAGAACGCACCCCTGGTCCAGCCGCTATGACTATGTGGCCAACCATATCAAATGGACTGTGACGTGGGGCACTATTTATGTCGATTTGCTCGAAGAGGGGCGCCGATTGGAGATTGACGATTACCATATCAGCGACAGGTATTTCGAGGGGTATATCTTCGACCGCACATACCCCGATACCCGTATGCACTTCCGTCTGGTCCGCGTAGCATCGCCTTATTGGTACGACAATTGGGATTACTACGGAACGGGCTATTGGGGCAACGAGGCCGCCTTCAACCCGGAAGAAAACGGAAAAGCCACAGAATCCGAATAAAGCCAATACTTCTCATGGCATTTTGCGCTCGCAATAAGTGAAGAAATGTCCTTTTATCTCCCTTTCACGAGAATAACTGACAAATGGGGTTTTCCCCCTGTTCGAAGATGACGAAATAGGGTTTTCCCTACATAGGAATAGAGTTTTTATGCTTGTTTGATGTTTCTAAACGCATTATCTTTGCACCAGAGATATCAAACAAGCATATTAACAATTTAAAAACATACAACTATGAAAAAGTTTACTGATACCACCAAGATGATGCTTCTGATGGCCATGATGACCCTGACAGCATTCTCGTTCACCAGTTGTGACGATTACTACTACGATGACTATTGGGATGAGCCCTGGTATGGCGACTATTATCGTGATCCTTACGATCGTGGTTCTGACTATCTCATCCAGTTGGCTCAGAAAGTGCGCGGAAAGTGGGAGGGAACTCTCTACACCAGTTATTATGACGATTACGGCGTGAAGGTCGAAGGCGACTATGAGACTGTTTTCGAGTTCGATCAGTACAGCAACAAGACCACAAATGGACGCGGTGTGGAAATTGACTACCTGGATGGTGAGCAAGTTTATTACGACACCTTCTCATGGTATATCGATGAAAAGACCGAGGACATCTACTTGAAGTTTGACACCAACGGACGTATCATGGTGATGTATAGTTTCCATGTTGACAACGACAGGTTCTACGGCGAGATGGAAAGCAAAAAGACGGGTGAATACAATAGTTTCGACCTCTACCGCTATACCTACGCCAACGATTCCGGCAACATGTTCGAGACTGAGGGCGACGCTCCTGCAGTGAAGAAGGCCTCTCCCGAAAAGACCGTCGGAAACGGCAAGGGCGGACACAAAGAGTAAAGAATAAGAAGGTTAAATAGTAAATAACATAATGAAGCGAGGGGTGGC
>JAFZAH010000018.1 GCA_017548275.1 Prevotella sp.
CACTCCGTGGCAGAAATTCCTCAAATCAGTTCAAATCAAACAAATAACATGATAGATTTGTGTAAATTTGAAAGATTTCTGCCACGTAGTGGCACTAACCATGCGTTTTAGATAAACATAAATCTCCAAAAATGATTGATGACGGATTTTTGAAGATGAATGTCCGCTTCGCACGTTGACAATTTCAACTTCGTCGAACTCAATTAAAACCCCATTTATGCCCATGAGAAACAGACGTGTTTGATATGCATTAATATATCATGCCAAAAATGAAAAAAAAATCTATATTTTTTGTATTATCATTTACTTTCACTACCTTTGTTGCGATTAAACACAACGAGTATAAATCCTTATGAGAAAATTGGCATTCATGCTGTTGCTGGGGTTGGTGTCGCTGACCTTCATCGCAGGGTGTAACGGTGATAAAAAGCCGCAGGATACGGGTGCGCAAGACGATGAACTCACTGCTGATACCCTTGCTGCCGATACCCTTGCCGAGGAAGAAGCCTTAGACAGCGTGGAGAATATCATTGCTGCCACGCCCATGCCCAAGGCAGCCGACGAGTTGTTTGACGATTTCTTCTTTAACTTCATCGCCAACAAGAAATTGCAGATGGAGCGCGTGGCGTTTCCCCTGCCGGTGAACGACGGCGGACAGCATAAGCAGGTGGCGGAGAAAGAATGGAAGATGGAACCGTTTTTCATGCAACAAGGCTATTACACGCTGATTTTCGACAATGAGAAACAGATGGAACTGGTGAAGGACACCACCGTGGCCCATGTAGTGGTGGAAAAGGTCTTCCTCGACCAGAAACGCGTGGAGCAGTTTATCTTCAACCGCGAGGATGGCCTGTGGAAGATGACGGAGATCAACCGCCAGCCCATATTGAAGAACTCGAACGCGGCGTTTTTCAATTTCTATGACAAGTTCTCCAAAGACTCGCTCTATCAGGTGCAAAGCCTCAACGAGCCGGTCAAAACCGTCATTCCCGACCCTGATGATGACTTCTCAATGATTGAGGGCGAGTTCTATCCCGAGCAATGGGAGGATTTCAAACCCGAGATACTGCCCAAGGATTTCATCTATAACATCACCTACGGTTCGGAGGGTAAGGCCGGCGCTAAGAAAATCTTTGTCATACGCGGCATCTCCAACAGTCTGGAGATAGAGATGGAGTTCTTGTTGAAGGGAGGCGAATGGCGCCTGATAAAACTGACTTAGGACACATGAGAATAGAGGAGAACTACGACCTGACGCGCCACAACACCTTTGGCATCGCCGCAAAATGTAAGCGTTTTATCGAATATACCACGGATGAGGAGGCGATAGAGGCGGCGCAGTATCTGCGCGACCATCCCTCACCGCTGCTTATCATCGGCGGCGGCAGCAACCTGCTGCTCACCGGCGATTTCGACGGCACGGTAGTGCATGCCGCCGTGAAAGGCATTGAGGCGGGCGAGACCGACGACGACCATGTGGCCGTGGAATGCGGCGCAGGCGAGTGCTGGGACGATGTCGTGGCATGGGCCGTAGAGCATGGTTACTATGGCGCGGAAAACCTGTCGCTCATACCGGGCGAGGTGGGTGCCAGCGTGGTGCAGAACATCGGCGCATACGGTGTTGAGGTGAAAGACCTGGTGGTGATGATTGAGGCGGTGGAGATAGAGACGGGCGAAGAGGTGATTTTCGGTCGTGCCGACTGTGGATACGGCTATCGTCAGAGCCGTTTCAAACAGGAGTGGAAAGACCAATATCTCATCACACGTGTCATCTATCTGTTCAACAAACAGTTCGACCCCGTGCTCGACTATGGCAATGTGAGGCAGGAACTGGAGCGGAAGGGCATCACCGAACCGACCGCAGCCGAACTGCGACAGACGATTATCGACATACGCCGTGAGAAATTGCCCGACCCCGAAGTGACAGGCAATGCCGGCAGTTTCTTTATGAATCCCGTGGTGGACCGCGAGGTGTTTGACCGCTTGGCAGAGCAATATCCGGGCATGCCCCATTACGTCATCGACGAGGAACATGTGAAGATACCTGCGGGGTGGATGATTGACCAGTGCGGCTGGAAAGGCAAGTCGCTGGGCAGGGCAGGGGTGCACGACCGTCAGGCGTTGGTGCTCGTCAACCGTGGCGGTGCTACCGGTCAGGATGTCATTACCCTGTGTCAGGCCGTCTGTGCTGATGTCAAACGAGAATTCGGTATCGACCTCCACCCCGAAGTGAATGTGGTGTGAGTATGATTCACAATTGACAATTCACAATTCATAAACCTCAAATCTCAAACCCTCAATCGTGACCCTGACTTTTCTTGGAACAGGAACCTCTGGCGGTGTGCCCTCAATCGGGTGCACTTGTCGTGTGTGTCAGAGCAATGACCCGCACGACAAGCGGTTGCGCTCTGCCGCCCTGCTCGAGACGGAGCATACGCGGTTGTTGATAGACTGCGGCCCCGATGCGCGTCAGCAGCTGCTGGGGCAACCGTTTCGTGCCATCGACGGTGTGATACTGACTCACATCCATTATGACCATGTGGCGGGCATCGACGACCTGCGCCCGTTTTGCTCCATTGACTTCCCCCAGATGAGGTCCATCCCCATTTATGCCAATCAAAGCACCGCCGAAGCCCTGCGTGTGACCATGCCTTATTGCTTCGGCGAACATCTCTATCCGGGTGTGCCGCTGCTCGACCTGAAAACCATCGAGCCGAATGTGCCGTTTAGGGTAGGGGAGTTTGAGATAGTGCCTTTCATCGTCATGCATCACGGCCTGCCTGTCTTCGCCTATCGTATCGGGTCGCTGGTGTATATCACCGACATGAAAACCATCGATGACGATGAGGTGAAGTATGCCGAGGATGCCGAACTGCTTGTGGTCAATGCGCTGCGTTGGCATAAACCGCATCACTCTCACCAGACTGTGGAGGATGCCGTCGCTTTTGCACGTCGTGTCAGGGCTCGCCGCACCCTTCTCATACACGGCAATCATCAGATAGGGCTTCACGACGAGACCAACGCCCTCCTTCCTCCCGACATCCAATTGGCATACGACGGGATGAAGGTGGAGATGTAGTTTACCCACCCTAACCCTCCCAAAGGGAGGGAAAAAGAGCCACACCTTCAACAAAGCCTCACCCCCGACCCCTCCATCCTGAGCGATGCTCGCCCCCCCCCGTAGCCTTCCCAAAGGGCGAGGGGAGTAGATACTTGAAAGGGGCAAGGGGCAAGAGATTACTCCACTAATTATGCCCTCCTCTGTTCATCGAGAACCAGCGGTCGGCGGCCGAAGGGAAAGCCAATTGCAATCCCGATAAACAGGGTAATCATTTCCTCCCCTCGGGGAGGGTCAGGGTGGGGGCTTCGTAGTGTGGAGGCTGCAGGTCTCCTTTGTGTTTGTTACTTCGGTATCGGGTTAATTTCATCGATTACAAACGCTCTTCTGCAATCGAGGCATGCGAAGGAGTCTTCAATGATCGGGTCTTCTGGCTGTTGTGAATGGCCGAGAATCTGGTAATAATCTGAGAAATGTGGTGCGAAATACATCTCGCTGACATCCGCCCACATGGGTCCGCCCGTAGATTCCCATCCACCGCGCGAACGCCCGACTTCGGCTAAAGCGATGACACCCTCGTCGGTGAGCGCTAACCGGTTGAGGTTTGCAGCATTCAAAGGACCAATCATTTCCTCGTGACGCTGATACCATGAACGGTTCACACCCGCATGGGTGAAGAGATAACGCACATCGTCCACCTCCGCCTCAAATGCTATCTGAAACAGGTCGGCATTTAGCAAAAAAGTATCCTTGATGGTTTCTGCCATTTCCGAGTCGTAGCGGCTGCCGCAGGCATTCCTGAAGAAGACATCAGAAGCGTAATGCATGTCGTGGTTTCCCAATAACAATGTCACACGATAGTCATATTCTTGTTTGTAGGCGATGATTTCCTCGAAGTTGGCAAAAGCCTTCCTTGGCGTGATATGTTCAAAGCCGTAAGGGTCAAGATAGTCGCCCAGAAACACGATGTGGTCGAAATCATTGCTCACGCTTCCTTTCCAAAAAGTGCGTCCGTGCACGTCAGGAATAATCAATATTTTACTAAAACGCTCCAAAATCTTACGGTTTAATGTAAAAAATAGTTAAATAATTACGATTTTTAAGTAAAATGTTTGTCTGGTTGAAAAAATCACATACCTTTGCAATGTGTTTTTCATAGTATTAGATTTAAGGTTAACAAAGAAGGTTGGAGTACAGCGGTACTCCATTTTTTTTGTGCCTTGTTTGAAGGATTTTTCTATGGAGTTTAGGAGTTTAGGAGTATAGGAGTTTAGGAGTATAGGAGTTTAGGAGTATAGGAGTTTAGGAGTATAGGAGTGTAGGAGTGTAGGAGTTTAGACAATAGTCCGCGAATTGGGAGCCCCCTTCCCGTCCCTCCCCGAGAGGAGGGTGTGATTGGTGGAGTAATCTCTTGCTCCTTGCTCCTTGCCCCTTGCTCCTTGCCCCTTGCTCCTTGCCCCTTGCTCCTTGCCCCTTGCTCCTTGCCCCTTGCTCCTTTTAAGTTTCTGCTTTTTTAGAGAAGGATAAGGGTTTATCTCCTCTTTTTAGAAAAGAATGAGAATTTCCCTTTTTTCTTCCTGCTTTTCTGCTTTGGCTGATGAAACTTCTGGTAGAGTTTCCACACGAGTATGATGCCGTCGATGAATCCGGCACCTTTGTTCACCATGCCGACGAATCGCTGTGTAGGCATGTTCGCGTTTTTCTCGTCTTTATGGAAGAGCGTTTGCGCTTTGGCCTTCATTTGCTCGCTGTCATTTCGCAGCATTTTTCGCAATTGGCTTTTCCGCATCCGTATTTCCTCGAGCGAGGCATAGATTTTGGGAGGTATCTGTTCGTCGGTCATGCGTCTTCGTTGTTAAGTAACAGGTTGGCAAGGAATTTCACAAGGGGTTTCTCAATCCAACTCTTCCGCTTGATAATGACAAGTACGAGGAGCAGGAGATAGCATCCCGCCACAATAGCATAGGCTCCTACCGCTCCGGTGCATGGCATGAGGGCGTGACCGCCAGCCACCGACAAGAACAGCAGTATGAAGATGACGAGCAGCGCGAGCACTAAGGCCAATGCAGCCGCCGTGAGCAGCCGCACTACTTTTTCAATTACATCGAGCTTCACGTACTCCGACTGAAGCCCGATGTAATGCTTGAGCACATCCACGAGTTGTGAGATGGTCTCGATGTTCTGGTCATTAGAAAACATCATTTCCGCGGATGTGTTGATGGTTTATGCCAAATCCTCCACGTCGTCTTTGATGTCATCGACGAGGTCTTCCACCTCTTTGCGGCTGAGTTTGAGGTTGTGTTTCTTGCAGAACTCAGTGACGGTGTCAGATATACGTGTGCGGGTGTCAGCACCCTTCTCGGGAGCCAGGAGCAGCCCTAATGCGGCTCCGGCGATGGCGCCACCTAAAAATGCGCCAATGTAACCTAATGCTTTCATGTTTGTTGTATTTAAGTATTTAAGTGAAAAAATCAGAGTCTTCTGTTTTCGAAAGCAAATTTAATAAATCTTTTCCGTTTTGAGGATGTTTTTTTACTCTTTTTTTGTTAAAAAAAGTGTAATGGTGACATTTAACAAACTTTATGCCCCTTTTTGAGTGCTGTTTGCTCGAATTTGTGTAATTTCGCACATCATTTGACTAATGTTTCATTTTTAAATACAACAAATCAATTATGAAGAAGTACATGGTTTTGTGCGCAGGTATCTGCATGGCACTTACATTCACCAGTTGCGGCAAATCGAGCGAAAGCGCTTACCGGAAGGCTTACGACGCCGCCATGGCGAATGGTAACAACACTCCTACCAACACTGGTTACAACACAGGTTACAACAACACCAGCAGCGACGACATCCCCGTGGTGACTCCTCTCAACGACCAGCCTGTCACTAACACCCGCGTAACCGATAACAACGATAATGTGCCCGTACGCACGGAGAACCTGACCGTGGTGAACGGATCGGGCCTGAACAGTTTCAGCGTGGTTGTCGGCTCCTTCTCCGTGAAGGCCAACGCCGAGGGTTTGGTACAGCGTCTGCGTCAGCAGGGATATGGTGCTCAGTTGGCATATAACTCTGTCAACGGCATGTACCGCGTGGTGGCTTCCACTCACAGCGATAAAGCCAGCGCCGTGGCCAGCCGCAACTCACTGCGCAACACCTATGCCGACGCTTGGCTCCTTTACAAAGGCAATTAAGCGTGGCGAGAATCCTTTCCATAGATTACGGGAAAAAACGCACAGGTATAGCAGTCACCGATCCCCTGCAAATTGTTGCGGGTGGATTGGCGACTGTTTCCACGTCTGAATTGATGAACTGGCTCGTCGCTTATATGAGTCGCGAGGAGGTGGAACTCATTGTTGTGGGTGAGCCACGTCAGAACAACGGTCAGCCGTCGGAGAACCATCCCCGTGTGATGCAGTTCGTCAATTCATTGAAGCGCCGTCTGCCTCAAATACCCGTGGTGCTGTACGACGAGCGTTTCACGTCGGTGTTGGCGCATCAGGCGATGATTGACGGCGGTTTGAGAAAAAAAGCCCGTCAAGACAAGGCGCTGGTTGATGAAATCAGTGCCACCATTATTTTACAGAGTTATTTGGAATCAAGAAAAAATGATTCAACTTTCTGCAGTAGTTAAGTAGTCAGTAGTTAATAGTTAAGCCAAATGTCTGGTGGCGGAATACAGCCTGAATGAGTAATGGCTTTACTACAGTCCGACAAGACGAGCGAAGCGATAACTATTTAACTTCTTAACTACAAAGAAGTTGAGCAAATGTGAAACTTGAGAAAATGATTTTACCTATTTATACATACGGACAGCCGGTGCTCCGCAAGGTGGCCGAGGATATTACGGCCGACTACCCCGACTTGGACAAGTTCATACGCGACATGTATGAGACACTGGCCGACTCCGAGGGCATCGGGTTGGCAGCCCCTCAGGTGGGCAAGGCCATTCGTGTGGTAGTGATCGACCTCGACGTGCTCTCCGAGGATTATCCTGAGTACAAGGGCTTTAAGCGTACGTTCATCAATCCGCATATCATTGAGGTTGATGACAGCGAGATGGAAACCTTGGAGGAGGGTTGCCTCAGTCTGCCCGGTCTGCACGAGAAGGTGTCACGCCCCAAGCGCATCCATGTGAAGTATCAGGATGCCGACTTCACCGAGCACGACGAGTGGGTGGACGGTTATCTGGCCCGTGTGATGCAGCATGAGTTCGACCATCTCGAAGGGAAAGTGTTCACCGACCGCATCACACCGCTGAGAAAACAACTCATCAAAGGCAAGTTGAAAGCCCTTTTGCAGGGACGCGTCAAATGCGGCTACCGCGTCAAGGTGGCTCCGCACAAATAGCCATTCTTACATTCTTCATCGCGTAGCGACCACTCGTCATTCCATATTCCTCATTCCTCATTTCTCATTCAGTCATGCGCCGCTCGGTATTCTTGTTTTTCCTGTTGGTGCTGCCCATGAGCATCTTCGCCCAATTCAATGTCAGCCGGCTGATAATGAACGGGCGAAGCGCATTGTATTATGAGGATTATGTGCTGGCCATACAGCATTTCAACCGCGCCATCTCGTCGAAACCTTATTTGTACGAGCCGTGGTATTACCGCAGTGTGGCAAAATTCTATCTTGATGATTTCTACGGAGCAGAGAAAGACTGCGACGAGGCCATCCGTCTCAACCCCTACATCAACAGCATGTACGAGTTGAGAGGTTTGTGCCGTATCCGTCAGAAGAAATACGACGAGGCCATCAGCGACTATGACATAGCCATCAAAAACGACCCTTCGGCACAGAATTTCTGGTTCAACAGGATGTTGTGCCGTTTTGAGTTGAAGGATTATGACCATGCCTTGTCCGACTGCGATTCCATCATTGCGCATTGGAGCACCAATGCCCGCACCTATTCCGTGAAAGCGCAGATTTACATGGTGCAGAAAGACACCACCGAGGCGGTCGTGTGGTTGGATAAGGCCCTCGAAACCGACCCTTACGACGCTGAGGGATGGATGACACGCGCCCAGATATCGTTGTCGCGCGCACGGTGGGCCGATGCCGAACAGCAACTGTCGCAGGCGATTCACCTCAAGCCCAAGATGGCCAGCAATTATGTGAACCGTGCGCTCACCCGCCTCAACATCAACAACCTGCGTGGTGCCATGGAGGACTACGACACCGCCATCGATATAGACCCCGACAATTTCCTCGCCCATTACAACCGTGGTCTGCTGCGTGTGCAGGTGGGCGACGACAACCGTGCCATCGAGGATTTCGACTTTATCCTGTCGAAGGAGCCCGGCAATCTCATGGCCACATACAACCGCGCCGTGCTCAATCACAAGGTGGGCAACCTGCGTGCCGCCATCGCCGATTATACCAAGGTCATCGACCAGTATCCCAATTTCTGGACCGGTTTGTATCAGCGTGCGGAGTGCTATCGCCGGCTGGGCATGCACAATCAGGCAGAACTCGACGAGTTCCGCATCTTCAAGGCGCAGATGGACAAACACATTGGCATCCAGCCGCGTTGGACAGAGGCTCAGCGCCGCGCCACGCGTAAGAAGAGCGAGATAGATTTCAGCAAGTACAATCAGATTGTGGTGGAAGACGAGGAGGTGGTCGAGCATGAGTACAAGTACGACAGCCCCTACCGCGGAAAGGTGCAAAACCGTGAGACGCAGGCCGATTATCAGCCGATGTATCTGCTCTCGTTCATAAAATATAATAATGTGGTGCGTTCATACCAGCCCTTTGAGCACCTGCTCGACGAGTTCAACAGGAAATCATCGCCCCGCTATCCCGTTTATCTGTCATGCAGTCCCGCTCGCTTGACCGAGGAGGAGAGTCAGGCCTATTTCGCCATTGTCGAGGAGTTGTCGGCAAAGATTGATGCCATGCAGGACATGTCTGTGACACGCGACCTGTTGTTGCAGCGTGCTGTGGCATACACTGTCACTCAGGCCTACGACGACGCCATCGCCGACCTGAATACCGCCATCGGCATCGACAGCACCTTCACTCTGGCTTATTGGCAGCGGGCGGCATGTTTCGCTCAGCAGTCGCCGCTGATGGAACCCACCGCCGCCGATATGCTCATCTCGCGTGCCATCGACGACCTGACCACGGCCATCGGCTTCGACCCGAAAAACGCCTACCTTTATTACGACCGTGCCAACCTCTATGCCATGAGGAAAGACTATCAGCGCGCCATCGACGATTATACCTTGGCCATCGGTCATAACCCCAACATCCCCGAGGTGCATTACAACAGGGGCATCGCGCGCATACAGGCGGGCAACACTAATGAGGGTATTCAAGACCTCAGCCGCGCAGGCGAATTGGGCATCTATGGCGCCTATAGTGTGATTAAGAAATTCTCGAAATAAATCGGGTCCTTAAGGTCTCTAAGGTCCTTAAAGTCCTTAACGCCCTTAAACACCTCATATCCATATCTTTCCAAGCAATGAGAAATCGATTCTATCCTGTCATGATTTGCTGCATAGCCGTTGCCTTACTCTCTTGTGGCGGCAATAACAGCACTGACGATGTTGTGCTCGACGACCCTTTCTTGCAAGGCTTGACATTCGCGGTGATGGGCAATTCCATTTCTTCCTATAAAGGCACCCAGCCGAAAGGCTATTATTATAGTTATACCCCCGAGAAACTGCCTGTTGACAGTATGTGGTGGGCTTTGCTGGAGAAAAAGACCGGAGCGGAGATGATAGCCAACTCGTCGTGGAGTGGTGCGACTGTCGCTTTCAGGAAAGATATTGAGAAAGTGGACACCGTCTCATATTTCTATTCTGATAACCGTGTGAACAGCATCGCGCGCAACGGCATTCCAGGGGCGGTATTCGTCTTGGGTGGCACCAATGACTGGAGCGTCAATATGGAATTCGGTTCTGAGGCGTCAGGCTTCGATGTGAATACCTTCTATGGGGCGTATTCGCTGATGACGGATAAAATCAGAAAACGCTATCCCGAGACACGTCTCTATTTGTGCAGCATCCTGCCAAGAGAACAAAGACCAGACAAAGCCAACGCCGCCGGGTGGACTCTGCATCAGGGCAATCTGGCTATCAAAGAGATTGCTCAAAAATACCATGCCGTATATATCGATTTGGAGCAATGCGGACTGGACCGCGACCTCTCGCTTTACACCTCCGACGGCGTCCATCCCACCGCCAAAGGCATGGAACTCGTTGCTGATGAGATAATTAGAAAGTTGAGAGCGAACTGACGAAAAATAAAGACTACAAATTTCACGAGTGCCATAAACATGAATTACCATCAATTGTTCATGAATTTTTAAAGACTACGAATTTTACGAAAAACGAATTTGAATGGAGGAGAACCCTAAACCCTAAAAGACAACGGATTATACAGATTAAACGGATTATTTCAAGGGCGTCAGCCAACTCCCCCTCTAATTAGTGGGGGTAGGGGGAGTCTGTTAGGATGGAGTGGAATTTGTAATTTATTGAGCACATGGTGTTTAATTTGTTGGTAAGGCAAGATGTCTTACTGTGTTTCCCCCCCCCTGCGAAAGCGTTTTTTTGTCCATTAAAAAAACTTGTTGCCGTAAACGTCGAAACACGTGGGGGCAAACGTCGAAAATGATTTTGAACGTGTCCTTTTCATTCATACCTTTGCATTGTCAAAAGGACAAAAACAGTATTAACAATAAAAATAAAAAAGGTATGAAAAAGATGATTATCGCCCTCGTGGCAATGTTTGCAATGACAATGAGTGTTAACGCACAGAGTGACAACAACGCTTCTGCACTGACCGTAGAGCGTCTGAGCACCTATCTGGAACTAACGACCGACCAGATGGTACCCGTGAAGGCCGCTTTCGCACAGTTTAATGTCTCTATGGATGCCTACAATCAGATGGAGGATGCCTCAAAGAAAGGTGAGGCGTGGGAGAAGATTCAGAAACGCCACATGACTACGATGAAGCGCCTCCTGACTGACAAGCAGTACAACAAGTATGTGGAGATGTTCGAACTGACAGCCAAGAACACAGCCCAACGGATGATGAACGAGGCCACTGCCGCCAAATAACAACTTCGTAACCGTCATACTAAAGTATTCTGTCTCTCCCGCATAGAGATTATGCGGGAGAGATTTTGTCATTTCAAAAAGATTTCATATATTTGTACCGATGAATAAAATACAAGGGAAAGACGTCTGGGTGCTGGTGGTACAAGTGTTACTGCTGTCGCTCATCGTGCTCTCGCCGGCACTGATAAGTTATATCAACAGTGGTGACGGTAAGTTGGCGATGGATTCGCTATGGATTGCCTTCTATTGGATGGCTCCGGCAATGGGTATTTATCTGCTGAATTTCTATTTCAGTGTTCCTTTGCTGTGGTTTCGCCGCCGTTTCTGGCTGTTTGGTGTTGTGAATGTGGCGATGATTGTCATTGGCAACCTGCATTTTATCGGTAATTTCGGTGTTATTCCCGATTTTGCGCGAGCGGGCTATTCCTCGTTTGTGATATTCTCGTTATTGTTCTGCCTGATGGCTATCGCCATCGCACTGAGCATCCGCTATATGCTGCGAAGAAACGAAAGGAAACAAAAGGAGGTGGAGGCCGAGTTGGCATGGCTGAAAAACCAGATTAACCCGCACTTCCTCTTCAACACCCTCAACAACATCTCCAGTCTGGCACAGATTGACGGCGACGAGACACAGGAAGCCATCATGCAATTGAGTGACCTGCTGCGATATGCACTCTATGAGTCAAACAAACCCAAGGTTCCCGTCAGTGGGGAAGTGGAGTTCATGCAAAACTACATCGACCTGATGAAGTTGCGTTGCAACGAGATGACCCAAGTCAACGCGCAATTCACAATTCACGACTCTCAGGTTGAAGTGGCGCCGTTGTTGTTCATCTCGCTTGTCGAGAACGCTTTCAAGCATGGCATGGACAGCAATGCCCCGGCCACCATCGATATCAGTCTGTGTGAAGAAGACGGCACGCTTGTCTTTGTCTGTGACAACACCAACAATCCAAAACCCACCAAAGACCGCAGCGGATCAGGCATCGGTCTGGAGAATACACGCCGCCGTCTGAATCTGCTCTATGGCGGACGCTATGAGTGGGAGCAGACCGTCACCCCCGACAACATCTATCACGTAAAGATAACCATCCGCCTATGAAACCGCTGACCTGCATCATTGTTGATGACGAGCCGCTGGCTGTCCGTCTGTTGGAGTCATACGTAGAGAAGACCCCTGACCTGCAATTGCTTGCCTCGTTTACCAACTCCATTAAAGCCATCAACGCCATCAAGGAGCGGAAACCCGACTTGCTGTTTCTTGATATCCAGATGCCTAACATCGACGGCATGGAACTGGCGCATAGCCTGCCTGAAGAGACGCGCGTAGTCTTTACCACGGCCTTCAAGGAATATGCTTTCGAGAGTTACGAGGTGAATGCGCTCGACTTCCTGTTGAAACCTGTCCGCTATAACAAATTCCTGTCGGCTGTTGAGAAGGCAAGAAAGTTGCACGAACAGCCTCAGAACACCCAACCTCAACAACCTCCCACTCTCTTTATCCGGGTTGACGGCGAATGGCGCAGCATTACTGTCAACGATATCATCTACGTCAACGGGATGAAAGACTACGTGATGTTCTACCTTGACGACGAGCCCAAGCCCCTGATTACCCATTTGACCATGAAGGCTGTAGAGGAGATGTTGCCGTCAGCCCAATTCCTTAGAGTTCACCGCAGTTACATCGTTGCCATCGACAAGATTCGAAAGGTTGACCGAAACGATTGCATCTATATTGGCAACGAGGTTATCCATGTGCCCGACGGCTATCTGGACGCTTTCAAACGGTTCATTGAGACCAGGTCGTTCAACAAATGATGAATGAACTGTTAACTCGGTAATCATTCCAAGGGCGTCTGTCAACTCCCAGATTCTGTTAGAGGGGGTAGGGGGAGTTTGTTAGGGGGAAAACGAACACGAGATTTGACTTCCGCTTTGCACGTCGACCGTTGGTTGTCGCAGACCCACTGACCAACGGAAAGAAATTTCCATAAATCTTTCATGAATTTAATTGATGGCAAATTCGTGGAAATTTGTGTTTATTTATTTAACATGAATTCCCTGAATACCCCGTGAATTATCATCAATATTTGGCGTAAATTCAACGTTTTCTGGTAGTCGCCTCAAGGGCGTCAGCCAGTTCCCCACCCCTTAAGGGGCGGGGTAGGGGCGGGGTATGTAACAAACGCGATTCAACTCTCGCAAGCAGTGCTTGCAATGTAGATAGAAGGAGTTAAAAGAAGATAGAAGATAAAATGACGTATGCTCAGATACAGATTCACGAATGACAGAGAATTGTCCTCTATCTTCCTTTATTTCTTAACAAGCGAAACTTAATATATCTAAGAACATGAAACAAAACACAAAAGACTGGATACAATATCTCTCTGCGGTGGCGCTGATTGCCTCCGCCATCATTTTGGCGTTCACTTCGTTTCTCATGATTAATGACATCAACGCAGGAACCAACGCCTATATCGGCATCGCCATCAGCGGCGGACTGGCCATCTTCGGTGTCGCCGCTTATACGGTAAACCAAGTGACGCAGTTCAAAACGGAGATAAGGCGCGAACTGCAAAACATGAAAGACGAGGAGGCGCAAGATGAGAACCATCCGTGATATCATCCTCCATTGTTCGGCTACGGCGGAAGGCAAGGACTTTACCGTAGCCGATATCCGCCAGTGGCACCTCGCAAGAGGATTCAAGGACATCGGATATCACTATGTGATTTACCGTGATGGCTCCATACATGCAGGGCGACCGTTGTCACATTCCGGGGCACATTGCACAGGGCATAACCGGCACAGCATCGGCATTTGTTATGTCGGAGGCTGCGCTGCTGACAGTAAAACACCAAAAGACACACGCACCTCGAAGCAGAAGACAGCTCTCGCCGCGTTGCTCAGACATCTGCACGACCGATTTCCTCTTGCCACACTCCACGGTCACTGTGACTATGCGCGCAAAGCCTGTCCCTCGTTCGACTGCCACAAAGACTACGATAGCATTTTCGCCCGTAAATAAGCCCAAAGAGATCCAAAATACCACATCCGTGGGATTGCATGTTTGCCCGAACATTTGTACCTTTGCATCAGTTTTTTATCAGAAAAGGTTATGAAAGAAAAGATTGTATTAGTGACAGGAGCCAACAAAGGTATTGGTTATGGTATTGCAAAACATCTGGGACTCAGCGGATGGAAAGTGATTATAGGCGCGCGCCATCAGGAGCGGGCGGAAAAGGCCGTCGGTAAACTGAAAGCACTAGGCGTGGATGTGCCCGGATGGGTGAACATCGAACTCACCGACCTCGCGGGTCTGCAACAGGCTGCCGAGGAAGTGAACGGGAAATACCCCGGACTGTCACTCCTGGTGAACAATGCCGGCATCCCCGGCGACATGAGCGTGGACGGCGGACATACCGAAATCAGCGACATCCGCGAGACGCTCGAAGTCAACTTCGTCGGCACGTTCGCGCTGACAAAAGCGCTGCTGCCCCTGCTGGAGAGAAACAACGGCAGGATAGTCAACGTCACCGTCCCCTCGGAAATCAGCCCCTACTGGCATCCCTTGGCTTATGTGGCGAGCAAGGCGGCACAGAACGCCATGATGGGCGTGATGGCGACGGAGTTTCAACAAAACAACATACCTGTGGAGATTTTCTCCGTGCACCCCGGACCCACCACGACCGACCTGAACGGCAATATGAGTCTGCCGGGCTTCCACGATATAGAGACAGTAGGCAGCAAGATGGCAGAACTTATCAACGACGGCAACAATCACCAAGGTGAGTTCATTGAACTTTACCCGATTGTGAAGGAAGATTAAGAGTTCATCTGGAATCTGTAATTCGTGAAATCGGTGAAATCCGTTGTGGAGAATTTTTCGTTGAATTTGTGAAATTCGTAGTTTAGAACTTGCCTTGCTCTGTCATGGGGCAGGGAGGCTCTGCCCCATGACAGAGGAGGGTAGTAGGCGGGTTTAATAACTGAACACGTAATCGTAACTGTAGGTTCGCACATAGATACGGTTGCCTTTCGCTACGATACTTTCAGGTGCTTTCTTCAGGAATATTTTCTGCACACGTTGACCGCTGTATTTGTCCACCACATAGAGGTAGTCGGATTCGAAGGAACTACCGAAGCCGCATATGATGGAGTTGCCCACGATTACGATGTTCGAACCGCAAGTCTTTTTCTCTGAGGTCCACAATATCTCGTTCGTGCGCAGGTCGATGGCCGAAAGGTAGCCGACCTGTTCCTCACTGCTCTTACCGTGATAGTCGCTGTAGGAGTTGTGGCTCACATACATGACATTGCCCTCAATCTTCACAGCCCCTATACCAGGTATGCCGCATGGCTCTTTCACGCCTGGAGGCATCTTGTAGTTTTCGAAGTCATATGCTTTGTAAACTCTCTCTAACGAGGGATCGGCGATGACCAATATCGAGGTCTCGGCATAGTAGGGACCGTAGGTCACCACTGAGTATCCGTCGGTGTCATAACGTAAGCGTGGCCGTATCTCAATATTGGGTTCGTTGGGAAATATCACCTCTGTCCGCTGGAGCTCGTTGCGCTCGAACCACTCGTCGTCGTCGGTGATGTTATTCTCGCGGCACGACACTTGGCGCAGTGTCAGTTGCTTGCGGCTCATGTCTCGTTTCAACACGTAACTGTTGAAATTGGGAGCCTGCAACACGATGTTGTTGTAGTCGTAGTTGTAGAGGTCGAAATCGCCAGTGGGTTGCATTCTATAGTCCGACAAGAAGTCGGCGTCACGCTGCGGATGGGTCACCAGACGGGTAGCCGCGGTGGTCCGTCTCTTTTGCGTCTTCCGTTTTTGGGCGTTTGCTTGACTTGGAATCATCAGGCAAGCCATTACCAGGATGGCAATAATACTTATGTTTCTTTTCATAATGGTAAGTGTTTGAAGGTGGGTAATTATGTTTTATTTTGCAAATATAATATTTTTTCCGTGTATATGGTAATAATTCTCATATAAACGTTGAATAAAGTTCATAGTCTTTGACTAAAATCGGGGAGGGCGTAATGCTCTCTTTAATTTCTTTAACTACTTTTTGTTGGTTTATTCCCCTGATTTTGATAATTTTGCAGACGTAATCAAAAATAGGACTATGAAGAAAATCTTTTTGATGGCCTCCATGGCGTTGCTGCTGGTGGCTTGCGGTGGTAAGTCGGGTTCTGGTGAGGCTGTCGCTTTCCTTGAGAAAATGGGCGTGAAAACTGAGAATGTGACCGTTCTCGGCGACTCACTGGTAATCAGTTTAGACAAACAGTTGGCGCATCTTGACGCTGAACAGACCGCTAAACTCTGCGGCGCGATTGAGCCCGATGTGCTGGCCGACGGTCAAAGTGAGGGCGACGAAGCCCCCGAGGGCCTCTTCTCCGTGGCGGCCGCGAAGGCCATGCCCGGCGATGTGGCGTTGCTGTTCTTGTGGCATGAGTTTGGCGACGGCGGCGTGATGTACGCATGCACCTACGATGCTGACGGCAAGTACCTCGACGGCATCGAACTGGGTCCGTGGAGCAGTAAGCACGAGATGCCTGGCGACGGCACCTATCAGTGTGAGGAGGAGTCAAACTCGGGCGTGTTCAACGCCGACGGTTTTGTGCTCAACCGCACGTTGTCCTTCACGCAGAAAGAGGAGGACATGACCGCCAAATGGGCCATCGAGAAGACCTATACTTACCTGGTGGACAACAAGGGCGTCATCACGCTGAAAGACACGAAGGTGAACAAAAACGGCAATGTGCCGGCAGACCGCCTCTTGACCGACGAGATACAAGATGTGGCACGTATGTCGGCCAAGGATGCCCGTGTATTCGACACCATCGACAAACTGGCTGCGCGCAACGAGGTGAAACAGTCTGAGGACCATGGCTACGAGGTGGCCGTGGCGTTGGCAAGCGTCTTCCAGAGATATCCCGCTGATGTGGTGGCATGGGCTGCCCAGCACCGCGACGGCGCGCTGATGACAACACTGCAGAATGCCGTAGAGACGGGTGCCATCGAAAAGAAAGCCTTCGATGCCGAGGTGGAGAAACTCTCTGACGCTGAAGCAAAGGCCGCTTTGCAGGAAAAAGCCAAGTCATGGAAGGTTGATGCCACCTTCGACGAGGATGAAGGCGAAGTCATCACCGACGATTTCGAGGCTGAAGATTTCCCGGAGGAATAAAAACGACTTGGAGAGGATTTCTAATCCTGCCCCTATATACACAAATGACGCAGAGGAAATTCTGCGTCATTTTTTTAGGCCTACTTCATAGTACCCCCCAATTATCGGTTTATTGGTCAAAATGGGTGATGAAAACTCTTGGAATGCCTTTATTTGCTTACCTTTGCAGCATTTATTATTTATATGATGCAAAAAATGCTTTTTCTGCGGTTCAAACGTTGTTGTAAAGAACGGCAGGCGCAATGGTAGTCAATTATATAAATGCA
>JAFZAH010000004.1 GCA_017548275.1 Prevotella sp.
ACCCCTCCAGGGGGTCAGTTGTTCCTTATTACAACAAAGGTATACAACTTATCCCGTTTGTGGAAGTTTTTTACTGAGATTTCATTCATCAAGTGCTCTCTAATCTTCCACGCCGCAAATTTAGAGCAGGGGTGGTTTGTATAACAACAACAAAATTACTAAAACACTTCATCCTCAATTAGTTACAAACCCCACCCCTGACCCCTCCCCTTGTAGGGAGGGGAACTGGCGGACGCCCTTGAGAAAGTTTGATGACCTTTCGGTCGCCATGCATTTTTTAAGAGTTGAGAATGGTTTCGCGGGCGTCAACAAAAAAAGTCAGCGGCTCCAATTCGGAGCCGCTGACAATGTAAGGGTATGTATGAGAAATGATTATTTCTGGATCATCTTCTTACCGTTGCGGATAACAACACCGTGGTGGTGTTTGTTGACCTGAGCGCCGGTGAGGCTGTAGGTCTTGTTGCTGTTGGCGGTGTTGTCAGCCTTCACAGTGTTTATGCCGGTGGGGTTCTCCAGTTCTGCCAGGACATCTTCTTTGGTGATGTCGCCCTGAAGCACGTAGATGGGTTTAGACACGATACCCTTACCCTCAATGACAATCTCTGCAAAACGGCCGGGTTTGCCGTTGACTGTTGAGCCTTCGGGTACATCACTTGTAGCGGTGAATGCCAAGCCCCAACCATAGGTGTATTCTGATCCGTCAGAATATTGACCGGTGATGTGAAGAATCTGATTGTCGGTGGTCTCAAGCCAATCGGGCATTTCGAAATAATACTGCTCGTTGTCGTTGCTGTCGAACCAAGGCATCACAGTCTTCACGGCAGCATAATTCACGCTGTTGTCGCCCATGTTGACAGATTTCTTGTCGTCGCCAATCTTCAGGTAGTTAAGGTCTGTAAATTCCTCAACAGTGCCGTCGGTATATTCGTATGTCTCCTTTTCAACCACTTTCGCACCGTCGAAGATACCTGAGAAACTGAGGAAGGTATTACAGCCTACCCATCCCCAAGTGTCTGCTATCAAATTACCATCTGGGTCAACTAGGCGCCATAATGTACGCTCAATCCAATCCTCGTCATAGGGTGTCTGATCTGAGGCAAATAAGCAGACATCGACACCTTTATCAAAGAAACCGTCGATAATCACAGCGAAAGCATCTTCTACGACCACAGGCTCAATGCTGACACCGAAATCGTCTTCCACCTCATTCTTGAAGATAAGAGCATACCAATTACCGTCATTGGCGCTTGTCACCACCATATCCTCAGGTTTTGCTTCCAATTCAGCGATGACCTCATCCTCATCATATACAGCGTAACCTTTTTCGTTATACCCTGCCTTCACAATCTTCATCTTCAGGCTGGAACCTTCTGCAAGGGGAGTCTCAGAGTCGCTCTTTACCAAAAGTGAAACCTGGTCGAACCAGAACGGAGAGATGGGTTTGTCATAGAATTGCCAAATGCCGTTCATCCTGTATGAGCCTGCCGGTTCACCAAGCAAGTCTGATACGTCTCTAGTGCCATAAGGATAACCGCTATTGATACTTCCATACAATTTGCACATTTCACCGCAAACCAAAGACATCCATTCCACGGTGTCGGCCACAGCGACGTAAGGTTCAACGACATAACCTCCGGTTAACTCCATACCTATATCATCAGCATCTTCAGCCCAGTAAAATTGGAACTTGCCGCCATCGGTCAAAATGGGCATATAGTACCATCCGCTGTCTTCGAAGCCTTCTTCTTTATCTTCCATGTAGAAGTTGTTGCCTTCATCAATGTAGTCAGGTTCTTCTTCATTCATGTTCCTGCCGTTGATTTCCCAATAGGCTACTGTGGGGTCTTCGCAGGCATTGTAGAACTTCACAGGACCATTCACACCCACATACATCAAGGGGAAATAAGAATACCTGAAGTCTGGGCCGATTGTGTTATACAAAGCGCCCGGGGGACGTAAGTAGTAGAAACCATCCTCGACGGCACGTCTTTTCGCAACTTGTTTGTTGGTCGCGAAGGAGACGTTTTTAGCCTCTTTGATCATGTCCGTTGTCACTTGCTTCTTGGGCAGAATCACTTTCTGCTGCTGGGCAAATGCACCAGTAGAGAACGCCAAAATGGCTGCGGATAAAAGTAAAAATTTTTTCATGTTGATAAAAGTTTAATGATTGTATTAATTTTTTTGTTTATTCTAAGTTTTCCTGTGGGGAGTAGGCCAGGATGTCTGGCCACTCCTCCACGTGGAAAGTATTATGTTACTTGACCATCTTCACGTCAATCCAATAGTCAGCGTCGCTGCCTGATGTCAGCCGGAGAGTCGACTGGTCGAATTTCGACAGTGCGGCCGTGACGTGATATTTACCGTTGAACGATTGCACATAACTTGCCAACTCCGGCATAGCGTCTAATGTGGCTTGTGCACCGTCGCCGTCCGGACCTTTGTAGGAGATGTTGACATCTTCACCGTCTAAAGCCAGACCATAAAGGAAGGCCACTTTTCTGTTGCTCTGCTTCTGGCGGAAATTGATTCGCATTGAAGTCTGGTTGTTCTCAAGACCGAAACTCATGTTGAGCAGGCTGTAACCCTTGTCTTTGAACGCGTTGAACACGTCGTCGTATGCTGCTTGCATCTTTTCAGACATGTCATTGTTGCGCTGCCACTGCCAGCGGGTGGTCTCGTTGATGGATCTGATGAAGAACTCAGCGGTTCCCTCGCCTTCAATCGAATAGTTCTCGTCGTCGGTGCAGACGAATTTGTCGAGCGTCTCGTCATAAACAAACTCGCGCACGACTTCTCCGTCGCCCATCGAAATCTGGTCGCGGAAACGGAGATAGTATTTACCGCTGCGCTGTGTGATGATGAAGGGATAGACCACTCCGTCCATCACCGGGTCGCCACCCTCGGGGTAAAGCATAGCGCGGTTGCTCGTCTCCAATTCAAATATGTATGACTTGGCGGAGATAGATTCATCGCCTTCACGTTTCATGTAAACGTAGTTGGGACGAGTCATAGGAAGATAGGTGTCCTGGAAATTGATGACTTCGGTAAAATAGGTCTCAAAGTCCGTGCCTTGCTCCAGCGGGGTGAGCAGGGTGTATGTGCCGCGTTTTTTGCCCTTGAGCATCATATAGGAGGCGTCTTCGGGCGCATCGACCACCACAAACTCATAGTCGCCGCCGATACCTGTGCCCGTGTCGCCGCCCCAAGTGTCAGAAGGGTCGGAGAAGATGTGGAACAGATCATTGTAGGTGTTGAACGACAAAACCGGTCCGTTGTCGGTGATGATGTCCCACACGGAGGTACATTCTTTATAAGCATTGTAGGTGAAAGCGTTGCGCATGGCCACTTTCACAGAATGGTCGGCATTGAAATCGGCCAAAATCAGGTATCCGTCCTCTTCGTCAGTGGGGTAGTACTGCATGGCCCATCCTGCAGGCTGCGCCTCCAAGCGTGCACAATAGATGTCGCGCATCTCATTCAGACGCTCGGCCGCACTCTTGTCAAACAGGTCGTCTTCCTCTCCGGCACAGGCGGTGAACAGCACCGAGGCGCCGAGTATCATGCACATGGATAATATCTTTTTCATATTCGTGAAGTCTTTAGGTCATGTTATTACTGTAAGTTCTTAAATCGCAGTACTTCTTGAAGAAGGTCAGTGATGATGTTTGAACCGTCTTCTCTTATAAGCGTGAGGTTGTTGACATATCGGCCATACTCGTCACGCCTGAATGTGCCGTCTGCGTTTCTGGCATATTGGCGGCTTTGTATCTCATAGCGCATGTCATCGATGTTGATATTGAAATATTCTTGCATCCATGTACGCACCAGGTCGAGTTTCTGCAGGATGACAGCGCGTCCGTCGATGCCGTCGCTGCCGCCAGCCTCCAAATTACCGAAGTCGAGATTGCCGTCTGCATCCAACACAGCCAGTCCGTTGGCGTTGCGCGCGATGCCTTTACGCACTACATGATAATCACCGTTCTTCTGTGGGAAGATATAGCCAATGCTGTCGATGTCGCATTCGCGGGAGGATATATAGCGCATGAAGACACTGCCTTGGTCAAGGTTGGAACTGGACGTGAACGTGAAGTCAGAACCGAAGAAGGTGCCGCCGGTCTTTTTCAACTGGGCAAGTTCATCACTGCTGATTTCTTCTCCTTCCTTGAGGAATACCACACCTTTACCTGAGAGCCAGGTGATATCTGACGGGTAGAAGTAGAAAGCCACATCCTTGAAATCAACATCTTCCCAGTCATAGTGGGCAGAGTTGAGCAGACGGTCCCATGTGTCGCCGTCGTTGGTGAGGTAGCAGGAGAGGGTTTCCACCCAGTCCTCACGGGCGGCCTCAGAGGCATACGGTGTGACAAATCCCCAACCGGCAGTCACGGAATCGTGTTTGTTCTGCCAGTCAAGCGGGTCGTAGTGACCATTTGAGATGATGTCGAACACGGTTGTGGGGCGTTGGTGTGTCTGGTCGAGGATGTGCGCGAACTCGTGGTGCATGACGTGGAAGAAGTATTCGTTCATCAAGTCGATGTTGTTCACGTCGAGCACATTTACCTTATACAGGGTGATTTTCAGTCCGCCCTCGGCCGTACCGAGCGTCTCGGTGCCTGATGTGGGGTTGTAGGCGGGCGAGCCTACGAGGTGGATGATACGCGGGCTGTTCTCTTTGAGGAATTGCTCACCGCCAAACATCTTGTACACGTCGAACCAAAGGTACTTGGAGAGCACCGCCAGTTGCATGCTCTTCTCGTATTCGGCCGGCACCAGGTTTTTCTGCAAGTCGCTGCCGATGTCCTCCATTTTATAGACATAGCGGAGGTTGTAGGGCTGCAGGAAATTGACCTTGAGGAATGTGTCGAGCGGGAAGGTGTAAGCCGTCCTGTCGAGCGGATATTCGTTGGTGTCGAAAATCGTCGGGTCGAAATCGTCGTCGCTGCACGAGACGAATCCTCCTGCTATTGCTAATACTGCTCCGAAGAGCACTGTTTTCATTTTCTTAGTCATATCGTTGCTCCTCCTTCAATTATTTGAAATAGATGTATTTGTCGGCTCGCGGTTGGGTGGTGGCGTGCTTTGACTCGTCATCACTTGTGGTGGTTGTGGGCTGCGAAGGCTGCATACCTGCTGCGATGGCATCCTGAGGCACCTCGATGGCGCGGCGCGGGTCGTTCCAAGTGAGTTTGATTTCGGTGTTCTGTGCACCATAGAAGTGTGAGTATTCCACACCCCAACGTTTTAGGTCGAAGAATCGCAGACCGTCCCAAGCCGTCTCAAAGCGACGGAAGTCATTCAGACAGTTCATGTATGGTACGGCTTCTGAGGGTATCACGTAATCGGGACTCATGTTGGTCGTGAAGTTCCAGTCAGCAAAGCAGTTGGGGTTGGTCGCCTTGCTGAAGTAACTGCTCAGCACGTCAGCAGTGAGGGGTGCCATACCGCTGTTGCGACCCCAGAACACTTTGTTGGTCTCTGAGAACGACTGGTTGCTCTCCAGATAGGCGGCCATGTCTGCCAAGGCTCCATCGTAGTCGCCAGTCATGATTTTCGCCTCGGCGCGCTCAAGCAGCAGTTCGTTGGTGGTGAACTCACGTTTGATGGTGTGCACATAGCCGATACCGGCAATCTTGTCGGTGTATTCGAATTCCTCAGCCACCTTGCCCGAGCAATAACCATAGTCATGTCCGGTCCAGAAAGTCATACCCGACACATAAGCGGTGGGGTTGACCACCCAACTGCGCCACAACGGACAGTTGTGGTAGAAAATGTCTCTCACCACCGTACTATTCTGTCCGAAGCGGTTGCCCAAAGCGTGACGGAACTCGAGTGAGTGAGTGTCGATGAGCATCAGGTTGTTGGGGTTTTCGGGGTTCTGCCACTCTTTGGCATAGTCTGACGAGTAGGTGCACTCGTCGAACTTGTCATACTTCATCAGTTTGCCCTGTATGGCGTTCATGTCAGTGCCCAACACATAGTCGGCGTGCTCGATGACCTTTGCCCAATCTCTCTTATACAGGTAGAAACGTGCTGCGAAAGCGTGTGCGGCATTGGTGTTGAAACGCCATTTCAGCAATTTGTAGTTGCGGTCGCTCACGTATTGTAAGCCTTCCGTCAAATCCTTTTCAATCATGTTGTATGTGTCGGTCACCGTGCCGCGGCTGTAATTGTACAGCACTTTGTCTTCAGGCTCGGTTACATAAGGCACACCGATGTCGTTGCGGCTGGCGCTCTCGTTCTTGTATGCCTGCGAGAACACGTTGACCAGAATAAAATGACAGTAGGCGCGGATGAGGAGCGCTTCGCCCTTTGAGGCTTTAAGCGTCTCGGTCATACCGTTGCCGTCAATTCCTAATTCACCGGCAGCCCTGTTACTGGCCGCTATCTCATCGATGGACTGCAGAGCCATGCTCGCCTGTTGGATGGCTGAATAGAATGTCTCCCAAAGGAAAGCGGGTGTGTCCTGGTTGGTCGATGACTTGGCCGGTTCGAAACGGAACAACTCGTCGTCGGTACGGTCATAAGGCGACAGGTTGTAGTGTGTCACCGACTGTTCAGCGTTGGGGCTGGCAGGCAGGTGCGGTGAATTGTTGTCCATGATGTTGTCGCTCGACAATTCACAAATCCATGCGTAACCGCCAGAAGGGTAGGATGTGATGAGCAGTTTTGCAACCTGGTCCTCATTGTCTATCTCGGTTCGCTCATCAGGCAGTTTGTCGAGGAAACTATCGCTGCACGAAGTGAGCGCGAATGCCGCCGTGGCTGCCATCATTGCGATATATTTGAATGTCTTCATATTGCTTTTTTCTTTATTCTAAGTTCTGATGTCTAAAACATTAAACCTTAACACTACACGAAACCTTTAGATTCCCAGTCTGATGGTGAATGTGTATTGTTTTGAGAGCGGGGAAGCCACACCTCCGGAGTTGACGAACTCGGGATCTTGTCCGTTGAGTTTCTTGTCAGCGTAGATGAGGAAGAGGTTGGTAGCGTCGAATTTCAGCGAAGCCGAGTTGAGCCCGATCTTGTTGATGAGCGTCGGCGAGAAGTCGTATGTGAGCGAGATGTCTTTCATACGGATGAATCCACCGTCGGCCACACGGGCTGTAGAATAGTTGTATGCGTTGTAGGCATAGCCCAGATAAGTGTCGTTGTAGTACTGGCGTACGGAAGCGATGGCGGGGATGTCGGTCACTTTCTCATCGCCGGGGATGACCCAACGGTTTTTGAACTCCTTCGGCATAGCACTCTGGTCGGAGTATCCTGCCGCGAATACCTGGTCAAGACGGATTTTATTGCCGAATGAGTAGGTGATGAAGACGTTCAGACGCCAGTTCTTCCAGCGGAGCATGTTGTTCAGACCACCGGTGATGGTCGGCTCCGTCGGACCCTCATATTTCAGGAAGTCGAGTTTCTCATACTCCTGGAAGTTGATGTCGGTGGTGGTCACCTCTCCGAATTCGTTCATGACGGTGGGGATACCTTCATCGTTCAGACCCATGAAGGGAATGGAGAACAATGAACGGTGAGGATAGCCTACGCGGGTGTAACCAGAGGGCTGCACAAGGTCGATGACACGTGCCTGTGAGAGCAGGTCGGTGATGGTTGTCTTGTTGTAGGCGAAAGTGAGGTCGGTGGTCCACTGCCAGTCTTGGGTATGGATGTTTTGCGAGGTGATGGTAGCCTCGATACCATGTGAGCGCATGGAAGCCACGTTAGCGTATTTCTGACCTGACACTTGGGTGTGTACATAACCCATCAGGTCGAAGTTGTCGCGCCAGTAGAAGTCGGCCACCAAATTCAAACGGTTGCGGAGGAAACCTAATTCCGTACCGATGTTGAACTCATGTTTCTTCTCGTATGTCAACTCGGTGTTGGCAAACTGGTTCACCTGCAAACCTTGCTCCTGCTGGTCGCCGGTGGGACGCCAGATGTTGGTGGCAGTGATGATGGGACGGGCGTTCGAAGCGGCGGTCTGCTCACCTACGAGTGAGTAGGAGAGGCGGATTGATGCGTGCGACACCGCGTAGTCGATTTTCTCCATCCATTTCTGCATGAAGGGCTCTTCATGGGCGTTCCAACCGCCCGACACGTTCCATGTGGGCAGCCAACGTGAACTTCTGGACTTACCGAGACGGTTGCTGCCGTCGTAACGTCCAGTGACGTTCAACTGGTAACGTCCTTTATACGAGTAGTTGAGGTTGGCGAAGTAAGCCAAACGGCGGTTCCATGCCTTGGCGAAGGAAACGAGTTCGGTGCCTTCCTCTTTGGCTTGTTTGTAGAATGCGGGGGTGATGGTGACCAGACGTGCGTTGTCGAAGTCAACACCATAGTCATTGTGCTCGTTCGCGTCATAGTCGGCGCGGTTGGCTTCCATACCTACCAAGGCGTTGAAGATATGAGTGTCGTTCCATACCTTATTATAATTGGCGGTGGCACGGAAGTCGAGTTGCTTCACCTGGTTCTTGTTGGTGGTCAGGATACCTCCGGACTCCATGACCGAAATGGGGAGTGAGTTGGGCACATCGGGGTCGGTGTAGAGGTATTTGTTGTTGTACATGATGTTGGGGTTGTCCACACCGGCACGGTAAGCCTCAGCCTGGTTTGAACTGTTGAGCACAAAGTGCTCGCGGCTTGACTGGTTGATACGGTATGCGCCTAAGAGGTTGATTTCAAGTCCGAAGATGGGCTTCCAGGAGATTTCTCCCTGGAATTTCATATCCATCACATTGACGTCGATATAGTTGTTGTCCAACTCATGGAAGATGTTGAACGGAGCGTAGTTACGGGTGTAGGTCTGGTTGGGGTCAAGCGTACGTGAAGTGTTCAGGGCGAAACTGAACGGGTTGATATCGAAGTTACGGCTCACGTTACCGCTCACCACGTCGAGGCTCTGGTTCAGGGTACCCGGTGCTTTCTGGTCGCGGTATGAACCGTTGGTACGCATGGTCAGGGTCACGTTCTTCGACAGGTTGTACGATGCGTTGATATTGGCGGTGTAGCGCTGCACCTTGCTGTCGCGCGACCATCCCGGGTCAATCATGGCCGAGAGTGATGCGTACATGCTCGAGCGGTCGGTACCCGATGAGATGCTCACGGAGTGGTTCTGCATGATGTTGTTATTGAACAGCAGGTCAAACCAGTCGGTGTTACGGAACTCAGCCTGTTGCAGGTAGGCGTTCATGGCAGCCTCGGTGTAGGGCAGGCCGAACTGGCCCGTGGTGGCGTTGTACTTATCCATCTCGGAGTACATGCGTCCGTAAAGACCTGCGGAAGCGCTGTTGGCTACTTGCGAGAACTCCAGCCAACCTTTGGCTGCCATCTCCTTGTAAATACCCATCTGCTCCTGCGAGTTGCTGATGTTGTATTCGCGGTAAGAGGGCTTCTGACGGTAGGTGAACTCACCTGTGTAGTTGATGTTGCTGTGTCCGGCGCGTCCTTTCTTGGTGGTGATGACGACCACACCCGACATGGCGCGTGCACCATAGATAGAAGTGGCTGAACCGTCTTTCAACACCTGGAAACTCTCGATATCGTCAGAGTTCAAACCTGCGATAGCATTGGAAATCAGGGTCTCGGCGTCACCTGATGACAGGTCGTCGGCCGACACGTTGACGGCGTCTTCCATAATCACACCATCGACCACCCACAGCGGTGACGAACTACCGTAGATGGAGGTGGCACCACGCACGCGGATTTTCGGGGCGGTACCGAAGGTGCTTGACACGTTCTGCACCGACATACCTGCGACACGGCCTTCCAGACTACGTGTCACGTCGGCCACACCGGCCAACTGTGTCTTGCTGGCGTCGACTTTAGTCGTCGCACCAGTCACCAGTCGCTTATCCAGTTTCTGGATACCCGTGACCACCACTTCATCGAGGACTTCGGTCTCTGATTTTAATGTGACTTTGATGTTCTGTCCACCTTTTACAGTCACGGTCTCCATGCCGATGTAACTGACTGTCAACGTCGGATTGGGCTGACTGTACTGGAAACTGAAATGACCATCAATGTCTGTTGCGGCACCTACTTTAGTGCCTTTCACGGTGACAGTGGCTCCAATGACGGGCTCATTGTCGTCCGCGGAAGTAACAGTTCCTGAGACTGTGTGTTGTGCCAAAGCAATTCCCATAGACAGGAAAAAGCCGGCCATCATCAAGATGAGTCTTTTCATAAATCTCTGTTATTTTATAATATTAATTAATTTCACAATGATTATAAGGTTGCAAAGATACCAATTTTTCCCGCATCATGCAAGAAAAATATAAACAAAGTGGATTTTTGGTATGTTAAAACGATGATTTGAACAAAAAATCGGCACTTTTGTTAAAAAGTGCAAAGGATAAAAAAGTGTTTTCATTGTGTAAAATGGTTAAAAGAAGGTTATGTTTTTTTAAGGTTTTAAGGTTATGATGTCTTAAGGTCGCGTGGTAATTGTGTGGTGGTGCCTGATTGGGCGAATGGGCCTTGTTCGGCTGATTTGGCCATTTCTCCTGATGGGGGCTCGGCCGATAGGGAAAGAATCCCCCTCCCGAAGGAGGGGGTAGGGGATTCTATTTCACCAGGATGACCAGATATTTGCTGGTGCTCCAGAACTGCTGCGGGTTGAGGATACGCAGTGAATACTGACCGTTAGCGTCGGCTGTTAATGAGTAGGAACCCACTGGGTGAGCGGTCATTAGGGTGGCTGACTTCGAGTAAAGTTTGATTTCTTTCTCTAAACGGATATCCTCGATTTTGGTGAAGTAATTCTTGTTGTAATTGCCTTTGAGCACCTCGCCTTTGGAGAGAATGCCTTGCTCTTTGAGTTCAGCCTTGGTGCCGAAAACGTAGTAGGCGGTGTTGAGTTGGCGGTCTTGCTCTTTGATGGTCTGCGATTTCTGTGTCGTCTCGTCTTTGAGGTTTTCCACATCGTTGTTGAGGGTGGTCACCTTCTCGTCGAGTTTGCTGATATGCTCGTTTTTCGCGTTCAACTCTGCCTGGTATTCCTCGCGCATCTTCTGTATCTGCTTGTCTTTCTCTTCCAGTTGTTTCACCAGTCCATCAATGGTCTTTTTCAGTTCGTCGCCGTTGATGGTGCTCTCGCGCAGTTGCTGGCGCAGTTTCTCTATCAGTTCGCGGTTAGTTTTCATCTTGTCTTGGATGAAAGCCATGTTCTCGCGTATCTGCTCAGCGCGTTCGGCTCCTTCGCCGCTCTTGGCCAGTGTGATGCGGTCCTCGGCCTCGTTTATCTGACGGAATCCATCCAAAATCTCGTTTTGGATGGCCATCATATCCTCACGTTCGTTACGTTCCTGTTCGAGCACACGCTCCAGCGAGTCGGCTTTGACATTCACTTGGGGTTGCGCGTTCGTCTTTTTGTCGTCTTTACAACCCGCGATGACCAGCAGACACGCTGCCATCACAAAAATGATTTTTTTCATTTCTCCTCTTGTTTATTATGATGTTTGTCGTTTTTTCCTTCTACGATGACCACGATTTCGCCTTTCGGCTCCTGCGCGGTGAAATGGGCGATAACCTCGCCGATACTGCCCCTGACGCTCTCTTCATGCACCTTGGATATTTCCCGTGCCACGCTCACCAGCCGGTCAGGCCCGAACACCTCCGACAGTTGTTGCAGCATCTTGACCAGACGGTAAGGCGACTCGTAGAATATCATGGTGCGCGATTCGTCGGCGAGTGACTCTATACGTGTCTTGCGCCCTTTCTTCTGCGGCAGGAAACCCTCGAACACAAACCGGTCGCACGGCAGTCCGGAAGCCACCAATGCGGGGACGAATGCCGTGGCGCCGGGCAGACAAACTACCTCGATGCCGGCAGCCACTGCCTCGCGCACCAGAAAGAAACCGGGGTCGCTGATGCCTGGTGTGCCCGCGTCGCTGATGAGCGCGATGGTCATGCCTGCTTTCAACTTCTCCACCACGTTGGCAGCCGTGCCGTGCTCATTGAACTTATGGTGCGATGCCAGCCGGTTTTTGATGTCGAAATGCTTGAGCAGTATGCCCGAAGTGCGGGTGTCCTCGGCGAGCACCATATCCGCCTCTTTCAGAATGCGGACGGCGCGCATGGTCATGTCCTCGAGATTGCCGACAGGGGTCGGTACGATATACAATGTACCCATATCAGCCGCAAATTTACGTCTTTTTATTGTCATCCGCAAAAATTCAAGTCAATTCTTTGCAATTATTAAAACATCTTTGTATTTTTGCATAAAATAAAGTGTTTCGTTAAGGTTGGTCCTAATATTCTTAGGAATGCCCGGAAAATCATAGAAAAACCTAAGAGAGACAAAGAAAGAACTCCCTATTCGCGAACTATTGTCTTCGCTCCTTCACTCCTCCACTCCTAAAACAACAAACAACCCAATAATGACAGATTTTTTCACAGGTGAATCACAGCGCCCCGGTCGGATAGAAGTAGTGTGCGGATCGATGTTCTCGGGAAAGACCGAAGAACTGATACGCCGCATGAAACGTGCCCAGTTTGCTAAACAAAAAGTGGAAATTTTCAAGCCTGCCATCGACACCCGTTATTCCGACGAGGAGGTGGTGAGCCACGACCGGCACGCCATTCCCAGCACCCCCATCGACAGCAGTTCGTCGATTCTGCTGCTTTCATCCGACATCGACGTGGTGGGCATCGACGAGGCGCAGTTCCTTGACATGGGACTGGTTGATGTGTGTAACGAGTTGGCCAATCGTGGCGTGCGTGTCATCATCGCAGGACTTGACATGGACTACAAGGGCATTCCCTTCGGTCCGATGCCCGCGTTGTGTGCCATCGCCGACGAGGTGACGAAGGTGCATGCCATCTGTGTGCGCTGTGGCAATCTGGCTTATGTGAGTCACCGCTTGGTGAAGAACGACAAACGCGTGTTGTTGGGCGAAGTGGGCGAATATGAACCGCTCTGCCGGGTTTGTTATCAGAAATGTATGGATGAGGAGGCGCGCGAAGAACAGAAAAATGAGTCGCTTTTTCCTGAAGAATAAACCGATATAAGTGCATTGTGGCCCGTAAAAGCACAAAATAAGGCGCTGATTAGAAAAAAGTGCCGAAAAAGTTTGGCTGTTTCAAAAAGTCGCAGTACCTTTGCACCGCTTTTCGAAAGAGAAGTTTTTTCGGAGACTCGTTAGCTCAGTTGGTAGAGCACAACACTTTTAATGTTGGGGTCTTGGGTTCGAGCCCCAAACGAGTCACAAAAAGAGGATGTGCCACAAGGTACATCCTCTTTTTGTTATCAGGTAGCAAGGTGATGAGGTTCTTTGTTTCTTAGGCGTTCCCCGAATTGAGGTCAGGATCGTTTTTTGTCGAACGATGTGGTTATGTCGGAAATAATCTGTACTTTTGCAGCAGTTTTTAGATGATGACCTGAAATTTGAAATTATTTATGAAATCAATATCACTATTCATTAGCATGTTGTGCGCCGCCACGGGCAGCGCCATGACACTCGACGACGGAAAATTGACTGGAAAGGTAATCGGCACCCAAGAAACGGTGGATTACAACACATGGCAGCAGTCAACGACGGTCAATACCTGTTTTGACGCGTTCGACGGTGACCTCAATACTTTTTTCGCCTCCTGGGAGCGCAGTTATACATGGGTGGGACTGGATTTAGGCTCGCCCCATGTCATCACGCGCGTTGGATGGTCGCCCCGCAATGACGTCCATGGTGAGGAACGGGTGCTGCTCGGCGTGTTCGAGGGAGCCAACGACCCCGATTTCATGGATGCGCTGCCGTTGTACGTCATCACTGAAAAAGGTACCATCGGCGTCATCTCCCATGCGGACGTCGAGTGCTCTAAAGGCTTTCAGTATGTCCGCTATATTGGACCCTCCGATGCCCGTTGCAATATCGCTGAGGTGGAGTTTTACGGACATGAGGGCGAGGGCGACGAGTCGCACCTCTATCAGGTCACGAACCTGCCCACGGTGACGGTTCATACGCTCGACGGCGTGATACCTTTCGATAAGGAAACGCAAATCACCGCACAGTTGACCATCATCTCTGAAAACGGACTGCTCTCCGAGCCGGGTACCATTCGCGAACGCGGCAATGCCTCACGCTCATTCCCCAAAAAGCCTTATCGCATCAAATTTGACAAAAAACAGAAAGTGTTGGATGCGCCCGCGAAAGCCAAGAAATGGACACTCATCAACAACTATGGCGACAAGACGCTCATGCGCAATCTGCTGGCCTTCGAACTGAGCCGCCGCTTAGGTATGCCTTATACCCCATACGGTACGGCCGTCGATGTGCTCCTCAACGGCGAATACAAAGGTTGCTATCAGTTGTGCGACCAGATACAAGTACACAAAAACCGTGTCAATATCGAGGAGATGACCGCTGAAGACAACAGCGGTACGGCTCTGACAGGCGGATACCTGATTGAAGTGGACGCTTACTCATACGAGGAAACTTCGCGCTTTACCTCAAACCAAGGTAATCCCGTCACCATCAAATCGCCCGATGAAGACATCATCACCACGGAACAGCATAATTACATCCGTCAGTATTTCAACACGATGGAGAGCAACTGGCGAACGTATCTGGACACGAACACGTTCTTGCGTCACTTCCTCGTGGGTGAGTTGTCGGGCAATACCGACACCTATTGGAGCGTGTATATGTATAAAGACCGCGACGACGACATGCTTTACACCGGACCGGTATGGGACTTTGACCTGGCTTTCGAGAATGACAACCGAACTTATCCTGTCAATAACAAATCCGATTACATCTACCGTACTTGCGGGAGTTGCGCTGGAAACATGAAGGCTTTTGTGGACAGAATAGTCGTACAAGACGAAAAGTCACGTGAAAGGCTGGTCGAAATCTGGGATGAGGCACGTCAGGGCGGACTGACCGAAGAGAACCTCACGGCCTTTATCGACAAGATGGAAAAAGACTTGAACCAGTCGCAACGACTCAATTTCCTCCGCTGGCCCATCATGAATTCTTATGTGCATCAAAACCCGCACATCTGGGGCAGTTACCAGGCAGAGGTGGAGAATGTCAGACGGTTTATGATAGAGCGCATCGCCTGGATGGACAAGAAACTCAATTATGACTATGTGCCCAGCGGAATCACCTCAGTTGATGTCGATTTTGCTGCGCCTTATCAGGTCTATTCCTTGCAGGGGAGTGACTGCGGCCATGACCTCGACGGCCTGCCCGCCGGCGTTTACATCATCCGTCAAGGTGAGGCGGTGAAGAAGGTGGTCGTGAGGTAGGATAACAATGAACGACTATATGACAATCGGGGTGTCACTTTCAGAAGTGGCACCCCGATTGCGGTAATGACAAGAATCAGGAATGATTACATGTTCATATATGCTTTCAGCACGTCACATTTAGTTACATAATTGTCAACTTGAGCGCTATTTTGCAGATAGAACTGTTTGAGCGCGTTCATGTCGTTGGCGTTACGGTTATTGATGACCTCCGTCCAATCAAGAGTCTCACCCCAGAAGGACCCTTCGTCGACCAATTTGTTTGGAATGAACGCCAATGCGAAGAGACTTTCCTGTTTGACGGCGAAATCGCTTGACTGGCTGCTCTCGCGCAACAGTTTTCTGGCTGCTTCCACGAAATCCATCTCATTCTCCTGAGCCTCGTCGTAGACGCTATGGCTATAACGGCAGAGGTACCAGCAGTCGCCTTGGTATGACGCCTGATAATACAACCGTGCCATCTGCAGCGCCAATTGCTCGCGCTCACCGCCCTTGGCTTTGTTGTAACGCTTTTGCAGATTGACCATCTGTTCGCAGAAACGTAGTTTAGGGTTTTCTGTCAGTTTGCCGAGACGTGGGCCCTCGGTCGTCACTGTTTCGGCAAACATCTGTCGTCCGAACCACCTGGGCTGTGTGAAGTCGCGGTTCGCCAGGTAGAAACTGATGTTCTGTCCCTCCATGAATGTGAGCGACACTTTCTTCAACAGGGGTATGGCCTCACTGAACTTGCCCTCAGCCAGATAGTGCGTTCCCGCCATATCGTCGAAATAGGTCTGGTCGAAGATGATGTGCTCCTTGACAAATCGCTCCATCTCATTGGCTGGCTTTTTCTTGCACCATTTTGCGTATGACACCAACTCGTCGCCTGTCATCATATCCAGTTCCATGTTATAACCGTGCCATGATGAATAATTGGAGTTCCATGAGTCATCCTCGGGTATACCGTTAGGATAAGTCTGTTTTGTCTCGTAATCCTCGAGCAATGCGAAGAGTGCCGTTGACATGTCCTTATTGCCCGATGCCTTGTATTTGGGCACCAGTTCCAGATGTACGAGCCGCATCAGCACTTGGTGGTATTTGTTGTTGCAATTGTTGCACTCATTGTCTTCTGTTGACTGGTTGTACAGCCAGTTCATCTCACCACTCATCCATTGGTTGAAGTCCTTGTCGTTGAATCGGGCTCCGACAGCAGCCACCATGCGTATACAACGGGCGTTGTCAATCATCTTCTTCGAGCCTCTCATCGACATGGCCTCGGTCAGTGTCTGGTATGCGGTCTTGTAGTCGCCATAGAGATATTGCAGTTCTCCGATGGCTGCCTGCCAGAGGGCGGGGAAGGGCGTCTTGCCCTCTTTCACCACCTGTTGTGCAAAACGGATAAACGCGTCGCAATCATTTTTGGTTATCTTGCGGGCGTCAATCTCCTTCAGCCATTCTTCATTCACATCCATATTCTCATCGGTCTCGTCAATTGTCTCTTGGGCGTTGTTGACAAAGTCCTGCACCAAGAACATCAGCGACGGTGATGTGGGGTCTTCGGCATAGACGCTCTTGATGCCTTCTAAGTTGCGCTGTTTGCGCATGAGCCACCTGATGCTGTTGAGGTCGCCTTGTATGGCAAACAGGTTGATGGCCTCTTTGCGTTTGCCTGTATGCAGCAGTGCGCCGGCGTAGATGTTTTCCATCATCTCGCGATAAACGCTCTCGGGCAGTTTGCTGGCAGTGACCTTCCAGAAATTGACATTCGACTGGTGTTGCTTCATGACCATGTTGGCACGCATATAAAGCAGAGCCCACTGGCTCTTCAGTCTCTGCCCTTGATAAGCGCTGGCTTTCTCTGCCATTTGGCGGAGTGTCTGCTGGCGTTCGGTCAATTGTTCCCTCGTGGGATATTCCCACGCCTCACCCAACTGCCGGCTGATGTCAAGGTATTTGTTGAGTTCGGTCAGATAATCGAGCATCTCGCGGTCGCCTTTTTTCCGTGCGATTTCTTCCACTCTATCTGCGCTCCACAAATACTCCGTGACTTCTCCGTCAGTGTATTTCTTCCAGAACTCATTGCAGCGTTCTGTGATTTGGCGGTCATGGCAGAAACTGCCGTCTAACACATCGAAGAGGTAATAATTGTAGGTGATTTCCCCTCCGCAGGCCAGAATGTCGTTATGGCCGAGAATCAATGCCAGTAGAATGGCGGTTAAAAACTTTTTCATAGTGGTTTGTATTGAATCGTTGAATATTTTGTTTACTCATGTCGTATATAATCATCTCGTCGTTGGCTTCAGGCAACAGACTGTCAACGGCAATGATGGCCTGTCGCACCATGTCGGGTGTGGCTTGTCGCGTGACGATGGTGTCGCTGGGAAGTATGGGCAGGAATTCATCAGCATGGATGATGCCGATAAACTTATCGCCCCGGAACGCTACGCGCCACTCAAAGACGGGATAGGCTGCGGACAATGGCAAATCATATTTTTTCAGACGGGGAAGATAGGGCATCGCATCACGCATGTCGAGAATGGGGTCGGTCCCCTCGAACCGTGTCACGTCGCCTGTGTTGTACAGCATCAGCACACCGCGGTCTGCGGGCGGTGGCATTTCTGACAACTGATGGAGCCTGATGGTGGAAGAAACGGCGATGCCTTCTGCCTTTGCCCTTTTCCGCAGCCGTTCCAACAATTCGAAATAGTTCTGCCGGGTTTGTTTCGTCCAGTCACAATCGAGTTGTATCTCTTTGACGGGTCCTAGTTCGTGTGTCTCACTCATCTGTATGATGCGTTTGAACAGCAGCGAGTCGAGAGCGGGCTGCGGGTGGTACAGACAATCGTTGACAATAAAGACGGTAGGCACAATCTCTACATCTTCCGGTTTGGGCGAGAGTATCTGCACAGTGGCGTTCGGCATGGGTTGTCCCTTGTCGAGCACCACATCGAAATAGCGCAGGTAGATGCGGTGTATCTGTTGCGACCGGATGAACTGATACTGCGATGAGTCGAGTTCAAACACTGTGCTCCAATAATAGGCGGACCGTGTCTGCTCATGTTGTTTCTGGCATGAGCAGACGCAAATCAACAGCCCTATAAGGATGCCGTTGCGCCAGAATGATGACGCGAAATGAGACATGTGATTATTTCACAATGTATTTTTTGCCTTCTCTGATATAAACACCTTTCGGCAACTGGCGCTCGTTCATGCGCTGACCGCTCAAAGAATAGACGGAGGAGTCGCTTGTCTGGGCTTTGGTCTCGGGTGCGGTGATGCCTGTGACATTATTGAACTCAAATGCTCTCATGCCTTTGGCTGCGGTTGCCGGCACTGCCAGATAAGCGCGGTGTGCTTTAGAGATGAAGGGCGCCCCGTCTTCCGCTCCGTAATAGAAACCGACAGATGCCGGGTCTTTGGTCTCGTTATCCACCGCCAGCATATAGAACTTATATGCCGTTCCCTCCACGTCGCCTACTGTAGTGGCATTCTCGTCGAAACCTTTCAGCATGTTGAATTCAGGTGCAGTGCCAGTCTCCGTGGTCTCAGCGAAGGTATAAGTCTCGGTGGTTGACAGTCCGTCATAGACGATGACAGCAGTGCCTGCCGGAATGATGTCGCCCTCAGCGTAAGTCTTCGACAACATGAGTTTCCCGTCGCTGACGGTATAGGTGGTGGCCTCCACGCCTTCAGGCACAACAAGGTTCACTTCTCCGTAATACAACGAGGCATACCCAGTTGAACCAATGGTCAGCGTCACATTCTCCTCCGCTCTCATGATTTCTTTATAGAGCATGGGAGTTTGTTGGGTGCCTTTATAGCAACGGAACAATCCTGTGGTGTTGTATTGCAGATAATAGGAGTTTCGTGTCACATTGTTGATAACGGCATCGCCTTCATCGAACGAGATGGTCCACTCTGTACCTGCATCTGTAGCATTGCTCTGTTGGTTCAGCGTGTTATTGTTAGATGTCAGGGCGAGGTATTTCCCGTCTTCTTTGATGAGCCAGTTATCGCCCGATTTCTCCAATATCAGTATGGCAGCATAGTTGCTGTCGCTGTTCATGTCTATCTGGTGATTAGTGATGGCCACAGCACCCGCTTCTCCTTTATCTTTATTGAACATCTTATAGGCGACATTGGCCGGCTCATAAACGAGCAGATAGTTCTTACCGCTTTCCAGGTCATTGACGGATGTGATCTTCTCATAGATGCCTGTCCCGTAAAGCGGTTGGCCGGAAAGACTGACCGTCAGTGTGTAAGTGGCATCCTCGGCAGCCATGTAGGTGTTGTCGCCTTCGAAGGAGGCGATGATGGTGGCGACACCTTCATTGTGAGGTGTCACTTCGCCTGTGGTGGCGTCAACGGTTGCCACTGTCTCGTTGTCACTGGCATAGGCTACTGTGATATTGGCATTGCTGGGCGTGACGGTCAGGGTCGGCTCAGTGAAGTCTTCTCCGATAGTGGCCGTGGCTTCATCAGCCGAGAATTCCAATGTGACAGGGATGAGGTCTGTGCTTTGCTTGTCGCCTGTCAGAATGAAATTGTCAACGCGGGTGTTGTCGTCCGTTGTTGTCTTGAACGTCAAAACCAAAGAAGATGTCCCTTCGGGCACAGTGATGGTATATGCGTGGGCGAAATATTTATCTGTTGGCTTTGTGAATGTGTCAGCGCTGATGGAGACGCCTGTGGTGGAAGAGGTCAGTTGGAGGTTATTGTTGTTGCTGTTAAATGTCAGATTCATCTCACCGCTTACTCCACCAAGATTGATGGTCGCGATAAAGGTGTTGATGGTGCGGCTTTTTTTGGGAATCAGCAGTTCAGGGGAATCTCCTCCAGCCATCGTGCCATCGAACAGTTTCTCGTATGTACCTCCGTCGCCTGTATAGGTGGCTGCGGCGTTATGCACATCTTCCACTTTCATTCCGGCGCTGCCGCTCGACCAGTCTTCAGCCCAAATGATGCCTTCGTCGGTCTGCCCGCCTTGGGTAAAGGTGAATGTGGCTGAGGTGACGGCGCTACTCTTATCGTTAAGCACGGCGATGGCTTTGACGGTGGTCGCCTCGCTGATGGTGAATGCGGCATTATAGCGAGTGCTTGCCGTGGTGGGTGTGTTACCGTCGGTGGTGTAATAGATGACTGCGCCGGCAGTGCTGCATGTGATACTTACGTTCACAGGCTCTGTGTAGTTGCCCCCGGCAGGTGATATGACGGGGCGGGCCACAGTCTCCGACGATGAGCCGTTATAGTTGAGCGGGTCGAACGGGGTAGTCGTCTTGTCGCCCCAGATATACTCTTCCAGTCCCGGGAAATCGACAAACGGGTTACGGTTGTGTTGTATCTTATCCACGGCATTGTTGCGGTCTATCTCTTTCTGACTTACAGGGTCTTCTTTCGCCCATCGCATCAGCATGGTCTTTGCCCAGTTGCTGAAACCGTTGGCTGTGAACATGCCGCCGCTCCACGTGTTCGTGCTTAAGTCGTCTTCATAACAAGTGACCATATAGAAATAGATTCGAGCGATGTCGCCCTTGTATTCATTGTTGGGCTCAAAGATGTCGCCGCTGTAACCTATACTGCTATCGCATGGACCCCATTTGCTGAATCCGTTGTATGATGAACCGTCTGGGTTGCTGGTTTCACCATAGGGGAGATTGCCGCGCTTTGAGTTGACCCAACTGTCCGTAGGCAAAACGTGGAAGATATCGGAATACATGGGAGTTCTCTTATTGAACCAACTGCTCGGCACAGTGTGCTCTTTGTTGTATCCCACTCCTTCTAAACCGGTATTGGTGTCATCCACCGTATATTTCTTCTTGACCGAATAGATGTCGATAAGGTATCCGTCATCATCGGTGTCGGTCGTGGCATAATGTCCGTTGAGCGATTTGTATCCCAAAGTGGTGTGTTGTGAGATGATTTCGCTCAACGCTGTTTTGAGTTCGCTGCCCGATTTGTTGGCAGCATCGGCATAATAGGTGTCAGGGTCGTGCAGCGTTTGCGCCCACACACCACAGTATGACAGGACCATAAAGGTCAACAATAGTAATCGTTTCATATTCATAAGGCTGTTATGATTTAGGTTAATAGTTCGTGTTTAATCCCACACATTGACCACGGGTTTGCCTGATGGCTCTTCTGTGTCAAATGAGGTGTCGTTTCCCAATTGCTCGTCACCGAGTTTGTCATGCAGGCTAAGTGCTGCCATGAGCGGTTCTTCTATGGTTGCCAGTTTAATGGCTGGTCTGATGTATTTTTTCATTCTTTCTTTGTTGATAGTGATTTTTTACTGTTGAATAACGATGATATAAGGGATATGTTGTGTTAAACTTGTGATTGTTTCCGATGTTATTGATGCTTCCTCCTCCAAAAGAAGTGATACCATTTGAACCAAGGCTCCCATATACATTCGGCGGGGAAATAACTGACCAGACGCAGGTCACGCCAAAGGGTCTGAACATTCTTCTTGCGTTTCGACTCGGTCTCACCTCCGAGCAGACGGTCGTCGTACCGTCCGAAATTGCCTCCGGCCATGATTTCCCTCAACAGAAGTTTGCCACACCGCTCATGGGGCGGTATCACCATCAACTGGCGGTCCATGCCCAACACCTCGGTGAGCACCCACATCAGTGCTCCTCCCATCTTGCGCATTCCTACGTGGCGCAGGTCTTTTTCTGCCTGTTCGCGCTCTTCGGCATTGGGTATGCCGTGTGTCGACAAGAGGTAATAATAATCAATGATTTGCCTTAGTCCGATGCCCTCGCGCAACACATGGTGGGCGATATGGGCCAGTTCATACACCACATTCATGCGCCAGGTGGGCACTGCTATCTGTCCTTCTGTTTCGGGCAGTGTGATCATGTTCTCGAACGATTCTTTTCCTGTTTCCTCGAAGAACCGTTGCAACCGTTTGTTATACCACGGACAACTCATCCAAGACGGGCGGTAATGAACCTCGATAGGTATTTTCTCCGTGGCCATGAAGTCGATGTGATGATAGAGCGCCTTTGCTTTAGGACGGATGGTGTGGATGTATTCGATGACCTTGTCGTCGCCGCCCTCCACATAGATGTCGATGTCGCCGCTATGACGGAGCAGCGGGTCGGGGTAGCGGATGGAGTTGCCCTGTCCTTTGAGCAGGCAGGAGCGGAATCCCTCTTTTTTGAAATTCCGATAAACCCAGATGGAACGCTCGTTGGTCTTCCTGCTTTTCTTTGTGATTTGTGCGCAATATGCCATCCATTCCAGCACGTCATCGTCGGTGGGCTTGTTGGTGTCGATGTCACTGAGCCGTTGCATGCCATGCCAGCAAACGCCGGCTATGGTCTGTTGCTTGGCCCAGGACAACAGGTCGTGCCAGTCAATCTTGGCGACAGAAGCCGGCACTGTGGCGTTGTCGTTTAGGCTAAATCTCACAAATTCTAAAAACGGGGAGGTCATGTCAATGGTTGAAGGGCTGATTATTTCCGGTTTTCCTGATTCTCCTGATTTGTCGGGGCATCCTGGTCCGTTGATGATAATTCTTTACAAACTATTGCCACAATACGGGCGTAATCGGTCTCCGTGCACTGCGTGGTGATGAAATCATGGAACCGGTCGGCCTCGGCTTTCCGTTCATCTTCGTGTTGGAGATAGTAACGTATCTTGTCGCGCCACTGCTCGGGATCCTTCCCGCAGAGTTGGTAGGGCATGAAATATTCTTTCATCGCCTCGGTGTCGGATGTGAGCACCATGCGCCGGTTGGCGGCGGCCTGATACATCACCGTCAGGCCTGCGGGGGCATTGATGCTCAACGGCAACACCACCAATGTGGATTGGCACAGACGGAACATAAATTCCTTATAGGGCATGTTACATCCGATTTTGACGTTTTTGGGCAGGTCATCTCCGTGTTTCTTCATAAACGGGCGGAAGATGTGTTTGGGCATGACCATATAAAACTTCAATTCGGGCGTGATACGTATAATCTTTAGCATCAGTTCCCAATCGCGCCCGCTGGCTCCTCCGCAAAACACGATGTCTTTGTTCTTCCCCTCAGAGTAATGCGGTGTGCAATAATAATCATGATAGACATCGTGGAGGAGGGTGTATTCCACATCGATGCCGAGTTGCTTGTTGAGCCATTTGCCATAGGGCACAGACGTCACCGTGGCACGGAAATTCTTCGCTTGAAAGGCTTTTTTGCAAAGGTAACGATGCAACTGGTTTTTGAGCGTCCCGTCTTTTTTCAGCAAGATATTAAGACTAACGAACTTCCGTTTGCGGAAAGTCAATCGACAAATCCACCATGCCAACACCGCCTGCAGGTAGTGCCACGCCACGATGGTGTCCCCTTTGTCGGACGCGCGCACCGCTTTCAGACTGCCTCCGAAATGCCGCCAATGGCGCATGTACCATTGTTGGTAGTCTCGCGAATAGATGGCCCGTACGTTATCCTCGCCCAATTCCTTGAGGAGGTATTTGTCGTCCCAACGTAAGTGATGAAAGAGGAAATAAATCAATGTGGAATGTTGAATGACGAATGTTGAATGGTCGTTCCGCGATGAAGAATGACGAATGAAGAATTGTCGCTCCGCGGCATCTTGAAAACTACTCCCTCCACTCGGGGTGGGTTGGGGTGGGGGCTCCTAAGTGGGTAAGGTGGAGGTTTCCTGTTAGTCTCGGTGGAAGAGGTCGCGGGTATAGACCTTGTCCTGCACGTCGTCGAGTGCCGATTCGTAGCGGTTGGCGATGATGGCGTTGCTCTGACGTTTGAATTCCTCGAGGTCATTGACCACAAGACTGCCAAAGAATGTCGTGCCGTCTTGCAGGGTCGGCTCGTAGATGATGACAACCGCGCCTTTTGCTTTGATGCGTTTCATCACGCCCTGTATGCTGCTCTGGCGGAAGTTGTCGGAGTTGGTTTTCATCGTCAGACGATAAACTCCGATGACGCAGCGGCGCTCCTCTGTCGGAGAGAATCCTCCTCGCAGGCTATAGTCGTAATAACCCGCTTTGGCCAGCACCCGGTCGGCAATGAAGTCTTTGCGGGTGCGGTTGCTCTCCACGATAGCCTGAATCAGGTTCTCGGGCACATCCTCGTAGTTGGCCAACAATTGCTTGGTGTCTTTCGGCAGACAGTAGCCGCCATAGCCGAACGACGGGTTGTTGTAGTGGCTGCCGATACGCGGGTCAAGACCTACGCCATGGATAATATCTGCGGTGTTGAGGCCCTTCATCTCCGCGTATGTGTCTAACTCATTGAAGAAACTTACACGGAGTGCCAGATAGGTGTTGGCGAAAAGTTTCACGGCCTCAGCCTCGGTGAAACCCATAATCAGTGTCTCAACATCTTCCTTCAGTGCTCCCTCTTTGACCAGACGGGCGAAAGTCTCTGCCGCCTCTTTCATTCTCTCGTCGTAGAGGTCTGTTCCCACGATGATGCGACTGGGGTAGAGGTTGTCGTAGAGGGCACGGCTCTCACGCAGGAACTCAGGTGCGAAAATGATATTCTGTGAACCTGTCTTCTTGCGGATATGCTCTGTGAATCCCACGGGGATGGTTGATTTGATGACCATGATAGCGTCGGGATTGCATCGCATCACCAGATGGATGACCTGCTCCACGGCAGAGGTATCAAAATAGTTGCGTTTGCTGTCGTAGTTGGTGGGCGTCGCGATGATGACGAAGTCGGCCCCCTTATACGCTTGCTCGGCATCGAGCGTGGCGGTCAGGTTCAACGGCTTGTTTTGCAGATATTCTTCTATCTCTTTGTCGGCGATGGGCGACTGCCTGCGGTTGAGCATCTCCACCTTCTCGGGGATGATGTCCACCGCTGTCACCTGATTATGCTGTGCCAGCAATACGGCGAGTGACAGTCCCACGTAGCCAGTACCGGCCACTGTTATGTTGTATGATTCTTTTTGCATCAGTTAAATATGAATAAATTATGTGCTCAATGATTTGTTTGCCCTTCCCTCGGGGAGGGTAAGAGTGGAGGCTTTATCTCAATGGATTCTTGTCCGATTTATACCACTTGATGAAACGTACGATACCATCATGCAATGTCACATGGGGCTTGTAACCTATTTCTGTTTCCAGTTTTGTCGTGTCAGCGTTGGTCATATATACATCGCCCGGTTGCATGGGCATCATCACTTTCTCCGCTTTTTTGCCCAAGGCGGTTTCTATCTCCGTGATAAAGTCTATAAGTTTAACGGGGTGAGAGCAACCGATGTTATAAACACGGAACGGCACACTGTTAGCGCAATTCTCTGCTACAGGTGGCTGGTCCAGACATTGGATGGAACCGAAAGCGATATCATCGATGTAAGTGAAGTCGCGTATCATGTCGCCGTGGTTGAACACCTTGATGGGCTCGCCTGCAGAAATGGCTTTGGCAAACAGCATCGGCGCCATGTCGGGACGGCCCCACGGACCATATACCGTGAAATAGCGCAATCCCGTGGCGGGGATGCCGTAGAGTTTACTGTAACTGTGCGCCATCAGTTCGTTGGCTTTCTTAGATGCGGCATACAGACTGACGGGAGCATCCACCTTGTCATCCTCTGAGAAAGGCGCCTTGGTGTTCATACCATAGACCGAACTCGATGAGGCGAATAGCAGATGCTTCACGGGGTTGTTTCTGCAAGCCTCAAGGATATTGAGGAAACCTGTCAGGTTGCTTGTCAGATAGGAGTATGGGTTGGTGATGGAATAACGCACGCCTGCCTGTGCCGCCAGATTGACCACCTTGTCGAAATGTTCTTCGGCAAACAGACGGTCGATGGTCTCCTTGTCTTCCAATGCCATACGCTGAAAACGCAGGGTGGGGTAGGTGGCACTTTGGTATGTGCTGCCGCTCTCGATGTCGGTCTTTCCGTCACCGATACCCAACTCCTCCAAACGGCCGAGTTTCAGGCGGATGTCGTAATAGTCATTGATGTTGTCGATGCCGACCACCTCATCGCCTCTCTCGGCGAGCAGTCCGGCTATCTTTGAGCCGATAAATCCTGCGGCTCCGGTCACTAATATTTTCATGCAATGAATAGCGTTTAGGGCTATTTCTTATCAAATGGATTATGATAACAATGAAACAGTTGCTTGGTGTAATACCAGAAGAATTTCATGTCATCGACGAAATATCGCTTGAATAGGCGTTTGGGCTCTTTGAAGAAACGGTAGAGCCATTCCATGCCGATTTTGCGGTAGAAGGTCGGGGCGCGTTTCAACGTGCCAGCCTCGAAGTCGATGGTGGCACCGAGCGCCATCCACACATCCACGCCATGCATACGGTCTTTCCATTTCATAATCCATTTCTCCTGTTTTGGAGCACCCACACCCACCAGAACCACATTGGCACCGCTCTCATTCACGATGCGTGTCAGTTGTTCGCATTCTTCTTCGTTCTTCTCAAAGCCAAACGACGGAGAGTGCGCTCCCACGATAATTTCACGGCCCATACGCTCGTTGATGCGCTCCATCGCTTTCTTTGCGATGCCTTCGCGTGCGCCCAAAAGAAAAATCTTACAATTAGGGTCATCCTTGTGGTATTCATAGTAAGCAGTAAAGAAACTGCTCCCGGGTATCGCCTCAGGGAATGACTTCTTCAATAGTTTCGACAGGAAATACAGGATGCGGCTGTCGCACACCACCCATTCCGCCTTTTGGTAGCACTCGTAGAACTCTCGGTCTTTCTGAAGTTTAATCAGATGGTCCAAGTTGGGCGTAATCAGCACTCCCTTTTTCAATTGTTCCAACAATTCCGCCTGTGTGATGGCGAGAACGTCGACATTGAGTATTCTAATGGTGTCAGTCATAGTATTATGTTGTTATTCTTCTTGTTTTTTCACTCCCTCCACAAACATCGGTTTATCAGTGGTGACGATGACTCCCCTGCGGATGTAACTGTAGATAGCATCTTTGTCATTAACTGTCCAGACAATGGTTTTGAGCCCCAATGTTTTTGCTTCTTTTATCCATAGCGGGTGCTCATCGTAAATGCTATCTTTATAGTCTATTCCCCCATAACGGCTCTGTTTCACTTTGGTGGGTGACATGTTGCCGGTCAAGTAAAAAGTGATTCCGCCCAGCCCTTTCTTCCTTAATTGGTTACAAACACTTCTATGGGAACCAATGAATAACACTTTTTCTAAAACACCGTATTCTTGAACGAGAGCGACAAGTTCATTTATATTACAGTCTTTAATGTCTAACGCCAATTTGACACGGCTGTTAGCCATTTTCAGTTCCTGTAAAAAATGCTCTAATTGAGGTAATGGCTCTCCGTTCGATAACGTGTGATCCCCCAATTCCATATATGGCGTTCTAGAGATGGATAAACCGTCAAAGTTGTCATCATGCGAAATGACAAACACCCCGTCTGAAGTCTGTCTCACATCACATTCTGATGCATAGATGTTCAGCAAGAGTGCCTCTTTGAATGCTGCCAAAGAGTTTTGTGGGGTATTCTTGTCATGATGGTATCCACGATGGGCGATAATAGGCTGTTGACCATGTAATTCAATGTCGATAATGATAGGCTCCACATCATCTTCTTCTGTGCTACAACCATAGATTGTGCACATCATCAGTAATTTTATTAGCAGTGTCATCATCTGTGTCGAGTTTTTCATTTCGGCAAAATTACCATAGACGTTATGATGTCGAGGCGCTTGGCAGAGTTATTTCGCTTGTTCGTTCTCACGCATGTCAATGGCCTGAACCAACGTGACAGGTTTATTTGAACTGAACAAACACCCTTGGTCGATGTATTTGGCCATTACCTGAGGATTAGTAACTGAGCCTAAAATGAGTTGCACGCCTAATTCTTTTGCCCGGTTAACCCAATCAACTTGACCTTCGTTAACCATGTCTTCCTCCACATAATAGAACCCCCCGATACCATCATTTTTCACTTCTTCGGGTGTATGGCTGTGTCCTACGAAATAAGTGATGTTACCATATCCTTTTTTGGCGAAGGTTAGGCATTTGCTATAGGAATATGTGATAAAAATAACTTTCTCGATGACTCCCCGTTGATTAACGGCATCCAGCACATCGTTGACTGAGGCGTTACTTTTCAGTTCAATTACCAGTTTAGTATTGGTGGGGGAGTTGCCCACTTCGATGAGGAAATCGTCGAGCGTAGGTAGTTTCTCGCCGTTGGCTAAAGGAAATTGTGCCAATTGCTCGTAGGTCGATTTCGTGATGTTAAGACCATTATAAGTATTGTCGTGGCTGATGACTAATATACCGTCCTTTGTTTTCCAAACATCACATTCCGACCCGAATATATCCAATGCTAATGCTTCTTTCAGAGATGCTATCGAATTTTGAGGATGTCCGTTCTGATACCATGACCCGCGGTGCGCAATGATAGGATACTTTACTGGCGAAAGTACAGCGGGAATGAAAGAAGGAACACGCGGCTCCTGTATGCTGTTTATCGTCTCAGAGTTACACCCGTAAGAGATGAAGAGCATCAAAGCAGGAAGAATAAAGTGTAATTTTTTCATTTATTAAATTGGTTAATAATGGCCCGATAAACGTTTTCGGAATAGCAGGTGCCTTTGATGGAAGGGTCTTCATATAATTGGTTAATGGCATCTGTGGCCGCTAACGATTCGTGAGTCAACATATCGGCAAGGCTCTCGGGTGTGATGCATTCACATTTGCTGCAGATGTCATAAAACTCGTCGCATACAGGTTCCGAATGGTTGACAAATTCTTCCTTATCGGGCAGGTAGAAAATGACAGGTCGGTCAAGCAATGCAAAATCAACACAGCAACTCGAGAAATCGGTGATGAGCACATCTCCGGCTGCTAACAATTCTTGATTTGACTCCACTTCTTGGTAGTGCATGACGCGGAAATTATCCCTGTCGGGTAATTCGACAGGTGGTGTCAGCGGATGTAATTTCGCAATGAACACACTGTTGGTTTTGTCAAGCGTTTCCTGCAATGTCTTGTTCTCATATAGACTTAGGACAATGTTTTTCATCGCGTCAAGCCCTAACGCGTTTCCCCTGTAGGTGGGGAGGTATAAGATGAGGCGTTTGTCGGGTTCTATGCCTAATCGGGAGAAGATATCCTCGCGAATACCTTTATTCTTGAGAATGTCATTTCTGGGTTGACCGGTGATGGCTACTGCCTTCCCGTCGCGCAGACTGGCATTCATCATTCGTTGGTGTTTGTTATATTCCGACGTGGCGATGGTCAAGTCTCTATGTATCCACGAGAACACCTTATCCATTGCCTTCTTGATGAAAAGAGCCTTGCCGGAGTACTTGGCATTATATGTTTTTTTAAACCCGACACCATGCCCAAGAAAGACAAGTTTAGCACCGCCCACTTTCGGCCATGGACCGAAATCATCCAACCCGTTGGTGAAAATGGCGACACCGGCGTGGCGGGCAACTTGCTTACCTTCTTTACTGTTAAACGTATACGCCTCGCCACCGGCTTTCTTTACCGTATCCACTACCTCTTCGTTTGCCGCTAACCAAACGGAACGGATTTCTTGTCCGTGCTCACGGTTGACGTATTCAAACAGATAGCGGGCATTGTCGTCATATTTGGTCCCCTCATGGGTGCCATAGACCCACAATTGAGAATCACGCTTATACCATAGCCTGCTGAAATTAAATAGCAGAGCATTGGCAGGTAATGACTTTTTCCGGTGGGAGGCGAAATTGATTTTCACGTTTGTTTATCCGCGTAAAGTACTTAATAACTTTTCTAACGTATCTTCAAAGGTATAGACGGGTTTCCATCCGAGGTTTTCCAGTTTGGAAGGATCCATCACTGTGATGCCTTCTTTGCGGAAACCTAAAGCCTTGATGTCTTCGGCGATGTCAAACACCAATTCCACCTTGTCGCCGCCCAATGCGATCAGTTTCTTGGCGATGTCGCGCACGGAAATGGCATTGTCGCGGTTCGTCAGGTTATAAGCGTTGCAATTCTCACCGTTAACCAGGATATAAAGGAATGCGGAAGCGGCGTCGTCCACGTCGAGATAGTTGCGTACAGTGCCGCCCGTAGATTTCATCACAATATTGCGCCCTTCTACCACGCAACGGGCGAACTCGGCGAAAAATCTCGGGTCGTTGTATGCTACACCTGTGCCGAATGTGGATGTGAGGCGGCCGCTGTATACCTTAAACCCGTATTTGGCTGAATAGGCAGTGAGCATAGACTCGCACACGCGTTTCACTTCGGCATAACTGTTGCGCAGCACCATCGGGTCGAGCAGACAGGGGTGGTTCTCGGCAACCAACTGTTCCTCGTTCACACCGCCATAAATTTCATATGTAGAAACATATACAAACCCTTCACAATTGTGGGTGCTGGCGTAATCGAGCAGTTGTTTTGTGCCTCCGATACCCGTGTCGAAGATTTTGACAGGGTCCTTCAAATGCATTTTAGAACCACCCGAGATACCCGCGCAATGGATGATATAGTCGGCTTGGAGGTCAAAGGCGATGTCGGCGTCGGCTGTGAAAAGTTGGGGCTCCAAATCTGTGCGACCGCTCATCTTGTCATATACGCGGTCGTATTTCTCGCGATCGCGGTACAACGGGACAATCTTTATGTCAGCGTTCTGTCCGTCATTTAACGCCATCAGATAGCGCACGATGGCTGACCCGACCAGACCGGTGGCTCCACTTACCATAATGGTCTTACCTCGCAGACGTTCTGCGAGGTAAGACTGTTGTTCTTGTAAGAGTTGGTTGTTCATCCTTCCTGCTCCTTCTCGGCTTGTTTTTTCTTCAACATATATTCGCTGAAGTCAATGTCTTCAAGCGTGGTAATCTTGAGGTTGCTCGGACGGCCCAGAGAGATGCGCACGTCGATGTTGCGGTTGACAAACAGTTGTGAGGTGCCTGTCAATGCAAGCAGTTCCTCTTGGGTATATGAACTGATTACTTCGTCGAGCAGGTCCATCGTGCATCCGTGCGGGGTCTGGGCATAGAACAGTTTCTTACGGTCGTAAGTGGAGGTCAGATATCCCTCGCGGCCTGAATAATAGGTTGTGTCGGCGCTGGGAATAGTTGCCATGGCTACACGGTGCAGTTTGGTCTCCTTGATGCAGTCCTCTAAAATATCTTCTGTGACAAACGGACGCACGGCATCGTGAGAGAATACCATGTCTTCTGCACGCACACCATGCTTCTCCTTAATGTCGTATATCACATTGAGGAATGAGAGCATACGCTCCTTGCCGCCGCAAACAAAACGGAACATATCCTGTTTGTCGGGGAAATACTCCTTGATGAGTTCTTTTGTGTGATCCAACCACATCTCATTGACAGAGATATAAATGATGTCAAAAAGGTTAGAGCGTACAAATACGTCAACGGTCTGCACCAATATGGGCTTGCCGCCTAACTCTAAAAACTGTTTAGGTACATTCGAACCTACGCGGGTACCTTTACCGCCCGCCAAAATTGCTGCAAAAATCATAATGTGTAATAGTTGAATTAGTAAAAAAAGAAATTATTGTTTAGTTGCAAATAATCGATAATCTCAATGTCTCGCCAAGTTATTTTTTTATCGAGATGATGCTTCCTGTTCTCGTTTATTTGGTTGATGTGCCCTGTTTCCCGACCAGATACGGGAAATACCTGTTGATGAACATTGTGCAAAGTGCAGAGAACAAACAAAGGATGATGAAACTGATAATATACATCAAGACGAGCGAGATGCCTGAACCGTGGATGAGTTTCTTTATAAGTATTCCGGTCAGCATGCGGTGGACCAAAAAGATGGTGAGACTGTTTTTGCCGAACCAGATAAGCCATCGGTTATGCCCTAAAGTTGACACCAGTTGAGAAAACGCTAAAATTCCTAATGACGCTGCCACGGCTACGATATAATAAACATACCAGTTGCCCACATCGCCAGTGGCCATCTGCGGATAACCTTTTTGCGTCTGATAGAAATAACTGAACAGAGAAACAAAGATGAGTAGACTGATGAGGAAGAGTTGTGGTTTGGAACAATTCCTAAGCCAATCTAAACCTTTATGACAAGTGAAGAAATATCCGGTTACAACGAAGGCAGTTCCCATCAACACAATGTCAATCGCAAACGGTAATCCCCATTTTTGAAACAACTTCACACTACTGTCGTGGTATAGGTTGTTGAGCAGGAACCCGATAATAAGACTTGCCACAATGGCGATAATGGAAAATAAGTAATTCTTTTTTACCTTGCCTTTCATCAGATAACTGAACATCAATGCAAAAAACAGACAGGGTAAGAACCACAGCATGCCGTTGCTTTTTGAGAATAATAAAGACTGGTTTGTCGCATAAAGGATCGGTGGAATGTTTTTCAAAGCCAACATTCCGAACATCATGGCAAAGATGAGGTAAGGTGCAATTAGCGTGGAGGCGCGACGACTAACATATTCCTTAAATGGTTTGTCCGGGATGAAAAAACCAGCCACAATGAAGAAAATAGGCATATGAAACGCATAAATAGCCTTCTTTAGTAAAAGGTCATGTGATAATAAATGACCTAATAATACAGTAAGGATGGCTATCCCTTTCGCTATATCAATAAAGTCTAAACGAGTTTTCTTTTCCATGATAGAACTAACCGTTTGCGTAGTGAGGGTTATAGTCTATATGCTTCGCTGCAATGTATCTCGCGTTTGTTCTCAGGAGGCAGTTGCATGTAGTTCTTGTAGACATGGGTCAGATAGGCGTCGGCATCTACCGGTCCCATAAGACGGGTGTCTTCAAAGTCATATTCCGCCATATCGCCATAACACTCAGCAGGTATCATGCTTTGGGTGCGGCCAAGCAGGTTGCCGCGGTAGGGTCCGGGCTTCACTTCTAATAAAGCCTTCTTGCGTTTATCAAGAAACCATTTGTAACTCAACGGGCATAGGCTTCTCATGACGGATTTACCCAATTTCTTGTACCATTCGCCAGATGTGGAGTTGACAAAGATGATACGGTGCCACCGTGAGTATTTCGTCAGTTTTTTGATGGCGGGGTCACCTTTGTCGCAGAGAGACAAGGGGAAAATATCAATGTTGACACCTATTTGTTTCTCAAAAGGAATAGAAAGACATATATCTTTGATGCGTGTATGTGTGTTTTGCAGTTTTGCAAAAACAGTGTGTACTCCTTCGCATTGGTCATAGGTGCTGCACTCGTATCCTTCCGGTAAATCACGGCGCATGGCTTGCAGCATCTCGTCATAATGCTCTGTCGGGACCCCAAAGTCCATGTCGTCATCCCAGGGGATAAACCCTTTGTGACGGATGGCGCCTAACAGCGTACCACCTACCATACAATAGGGTATGTTGTTCTTTCGGCATACTGCGTCAAACTGTTTAGCCAAATCCAATAGTATGGCATGCATCTGATGAATATCTAATCTTTCCATTATTATAGTTTTTTTATTTCGTTACAAACATCACCGTTGACCTTGGAGAACGAGTAATTGTCTTTCACCCTTCGCCACATTTTCTCTGAAAGTTCCTGCATTCTCCCGCCTTTCAGCACTTGGTCTATGCAGTCGGCATAATCCTCAGGTTCATATCCCTTTACGACCAGATGCTCATCGCCAATGATGGTCTTGTTAAAATGATAATCACTGGCTATTGGAATGAGTCCTTGGCTCATCGCCTCATTTAGGGCGTTACTATGTCCTTCTGCTTTTTCCTTGGTGGGGAACAGATAGAAATGCTGCTTTTGCATCATTTCAATCAGATATTCAAATGGCGAGTTCTCTTTTCTGGTGATATGGTCTTTATAAGGCGATTGTAAAATGAGCGTGTTTAATTCGTTAACGTAATCGGGGTGGATGACATCGCTTCCTACAAGTGTGAGATGGATGTTCATGTCAGGATGGCGTTCACAGAGCAGTTCAAAAACTTTAAGCGATACAATCGGGTTTTTCACTGGCGACATCCTGCCGAAATAGCAGAGGTTTAACTCATCAGCAGGTTTCGCAGGCACGCTCTCCGGTATCACTTCATCCACAACGTATGAAGGGAAATACATCAGATGAGAACTTGACACTTGTTGGGTGAGTAACAGTGCGTCATATCCTTCAAACAATACGAGCGACTGCTTGTTCATCGTATGTTTAAACAGCCATTTGTGCAACTTGCCTCCTTTGGGATAGGTGTCCATTACCAGACCTCCCTGAAGATACAGCATGTTTTTGTATCCCATCAGACGGGCTGTTGTGGCTAATATATACTCGTAGGGAACCAGTGCGCCGGCGAAAGTCATTTGCATGAAGACCGAATTCTTTCTCTTGCGGAAAAGCATCTTGCTTATCATCTTCACCAAATCGTGGACGGCGAAATAGCCCACTTCCAGACGATGCCCCCATTTTGAGGCAATCTCTGCTCTATGGCGTCGTATAGGTATAATGTCGATGCCTTCGGAGCGGAAGCCCTTCATCACGCGACGGGCAGATGACTGACCGCCACTTTTTGGCAATTGGTCCATATGCCCGATATTGCCGAAAACAAAAACCCTATCTGCCATATTCTTGGTTTATTAATTCTTTTCGGAATTGATTGTAGTTGAACTTCTGATATTGACTGATATAACGTCCCAACAAAAATGCACAAAGGAGTCCGCAGTATCCCATAGATGCAAAACCGCCATAGATAGTCACAGAGAACATCATGGTGACAAGAGGAATAACAAGGAGGAATAAAAAGAAGTCAGTGTATTCATATCTGTCGCGCCTCATTCGGAAATACATCTTAATCAGATAACAATAATAGGTGAAAAACACAAATGCGCCGGCTATTCCATAATTATACAAAATTTCCAACCAAGTGTTGTGCGCATTACCGGGCATGCCACGGGGGACAAGCCAACTGACAACTCCGATGGTGCCGTGACCAAATATCTTTTCTGTAAAAGAGGAACGGTAAAAACCGTCCATGGTTACTTTCCAGATGTGGTCTCGTCCAGACAAGTAAAACGAGGTGGTATCATCGACATTCCAGTGTCTGGCGGGGTTAAGGCGATATTCCAGCGTTGTGAAAATGGAGTCGTCAATCAGCGTAAAATATAAGAGGAACATCAAAACGGCATAACCCGCATATACAATATATCGTCTTTTGTGACGGAAAGAAAACAAGAAAACGACCAATGCCGCGATGGCAAGGGAGAGCAGAGGCCCTTTCTTTCCAACAAGTAGGATATTGGCAACACAAAGTATAGTAAGATAAACATTGAATTTGTTCTTTCGAAGGAACAAGAACGGGATCAAAACTGCAAATTTATATGGAAACGAATTCTTGTATGCATTCAGCATGACGCCTAAACTATCGCCTTCTCCCCGTCGCACCATTCCCCATAACTCAACCAACGAACCATATTTGAGTCGGATGCGGATAGACAAGACTGTCATGACGAAAATAGAGATAACCGCAAACCACCATAATAACTTGATGACTTTCTTGTTTTCTTCTGGTTTGTTGGCTAAATAATAACCGATATATAAGAACAATGCGTTATCAGCCAAAACAAACAGTGTAGGGAATGGTACTGATATTGAAGTCGATCTATTCGTCCATAAGTAGGTGAAAAGGATGTTGATAATCAGGTATCCAGAAACAAACACATTGAATCGATAGTAGTATGATCTTCTCAATATTTCAGGATAATTAGTCTTAAGGACATTCCATGCCACATAAAAATAGATAAATATTCGCAAGACATAAGAAATCATATTGAACGTGCCCACACTTCTTGATATGTTTAGAGACGTGGCATTCAGGAAGAGGAGCACTGCTAATATGAAGATGATTTTTTTCTGACTCATGTTATCTTAAATTGTTTATCGCTTTCACCAGTTCATCGGTGCCGCGGTGAATTGAATCTGCCCAAATCAAAGCCCTCTCTGCTGTGTAGTCTTGACGTTCATCGGAAGAGATGGCTTTCAACAACTCATGGAAGTTCATGGCGGTGATGCCATGGTATGTTTCGTCAAAATCTTCCCATAAGTCGCGGGAATTGTTTTTATAGTCTTCTTTGTCTGGTATATATAATATAATTTGTTTGTCGTCCATCAAAATATAATCGACATATACTGAAGAGTAATCGGTTATCAGTGTGTCGGTAAAAGGCAAAATGGGGTAGAGGTCTAAATTCTTGTCCATTTCGACGATATTGGAAAGCCCGTTGAAATCAAGATCATGTTTCATGTGGGGGTGAAGTTTCACAATCAGTAAAGCGTCTTTATGTTTTAAGGTGTCGTTCAGCGCGTCGATATCCCATTTCTGCTGTTCAAGAAAATGTGGGTTCTTCTCACGATAGGTGGGCATGTAGAGCAGCACTTTCTTGTATTTCTTCATTGTTGCGATAAAGTCGAGCACCTCTTGTCCTTCCCATTTCTTAATATATTCAAGAATCTCTTTCTTTGACTGGCGCAGATGAACGCATCTGGGCGACAAAATATCAACGCAGCGGTCGATGTCAGTACGGAATGTCGTGGCGTAAATCCGGTCAATCATTTCAGAGGCACCCAACACGATGTCGGGCTCCACATAGAAGGCGGGACGCTTGACAAAACCTGTGAAACGGCCGTTTTTGTTCATACTGGAATGAATATTTGCCCAAAGACACTTCTTCGGGCCGAAACCATGCCACAATTGTACCTGTTTGGCACCACCGCTGGTGTAAAAGTTGATGTCTGCCAGCGACCCCGTCACGATATATGTTCCAGCGCGCAGGGAATAAAAAATACCTTTCAGACCATACGAATAATAGGCTTCGATGCCTTTCTTCCGTAAGGGTTCCACTTCATCTTTGCGTTGTGTAATCCATAAACCGCGTATTTCGGGTTGATGGTCTATGATATATTGGAGCAGATATTTGCTGTGACCGTCGTAACCCGTACCCGAACCGAATGCCCAGATGCTTCTCTTCCTTGGGAACAGGAACGATAAGTAATAGACAGCCAGTCCTAGAAATTTTAATATAAAAGTTATCATTGTTGGATGCGGTAATGCCTCTTCAAAACTTACCCAATGTGAATTTTAGGAATTTCGTGTTGACGATTTTTGTTATGACAGTCAAGATGATGAGTGTGAGTATCATCACTGCTACAAACAGCAGTATGCACATCAGATGGCTTGTCATATATTTAGATAACAATTTTACAGATATGTTGAGCGCAAACGTGTTCAGCATATAATACACCAGAGAATTTTCCCCGATGAATTGAACAGGTTTGCATTTACCTATAATCTTACAAAGATAGATGATAACGATAGACCCGCAGACAGACAGAATGAAGAAGAAGGGCAGTGACAGCCATTCTAACTGTATCCTGTTAGTGATAAAAGGCACCTTTGCCCCAAACTTGGGGAGCAACAAGAAAGCGCCGAAATAAAGGATGAGCAGGGCGAGAATGACGTGCCACTTTAATAAACCGTCCTTGTTTTTTTTCAGCATTTGTCCTATCCATAAGAAAAATGTCAGCATGAGGGCATGCTCGATACTGCCAAAGTCTTTTCGGAAATGGAGAAATAGCGCTAAACCGACTGCGAACAAAACCAGGCATGCGACCAGTGAGGTCACGTTGTTCTTGAAGATTTTCCCGATACCCCAATACAACAGTTTGGAGATGAACAGGGCATCCAAAAACCATAAGCCGCTGTTGAACCAGCAAAGTGCTACATGGCGGGTGATGCCAGAGGCGGACAATGCGTGATGGCTCGTCATGGTGACAATTGCCAAGAACGTGCCGAATATCATGGCGGGTATCTTCAGCGTCTTGAAATTCTGCCATAAGAATGTCAAGAAGGGTTTGTTGAAATTGCTGCAAAAACCTGTGATGACGAAAAATGCGGGCATATAGTAAGACGACCAAAGATACATGCGGGTCTGCTGGAATCCGTTAATGAAAGTGTCGTTGACACCTTCGTTTTTGATAAACAACAAAGCATGACCCATCAACAAAAACAAGATGAGCACACCTTTAGCGATGTCGATATATGCTAAACGTTCTTTTGCCATGTTTATGATTTCATCCTCCCGCTTTGCAGTTTGTAGTCATAACTGTGTCGTCCCTCGGCGCGGAAATCTGTGTGATAGCGCTTCAACACCTCGTGGAACACTTCATCGTAGCGGGGAATAAACAAATCGTCCTTAGCCTCGATGTGGCTGATGATATCGGCCGCCAACTGTTCCGTCTCGCTCAGGTCGGTGGCACCGCCATTGAAACTGGTGCCCTTGATAGAGCCGGGCGACACATTGAGGATGCGGTTTTCGCTGCCGCCTTTTTCCAACTCCACGTTCACGCTCTCGATGAAGATTTTCAGTGCGGCTTTCGTGGCTCCGTAAAGCGAGAAGAAGGGTGATGACATGAATCCGGCAATGCTGACCATCACGCCGCAGTAGAAGTCATCTGCAGAAGCCAAACGGTCATAGAAATGATGGATGATGCGGATTACCGGAATGGTGTTGACATGAAAATAGGTGTTAATCATCGCCTCAGACACATCTTTGAACAGCGCCAGCCGTCCGAAACCAGCAGTGATGATGAGTCCGTCGATATCGGTGAAGCGGTCAAACATACTGTAATCCTCAGCGGTCAGGTCGAACTGAACGCTTTCGATTTTCTCGTCACGATATTCCTCGGCCAAAGGCGCCTTGTCTACTATATATACTTTTTCTGTGGATGGGCGTTTCACAAGGTTCATCGCCATGGCCAGTCCGATGCCGTTGGCTCCGCCAACAATGAGTATTCTTTTCATGAGTTGAAAGGCTATATTTCCATGAAATTGGTTCTCTCCGCAAACTGTTCCATCACTCTAGCCATGGCGATACTTTCGTCGCGACGCAGGCGGGCGGAGTTCAGTCGGTGGTTGTAGATACACGAGATAAATTCCTGCACCTCGTAACGCAGACCTTCGCCGTCCCAAGAATAGAAGAATTTCTTGTTCTTGTTTTGGTCCTCATAGCGGAGTTCGAAATAATCGGTCTTCCACCACGGCGCCGGCACGTATGCATAACCTTTTGTGCCCGAAATAACCAAGTTGCCTTCGGTCTTCACGCCCAAACCTACCTTGAACGAGCACACGGCTTTATCATAGCGCAACACGCCTTTTGTATAGATATCCACACCGTTCTCCATGCGTGAGTAGATGTTGAGGTTCTGGTACCCCGTACCCATCAGTTTCATAATCGGCAGCAACGGATATGACCCTAATTCGTAGAATGATCCGCCAGCCTGATTGGGGTCGAGTTCGCGTAGGGTGGGATCGCCCCACACCTTCGACTCCGAAGCCTCGATATCGACCACTTCGCCGATAAGTCCGCTCTTAATCATCGTGATAAGGTGGTTAAATGCGGGACAGTAGGCCGTCTTGTTGGCCTCGAGCAGCACCAAACCCTTCTCTTCGGCTATCTGATAGAGTTCGCGCGCCTGGTCTTCACGCAGTACAAGCGGCGTCTCGCAGAGCACATGCTTGCCTTGTTGCAGAGCATACTTGGCCTGCTTATAGTGTTCGAGGTGGGGTGTGGCGATATAAACGGCATCAACTTGGTTGACCAACTCCTCGAAGGATTCGGAACGGCGGACTTTGAACATCGGGCACTCCTCTTCTGTTTGTCGGATGAAATGGTCAGCCTTGTCTGTGTCGGTGTCATAAACCGAGCACACGTTGACGGCATTCACCACCGACACCTCTTTTGGGAAACGGCGGGCGATACGTCCTGCGCCCGAGATGCCGATTTTCACCTCGTTGTCCTGCTCAGCCCGGAGCATGGTCGAAGATATCCCTTCGGTGCGAGGCAGATAGACGACTTGGCAAAACTCGTTCAGATAGTCGAACTTCCCTTCCCAGTCGCTTCCGATGGCAAAGATATCTACGTCATATTTTTGTATGTCGTCGATTTTCTGGCCGACATAATCTTCGATGATAATCTGGTCTGCATAGCCCGTGGCACGCACCGCTTCCACGCGTTCCAACACGTTGTTTTTTACGTTGAGTTTGCCGCGCTCGCGGTCGAAATTGTCATTGGTCACGCCCACTATCAGGTAGTCGCCCAATGCTTTCGCTCTGCGCAACAGGTTGATATGCCCCTGATGCAGCAGGTCGTATGTACCGTATGTGATGACTTTTTTCATGGTGATGTGTTATTTCAGTATTTTTCTCAGAAGTCTCCAGACGGGCAAAATCAAGTCCTTCTTGGCAAACTCCCGGTAGGGTCCCATGTCACCTTCGTATTTCAGTGAAAGTATATCTGCACTGTTTAAGGCTTTCTTGTACTCCTTGAAAGACAACTCTCCTGCATAATACCTTTCTCTTACCACCTTTTCACTGGCGAAACTCTTTTCCGGAAAATCTTTATTTGAAAGAGATGACTTTTCGAGTGTTCCAAGCAGATGATTGATGAAGAGTTCAGGCAGATTCTGTATGTCGTTTATAAGTGCGAAACCGCTGGCTCCAATGCGAGTGTTGAGTTCGTTAAAGTATACATTCCCGTTACTCTCATATAAGTCTATGTCAAAAACTCCTGTCAATCGGGTCTTCCGCATGAAAGCCTCAAGGTGTTCTTGTAGATTCGGTATACGCGATATCGGATAAATAATACCTGTGGCAGTTTGTCCAAGTCGTTTGCTTGTCATTTCGATAACCGCAGGAATGACAGATGTGTCGTCAAGCGAAAGTCCTAATACGGCATATTCTTTTTCTATATGGATGTATTGCTCTATTAATATGGGCCGTTGGTATATTTTGCCGATAGCGTCAAGATGACTTCTCAATTCGCTCTCGTTCTCACATCTTATCATGTATTGTTTCAATTGGCCCATGTAACTGTCTTGGGGCTTGGTGAAACAAGGATAAGTGACACCTTCGGGAATAGAATACCGGCCATCTTCATAATTGCTTATCCATCCTTTAGCCGTATGCATGCCTACCTCGGAAGCCAATTCTTTCTGATAATTCTTATCCATTATCTGCAGCATGGCTCCTTGTGTATGATTAACGTGTGGCATGAGGAAATACGGACTTAACAAATCCATGTTGGTGTCGACGGTGCTCGCCACATAGTCATCTGTGGGTAACAACACCTTCTGTCTGACTTCGTCTTTATAGTTAAGAAGCAGTTTTATCAGTTCTTCCTTATGTGGTTCCGGGCAATAGTGGCACTCTCTGATAAAATGGCTCTTGCGGTCGATTTTCAAGTCACCGGTGGCTTTGCGGTTGGTTTGTATGAGTATCACATCGCAACCAGACACACCAGCGGCACGAATCATGCAAAGCCGCGCCGCATAATTACGGCCCATAACAATAGCCAGAGGCTTGTTCGTCGCACTGTTCGCGGCTTGTTTTATATCCATATATTATATAAATCAGTGGTTAAATGATAGTTCTGCAAAGACTCTTATTCTATTCTCCTGCCTGTCACTAAGATTAACGGTCGTAGGTGGAAATGCCGTAGGGATTGCCGACGGCAAACAGGGCACATTGTTTGCATAATGTGTAATCCTTTTCAGAACCTTGAATAACGCCTCCGTGGCGTCCGGGGACTCTTATAGTAGATACGATTTGTTGGGTGATTTGAAAACCGCTCTTTTGAACGGAAGCGTTAATTGTGAAAATGTCGAAAAAACATTGAGTGGCAGTGAAAGCCTCTATCATACAAGGTATGCCTTCTTGCAGATGTACACCTTCGTAGGAGAGATGACCAAAGTTGCCGAGATCATCCAAATAGGTGTGCCGGGCGTTTTGAATGGCCGTTCCACAGGGAATAATATAGTCCACATCTTGATTTTCTTCCAAACTCTGGGTGGCACTTGCGAACATGCTCCAAACTTCATCGCTGGAATAATCTCCTAAAGTAGAGTTGCCTTCGGGTTGGGCAGGTACCATGACATAAGCAATCTTCGTATTGGGATGGATGGACTTGATATATGACGAAACCGTTTGAATGTTATTGCAGAAACGCTCATATTGCCTGCAAATGACGTTTCCTTCTTGCAGAATGACCAAATCCCATTCCTTGGAGCGTATCAACTCATCCCCAGAAATACCGATAGTGGTATCCCATCTGTACTCTGACTGGGAGAAGGTGTCCAGTTCATGGTCTGTTTTGCCTTGTTTGATAGAATTCCAATGCGATGACAGACCCACTCCGCTTTTATAATAGATGTTGAAGTCTATAGTGATGTTAGGACACAAATCAATGATGACTGACGGAACATAACTGAACGCGTCACGACTCAAGGAGTTGCCGATAATCAACACATGGTATTCTCCAAACTCGTCAAGGGTTTGATAATTGACGGGAGTCTTTTGGATGGGTACTTCCAAGTCATCTTCGGCCGTACACGATACCGTGAACGCAAGCAAGATGAATAGAATGAAAGAATATTTAGTTAGTGACATATTATAATTGGCTTAAAAGATTTGTTATTATTTGTGCAGAAGCGCGTTCAGGCTTTTCTGGATTTTTTTATAAAAGAAATACCTTTTAAATGCTTTTTCGGGCGCACGGTCTTCCTCATCGCTAATGAACCCGAAATCAGAGGACTTCAACATCTTCTTGAATTCCCGTGTAGAGAAAAATCCGGCATACCAGTTTTCCAGACTAATACGTTCGTTTATGTATGTTGCAGTCTCCTTAATCTCTTTTTCCATGCCGTCGATAGACTCGCCCAACATGGTCTTGACAAACATAAGCGGGAGATTCACACCCATCCGTTGCACAGCATAGCCGGAACCGCCGATGCGGAGATTGATTTCGCCAAAGTAATATTCACCGCCGCTCTTGTAGAAATCGATGTCGAAGATGCCTGTAAAACCGGTTTCCGACATCACTTTCTTGAATTTCTCCACCAAGTCCTCAAACCCTTTTACAGACATGATTTTACCTTGGCATGCCACCCCCTTGTCGGCTCCTTGTGCCATCTTCGTTATCTCGATGACTCCGGGAATAACCACCTCCTTTTCACAAGAAAATCCGACCACGGCATACTCGGTCTCTATCTCCTTGTAGTCTTCCACCATGATGGTGATATTCTGGAACGTATCCTTGAAATCGTCCATCACTTTGCGCAATTCTTTTTCGTCTGCACACCGATGGAGAGTGTGCTTGTATCTCGAAATGTATTCCCGGGTCTTGGTGAAGCAGGGAAAAGTGATACTGTCGGGTAAATGGTATTCTCCGTCTTTTATCTCTACGCTACAAGAGTTCACCACATTCAGACCGACAGATTTAGCCACCGCCTTCTGCTTCTCTTTATTCATCCATTCAGTGATGGCTCCTTGCCGCATGTGGATGTGGGGGAAGAGAAAATGGTCTTTCAGTTGGTCGATGTTCTGGTCTATAGCTGATGCGGAAAAATCATTGACCGGTATCAGAATGGTTTTTTGGTCCTTGTCTATGCAGTTGTTCAGAAGACACTCTGTCAGGTTTTTCGGATTATTCCCCCTGCAGCAAAATTCTTCTTTGACGTATTTGCTTGAACAGTCGATGGGCTTGTGTTTTTCTTTCCAGACAACGCTGATGTCAGCATTTGCAGGGGCTAAAGCACGTATAACCCCTAATTTAGAAGTGAAACCGTGGCCAATAACGACTACTCTCGGATGCATGGAATGTGTTGTTTTATTCAAGTTTCGCATTCGCTCAACGTCTTTGTAGTTAAGATGTTGTGTAGTTATCGCTTCGCTCGTCCTTCGGACAGTAGTTAAACCATTACCAGGCTTTTTGTGCGAAACTTATCTGCTTAACTACTTCAGAAAATTGAATTATTTAATCAATCGTTTAATAAACGCTTTTGTTTTTAGTTTAATAGCCCGTATGGTGAATTCAAACTTCAAACGAAAAACTGAATGTGGGCATCCGTCAAACCATTTAACAAACACTATGTTGTAATGGTCTCCGTATTTTCTCAAGGCAACGGGTTTGAAACCGTTTTTTTTCACCACCTCAATCTCCCTCAAATTGTCTTTATTGGTGTCCAAAGCCACTTTGTTCATTCCGTAAGACTTTGCTGTTTCCTCACGAAGTTGATTCATCTTTTTGTAGATACCCATTCCTTGGTGTGTCGGCAATACGGCATCAAAACAAAAGTAGGCATATTCTTCAGCACCACACCATAACTTCATTCTTTTTTTTATGATGGCCGCTGTGCCGATTAGTTGATGGTCATCCAAAGCGACAACCATTATTCCCTTTCCTTCGACTTTCTTGCGTATTTCCTCTCCGGGAAGAGACGGATTGCCCATAAACACTCCGTTCTCTCGGTTTTTGGCATGAGCGTTCCAGATGACTTCATGTATCTCATCCCATGACACTTCGTCCGGCTTCTCGACAATTTTAATTTCAGACATCTTTCTTCTTTATTCCAACATGTGGCACATTGATTAACTCGGAAACCATGTGTTCGGTCTTGGCCATAACTCCCTGATAATCCTCTCGGTATAGTCGCCCATTCCTGATTTGAAAGCAGATTGACTCAAACCGGGATTGGAGTTGAACTCTATCAGAATGGGTGAACCATCTTCCTCTATGGCAACATCCCAACCCACAATGTTGAATTGTGGCAATTGTAAGTGCAGGCGCTTTACCATTTCAATGGCCTTGTCATAGGATGGTATCTGGTAATTCTCCAAAACAACTCCGGAATCTGTTTTCGTGATGTCGTCCTCTGAATAACCACCGAAAGCGGTTTTACCTAATTTGCCGTCTTTAGAAATCGTCGTGCTGATACCGCCTGCGCACTGATTGTCTATTACCTGCCCGCTTCGGCCTATACGTACTACGGAATAGATGATCAACACTTCCATGCCCGACCGGTACGAAAGAATACGCAGTGTGTTTAGTGAAGTCGGGTTCAGAGCCGCCATATCCTTATGCTGACGTACACATTTTTGTATCAGGAAATTCTTCTTGTATTGCTTAAATAATTGTTCGATGGACATCCCGTTCAGACTTGTCACCCCGTCTTTTACTTGGAAGATTTGTACACCATGCCCTTTCGATTCTTTTGAAGGTTTGATGATGACCTTCTCCAAGTTCTGACATGCAGCGATTGCCTCCTCTTCGGAAACAGGTTTGCCCTCAAAATAATAATAACCGTTGATGTTTTTCAAAATGGAATGGGCAATGTTCTCGTTCGGGAACAATAGACTGCACATGTTCTTATCGCCCAAGATCCCACCGGCAGAGTGAATGTTCGCTCTTGGTACCAACTCACAATGATAGAAATTGGCCGGAACATACTCTTTGGTGAAGTGTCCTGTCCTTGAATAGAAATACTCGTGGCAATGAAGGGGAACTTTTCTCCCAATCATGCTTTTATAAAAGTCCTGTATTTCTTTCTTTTGTTCCCGTGTAAGTTTCTTACGTTCTTTTAGGTCCTTGAAATTTCTGGTGATTTTCAATTTCCGGCGGCGCATCTCTATTGACTTGCGCGTCTTGACTATCAAACGATTAATAAAATTCATGTTGATATATCTTGTTGACTTGACTAATATTTTGTATTGGGTCTTGGCCACAATTCCCGGATGATTCTTTCTGTGTATTTACCCATACCAGATTTGAAAGCGGATTGGCTAAGCCCGGGGTTGGTGTTATATTCTATCAGGACTGGCTCACCGTCTTCTTGGATTGCGATATCCCAACCTATCAGGTTCGTAAATGGCAACTTCATGTGCAGCCTTTTGACCATATCCATGGCTTTATGATACGAGGGAACCTCATATCCTTCCAAGACGATGCCAGTGTCTGTTTCCAAAATGTTGTCTTTGTTGTATCCGCCAAAACCATACTTGCCGAGTTTGCCGTCTTCGGAGATGGTCGTGCTGATTCCGCCCGCACTTTGGTTGTCAATGACTTGTCCTTTCCTTCCGATGCGGATAACGGCATAAATAATCAGCACTTCCATGCCGGAACGGTATGAAAGCACTCTTATTGTGTTGACGGAGGTCGGGTTTAGGGCAGCCATCCTCTCATGTTGCTTGATACACGATTGGATGATAAAATTCTTAGAGTATTGTTTGAACAATTGGCCGATGGTCAATCCGTCAATGTTTGTCACACCGTCTTTTACGGTGATAGCCTGCACACCATGTCCCTTTGATTGTAAGGTGGGTTTGATAATCGCCCGCTCAATATTACTGCAAGACGCAATAGCCTCTTCTTCCGAAACAGGTTTGCCTTCATAGTAGTAATAACCGTTCATGTTTTTGAGAATGACATGTACTGTGTTCTCTTTTTCCAACATGATGTCTTGCATGTTTTTGTCGGATAATGCGTGCACATATGGAAAACAGTTTGCTTTCCTTACCAGTTCGCAATGATACAAATTCGTCGGAACATATTCTTTGTTAAAGAAACCTGTTCTGGAATAGAAATACTCATGACTATATAGTGGAACTCTACGTCCTATTAAATTCTGGTAAAACTCCTGAATTTCCTTTTTCTGTTCTTTCGTCAACTTCCTGTGTTGTTCCAGTTTCTTGTTGCTGCTCGTGATAACTCGCTTCCAATTCCTGGAATCGATATGGTATTCAATCCTTTTGAACAACCGTTTAAGAGTTTTTTTTAACGTCATTTTTAATTGTTGTTATTCTTTATCAATTCAACATACCCCAGAACTAATGGTTTTACGACGGCTTGTGATAGCCGATAGATAAAAGTAAATGATTAGAAAAAAGCGGAGTTCTGTTTTTTATCGGAGAAAGTGGCTTCAATCTTTGAAACATATTTTAGTTTACCCTTCTTTATAATATGTTCCATGATTTCATCTAAGTCTTCTTTGGAGAACATTGGACCATGGGCTAGTTGTCCCGTGCCAAGACCAGGGGCGAAATTGTATTCTATTACCAAAGGATGTCCGTCGGGGGTTACTGTCATGTCCCAGCCGATAATCCCAAACTGAGGAAAACGGGTGTGCAAAAACTTAACGGCTGCCACCACTTTGTCATAACAGGGGATAATGCCTGGAACACTCTCGTCTAAAGGTGTTGTTTGTAAGTTGCGGTAGCGATGAACCTCTCTCTTAACTGTTCCGTCGGGTTGAATGGGGCAGAATCCACCGCTTCCCTTCGGATCGTCAGCGTTGTCATATACTTTCCCTTTCCCTCCAAATCTTTGTGAGGCATAGAGCACTTTCACGTTCCCGTTGAAATCTTGGTAGGTTGTAATTCTGATGGTGTTGACAGAAGTGGGATTAAATGCGGCCAGATAGGGGTGTTGAATGATTACTTTTTGAACGGTAAAGTTGTTGCCGTATTTCTTGAACAATTCTTCTAGGTGTTCTCTTGTGAGTTCATTGGCCGATACTTTGACGACTCCACGTCCATGCCAAGAGTCAATCGTCGGTTTGATTATCACGTCTTCTTTTAATTGTAAAATCGACTCGATGGATTCTTCTCTTGTGCAAAGACTATCTTCAGGGAGGTAATATCTTCCGTTGTCACAATAAGTTACATATTCTGGTATCCTGATGTCAATGTGTTCCTGTGCCTCTTTGATGTTAAAAAGGCGAGGAAACATATTCTTGTCACAATATGCGACACGCCACTGAGCAGGGTTAAGATAAGGATATATCAACTTCTCGTATAACGCAATTGGCAGGTATAGGTCAGATTTAACACCTGTACAAGCGGCATAATATTCACTTTCCAAAGACGAGAACTTATAGCCAAATTGTTTGAAATACGGATTGATTTCCTTTGCATATTTTTCCCATTCAAATTCCGGGTCCATCATTTTTTTGCGGAAACGTTGCATGCTTTCTTTGTATAGTTTCTGCTCGATAGAAGGTTTCAATCCTTTACAAATCTTCCACGACAATGATGACGCTTTTTTTCTTAATTTGTTAATCATTTTTTTGTATGTTTTTTTGTTTCTTTCTTTCCCAAAACTTGAACTTTGAAGGAATAATTGTCAATAAATACAACGCTGAGTCTGGTTTAACGATAAATGTATAACCTAAATATAAAGACACAAAAATGACGAATTTCAAGATGCCGTCGACATAAACACTCAGATGCAACCATGAAACGCTAAAATAGGTGATAGCGGCAAATAAGGCAGATGTGATAAGCATCGGGGACAAGTCCAACAATTGTTGTGTCCATTTGTAACCGATGTGCTTTGACACCAGTCCGATATTTACAAAATAACAAAACCAGTTGTACATGACCACACCGGCCAACAGTCCCCACATGCCAAACAAATAAAGGCCTCCAATAACGAATGTCAGACCGAACGAGCGCTTTATCAGCGTCCAGTAAAACATGGTCTTACTTTTACCGATAGCGGCGATAGACTGTGTGTTGACAGATTGCAGACAGTTTGCCAGACCGACCAGACACAACACTTGAAAAAAAGGCACGCTCTCAAGCCACCTGTCGGAATAGAGCAGCAAAAATACGGGTTTGGCTATCAACATCATCAAACACATGAGCGGAAAAGTAATATATGCAATCGATGTGGTGAGTCGCTTAATCATATTCGCCAGTCTCTTTTTGTCATCTTGTACTTCTGCGTATAAAGGGTAAGTGATAGATGTCAAGACCGAGGAGAGGGTATTAGAGGCCAAATTCTCTGTCCTCATGGCTTTTGAGTAATACCCCAGTATCTGTGGAGAATAAATTTTCCCGATGAGCAGTGCATTCAGTTTAGAGCAAAAACTATTAACCAAATGGGTTAGGAACATAAAGAAACCAAAATTGAACAGTTCCTTAAATGATTTCCACGAAAAGACCCATGACGGTCGCCATTTGAGGTAGAACCAAAAAACAATAGCAGGTACGATGCCTCCGAGAAGATATTGCGCTACCAACGCCCAGACACCAAACCCCATAAAGGCCATGGTAACTGTTATGACTAGAGCAACGAGGGACGTGATAATCCTGACAATGGCAAGAATCTTAAACTTTAGTTGTTTCTTCAGTTGGTTGCGCTGAATCAGGTTGAGTGCATAGATAAACAAGATGAGACCTTGTACACGCAGCACGTCACGCAGAATGGGGATGTCGTAGAATCTCGCAATGGCAGGGGCTGAGAAAAATAAGATGGCATACATGACAAACGACAAGGCCAAATTCCACCAGAAAATGGTGGAGTAGTCGGTTTGTGTAGGCCGCTTTTTCTGAATCAAGGCAGAACCAAAACCTCCGTCTATGAATGCCTCGGCCACTACCATAAAAATGGTCAGCATACCTATGCAACCATAGTCAAATGGTGTGAGCAGACGGGCCAGGATTATGCCCAAGATGAACTGAATGCCCATCTTTGAGAATTTTTGGATTGAAGTCCAAACCATTCCCGAAGCCGCCTTCTGCTTGAGACTTTTCTGTTTAGCCATTTAAAATATCAACTTAGGTTGAGTCAAGCGTGGTTGATGTTTTTGATGTTTTCTATTTGGTCGTTTTCGCGTTTGAGCCAGAGTTCAAACACCGGATCTACAAATGTGTAACCATTATTTGACTTCTCTATGAAATCTTTTTCAATGAGCGTTTTTTTATTGCGTGCTATCGTCTGGCTGCCACCTAACTCATATCGTGAGATGGTGGCCTTGGCGTTAAGACGTTGCTCTCCATGAATCAATGCTCTCAGCATAGCTCGTTGAGAGGGGGCTAATGCTTCAACTTCACTTTCAAACACAGGAGAATTGGTGTCTATCAGCGTCTCGGTCTGCTGGGCTATGATTTCGTCTGTTACGGTGTCTTTTGTGGCACTCCAGACAAAGAAACTCAGTTGTTGAACATACCAAGAATGGCATTTCACAACATCACAGATGCGCTTGGCTTGGGCTACACTGATGGTTTTTCCGTAGTCAGAAAACCCCTTTTGGATATATGGAATCCAATGCTGTTCAGATATTTTGGTGATGTACATAATCTGGCCAAAACGATAGAACGGATGGTGCGAATTCTCAAAAATGTCCAGCATCATGTGGCGCTTACTTCCGTAAAGGCAGTAATTGACAGCCTGATGCTGTTGCCAGACGGAACGCAACATCCCTTCTATGTGAGGCCATCCAGGTAATTTAGCCAATTGTTGAAATTCATCAATGCAAATGATAACATGAAGTCCGCGCTGTTGGGCTATTCTCTCTGGTAAGTGCAGTATCTCTTCTGCACTTTTCTTCAGTGGTTGATAACTCAAATCCAATTCCAAAGCATTTAAAGGGTCGCTCTTAAGGGTGATACTCGGTGTAAATGCCTGAAGGTATTTTTTCACCCATTCGATGCTTTTCTTCAGTGAAGAGGACAAACCATTGACTATAGAGGTAGCGTATGTGTTATAGAAATCGGTCTCGCTATGGATGCGGAATGCGTCTATATAACATACACGGACCGTGTCATCTTCCTCACATAATTCGTTCATAGCAGCCTTTACCAATGAAGATTTTCCCCAACGTCGTGGTGAAATGAGCATCACGTTGATTCCGTGTGAAAGGAAATTGATCAGTTGACTGCGCTCTTCTGCGCGGTCAATAAAATTATCCCGTTCAGCCAAATATCCATATACAAACGGTCTGTCCATTGTTTAAAAAGTCAACTTGGGTTGAGTCAAGTGTGGTTGATGTTTTTGATGCTTACTATCTGAGTGGTTCCTAGGATTACCTAAGTTTCACTATGGATTTCTAGACGATCCTTTGTTCTCTGGCATTTATTCCGTGATGGCTTTCACGATGTCTTCTTTGGTCACGTTGTCTTTGCCCAAAAGATATTGGATGGTGCGTGACTTGGATTTCAAGTCTTTGTTGAGCAATGCCGATGCCAAAGCCATGATGGCTTCCTGAATAGAGGTGTCTACGCCCAAAACCTTACCGATGGAGATATACAATCCCAGTCCCATGGGCACATCCTCGTTGATGTAGCGGTGGTCGATAAACGAAGGACCTTTGTTAGATGACTCGGCAAACGAGTGGAACACATCCATAGCGGGGATGCTCAGGTCATCTGTGTTGCGCCATTTGGCAGCCTCGAAATAATCGAGTGAGTCGCAGCCGAAGGCATTCAGTATCTCGTTCTTTTTCACGTCAAACGCCTTAATCACGTTGATGACAGAAGGCGTAAATGCCTCACGGTACATCCAGAATTCACCCTTGCTATACTCAATGCGCGATGCGGAGAAGAGGAGGCCGATGGGGTGGACTATCATGTTAGGATTGTGCAGCGCCGACTCCAAGATGTTTTTACGGAGGTATTTCGTGTTGTCAAAACACTGCGACAGCAGACCAATGACATAGTCGCCCTTGCTCACTGGCAGCACGCTGACCGCATTGCGTGGGTTGTAGAAGGTGATGCGCACGAACTTGCCGTCAACGATACGTCCGTTGTATGCCGTTGTTTCGCACTCTCCATAAATCACGTCTTTGTGAATGTATTTCTTGAAGATAAGACTTCCCATGTAACCCGGCACAAGCACGATAATCTGTCCGTCGCGGACATACGGCGCAATCAACTGCGCCACATCCTCATGTTGGCTGGTAGTGGTCATTACAAACATGATGTCGGCAAATTCTACCGCCTTTTTCACGTCGCGTGTGATAAACGACATCTTGGCGGTATATTCTTTGCCGCCATTGGTCAAATCGACCACGTCGTACTCGTTCTTTTCGGCTATTTTGTTGAAAAACGACATGTTACCGTAGTCGGAGGTCTTTAATACTCCCACTTCGATTCCTTTCTCAAATAACTTGGCGGCATGGATAAGTCCTGAGTTGCCGCTGCCAATGACTGTAATTTTCATTTTACTTTTTTATCCTGTTATTGATGATTTCTGTTTCTTTTTTCTTAGGATTTTTCTAGACGCTCTAGATAATCTAGGTGAATCTAGAAAATCTAGATAAACTAGAAAAACCTGTTCAGACCTAAAGTCTTGTTCTACAGTGTGGTAAGAAATAGAGAGCAGGGTAGGGGGAACTTCGCCCATGCACATACCTTTTCCCTGCCCTATCCCGTGAAAAAAAGGACAGAGTGGCGCGGAAAAGATAAGATGCACCCGATTTTCTCGTACTATCCGCCTTGGAACATGGCAACAACCCAGACAGTTTCGAGGATCGTGTCCTCAACTGCATCATAGCCCTCTTTCTCGGCCGTTTTCTCGGTCTTTTCAGCCCAGGATGCCGGTCCAATCACCTTTCATTTCACACAAAACATTTGCTGCACACAAATTTTGCTCCTTTTCCCTCTGTCTCAGAGTTCAAACATGGAGTCCGCTTTTGTGCGCACCATATGTCTTTGCATGCCGTATTCAGGTGTTGTTTTGTTGCTCATATTCGCAGAAACACTGCAAAACCTAAAATGCGGTGCAAAGGTAATTCATTTTTTTGATAAACGGCCTAAAAAACTAAAAAAGTTTGCTTTTTTCTACTTTTCGTCGATGTGCTCGTAGATGTGTTTTTCGGTGTCAGGTTACAGACTCTCGTCATTGTCAAACATTTGCAGCACTTTCTCGATGATCGGGGCCATATCGTAATAGCGATATTCGGCCAGACGACCGCCGAAAATGACACGTTTCTCCTGTGCTGCGAGGGCGGCATATTGGGCATAAAGGTCACCATTGCGCTGGTCGTTGACGGGGTAGTAGGGCTCCATGCCTTCGAGCCATTCGGTGGAGTATTCGCGCGAGATGACGGTCTTGGGGCAGTCATAGACCTGCTGGCCGAACATCTCAAAGTGCTTGTGCTCGATGATGCGGGTCCACGCCACGGTGTCGTCGGTGTAATTGACCACAGCGTTGCCTTGGTAGTTGGGCGTGTCGATTACCTCTTGCTCAAACGATACGGTGCGGTAGTTGAGTTGTCCGAAACGGTAGCCGTAAAACTCGTCGATTTTTCCGGTAAAGACGATTTTCTCGGCCACGCTCTCCCAATGCTCACGGTCGGCGAAAAAGTCAGTGTTGACCATTGTGTCGCAACCTTCTAACAGTTTGTCAATCAACCGGTTGTATCCTCCTTCGGGTATGCCTTGATGGCGGTCGCTGAAGTAGTTATTGTCATACACCAGACGCACTGGCAACCGCTTGATGATGAAGGCGGGCAACTCCGTGCACTTGCGCCCCCATTGCTTCTCTGTGTAGCAGCGGATGAGCCGTTCGAAAATGTCGCGGCCGACGAGCATCAGCGCCTGCTCCTCCAGGTTTGCCGGTTCACGGCCGTTCAGGGCGGCTTTGGCCTCGGCTTTCTGCTCTTCAATCTTCGCTGCAGCCTCGTCGGGAGTCTTTACACCCCACATCTGGTAGAACGTGTTCATGTTGAACGGCAGGTTGTACAACTGTCCGTGATAGTTGGCTACGGGTGAATTGGTGAAGCGGTTGAACGGCACGAGGCTGTTGACAAACTGCCACACGCGGTCGCTGTTGGTGTGGAAAATGTGGGCACCGTATTTATGCACGTGGATGCCCTCTATCTCTTCACAATAGAGGTTGCCGCCCAACTGCGGACGTTTGTCTATCACGAGGCAGCGTTTGCCGCGCCGGGTGGCGAGATGTGCAAAGGTGGCACCGAAAAGGCCTGAGCCTACTATCAGATAATCGTATCTCATCGGTTTAGTGTTGAGTGTTTAGAGTTGAGTGTCCTTTGGTATTTCGTGAACAGTTTAGGGCTTAATGGCTCGCTTTTGGTGAGTAGGACAGGCGCGCCCGTCCTTACTTTGCATAAGCGGGTAGTCATAATGTTCAACGTTCAACGTTCCATGTTCCACGTTCTCAGGTCTTCAGGGTAGGTGATTTTGATGTTGGTCACCTCGCCGCGGACCACATAAATGGGCGTATCGGGCAGGTAATGATGCACAACGCCGCAATCGTCGGTGGTGATGAACGCCGGGTCGCGCAGTCCGATGTCGTAGGCACGGTTGATGGTGCCCCGGCGGAACCCTTGTGGGGTCTGCACATTGCGCAGCATGGCGCGAGGGGGTGTCTCCACAATGCAGTCGTGCTCATCCACACGGATGATGGTGTCGGTAGCAGGTATGGCGACATCCACCGCCTCAAAATGGTCGAGAGCACGGATGCAGTCGCTGATGATGCGATGGCTGACCAGTGGTCGTACAGCATCGTGAATCAACAGTCGTACGCTGTCGTCGGTATAGGCGTTAATGGCGGCCAGACTGGAGTGGTAACGCTCCCGACCGCCGATGAGAAAGCGGCGTACTTTCTGGTATCCGCCCTCTGTCACAATCCTTTGTGTCTCCTCCAACGAGTCGGCGCGGGTCACGATGGCTATCTCGTCTATCAGCGGATGACTCTCAAACACGTCTATCGTATGGGCGAGGATGCTCTTCCCCGCCACGCAGAGGAACTGTTTCGGGCATTCGCCGCCGAAGCGTGACCCGCTGCCTCCCGCCAATAATACTGCTACGGTCATACGGTTGAGTGTTTTGTGATGAGTGTTGAAGGCTTTGTGTCCTATCCCGTTTTGTGTACACAAATAATGCCCCTCAGTTCCCCATTGGGAGCGCGATTACTTGAGTAACTACACTCTCCCCAGGGAAGGGTGGGGTGGGGACTTAAATCTCCAGTGTCCCTTCGAGGTTGCTTTGTATCTCCTCGTCGGTGATACGATAGTTGGTCAGGTCACCGCTCAGGTAATTGTCGTATGCAGTCATGTCAATCAGTCCGTGGCCGCTCAGGTTGAAGAGAATCACTTTCTCCTCGCCCGTCTCAATGCATTTCTTCGCCTCGCGGATGGTGGCTGCGATGGCATGGCAACTCTCCGGCGCGGGGATGATACCCTCGGTGCGGGCGAAGAGGATGCCGGCATCGAACGACTCCAATTGAGGAATATCCACACCATGCATCAAGCCGTCTTTAATCAATTGCGACACAATGACTCCGGCTCCGTGATAGCGCAGGCCGCCGGCATGGATGTTGGCGGGGCGGAAGTTATGGCCCAGCGTGTACATGGGCAACAGTGGGGTATAGCCGGCCTCATCGCCGAAGTCATAGCGGAATTCACCGCGGGTGAGTTTCGGGCAACTATTCGGCTCTGCGGCGATGAATTCAGTGGTCTTGCCGTCGAGGATATTGTGGCGCATAAAGGGGAACGCGATGCCGCCGAAGTTACTGCCGCCGCCGAAGCAGGCAATCACCATGTCGGGATATTCTCCTGCCATGGCCATCTGCTTCTCTGCCTCCAGACCGATGATGGTCTGGTGCAATCCCACATGGTTGAGTACCGAACCCAGTGTGTATTTGCAATTGGGGGTGGTGGTGGCCAGTTCTACTGCCTCGGAGATGGCTGTGCCGAGTGAACCCTGATGGTTGGGGTCGGCGGTGATGATATCCTTGCCGGCACGTGTTGACATCGATGGTGAACCTTCGACCGTGGCGCCGAAAGTGCGCATGATGCTGCTGCGGTAAGGTTTCTGCCTCATACTGATTTTTACCTGATAAACAGCGGCTTCCAACCCATAAACTTTGGCTGCGTAACTCAGAGCAGCACCCCACTGACCGGCACCGGTCTCGGTGGTCACGTTGGTTGTGCCTTCCTGCTTGGCATAGTAGCACTGGGGCAGGGCGGAGTTGATTTTATGAGAGCCGAGGGGGTTGACGCTCTCGTTCTTGAAATAGATATGTGCCGGGGTGCCGAGAGCCTCCTCCAAAGCGTAGGCGCGCACCAACGGGGTGGCACGGTAGTATTTATATTTTTCCAGCACGTCTTCGGGGATATCAATCCATGCGTGCTCGGTGTCTAATTCTTGTTTGCAGCACTCCAACGGGAAGATGTGAGCCAGGTCTTCCACCTTCAGCGGCTCGTGGGTGGCGGGGTGGATAGGCGGCATGGGTTTGGTCTTCATGTCGGCCTGGATGTTATACCACTGTGTAGGAATCTCACTCTCTTGTAGAATGTACTTTTTTTGTTTCATGTTTCTTGGATGATTTTATTGCGTTTTGTAATACTTACATCAATATGAGTTGCAAAAGTATGCAAAAATATCGGAATAAAAAAATTTTGGTGTAATTTTGCACTCATTATGTTGATACTTGTCACAATTCTTGCATATTTTTGCATTTTATTGTTATTGAGCCGTTTCACGTCACGACGCACAGACAATGACACTTTCTACCGGGGCAACCGCCGTTCGCCGTGGTATCTTGTGGCCTTTGGCATGATTGGGGCCTCTATTTCGGGTGTCACGTTCATCAGTGTGCCGGGGTGGGTCATGGGTACTGGAATGACCTATATGCAGACTTGTATCGGCTTTATTTTCGGCTATCTCGCGGTGGCGTTCATCCTGCTGCCGGTATATTATAAGTTCAAACTGACCACGATCTATTCGTATCTCAAAGACCGTCTGGGGCAACGCTCTTACCGCACGGGTGCCTCATTCTTCCTCTTGTCAAAGATGACGGGTGCGGCGGCGCGATTCTATGTGGTTTGCATGATTATGCAACGTTTTGTGCTCGACGGCCTCGGTGTGCCTTTCCCGTTCACGGTTGTGGTCATGGTGCTGCTCATCTGGCTCTATACGCGTCGCAGCGGCATCCGCACGCTCGTATGGACCGACACCCTACAGACGCTTTGCATGTTTGCCGCGCTCATCCTGATTATCATACAAGTGGCCGATGCCCTCGATATGAGTATCGGTGATGCGGTACGTGCTGTCGCTGCTGATGAGCACAGCCGTATGTTTGTGTTCGATGATTGGGTGTCGAAACAAAATTTCTGGAAACAGTTCTTCAGTGGTGTATTCATTGTCATCGTGATGACAGGGCTTGATCAGGACATGATGCAGAAGAACTTGACCTGCCGCTCTTTGCGTGATGCGCAGAAGGATATGTGCTCGTATGGCCTGGCCTTCGTGCCGGCCAATCTGCTGTTTCTCGGACTCGGTGTGTTGTTGGTGATTCTCGCACAACGGCAAGGCATCGCGCTTCCGGAGGCGGGCGATGACCTCCTTCCGATGTTTGCTGCCACAGGGCAGTTGGGGAAGTCGGTTGTCGTGCTCTTTACCCTGGGCATCGTGGCTGCGGCATTCTCATCGGCCGATTCCGCCCTTACGTCGCTTACCACGTCGTACTGCGTGGATATACAGCAAAAACCCGACGACGAAGGTCTTCGCCGCCGGGCACATCTCTGGATGTCGGTCGTCTTTGTGTTGTTTGTGTTGCTCTTCCGCTTGGTTAATTCGTCTAGCATCATCGATGCCATCTATGTCATGTGTGGCTATACATACGGACCGCTGCTCGGAATGTTCGCTTATTCGCTGCTCACCCGCCGCACTGTCAACGACCGTATCGTGCCTTACATCGCAGTGGCTTCGCCCTTGCTCTGCTTCGCAATTGACACCCTTACGGCCTCCCTTACTGGCTACCGCTTCGGCTATGAGTTGCTGATGCTCAACGGCTTACTTACCTTCGCAGGTTTGTGGTTGAGCGGGATGAAGAATCAACAACAATTAAAATAGTCGTAACCTTCTTCATTGATTTCCTCCAGAGATTGCTCTTCTCTTTTTGTAAAGAATAACAATTTGAAAAGGATTATCGGGCCACATAAGAGAAGGAATGTCAAACTTAAAAAGTTTTCACCACTCTTTGAGCCCTTGGGAAACAAAAAGCGACCCAAAAGCGCAAATGGCGTTATCAACGCGATGATGATGTAATCAAACATATTGCCTATTTTCTCTCTCATTTTATGATGATTTTAATGTGATACTCTAATTCCTTGCAAAACTCATTGGACTGTTCTACGGCATTTGTTTGAGGCGGGTCAAGACGCTCAGGGCAGGGCTATGATAAAGCCGGTATCATGCTCTCGTCCGGCCTTAATTCAAGTACTTCCTCAAGACCTCGGTGCCGTATGCGCGGCGAATCTTGCCGAGGCTGTTTTCCTTGATCTGTCGTACCCTTTCGCGAGTGAGACCCAATTGGCTGCCGATTTCCTCGTAACTCTTTTCTTTTCCGTTGATACCGAAGCAATCGCAAAGAATGATAATCTCACGTTCGTTCAACACGCTCTTCAGTATGTTGTTCAAATCGGTGCGCAATGACTCGATTTCGAGTTGCTGGTCTGTCTTGTCTTCACCTGCCATGACATCTCCGATAGTCATGTCGTCATCGTCCTTCAAAGGCGAGTCGATAGATGTCTGATACATGTCCGACGACATCAGCAACTGTATTTGGTCCTCGTCCATATTTGTCGCCTCAGCCAATTCAGAATTGGAAGGCTTACGATGCACCTGTTCGAATTTGTTGATTTCTTTCTTAATCTTATGCAGATTGCCAGACTGGTTCTGTGGCAAACGTACGATACGGCTCTGCTCAGCGATGGCCTGTTGAATCCTTTGACGAATCCACCACACCGCGTATGAAATGAATTTGAACCCGCGCGTCTCGTCGTATGAATCCGCTGCGCGAATCATGCCGATGTTGCCTTCGTCAATCAGGTCTGTCAGCATCATCCCCTGATTCTGATATTGTTTTGCGACCGAGACCACGAAGCGAAGGTTAGATGTGATGAGTTTGTTTTTCGCCCGTTCGCCTTCTTCTCCGCCTTTCCTGATTAGTTGTGCCAGCTCTATCTCTTCATCTATAGAGATAAGCGGCTCATGGTTAATTTCTGACAAATACTTCTCTAAGGCTTCGTTTTTACGGTTAGTAATACTTTGCTGAATCTTTAATTGTCTCATCTGTTGTTTTTTGTTGATTTTTTTTGTTGCTTTTCTTAGACTGATATCAAATAGAATGGTTTAATATAGACAAAAATTAATTTTATTTCAACATATAATGCTTTTTATTGTTAGTCGTGAATAAATCCGTCATGATCGAAGATTGGCACAATGGTATGTGGCGCCTCCTTCTACATGCAAAGGTATAGTATCATGGAGGCGATACCAAACTTTTTCGTCTCTCATGTATGAACCATAGGGCTTATTGTACGAACCATCGATGTTTTCGTGTCGTAGAGGCCATTAACCGAACAATTTGCCGAACAACCAGAGGACCGCCATAATGGTCAGGCCAAATATAAATATTCTGACCAACACTTGCAGACATCCCATGCCGACCACAAATGCTCCGCCTAATGCGCCGGCGCCGCGCTCACCCTCATCTGAACTGGCAAACCCGATGATGGCGCCGATAATGATAGCAATGATTAATACTGTCAACCACATGTTTTCAAAATGTGAATAAAAAATGAAAATCTATATACAATCGCCCCTCAGTTCCTGTCCTTCTTAGAAGCGCCGATTTCTCAACCTTCAACCTTCCACGTTCCACGTTCAATGTTCCACGTTCAATGTTCCACGTTCAATGTTCCACGTTCAATGTTCCACGTTCAATGTTCCACGTTCAATGTTCCACGTTCAATGTTCCACGTTCAATGTTCCACGTTCAATGTTCCACGTTCCACGTCCTAGAATCTCACCCCCGGAGAGGCATCGTGTATGCAGTGCGATACCCCCGGGATGTGAGCAAGTAATCTAACCTATAAATTCATTGTTATTCCTAATACTTTCCAGAAGTCTATGGGCAATGCCACATTCTCCAGTTTAATGCAGTTCTCGAACAGCGGGGCTATCTCTGTGACGGAGTGACCTGCTACGCCGCAACCGATGCGTGTGACGAGGAAACGCATTTCGGGATGAGACTCCGCGAAGGCAATGAACCGATTCACGGCTGCCTTTATCTCCTCCATTGTTCCCATTGTGGGGATGGCATAACTCTGTCCCTGCAGACCTTCACCCTGACCCATGACCGCGCCGAAACGCTCCACGGCTACACGTGCCGCACCGCCTGTGTGATTACCTTGGGCATTGCTGCCGAAGACGAAAATCTCGTTCATACCTAACCGGTCTACTCGATACGGTGTCACTCTGTCGCCATAATACTCCTCTGCAAATTTGCGTTTACGGGCCATCTTCTCGTCATGGCTCATTCTGCCACTTCTGCGTTCTTCTCTTTCCATTAAGGCCATTTTCCTATAGTATGACATCTTTGAACCACGCTCGCGTTTCCATGTGTTGGCGCTGCCCATAATACTGTGGTCGAACTCCATCACATTGTCGATGTTGAGCAGGTCGGTCACTTCCTTCACGTTATGAGCCGAACCCATATACGAGAATGACCAGCCCATTTCCTTGTATTTCTCAATCAATAGTCTTACCGAACGGGCATTCCATTCTTTTGATGAGTTTTCCAGACCGTCGGTGAGCACTGTCACCAAGGCTGTGGCATTAGGCCGTTTGGCAATGTGCGCTGCCAATCTGGTGATAGAGTCCCCCATGGCGTCATACAGCGGGGTACAACCGTTGGGGCAGTAATCCTTGAAATCTTTCACCTCTGCAATGGGTGCGCGGTCAATGATGGTGCGCACGTCGGGCCGCATGTTTCCGCTGTCGAAGGTCACCAATGTCAGGTAATGCTCCTGTGTGTCGGCGTATTGCTTCTGTGCCTCGCGGATGGTGTTGATGGTCTCGTTAATGCCCGAGAGTGTGGACTCTCGCAAATGCGACATCGAACCGCTCTCATCCACGATAATCAGATTGTAGATTTCTGATTTCTCGAATTTCTCTTCCTTCTTGCCGTCTTTGTCCTCTCCCGTCGCATTTGTTGCAACGGATTTATCCACGGACTTAGCGGCTTCTTGAGCCTTTCCGTCACCGGTATTGGTCTCTTTTGCGTGGTCGGCTTCGTCAGTTGTCGGTTGTGATGCCTGATTGCCGTTTACAGTGTTGTTGTCTGTGATGTTTAGGTTCTCATCGGAACGGGTGTTTTCCGTGGAATTAGAATTGAACAGTCGGTTTACTTTTCTCCAGATACTCATAGTCGTTTGGGTTTTTGATTCTTTTTTCGTTTATTATGTCACTTTATGTTATTTTTATACCATTTCCATTCCCTTCAGTATTGTCCTTTTTCTTTTCTTCATTTAGAGTCTTTTTCTGAATAAAAATGAAGCAGATGCAGCAATTTTATTCTTAAAAATTCTACATGTGTAAAATTTACGCAACAAAAGTAGTGTGAATTTTCTGTTCTTGCAAATTTTCTTGCGTAAAAATTACACAAATAACAATATTTAACAGGTTTGGCCGGTTTGATGACCGATTTGGATTAAACGAATCGTCGATTTCATGGTTTTAGTGATTTGTCCTACACTATATATTATGTCATTTTTCAGCAAAAGGTAAACACTTAATCCGATTTATTTAAAATTTGTTGTCACCATGTCATAGGGTAATAGCGGGTGCAAAGATAATACTCCACTGTGCAGCCTATTTGCGCAGTGGGGAAATAATTTGTAAAAGGATGATTTTGAGGTGGATTTGTCTGGTTCTTTATTCTCGTGTCGTGATATGGTAGCAATGTTGTCGCATTTCATACTTCACATAGCAGCGGCCTGCATCGCGTAGTTCCTTCAGGGTGGCACCAAGTTCATTTGCTAGTTGCCTTGTGCCGATGTCCCTGCCGTTGCCTGAAGATTGGAAAAAACGGGTGTAGGTGATGTCAAATGTGGTGCCGTAACAGTGGGCGGACTGCTTGGCGGCGTTGGGATTGCTCTTGCTCAGTTTCACCTGGTCTTCTATGGAGCGCAGTGCAGAGGTGACAATGATGCGGTGTTGATTGAATCCCCCTTCTTTCAATCGTTCCTGAAAACCCTTTCCAATGTCAAGCAACAACTGTTCCGCTCCGGGAGTCAGGTATGGCATGGAGTAGTCCAGATGGTCTATCTTATAATAATTGTTGTCTGAGATTTTTACCAAATATCCTATTTTCTTTTTCAGTTCGTCGCGCGTTTCAGCAGGACTGATGCCTAACTGCTTTGCAGAGGCTAATTGCTTGGGATTTAGATCATTAAACTGGAAGGCGCCTTCGGCCGTGGTTGTCGCGTCTGACACCATTCTGCCGCTCATGCATTCCCTCCAACAGAACACCACCGCTACAATCATCGCCCCCGCTGCGGCGTATAACCACCATTGCCGCAGCAAATGCTTTTTCTTGCCCTTCCTTTTTTTCTTTTTCTTTTTTGTCATCTTACTTTTACCCCTTTTGCGACTAAATATACGCCTCAGCCTTGTAAAGCACGCGCAAATGCAGAAGAACTTACGTCATTTTTGGTTGCCAACGCGAATTCTACTACCTCGAAATCGTATTTTTTGACAAGTTCTACAAAGGTCTTCGCCACAATCTCGATAGGATTCTTGAACGCACCGCATCCCCATGCCCCAAGGATGACGACGTCGTTGCCTTCCATGGCTGCCACATCGAGTATCTTCTTGATACGAGCACGAATAGCATCTTCATAACCATCGGGTAGGGTGGAGATACCCATCAATTGTGGTGCTGCACATGTGATGACATTCACTTTGTACCATTCGTCGCGACTCATCATTTGAGGAAAAACTGGGTCGGTTCGCTCGTCTGTCTTGAACACAATGACGTCTGGGGTGTAAATCAAGTCGTCATTGCCCATGAAATCCATTTGGCGGTTTCTGTACAATTGGCGATGCTTTTCGTAGAAAGGACCATCCATCGCTTGAAGACACGGAAGAAGAGTGGAACACCTGCAAAGCGACTCCTCTTGTGCTCCCGCACTGTAAGGTGCCCCGCCGATGTGATGGTTGTTGGCGTAGTTCAGTACGGCGACTTTTTTGCCTTTGTAGGTTTTGGCTGCCTCAAAACTGCGTTTTCCCGAAACGATGTATAGTGCGCGGGGCGTTTCTACCAATGGCTGGTCTATGCTCTCATCTTCCGATACCATCTTCTGGTTCGCAATGGAGTAGTCAATGGCTGTTATGAGTTCAGGAATTGTCTGACACCATTGTGCGGTGTCCGACATCACGTTGTAATTGATTTGTCTGTAATTGTAGGTATTCATGTGTTGATAGATTGAAAGTATGTCTTTTCTCCGGCTAAGGTATTATTTTTTTCCAAACAAACAAGTGTTTTTATATGTATAAATCAATCAAGGCGCAAATGTTATGCCCAAAAATGTTAATGGCTTATAATCCGGTTGTTTTTTCTCTAAACTGGTTGGATGTTTAAAAATCCACTTTCCTCATAGCCTTGCGGAGCGACTTCGGCAGCGCGTGGCGGTTGAGGAACAGGTAAGTGGTGTTAAGGGCCATGTAGTCGCGCGACATATACCATATACCCTTATAATCGCCTGCGTTACCCCATGAGTTCTTTACCATATAGTATTGATTGCCTTTCTCGTCGAGCGCCTTGCCGTATATCAGCATCACATGGTCATACGTGAAACGCCAGTCATCCCACTGCTCCTGCCGCAACTGTTGCGTGGGTTGTACACCTTCAGACAACACGGCCAACCCCGTGCGTGTGAAGTCGCCCGACACGTCACCTCCCCAAGCCACTGTGAATCCGGCGTCTAACGCTTTGTCAAGCACCTCCATCAACTGTTCGATAGGAATGTTGTAACTGGGCTTCAGTCGCCATTTGTAGGGCGCCTCGATGATGAACCATTTGTTGAACGGATGATGCGTGTAACTTGTCAGACTCACATAGTCGCCAAAGTTAAGGCCGAGATGCTCCGCAAACGACAGCGGGGTATAGGTATTGCCTTCATAGACAAAACTGTCTGGGCAACGGCCTATATATCGCTCTATCAGTGTCTGCACGCTGTCCTGCCAATGTGGCTGTGGCTCTTCAGCGTCTTTTGTGACGATGCCGCTCACCTTTTGCTCCAATTCCGGAAAAAACACCTTGAAGTTGGCCAAAGGGTCGCCTGTCAGTGAACCGGGGGCGGGCATGGCATCCTCAGGACAGATGCCGTGGGTACGTATCACCTCCAACACGTCGTCGCAGGAACCGCCTTCAGATATCTGGCTGTAGCCGTGCATGCGCACGTAATGCGTGGCGCAGTCCATATAGTCCTTGTTCACCACGAACATCTCACACAAATCGTATGTCTTTCCTGACTTCCGCAGTATCTCGCTCTCGAAGTAGCCCAACGTGGCATAGGCCCAGCAAGTGCCGCTCCGATACTGGTTCTTCACGCTCGTAATCGGTAGTTCCTTGACTGTTGTGAAGGTTTTCCGCTCCTTCGTGGCAATTGCCCCTTGTTGCAGATTCTCCTGTGCCGATACCGACATCGCCACCAGCATGGTCGCTATTGTTGTTAATAGTCTCATTCTCTAAGTGTTCAAAGTTTCAGCCATCCTTTTGCAACAGATTTAATCCATCCCCACCAGTCGCCCGGGTGGGTCCACACATGTTTCCAGTGCCAACCCTTTTCTGCGCGGAATATCCGGTATTCTCCTTTCGCACGATAAGCATTGCCTGGAAATTTGTCCTTCTGCTTAAAGTCTGACACCCACTGCTTGCCGTCGTAGATGGCGATGTGTCCAAAAGCGCTGCGGTAGTTTTGGGGCATTACCGTGATATCGCCTTTCTTAGGCTTGTAGTCCTTGGTACTCTCATTCGCCACCTCTTCGAATCCCATCTGCGGCAGCGTCTTTGCGTAAGCGTAGGCGGGCAATATACCTATCGGGCAGCCTCCGCCGCTCTGCATCGCACGCATCACATACCAAGCGCACATCGTTTTACCTTTCGGTAAAGCATGTGATGTCACATAATCGGCGGCCCCTTCCGGGTCATACCGGTACGGCAGATGGTTCCATACCAGCGTAATGCCAATCCATACCACGATGGCCTTCAGCCACCAACTCATCCCCTTGATTTTGCTTCGTAAATTCATGTTCATTTCCATTAGTTGTTAGTTTTACGCTGCAAAATTAAACCTCAAACCCCTCTCTTTCCAAATATAACTCTCGCAGATGTACGAAACCCGCTGTTTTGTGTATGAATTAAGAAATGTACGATTTCAGAAAGGTTATAATAAATGCGTGGTAACCTGACTTCGTCATTGCGCCACCCAAAATTCTTCGTCAAATAGTTTTTCGATAGGTTTGTGCCTTTTCATGGGCATGGTCCTGACGTAATGCGTCTTGTTTTCCGGCATGTAGATGCTTATGGTTGTCACCGTTTTGGCCA
>JAFZAH010000019.1 GCA_017548275.1 Prevotella sp.
ACGCTCTTTGGGGGCTTCGCGCCCCCAGCCGCGAGGCAAACCGCCGCGGTGTTTTTCATAGTTTTAAATCGTAACCATCACCCATTTTGACCAATAGAGGTTTTTAAGGACGTTTTCATCACCCATTTTGACCAATAGACCAAAAAAAGTCATAAAATGTTGGACGCTTTCTTTTTTTTTCTTATCTTCGCAGCGTCAACCAACCTCAAACAGATATTCTGACTGATGGCACAACGTAAAGAAATCACATTCGACGCTTTTGTAAGGGGATTCTTATGGGTCGCAGGAATAGTCTTGGCCGTGCTCTTGCTTAAACGCTTGAGCAGCGTCTTGCTGCCCTTCTTCCTGGCATGGCTCCTCGCATATATGCTTTTCCCCATCGTCAAGTTCTTTCAGTATAAATGCCGGCTCAAATACCGGATTCTCGCCATTATCTGCACGTTTATCGTCGTGACGGTTGTTGTCGCGGGATTCTTCCTGCTTATCATACCGCCCATGATCGAGGAAATCCTCAGGGTCAAGACGCTGTTGGTCAACTTCATACAAAACGGGTCGTCAATGGGGGGGATTCCCGCCATGATTCATGATTTCATACGTGAGCATCTCAATTACGATAAACTTCGCGAGGCTGGATCGGTCGAGGAGGTGGCCGGAACGGTAAAAGAGGCTATACCCCATATCTGGAACATCGTCGCTCGTGCTTTCAGTGCATTGTCGGGGCTCTTCACACTCCTGATGATGGGTCTCTACACGCTGTTTATCCTCATCGACTATGAGAAACTCACCCGGGGATGGGTCAATCTCGTGCCGGCAAAAATGCGTCCGTTCTGCGTGCAGTTGGTCGCTGATGTGGGCGATGGCATGAACAAGTACTTCCGCGGGCAGGCCATGGTGGCCACATGCGTGGGCATCTTGTTCAGCATCGGATTCATCATCATCGATTTCCCCATGGCTATCGGACTGGGCCTTTTCATCGGACTGCTCAATATGGTGCCATATTTGCAGGTCGTGGGATTCATTCCCACCATTCTCCTCGCCATCGTCAAGTCTGCTGAGACAGGGCAGAGTTTCTGGAGCGTGCTGCTCATGGCACTCATCGTCTTTGCTGTCGTGCAGACCATTCAGGACGCGTTCCTCACACCCAAAATCATGGGAAAGGTAACAGGACTCTATTCGGCCATCGTCTTGCTCTCGCTCTCCATCTGGGGCTCGCTTCTCGGCATCCTCGGTATGGTTATCGCCCTCCCGCTCACAACTCTTATCCTCACATACTATCAGCGATATATCATCAAAGACGAGGAACAAAAAGCGCTACCGGCCTCTTTTGTTTCCCCGCCTGATTCTGAAAAGGAAGAAAAGGAATGATGTGTTCCCGTCATTCCTATCAACTCCCATAATTCCCCACACAAAATAAAGAGCAGAGATGCCCGTCAAGGGAATCTCTGCTCATTTGAGTAGATGATGATATGGTTGTTTCAAGGTTATGGTCGTCTATACCAAAGGAATAATCATTTTTTACCTTTTAATTTCTTTTGCAAAGATACGATAATTATTTGTAAGTTGTTCGTTTTGGAACACTTTTTTACTGTTAATAATTGTCAAATCACTGGCAATCAGTAATTTGTATTTCTGAATTGGGAAACTTTCCCTTTTCTGACTCGTTACCCGCTTTTCCGTTTTGGATAATTCTAATATTTTATAATTCGTTTCAGTCTTCTGAAAGTGCTCACACATTAAAGGGTGTTTCGCCCCTTTGTGTCCTTGCGCTTTCCCCTGCCTTTGCCCCTTCCGCCGCTGCATAAAAAAACACTGCAAATTGTTGCGTATATCAGAAAATGTCTGTATTTTTGCAGAAACAATCAATCACCTAAAAACAAAAACGTATGGGATACATTGAAGACAGCCTCATGGAAGGTGAAAAAATCATGTATGAGGCAAAGTTGCATTATTTCATGTATTGGTTCCCGGCACTGCTCGTCATTCTAGGCATAGCACTGCCGTTCATTCCGCTGGGAGAAATCGGCCTGAGGCTCATTTTCGCCGGTGTGCTTCTTCTGCTCGCTTTGATATGGGCATTCGTCATCAACAACGGCAAGCGCTTCATCGTCACCAACAGGCGCGTCATCGAGAAGAGAGGCATCATCAAAAGGGAGTCTATCGAACTCATGCTCCGCAAATGTGAGGGCGTGAAGGTCGAACAGAGCATCCTCGGACGTATCTTCGGCTACGGAAAAGTGGTAGTTTCCACTGGCGAAGTGACCAATATCTATGATTTCATCTGGCATCCCGTGAAATTCAGCACACAAATCAACCAGCAGATTGACCAGATTCACGGACACCTGGATGATTGATTACTTTTTAATGCACATCTTGCTAATTAACTTATAAAATTATATACTCATGAAGAAAGTAAACATATTGTTATTGTCGCTCGCTATGATGCTGTTGGCATCATGTGGAGCATCTTACACTGTGCCTATCACAGGACGTAAACATACATTGTCGTCGGAAGACGCTCAGTTGCCGGCTCTCGCTGCTACGGAGTATCAGAAATACCTGTCAGAGGGTAAAATCTCTACCAATCAGACTGCCACTCAGATGGTGAAAAGGGTAGGGCAGAGACTCGCTAACGCTGTCGATACTTATCTGCGAGCCAACGGCTATGCCGCTGAGGCAAGTACCTATCAATGGGAGTTCAATCTCCTGGCCGACAACCAACAGAACGCGTTCTGTATGCCCGGTGGAAAAATTGCCGTCTATGAGGGATTGCTCTCTGTCACACAGGACGAACCGTCGCTTGCCATCGTCATGGGGCACGAGATAGCGCATGCTGTGGCCAAACACTCTTCTGAACAGATGGCCAAAAAGTCTAACGCCAGCATGGGTACGCAAATCTTCGGTGCCGCTGCGTCTGCTATCGGACTGGGCACTGTGGGCGAACTCGCTACCACGGCGTTGAGTTATGGCGCCTATTTCACCAATCTGCACGGCTCACGCAAGAATGAGTCTGAGGCCGATTACATGGGACTGATTTTCGCGGCTATGGCAGGCTATGACCCCAATGTGGCGGTCACATTCTGGCAGCGTATGGCTGCACAGGGCGGAAGCACTACCGCTTCATTCCTCAGCACTCACCCCTCTGATGCACAGCGTATTGCTGACATCAAGAAGCATCTGCCTGAGGCATTGAAATATTACAAGGCTGGCGGAACAACCTCTACAACCGCCACTTCCACCACCACGACGGGTAACAAGAAGACCCGCACACAGGCCACAGGCACCATACGCATCAAATAATCTTTTTTCATTACTAAAACAATGATTATTGAATTCTTTTCAAACAACGCATGGCTCGTTTGGTTGCTGGTGGCTATTTTGTGCCTCATCATAGAACTGGGCTCTGGCGACCTCTTTGTCATCTGTTTCTCTATCGGAGCATTGGCTGCGTCAGCGGCTTCCGCGCTCGGATTAGGTCTCGTGCCGCAAATCATCATCTTCGCTATCATCTCGTTCCTCAGCATCTATTTCCTGCGACCAGCCGCCAAACGATGGCTACACCGGAATGATGAAAACCGTCTTAGCAATGCCGATGCGCTCATGGGCAGAGTAGGACGGGTGAGCGAGACCATTGAAGCAGGAGGATACGGACGCGTGGCCATCGACGGTGACGATTGGAAGGCTCTCTCTGCCGACGGACAACTTATTGAAAAAGACACCGCTGTGCGTGTCGTCAACCGCGAAAGCATCATTCTCACCGTCGAAAAAGTTTCTTGATTCTCAACCCCTAAACCCTCAACCCTAAACCCTCAACCCATATGAACGTAGGACTTATCGTTTTAATAGCCGTAGTGCTTCTGGTGATTATCATCGCCAAAAAAACATTAGTGATTATCCCTCAATCTGAGACTCGTATCATCGAACGTCTCGGTAAGTATCATGCCACATTGCAACCGGGCATCAATATCATCATTCCTTTCATTGATGCGGCCAAAACCATCATCACTCTTAACCGCGGTAGATATATTTACAGCAACAGCATCGACCTGCGCGAACAGGTCTATGATTTCGACAAGCAGAATGTGATTACAAAGGATAATATCCAGATGCAAATCAATGCACTGCTCTATTTCCAGATTGTCGATCCTTTCAAGGCGGTTTATGAAATCAACAACCTGCCCAACGCTATCGAAAAACTCACCCAGACCACACTCCGTAACATCATCGGTGAGATGGAACTCGACCAGACACTCACATCGCGCGACACCGTCAACACGAAACTCCGTGCCGTGCTTGACGATGCTACTAACAAATGGGGCATCAAGGTCAACCGCGTTGAGTTGCAGGATATCACCCCGCCGCAGAGTGTGCTCATGGCCATGGAGAAACAGATGCAGGCTGAGCGTAACAAACGTGCTGCCATCCTTACCAGCGAAGGTAACAAACAGTCGCAAATACTACAGTCGGAGGGTGAGAAAGCCGCTACCATCAATCGCGCTGAGGCACTCAAACAACAACAGATTCTCCAGGCTGAAGGTGAGGCCACGGCACGCATCCGTAAGGCTGAAGCCGAGGCCATCGCCATTGAGAAAATCACAGAGGCTGTAGGTAAGAGTACCAACCCCGCCAATTATCTCCTTGCACAGAAATACATTCAGATGATGCAAGATTTGGCGCAGGGCGGACAGGCCAAGACCATTTACCTCCCCTACGAGGCCACCAATATCCTCGGCAGTCTAGGCGGCATCAAGGAAATGTTCAAAGACCAATAATCCTAGTGGGCTCTTGGAATTTCATAAAGATTCATAGGTTTTTTCTTTGCACACATAGAATCTCATAGAATCTTTTCTTAGAGCCCCCTGGTCCTCCTCTCGTTCGGCTGGATTTGCAATCCGGCCGTAATGGGTATAAGAATTTGCAATCCAAAACGTCTCCGTTCTTCCCGTCTTCACAGTTTCTCCCCTTAACTTCTTATCTTTTTGAAAAACATGAACATCTGTATTGTCGCAGGAGCCCGTCCCAATTTCATCAAGGTGGCTCCCATCATACGTGCCGTAGGAAAAGCCCGCGAACTAGGCGAGGACATTGCCTATCGATTGGTATATGCGGGCGTAGAGGATGACCCGACACTCGAACCCACGCTCTTCGATGACCTCCAAATACCTCGTCCCGACGTGTTTCTTGGCGTTGACAGCAAATCACTCAATGAGATTACTGGAAGGGTCATGGGCGAGTTCGAAAAATACCTTGAGCAGAATCCCACGGACGTGGTGATTGTCGTCGACGACTTGGCTTCGACCATGGCGGCGGCTATCGTCACAAAAAAACAAGGCATCCGGTTGGCGCACCTTGTGGCTGGCACACGCTCTTTCGACATCAAGATGCCGAAAGAAATCAACCGCCTTGTCATCGACGGTCTGTCCGACTTGCTCTTTACCGCTGGCGACGGCGCGTCGAACATCGCCACGCGCGAGGGGGCCAATCTGTCACAAATTTACAAAGTGGGAAATATCCTGATGGATACTCTGCGGTTCAACCGCAACCGCTGGCAACGACCTGCCGCGGTGGATGAGTTGGGACTGCAAGAGCAGCGTTATATCGTCTTCACACTCAACCGCAAAGCACTTATCGCCGACCGTGAGAATCTTTTTGCTATGCTCGACAGTATGGACGGTGCTGCTGGCGACATCCCGATTGTGGCGCCTCTGCGGGGATTGGCGCGCGAAGCCGTCGAGGAATGGATGAAAGCAAAGGGTGGGGAAGTGGCTCTCCGCCTCATATCTCCTTTGTCTTACCTTGAGTTTGGCTGGTTAACGGCTAATGCCATGGGTGTCATCACTGACTCTGGAAATGTCGCCGAGGAGGCCACTTTCAACAGTGTGCCCTGTATCACGCTCAACAGTTACACCGAGCATATTGAGACGGTGCGTGTTGGTAGCAATGTGCTCGTCGGAGAGAATCCTGAGCAATTGGCGCTTTGTGTAGAGGATATGGTCAATGGTAAATGGAAGAAATCGGCCATTCCTGACCGTTGGGACGGACGCACAGCCGACCGCATTGTGCAGATCCTGCTCAGCGAAGCATGAGGCGTAAATCAATCAGGCAAAAAGTGATGGTCTGAACCGTCAGATAAGTGCGAAAAAGATGCGACCCCACCAGGACAATTACACACAACTGACCTCTGGTGCCATTCCGAGTGTCATCACAAGGATGGCGGTGCCGACGATTATCAGTATGCTGGTAACCAGCCTCTACAACATCGCCGACACTTTTTTTGTGGGACAAATCGACACGCAATCCACGGCTGCCGTCGGAGTCGTCTTTTCTGCCATGTCTATCATCCATGCTGTTGGTTTCTTCTTCGGCCATGGTTCAGGTAATTACATCTCACGCACGCTTGGGGCGAAAGACCGCGAGAGTGCGGCGCGAATGTCGGCTACCGGTTTTGTCTATGCCATCGTGGCGGGACTCATCATCACTGTTGTTGGTGAATGGTTGCTCACTCCTTTGGCGGTTGGTTTGGGCAGCACGCCTACCATCCTGCCTTATGCTGAGCAGTATATGGCTATCATCTTACTTGGGGCGCCGGTTATGACTGGTGGTCTTGTGGTCAACAATCAGATGCGCTTTCAGGGGAATGCCTCGCTCGCCATGGTCGGCATCGTGTCGGGTGCGGTGCTCAATGTGGCTCTCGACCCCCTGCTCATTCTTGGTTTCGGTTGGGGCATCGTAGGTGCGGCATGGGCCACGGTCATCAGCCAGACGTTCAGTTTCCTCCTGCTTCTTTATATGCAGCGTCGTGGCGACAATATCCGTCTTGACTTGCGACGTTTCACTCCTTCTCTGAAATACGTTCGTGAAATCATCGCGGGAGGCACGCCCTCGCTTACGCGCCAGTCGCTCGGATGCGTGGCTACTATCCTGCTCAATGTGGTGGCAGGTGCCTATGGCGATGCCGCCATCGCTGCCATGTCCATCGTCTCGCGCATCACATTCGTTATTTTCTCAGTCATCATCGGTCTCGGACAGGGATTCCAGCCGCTCTGCGGATTCAGTTTCGGGGCGGGGCTTTATGAGCGTGTACGAAGAGCCTTTTGGTTCTGTGTGCGTGTCGGCACGGTGTTTCTCACCCTCTGTGCTGTTTTTCTCTTCGTCTTTTCCACGCCTGTCATTGCTATCTTCCGCGACGACCCTGATGTCATCAGCATCGGAAGCGAGGCGCTCCGTTACCAGGTGCTTGTTTATCCCCTCGGTGCACTCACCATGCTCTCTAATATGTTTTTGCAGACCGTCCGCATGCCATGGCGAGCCAATATCCTCGCGGCAGCGCGTCGGGGTCTCTTCTTCATCCCCATGATTCTCATTCTCCCCTCATGTCTCGCCCTCTATGGCCTCATCATCTGCCAGCCAGTCTGCGACACCCTCGCTTTCATCGTCACCCTCCCCGTCATCCTCTATTCTTTACGCACGATGGAGCAACACGCCAAACGGAAAGCCTCCACAACTGATGAAAAACAATAATGACTAACTAAAGCCTATGGCATCAGTTAGTCATTTCTGTTGTATTCTATTTCTTTCGGGTTCTCTCTATCTTCCTCAAAATCATACCGCCAGTTGTGTGGCAAATTCTCTTAAGCGGCTGATGCTTCGGTGCATGAGGTTGCGCACGCTCTGGTAATTGATGCCCATGATGCGGCAGATGTCGTCGTATTTGCGCTCTTCGATGTAATAGAGGTTGATGATTTCACGCTGACGAGGTGACAATTTGTGGAAATATTTCTCTATGCTCGCCGTCAATGCCGACATTCGTTCCAACTGCTCATGGTTGTATTCCTCCAATTCGGCACGGGCGCGCATCGTCGTGTCTGTAATCTCATTGTCGCAGACGTGTATGTTGCGACGGAATTCGTCGTTGATGCGGTTGCGGAGCGAGATATACAGATAACTCTCGATATTCTCTACCGAGTCGAGGTTTTGTCGCCTGGTATATAATTTCAAAAACACATCGTGAATACAGTCTTTCAGCATTTCGCGATCCGTCGTGAAACGGGCCCCGAATGCGAACAACTGGTCGATGTTTTTGTCATAGAGTGTAGCAAAATCAATCATTTTAATTGGTTTCGTAGAAGTTTCGATGGTTAGGTTGTTTCTTTGTTTTCGTTGCAAAAATACAAAATTATTTGACAACTTCAAAATTATATCTTTTTATTTTCCACGAATCAACGTAAACGATAACGGACCATTTCATTCACAAAATAGTCTTCATTACTACCGACCTTAATGTCCTTAAAAACCTTAAATGCCTTAAAACCCTCACTAATGTCCTTTTAACTCCTCAAGTAGCTCTCCTTCACTTTACCACCTTTGCGTCTTTCTTCTTGATGTACAGATTATCATGTGCAGTGACGAGCATGTAATACTCTCCGTCATCCGTCTCCGTAAAGGTGTCGGCGATGATGGTACCTTTCTTTACCGTGGCGAATACAGGAAGTGAAGGGGCTTCACCGGATAAATCATCTCCGTAAATGGGGGTGTTCTCACGGATAGCAACCAGTCGTGGCTGCCCTTTACCCTCATACCAGGTCTGTGTTCCTACAAATTTGCTGTAGGCCCAGCCAGTCACGTTGCCCGATTTCACCTTGCTCCAGTTGCCTTTTTTGCCAACAAGCACACCGTTTCCCAAACCATGGGAGAATGCGTATAACTTGGTGAGAATTCTACCTTTGTTAGAAGGGGTGGCTCTGACATTCACAAAACCGTCGTCAGAAGTAGCATAGACCACAGTAAACACGTTTTGGGCTTGCATCAAACCGCAAAAGGCAAGCGTCGCCATGATTGCTAATATTCGTTTCATCTTTTTCATAACAGCACAGGGGTTCTTTCTGCCTCCATCATCTTCCTTCTTCTTCGCTTTGGTGCTGCATACAAAACAAAAAACAGGAAAAGACACCGCAAATATAATAAAAATATAAGACATACACCACGATTATCCCAAAAAACTACTGCCGTCTGCTAAAAAAACACAAGTACAAAAAACATCTTCATGTCCGTCTGTCCTCAAGTCTTTCTTTCCTTATGTCTCCCTAAATTCCTAATTTTTTGTTAAATCACCGCAAATCTATCAATAATTGTAAAAACATTCGACGATTTCGTTTTTTTTCAATAATTTTGCAAACTGATTTTGAAGATAAGACAGATTCTGTATTTATGAAAAAAATAATATGCGCCGTCATCATGGCGGCCATCACGGGTCAGTTGTTCGCCCAAACCGATAGACAATACACCACTGTGTCGCCTTATAGCCAATTTGGACTGGGTATTCCCCTTGACCAGTCGCAGGGATTCAGCAAAGGTATGAACGGTGTGGGTATCGGATTTCGCGAGCATAATATGGTCAACACACTCAACCCCGCTTCTTATTCGTCTATCGATTCCCTCACGTTCATGTTCGACGCCGGGGTGTCAGGGCAGTTAACCAATTTCGAAGAGAACGGAAAGAAGAAAAATGCCAAAAGTGCCTCGTTCGACTATGTTGTCGCAGGATTCAGGGCATTCCGCCACGTGGGCGTGAGTTTTGGTCTGCTGCCTTTCACAGATGTCGGTTACAACTATTCCAGCAAGCAGAATGTGGGCGATACATCAACCTCTTATACCAACACCTATTATGGTTCTGGAGGTCTTCACCAGGTTTTCCTCGGCATAGGATGGGAACCTTTCAAAGGGGTGTCACTGGGTGTCAACGGAGGTTATCTCTGGGGTAATATCGAAAAAGTGGTATCCAACAGTTACAGTGTGTCCTCTATCAACTCCCTGTCTAAATATTACGAAATCAATGTCAAGAATTACACACTCAACTTCGGTGCGCAATTCGCTGCCAACGTGACGAAAAACGACAAGTTGACTCTTGGTCTTACATACGGCTTCGGACATGACTTGAAGGAAGACCTCTCCAGCATGGTCATCTCTACCAATACGCAGACGAGTGTGCTCGACACGGCGAAAGTCGAGGGAAACAGCATGCTCAAACTGCCGCATACCTTTGGAGCAGGATTGGCATGGAACCATCGCGACAAACTGAAGGTGGGATTCGATTTCACATTGCAGAAATGGGCTGATGTGGGTTATCCCGAATTGCAAGGGTCGAACGGCAACACCCAATTCGTGCTCAACTCGCAGTATTTCCTTGACAGAAAGAAATTCAATCTCGGTGTGGACTATTGTGCCGACGAGAAAGGTGAGAGAAAGAAATATCTCAGAATGATTCACTACCGTTTCGGTATTTCATACGCTACACCTTATTTAAATATCGACGGCAGAGACGGACCCAAGGAAATCAGTGTGTCTGCAGGATTCGGCATTCCTGTCATCAACAGTTGGAATAACCGCTCCACACTCAATATCAGTGCGCAGTGGGTGCGCAATGCCGCTGACAATATGCTCAAAGAGAACACTTTCCGCATCAATATAGGATTCACATTCAATGAGCGGTGGTTCATGAAGTGGAAAGTGAACTGATACAGGTTATATGGGGCATTCTCGCGCGTTCATCTTTTTAATGCTGTCAGCGGCGCTACTCAGCGTGGCATGCGGTCAGGAGAGAGAACATACGGCACCCGCTATCCGTCCGCAAGACTCGGTGCCTATGATGGTCTCCTATGGGGTGAATACGCTTATCTCCGACTCAGGCATCATCAAATACCGCATCGTGGCTGAGAGATGGGAGATGAACCCGAACAGAAACCCGTCGAGATGGGTCTTCGACAAAGGATTGTTCCTCGAACAGTTCGACCTCACGCTCCATGTACAGTCTTATATCCAGTGCGATACGGCTTATTATTATGACAATGACAAGTTGTGGGAACTGCATGGACGCGTCAGGATACTTTCAAAAAACGGATTGAGATTCAAAAGCGAGGAACTGTTCTGGGACGAGCGCAAACACGAGATTTATTCCAACAAATTCTCTCATTTTTATACACCCGAGCGTGAACTGCAAGGCAACCGCTTCAGGAGTGATGAGAAAATGACCAAATATTCTGTCACCAACAGCAAAGGGTCGTTCGACAAAGGTGATATCGACAAATCGCCGCGTGAGAATATGTCGAGAAACGAGTCCGACTCGGCCATGAACCGAGGCAGACAACCGTATCGGCCTAACAGAAAACATACGACCATACCACTCACACGACCAGAACAATAAGTAAAATGGTTAGCATCAGTCTGATAGTCAGCATCATCATCGCAATGATTTTCTCCGGCTTCTTCTCGGGCATGGAGATTGCTTTCGTGTCAAGCAACAGGATGCTCGCTGAGATGGACAAAGAGAAAAACGGATTGGCGCAACGATGCCTTGCCGTGTTTTATAAACATCCCAACAACTTTGTCAGCACCATGCTCGTGGGCAACAATATCGCCCTCGTCGTGTATGGCATATTGTTCGCGCAACTTTTTGATGCTACGCTTTTCAGTTCGCTTTCCGACGGATTGAGGGTTTCGGCCGACACCATTCTCTCCACGGTGATTATCCTTTTCACGGGTGAGTTCCTGCCGAAAACCTTTTTCAAAAGCAATCCCAACCGTCTGCTCACTTTCTTTGCCATACCCGCATACCTCTGCTATGTCATCTTGTGGCCCATATCGCGTTTTGCCACCTTGCTCTCAAGGGGACTTTTAAGACTCGTAGGCGTGAAAATGGGAAAAGAGGCCGCCGACGAGGAGTTCTCAAAAGTCGATTTGGACTATCTCGTGCAGTCGAGCATAGACAATGCCAAAAACGAGGACGATATTGATGATGAGGTCAAGATATTTCAAAATGCGCTCGATTTTTCTGACACCAAAGTGCGCGACTGCATGATTCCCAGGACGGAAATCAATGCTGTGCCCGACGATTGCGACAGCGAGACGCTCAAACAGAAGTTTATCGAGAGCGGAAACTCGAAAATCATCGTTTATCACGACGATATCGACCATGTCATCGGATATATCCATTCGTCGGAGATGTTCAAAAATGCCGGAGAATGGATTGAGCATATTCAGAAAATGCCTTTCGTGCCCGAGACTATGGCAGCGCGGAAACTCATGAAAATTCTTTTACAACAGAAGAAAAGCCTCGCCGTTGTTGTCGATGAGTTTGGAGGAACTTCCGGTCTGGTCTCGCTCGAAGACATGGTAGAGGAGATTTTCGGCGAGATAGAAGACGAGCACGACAGCAAGAAATACACAGCCAGGCGTACGGCCGAAAACGAGTATCTGCTCTCAGCCAGACTCGAGATTGACAACGTCAATGAGATGTTCGACCTCGAACTGCCCGAAAGCGACGAGTATATGACCATCGGCGGACTGATTCTGCATGAATATCAGAGTTTCCCGAAACTTAACGAGGTTGTGAAAATCGGACAATATGAGTTCCAAATCATCAAAAAAACCATGACGAAAATTGAACTCGTAAAACTGAAGGTCATATCATAATACATGCATTTACACACAACTGTCATCGCGTCGCATTATGATACCCGAAGGCATGTGTGATGCTATATTGATACCATTTAATTCGCCGATTAGCATTTTTCAACGAAAAAATTCGCTTGTTTGCGTTTTTCTTCGTAATTTTGTGCGCTTTTTGGCGTATCAGCAAGATTTAAGCGGAAATGCGAACGTTTGTCATGCTCTGAAAACGCCTTGAAAACAACAGTTTGAATAGTAAAAAACAATAAAATAAAAACAATTAAAAAGTAATGGCAGCATTAGGAACAATTAGAAAAAGAGGCATCATTCTCATTTGTATTATAGGTCTCGGTTTGTTCGCTTTCATCGCCGGAGACATGTTCAAATCCTGCGAGGGTACAAAGGCGGAAAGAAGTCAGAGACTTGCCGTAATCGCAGGTGAGAAGATCAATGCACAAGACTATCAGAAATTCTCTGAGGAATTTGTCGAATTCATGAAAATGGAGGGACAGCAGGCCACAGATGAACAGTTGAGAGAAGCAGCGTGGAACAGTTTCTTGCAGGAGAAACTCCTCGTCGATGAGGCTGAGAAACTCGGATTGACCATCACCGACGACGAAATCAATGACGTCATGACAAAGGGCTCACACCCCGTGTTGGCTCAGTTCCCCATCCCCCAAGTGCATAACCAGCAGACTGGACTGTTCGATGTCAACGCATATCGTCAACTCATCAACCAGACCAAGCAGGCCAACAACCAGCAGGCCAATCAGATTTACAGATACCTGCTCTACAAAGAGCATCAGTTGAGAATCACTCTGCTCTTCGAGAAATACAGCAACTTGCTTACCGCTTGTACTATTTCGAACCCCGCTGAGGCAAAATTCGCTTTCGACTCTGAGAAGAAAGAGAGCGACGTGCTCCTTGCAGCTTACGATTATAAAGCCATCAACGACAATGACGTGAAGGTCAGCGATGCGGAACTCCAACAGAAATACGATGAACTCAAAGAGACCGCGCTCATTAAAATCCAAAACGAGCAGCGTGCTGGTAAGTTCATTCTCGTTAGAAAAGTCGCTTCAGAGAAAGACCGCTCTGAACTCTTTGACGAACTGACACAAGCCGCCTCTCTGATGGATTCTACAGATTATCAGGGTGTTGCTCGCCAGTTTAATTCGAATATCGCATTTACAGGAGTTCCTGTTACAAAGAGTGCATTCTCACCCGCAGTGGCCAATATGGTCGATTCTATCGGTGTCAACACCGTGAAAGGTCCCTTCGAGGATGCTGCTGACAACACTCTCAATGTGATCCGCATCATTTCAAAGACTACTTTGCCCGACTCAATCCAGTATCGTGTTATCGGCGTGGGCGGAAAAGACCAGGCTGAAGTCAATACACGCGCCGACAGCGTGCTCAAGGCCGCTCAGGGTGGCGAGGACTTCGAGGTGCTTGCCAAGAGATACGGACAGACCGCTGAGAAGACCTGGTTGGTGACAAGCGATTATGAGCGTGCCGCTAACATCGGTGCCGATGATGCCAAGATGATTAACATGCTCCACGAGATGAACAAAAACGAGATGAGACTTCTCGACCTCGCAGGAAGCAAACTCCTCATCCAGGTGCTCGACCTCAAAAAGCCCGTGCAGAAATATGTTGCGCTGCAAGTCAAGCGCTCTATCGATTACAGCGACGAGACCTCACGTCAGATTACCAATGACCTCAGACAGTTCCTTGCTGATAACCGCACACTCGAGTCACTCGAGAAGAACGCTCCCTCTAAGCAATATCAGTTGATGGACATCCCCGGCATTGATACCTCTGTAAGCGGCATCGCAAATGTGCCCAACACAAAAGAGGCTCTCCGTTGGTTCTTCAACAGCGACCGTGCAGAGGGTGACATCTCTGATCCCTTCACCTGCGGACCGAATCAGGACATGCTCATGGCTGTCGTTCTCACCGGTATCTATGACAAGGGTTACAAACCTCTCACCGATGCTAATGTGAATGAGGTTATCAAACAGCAGGCGCTCAATGACAAGAAGGCTGAGAAGATTCTCGAGGCTGTGAAGAGTGTCAACTCCATTGATGCCGCTAAGGCTGTCACTGCTGTTCCTTGCCGTCTTGACACTGTGCAGCACGTGTCATTTGCCAACTACAACCAGGAGCCCAAACTCGCTGGTGCTGTAGCAGCAAGCAAGCCCGGATTCAACAAGACCCCGGTTAAGGGAAAGAACGGTGTCTATTTCTATCAGGTGCTCGAACAGCGCACGCTTGAAGGCGCATACGATGAGAAACAATACAAAGAACGCGCTGCTCAGAGAAATCTCTCTATTCTCCAGAACACGCTTCTTGACGAACTCGTCCGCAATGCGAAACTCACCGACAACCGTTACATCTTCATGTAATCAGGTGTTTGGATAAACTATATTTCGGCTCTCTTGTCTTAGGGGAGCCGATTTTTTTTATCTTGACATGCGTGATGTCCTTTTTTTTTAGTATCTTCGCACCCGAAATCATACTATATCATACGACATGAGAAAGACCGTCATCCTTTTTTGCGCGATAGCAGGGTTATTGCTCTCGTCCTGCAAGAGTGAACAACTTGTTGCCACACAGTCTTCGCCCGCTAAGAGAGAGTTTCGTGGGGCATGGATTCAGTGTGTCAACGGACAGTTCCTCGGTTTGTCAACACAGCAGATGCAGAACACATTGAGCAGCCAACTCGACGAACTGCAGCGCGACGGATGCAATGCTATTATCTTCCAGGTGCGTCCCGAGTGCGATGCCCTATATGCCAGCAACATCGAGCCGTGGAGCAGATTCCTCACAGGACGTCAGGGCGCCGCGCCCTCTCCCTATTGGGATCCTCTGAAATGGATGATTGAGCAATGTCATCACAGGGGCATGGAACTGCATGCATGGATAAACCCTTACCGCGCGAAAACGAAGACGACAAAAGAACTTGCGGCGAATCATATCGCACAGCGCCGGCCCGACCTTGTCTTCCCCTACGATGGACAGTATATCCTCAACCCGGGTATTCCAGAAAACAGGGATTACATCTGCAAAGTCGTTGATGATATCGTCAGCCGCTATGACATCGACGGGCTGCATATCGACGATTATTTCTATCCCTATCCCGTGAGCGGGCAGACCATACCCGATGACAGGGAGTTCAGAACCAATAACAATAAGAATATCGCCAACAAAAATGACTGGAGGCGCGAGAATGTCAATCTCTTCATCCAGCAACTTGAGCAGACCATCCATAAACGCAAACCCTACGTCAAATTTGGCGTCTCTCCCTTCGGCATCTATCGTAACCGCCGCAATGACGCGAGAGGAAGCAACACGTCGGGATTGCAGAACTATGACGACCTTTATGCTGATGTCCTGCTTTGGGTAAACAAGGGTTGGATAGATTACTGTGTCCCCCAGTTGTATTGGGAAATAGGGCATAAATCGGCAGATTACGAGACGCTGATTCATTGGTGGGATGCCAACGCCGGCAACCGTCCCCTCTATATCGGCGAGGATGTGGAGCGTACCGCCAAACATCCTGACCCCAACAACCCGAATGTCAACCAGATTACAGCGAAATACAAACTGCGTAAACAGTCTCCCCATGTCAATGGCATGGTGCTGTGGTATGCCAAGGCCGCCGTCGATAATGTGGGCAACTACGGCCGTGTCTTGCGCGATGCCTATTGGCGTATGCCCGCCCTTCAGCCTCTCATGCCGTTCATCGACGGCGACGCCCCGGGACATCCGAAGAAAGTGAAGGATATTTGGGTCAATCAGGACTATGTGCTCTTCTGGACCGCTCCCTCTGGACATGGTTGGAAGAATGAGCCATATAAATACGTCATCTATCGCTTTGATGACAACGAGAAAATAGATTTGGCTAACCCCGCGAAAATTGTGGCCATCACCAATAATACCTTTTATAAATTGCCCTATAGCGGCGGTAAACAAAAATTTGTTTATGTCATTACCGCTCTCGACCGCATGAGCAATGAGAGCAAAGGCGTAGTGAAAAAAGTGAAGTTATAATAAACACAATCAGGAGGCAGATTCTGCCTCCTGATTGTTTTATCTTTCCGTGGTTTCTATGGGTTCCTGTTTATTTCCATAGTTCCCAGGACTCCCAAAGTTCCCAGCCCCCACGTTAATCCTCAAACAGTTTTTCCATAAAAGCGTCAAGGTCCTTGTCAAGGTCCTTCATCAGTTCACCGCCCAGAATGACTGTGTCGCCGTCGGCCACATAGAGTTCTGCCAGATGCTCTTTCTCCTCGTCTTCCAAGACAAAACTGAAAGGACGCAAAATGCCCAAATGATCCACCATCTCGTGCTGGTGTTTTAACACGTGTTGCAAGGTGTCGGCGGCATCTTCGTAGAAGGTGTCGTCTTTATTGTCTATCCACTGCTCTACCACACAACGCGTCACCTCTTCGTCGTCATCGTCAAATGCCAACAATTCTCCGCTGTCGGGCGACACACGGATATGGATGTCGGTCAAGAGGGTAGGGTCCTCGGTGGAAGGGAATTTTTGGGAAATCTTCCGAAGCATCCGCTCTATTTGCTGGATGGTTTGTTCGCTTGCTTTCATGAATGTTGAGAGATATGGTTTGACAATTCGTCGATAATATCGCGTGCCACCTCGCTTTTCGGCTTCTTGGCATATTCCTTTTTGCCTTCGCGGGTCAGTATCGTTATCTGGTTCTCATCGCTGCGGAAACAGGTACCCTCATTGCGCAGACTGTTCATCACGATGAAGTCCAGATTCTTCTTTTCCAGTTTCAGCGCGGCGTTCTCCATCTCGTCATTAGTCTCAAGCGCAAATCCGCACATTACCTGACGGGCGGTCTTTATCTTTCCTATCGACGCGGCGATGTCGGGATTGGGTATGAGGCGCAGGGTCAAGTCATCACCTTTGCGCTTGATTTTCTGGTCAGCCACGTTATCCGGACGGAAGTCGGCCACGGCTGCACACAGAATGGCTGCGTCGCATTCCGGGAAATACTGCATACAAGCGTCATACATCTCACAGCAACTCTCTACATCGATGCGGGTCACATGCTCTGGTGTCTGTTGGTTGACCGGTCCGCTCACCAAGATAACTTCAGCGCCACGGCGTGCACATTCGGTAGCAAGCGCGAATCCCATCTTTCCGCTGGAGTAATTGCCGATGAAGCGAACGGGGTCGATTTTCTCATAGGTGGGACCGGCGGTGATAAGCACTTTCTTGCCCTTCAACTCTTGCGGTGCGGTCTCATCAAAAAACTGGTCCAGAGCCTTGATGATGTCTTCGGGTTCTGCCATACGTCCTTTGCCTTCCAGTCCGCTTGCCAGATAGCCGCTGCCCGGCTCAATGAAATGGTTGCCGTAGCCCGACAAGGTGCGCATGTTCTGTTGGGTAGAGGGATGGGCATACATGTCCAAATCCATGGCAGGAGCGATGAAAACGGGGGCTTTCATCGACAGATAGGTCGTTATCAGCATATTATCGGCCACTCCATGAGCCATCTTGCCCAATGTGCTTGCTGTGCAGGGTGCGATGAGCATGGCATCAGCCCATAGTCCCAAATCAACATGCGAGTTCCACGTGCCGTCGCTCTGCGAGAAAAACTCGCTCACCACGGGTTTATGGGTAAGGGCTGAGAGTGTGATGGGGGTGATGAACTCCTTTCCGGCGGGCGTAATCACTACCTGAACCTCAGCACCACGCTTTATGAGTCCGCGGATGATGAGGCACGATTTATACGCGGCGATGCTGCCCGTAATGCCTAAAACGATTTTCTTTCCCTCTAACATGTTATTATTTGAGTTCAAAGTCAATAATGTTTCCTCCCTATGTCGCTATGATGCGACATGAATCTATGTCCGAAAACGAGAGAATACCCTTACCGCAATTCTATTTTGCGTTGAAATCTCTCAGACGGATGCGCGTCATCACTTGTTTCGTGTCGTAAGTGAAATCGCCGTTCATCATCCAACTGAAATATCCCGGGTCGCGGTGTAGCACGTCGGTCACGGCCCATCCTTTGTATTTGCCGAAATTGAACACCTCTTGACGTATCGGATTGCCGTTCTCGTCTTTCAGCGGTCGCCCGTCTTTTCCCAACACAGGCTTCCATACGATACGGCCGGCGAAATCCACATTGTCATTGGTCTTAGAGAAACGGCTCAGAGCATCCATGTCATTGGGTATCTGGCGTTTCTTCGCATATTCGTTCACGTCTTGCTCTGCCGTAACCTCTTCGCCGCTGTACATCTCCAATTGGCCCAGTAATACCCGGTAGGTGGCTTCGGCGTCTTGGTCGGCACGATGAGCCTCAAAATCTTCATCCATCGACCGGTGACAGTAAAACTTATAGGCGGCGCTCAGGTTGCGCGGTTCCATACGGTGGAAGATGGTCTGCACGTCAATTAGACGGCTCTTGCTGAAATCGAAATCCGCCCCTGTGCGCAACATCTCCTCCGCCAGCATCGGAATGTCGAAATGGTTGGAGTTGAATCCTGCGAAATCACAGCCCCGAAAATCTTCTTGGAGCGTTTTCGACAGGGTGGCAAACGAAGGAGCGTCTTTCACGTCTTCGTCGCTGATGCCTGTCAACCGCGTAATCTCGGTCGGAATGGGCTTCCCGGGGTTCACTAGATAGGATTGGTGCTCCTCACGTCCGTCGGGGTAGACTTTCACGTAGGCTATCTGGATGATACGGTCTTTCACCAGGTCGAGTCCGGTGGTCTCTAAGTCAAAGACGATGAGCGGTTTGCTCAACTTCAGTTTCATCACAAACGGTCTTTAGTCGTTGAGTAATACGGGCATGATCAGCATCAGCACCTCTTCATTCTCGGGCTGAACAGCAGGAACAACCACACCGGCACGGCTCGGGTCGGCTAGTTCGATTACCACCTCGTCGCTGTCCAGACTGCCTAAGATATCGGTCAGACTGCTGCCTTTGAAACCGATGCTCATCGGGATGCCCACGTATTCGCAAGTGATGTTCTCCTTCGCGCTGGTTGAGAAGTCGATGTCCTCTGACGATACTTCCAACTTGCCAATCTCTGTGTGCAGACGTACCAACTGGCTGCTCTCGCTGGCAAAGGGAAGCACGCGGCGAAGGGCGCTCAACAATGTGCGGCGGTCAACGGTCAACTGATTCGGGTTGTTCTTCGGTATCACAGAGTTATATTTCGGATAACGTCCGTCGAGCAAACGGCATACCAACACGCCGTCGGGGAAACTGATGACTGCGCTGCGTGAGTCAAACTTGATGATTACTTCACCTGTCTCTTTGGTCAACACGTTCTTCAACAGTGTGGCGGGTTTCTTGGGGAGAATGAACGACGAGGGAGTCTCCACTTTCACCGTGAAGTTCTTGTTGCGAACCAGTTTCTTGCCGTCGGTGGCGACGATTGACACGCACTCTTCGGTCATGTCAAAATAGATACCGTTCATCACGGGGTGCAACTCCTCTTGAGCCGTTGCAAACAGCGAACGGTTGATATTGTTGTAAAGCACGGCGCTGTCCATCGTTACAATGGTGCTCTCATCAGATAAAGGCTGGGTCATCGGATAGTCCTGAGCGTCAACACCGGTGAAGTGATAGACACCGTTCTGATAGGACACCTGAATGGTGTAATCGGCGGTGTTCACCTCAAAGGTCAATGGCTGCTCGGGCAATTCCTTCACAGAGTCGAGAATCGTGCGGCTGGGGATGCAGATGTCGGCCTCGCCTTCGTATTCGTCCAACTGTAGTGATGTCTTCATGGTATTCTCACTGTCAGAGGCTGTCAATACCAACTGACCGTCGTGTATCTGGAACAAGATGCAGTCTAAAATCGCGAGTGAATTCTTGCTGTTGATAACACGTGCTAGTTGTGACAAACTGCTGCTTAAGGCCGTACTTGATAGGGTAAATCTCATGTTTATTTCATTTTTAGTTAATATTCCGCTATATCGATACAAAATTACAAAAAACCTCTCTTTAATACAAAAAAATAGAGAAAAAATTTCTCTTTTCGGAAGTATTTTTGTAATTTCGCAAACGATTTACGGAATATCATTCCATGAAAATATCAATCAAATTATAATTATAGCATAACAATGGATTTACAAGGTAAAGTAATTGCCGTGGTGCCCGAGCGTAGAGGCACATCGGCTCGTGGCGAATGGGTAGCGCAGGATTTTGTCATCGAAACTCATGACACCTACCCCAAAAAAATGGTCTTCTCTGTTATGGGTGAAGACAGACTGAGAAGATTTAACATACAGTTAGGACAAGAAGTGATGGTGTCGTTTGATATTGACGCCCATGAGTATAATGGAAAATGGTTCAACTCTATCAGGGCATATGACGTACGTCCTTACGACCCCGCAACGGCTCCTCAGCCCCAGGGTCCATACACAGCAGCACCTTCTGTGCAACCGCCGTTCCCGCAGAACGCTCCGGCAGGACCTCAACCCATCGCTCCGGCTCCCCTGCCTACTGATGCCCCGGCTCCCGCTGCTCCTCAGCCAGCCGCTCCGGCTCCCTCACCCGAGGCTGCTACCGAAAACGGCTCTCAAGACGACCTGCCATTCTGATTCATATCAACAAACTCTCATAACAAACAATAGGGTAAACGGATTCTTCCGCTTACCCTGTTTCGTATTTCATAATTCGTATTTCGTATTTCAAACATCACCCTCCTCTTTTGATGATAAACTCCCCGATACGGTGCTTGACCTTGTGCTTGTTTTGTGCAAAGAGCACGTACATGCCGTCGGGCAGGCGGCTGATATCGACCGTTTCGCCCAGATAGGGCTTGCGGGTCACCTCGTTGCCGACAATGCTCTCAATGACCATCACACTGATGTCGAGTGACGAGTCTTTATTGAAAAAAACCCTTCGGCCGTCATTCTTCAACAGAGGGATGCGTGAGGCTCCGCGAATAGCGTTGCTTTGCAGGGCTGCGCTCTCATTGCCGTAGCGGTCCATTGCCGTGATGGCGTAATACATCGGACGGTCGTCGCCGCTTGACTTGAGAAACAGTTGGTTGGTCACCAGTCGGGCGGCTATCAAGTTGCGGGGGTCGTTGATGTCAACAGGGGTGGTGCGGCTCGCATATACATTATATAATAAATATGGACCGTTGCTGTTGTCATGCGAACCGTCCCAGCGCAGTTCCACCATATCGTCGTGTCGCTTTTGGCCGAATCGGGTAGGGGCGCTCGGCGGGGCGCTCTGTTCCCATGTCATGGCTGGCACCAATGCGGGATACTGGTCAAATTGGCCTCTCACATAATCGTAAATTCCCTTGGTATTGTCGGTAAAGAATTTGCTGCGGAAATAGGTGTGCCCTAAATTCAGTTGGCGCAGCACTTGTAGTTCGCGCGTGATGTCGGTTAGCGGCCAGTTGCCTTCGCGGCGGTCCAAGAACCAGATGCCGAGGCCCGGAGCAACGATGCGCCCGTAATCCCTCTCTTTCCAGTCGATGGCGAACGGATAGAAGTTATTCTCGCGGAAATACATCATGGGGAATAACTCGTCCATCAGTCCCTCGCGCAACCATCGCTGGGCATCCTGACACACAGTGTGGTAGGCGTTCCAACCTTTGCTGTTGTACCGCGACAAGTCGCTGTATTTGCCGATAGGCGAACAACTGACCTTCACCCAGGGTTTCGATTGTTTCACCGTACGGTGTATCTTCCTCACAATATCGGTGATATAATTACGGCCCTGTTCGCGGCTCACTTTGAACGACCATTTCTCTGGATAGCGGATATAGTCGAGGTGGATGCCGTCGATGTCGTACCGGTCGGTTATCTCTTTGCAGATTTTTGCCAAGTAGTTTCCTGTCTCACTTGATTCGGGATTCATAAACCCTTCATCGCCGATTTTCTTGATGAGAGAAGGATAGCGTGAGCGTAACTGTTTGCATGCAGGGTTGTTCCACTTTCCTACGGGGATGGTCACCACCCATGCGTGTATCTCCATGCCACGGCGGTGGCACTCATCCACGGCAAAACGCAGTGGGTCATAACCGGGGTTGCCGCCTGCGCGGCCTGTCATGCACACATCCCAAGGCTCATAATCGGAAGGATAGATCGTGGAGGCACGGACGCGCGTCTGAAGAAGCACCGTATTTACATTTGCCGCTTGCAAACGGTCTAGTATTTGGCATAACTCACGTTTCTGTTGTTCTTCACCGCGTGTGCGAGGCCAGTCGATGCCGCCGATAGTGGTCAGCCACACTGCCCTTACTTCGCGCTTGGGCACTTGTGAAAACGCATGAAGCGTGAGCAGCAACAGCGCGATGGTCGTGATAAATCGTCTCATAATTGAAGTTAGGGAGAAGTAGCGTGATTTCAAATCTCCTGCTTTTACTCCGTTTGTGAAAAATTTGATGCAAAGTTATAGGTTTTTTTTCATATTTCAAATTTATTGTGTACTTTTGCAATTGAATTATATGATAATTTGACATTGAGGCTCTTTGGGGTGGAGGAGTTTGCGATGTAAAAGATTTTTTAAGACATACCTGTTTTATAGGATGATTACTTTCATTATCAGTCTGGTTGCGCTCGTCGCAGGGTATTTTATCTACGGCAAAGTCGTAGAGCGTATCATTGGCCCCGATGACAGACCCACTCCGGCCATCACCAAGGCCGATGGCGTCGATTTTATCGTGCTCCCCCCGTGGAAAATCTTCATGATTCAATTCCTCAATATTGCCGGTACTGGGCCTATCTTCGGTGCCATCATGGGTGCGAAGTTCGGACCGTCAGCGTATCTCTGGATTGTGTTGGGATGTATCTTCGCTGGTGCTGTTCATGATTATCTGAGTGGAATGCTCAGTGTCAGGCTCGGGGGTGCCAACCAACCTGAGATTATCGGTCGCTTCTTGGGGGAAAAAACCAAGAAGGTGATGCTCGTCTTTTCCGTATTCTTGCTGATGATGGTCGGTGCAGTGTTTGTGTTCAGCCCGGCCAAAATCTTAGGCGACATGTGGGAACCTGCTGCGGTCACCGAAAATCTCGGACAGTATGTCTTCTGGATTATCATCATCTTTGTCTATTACATCATCGCTACGATGTTGCCCATCGACAAGATTATCGGCAAGGTTTATCCGTTGTTCGCTTTTTCACTCTTGTTCATGGCGGCTGCGTTGCTGGTCATGCTGCTCATCAAGCAGCCCCATATCCCTGAACTGTGGGAGGGATTGAGCGTTCCGGCACTCACATCGCAAAGCATATTCCCCTATCTCTTCATCACTATCGCATGTGGAGCCATCAGCGGATTCCATGCCACGCAGAGCCCCCTCATGGCGCGATGCATGAAAAGTGAGAAACAAGGACGCCCCATCTTCTACGGTGCCATGATTACCGAAGGTATCGTAGCGTTGATATGGGCTACCGTGGCCATGTATTTCTTCTACGACTCGCCCGTACCAGGTTCTGAACAGATTGCAGGCGGAGCCGCGGCCATCAACGATGCGCCATCGGTCGTCAACCTTATCTGTAACGATTGGCTCGGAGTGGCAGGCGGCATATTGGCGTTGCTCGGCGTTGTGGCTGCGCCCATTACCAGCGGTGATACGGCATTCCGGTCTGCACGTCTTATTATAGCCGATTTCCTGAAGGTGGAGCAGCGTTCGATACGCAAACGTCTCTATGTCTGCATTCCGATGTTCGCCGCTGCCGTAGCATTGTTGATATGGCAGATGAACGACAAGGAAGGGTTCAATATCTTGTGGAATTGGTTTGGATGGTCTAATCAGACGCTGTCGGTCTTCATGTTGTGGGCTGTCACCGTGTTCTTGGTGCAAAAGAAAAAACCGTTCATTGTCACGCTTATTCCCGCCTTGTTTATGACAACCGTATGCTCTACGTTTATCTTTGTCAGCCCGCAGGCATTCGCATGGAGCGGAACGTTAGGATATTCTCTTGGCGCGGTGGTGCTCGTCGTGGCACTCGTGTGGTTCTTCGCATGGTTTAAAAAACAAACAAAAACATCATAAAAAACTAATAATTATTGACATGAGAAAATTAGCATTATTGCTCGCAGTGTTGGCAGTGTCGCTCACAGCCAGCGCACAGTTTGAAGAAGGTAAAAAGTATGTCGGTCTTTCGGCTACTGGGCTCGACTTCAATTACAGTGGTAAGAACGACCTGAAAATCGGTATGGAAGCCAAAGGCGGATATTTCCTCTTTGATAATGTGATGGCTACAGGTAGTTTTAAGTATGAGAACAACGGCAAGGCTCCTGACAGTTTCTCACTGGGTGTAGGCGGCAGATACTACATCATCCAGAATGGAATCTATCTCGGGGCTAACGTTGAGTTCATACACGCAGACACCAACTACAACGATTTGATGCCGGGCGTGGAAGTGGGGTATGCTTTCTTCCTCAACCGTTATCTCACCGTTGAGCCCGCGCTGTACTATCAGCAGTCGTTCAAAAAGCACAGCGACTATTCTTGTTTCGGACTGAAAGTGGGATTCGGATTCTATTTCTAATCCAGCCGGACAAGGGCATCGTTGATGATACAACATTTTCCTTCGTCGCTGCTTGAGAAGGCGGTAGGCGAATTTGCAAAACTTCCCGGGATAGGGCGCAAGACCGCATTGAGACTTGTGCTCTATCTCTTGCGTCAAGAGCCCGAGGATGTGAAGACCTTCACCGCTGCCATAGATAAGATGCGCGATGAGGTGAAATTCTGCCGCCTTTGCCATAATATTTCCGATGACGAGTTATGCCCTGTTTGCTCTGACAAGAGTCGCGACCCGTCAATCATTTGTGTGGTCGAAAATGTCCAGGACGTGATGGCGGTTGAGAATACGCAGCAGTTTCACGGGCTTTATCATGTGCTCGGAGGGGTCATTTCGCCCATGGATGGCATAGGGCCCGCCGATCTGTGGATTGACGCCTTGGTGGAGCGCGTGAAAAAAGGCGGTGTCAAAGAGGTGATTCTTGCGTTGGCGAGCACCATGGAGGGCGATACCACCAATTTCTATATCTCGCGCAAACTCGAACCCTATCCAGTAGAACTGAGCGTCATCGCAAGGGGCATCTCCGTAGGCGACGAGTTGGAATATACCGACGAAGTAACCCTGGGCCGCTCCATCCTCAACCGCACACCCTTCGGACAATAACAAACTACTTTCTCTCCTCCCTCCCATTCTTCCCACTATTGTCTTTAACTTCTTTAACTTCTTTAACTTCCTTAACTTCCTTACAAACCATGCGTCAAGTAAAAAATATCCTTTTGAGGCTTTTTTTAGCATTCGTGGTGATGGCCATCCTCATCATCATATTGTTTGAGACGAAAGTGATACCAGGCGGAGAACTTGCACTCCAAACGAAACCAGACTTTATCGTGGAGTGCGTGTTGGTGCTCCTCACCATTTGTGTCATTCCTCTGGCGTTGAGGATGTTTAAGTTCCGCAAGATACACGACCAACTCATGAAATACAAGGAGAAATCGCTTAAGAAATGGGGTACATTGAGAATAATGCTCTTGGGTGTTCCCATGCTCCTGAATATCATAGCCTATTATGTGTTCGATAATATGGGCTATTCATATCTGGCCCTGATTCTTTTCCTGAGCATGTGGTTCGTGTTCCCCACCTTGGGAAAGTGTTATGCTGAGACCGAGGATGCAGAGGTGCCCGAGGAGAATGCGGTGGTCGTGGAGGAAGAGATTGTTGAAACTGAAACCGAGGCGGAAGAAAAGACAAAATGAAACTATCGGTCATTATCGTCAACTACAATGTCAAACATTACATCTATCAGTGTCTTGACAGTGTTTACAGGGCCATAAAAGGTCTTGACGCTGAGGTGTTTGTCGTTGACAACCACTCTCATGACGGTAGTTTGGAGTATTTGCAGGCGAAATTCACCGACGTGCATTACATCGAGAGTAACCATAACCTCGGATTTGCACGTGCCAATAATGTGGCTATCAAACAGTCAACTGGCGACTATGTGTTGCTGCTCAATCCCGATACTTTCGTGGGAGAAGAGACACTCAAAAATGTGGTCGCCTTCATGGATGAGCATCCCGATGCGGGATCGGCGGGAGTGATGATGCTTATGGCCGACGGCAATAAGGCGCTGGAGTCTCGCAGGGGCAACCCTACACCCATGACCGCCTTTTACAAAATGGTGGGGTTGTGCAAACGCTATCCCAAAAGCCGCCGTTTCGGAAAGTATTACATGGGTTATCTGCCGTGGGACGAACCCGCGGAGATTGATGTTGTCAGCGGTGCGTTCTGTATGTTGAGAAGAGAGGCGCTCGACAAAATCGGGTTGCTCGACGAGGATTTCTTCATGTACGGCGAAGATATCGACCTGTCATATAGACTGCATGAGGGCGGATTCCAAAATTGGTACATTCCCGAGGTCATCCTTCATTACAAAGGTGAGAGCACGCAGAAATCGTCGTTCCGTTACGTGCACGTCTTCTACGATGCCATGCTTATCTTTTTCAGGAAGCACTATGCCAATTCCTCTATCTTTATTTCCATCCCCATCAAACTGGCGGTCTTTGCCAGCGCGGCATTCTCGCTCATCAAACTGCAGTTGCATAAAATAAGGAAATCTCTCGGTTTTATCAGCAGGAAACGAAGGGTAGAGCCTACCTATGTTTTCGTTGGCCCCCAGAAAACCATCACCCAGTGTCGCTTGCTGTCAAAAAAGAAAGGACTGAATGCGGAGTTCCATATCGGAGCAGGTAAACGCAATCCAATGGGGCACCTGGAGTTCATCGATCAGTTGCCTGAAGATAAACCGCTATGTATCGTCTATGATGTCGATTCCTACCAATATGGCGATATTCTCGATATCATCCGCCAGCAGCCGCAGAAAAACATTACCCTTGGCACGTATAGCCCTGATACAAAGACCATTATAACCTCTGAAGAGATATTGAAATGAACAACGACGATAAATTGCCCGACATCAAACTCAGGGCGATGGAACTGGAAGACCTCGACCTGCTCTATACCATCGAAAACGATATGACCATGTGGGATGTGTGCACGTCGAATGTGCCGTATTCCAAAGCCGCCCTCACTGAATTCATCACACGCAACACCAGCGACATCTATGCCGACCGACAAATGAGACTTATAGTTGAGAATGGGGTAGGGTCGCCCGTCGGCATCGTTGACATCCTCAATTTCGAACCGCGGTATGGCAGGGCTGAGGTGGGTGTCGTCATTATGAAAGAGCACCGTCTGCATGGATATGCCGCTGCGGCATTAAGGCAACTCGTGCAATATGCTATAAACGTCATACACCTTCACCAACTGTATGCCATTGTGTCCACCGACAACCATTCGTCGATGGCGCTGTTCCAAAATGAGGGTTTCAAGCCCACAGCCGAACTTAAAGACTGGATAAGAACGGGCAATGACTATAAAAATGCTGTAGTCATGCAACTTTTTTTGGAAAAAGTATGATAAATATTTGGCGATGACAAAAAATGTCATTACCTTTGCATCCGCAAAATTAGAACAACACTTTTGGTGCGTTAGTTCAGCCTGGTTAGAATGCCTGCCTGTCACGCAGGAGGTCACGGGTTCGAGTCCCGTACGCACCGCAAAAAATCACCTCTATTGGTGCGTTAGTTCAGCCTGGTTAGAATGCCTGCCTGTCACGCAGGAGGTCACGGGTTCGAGTCCCGTACGCACCGCAAGCCATCTCAAATGATGGCTTTTTTTTATTGCCCATTTGAATTGGACTGGCGCCTCTTCAGTATGTCGAAGTGGTGCCTCTATGCGAATCCTTTTTTATTAGTGGTATTGTCCTTTAACTTCTTTAACTCCTCTAACCTCTTTGACTTCTTGAAATCATCCTCTCCCCAACATGAATCCCAGCATCACGGCACCGATACCCAAGACCACGCTGCCTGCCAGATAGAGGATAAAGGTAAGATAGTCGCCTGCCTCCAACAACTGCAGGCTTTCTTTGGAAAAGGTGGAGAACGTGGTGAAACCGCCGCAAAAGCCCACACTCAGCAACAGATTAAGATGTGCATGACGGCCCAACAAGGCCATGCACAGACCTATCAGGAAACATCCGGCGATGTTGACAAGGAAGGTGCCGACGGGAAATCCTGCGCCGCCCCATTTATAAACGAGCGATACGGCATAACGGGCGATGCCTCCGAAGAAACTGCCTGCGCCCACGAGTAAAATGTCTTTCAACATATCGGCTTTTTTATTGTTCCGTTATTGGGTCAGAGTATGCGTGCTTCTCTTCTTTCCGTTTTGATTTCAAACTCGCCTTAAAACCCTCGAATCCTTCACCATATACACCTATAACTGCACTTTGTGAGACAAATGCCTTGGGGTCAATCTCGTTGATAAGGGCGAAGATGCGTCCCGACTCCGACCTGCGTGCCAGTACAAACAGCATGCTCACCTCATGTCCGCTGTAAAATCCCTGACCTTTGATGAGCGTGCATCCGCGATGGATGTAGTGATTGATTTGCTTGCCCATCTCCTCGTAATTCTCGGTAATGATAAAAAACTGAACTGACCGCCGCGACATATTCACCACTTGATCGACACAGAAGGTGGAGACGAACAGCATCACATAACCGTAAATGACCTGTTCCCAATCGCGGAGCACCAGATAACTCGATGTGATGATGAGCAGGTCGGCGATGAGGATGGCGTGCCCCAACGAGATGTCTTTGTATTTGTTGACAATGGCAGCCACCACGTCGGTGCCGCCTGTGCTGCCATGTGCTGCCAGACTGATGCCCACACCGCAACCCCAGAAACCGGCTCCCACCACCGTAGCCATAAACAATTGGTCGTGCAATAACTGTGTGTTGCCCACCATGCTGCGCAATACGGGAATGGCAATGGAAAACAGCACCACGGCATAGACCGTCTTCATGCAGAAACGCCATCCCAGCACCCGTAGCGCAATCAGCAGCAAGATGCCGTTGATGGCCATATAGGAATACTCCACATCGATACCAAGGCCCCATTCCAAGATGGAGGAGATACCCGGCGTGCCCCCTGTCATGATATGGTTGGGCAAAAGAAAAATCACCCAGCCGCCGGCACACATCATGATGCCGATAAAAATAACCACATAGTCGCGCAATTCGCTTAATAACAATTTCTTGCTGATTGCCCGGTTTTCCATCGTGTCTTATCCTTTCTTTCGTTAATGAAAAGCGTATTAGAATTCGGGTGCAAAGGTATATATTTGTCTCGATATATAACATACAAATCTGCCAAATATGCAAATCTTTTCCTCGATTTGAATATATTTGGCAGATTTACTTAACGCTTCCAATATGTCTCCCTCCTTGCGAGGTAACCTTCTACCGAAAAACGGCAAGCGGAGGGATAAACAGGAAAGTCCTAATTAAAAGACGTGCAACCCGAGGAAGACCATCAGTCCGTTCATGAGTATCCAGAAGATGGCGAACGGCATGGTCTTACGCATGATTTCACCGTCCTGACCCTCCATGTCGCAGGCTGCGGTAGCGATGGCGATACTCTGCGGAGAGAGCAGTTTACCACCCTCAGAACCGGCACAGTTAGCTGCTGCCAGCCAGTTGGTCTCGTTTCCGCTTACACCGAAGAATGTTCCTTGATTGACGAGTCCAAGGTCGCTTGCGGCTGTAGCCTGAAGTTTACCGAAGAGAATGTTCGCATTGGTGGCAGAACCAGTGACGAAGGTGCCGATAGAACCGATGAGCGGTGCGAAGAATGGGAATACAGCACCTGTGAGTTCAACCAAGCCTTTCGCAATGTCGTTGGTCATACCTGTATTGTTCATCAACATGGCCATGGCTACAAGGCAGCAGATAGTCACCACGGTCTTCTGCAAATTGATGGTTGTCTTGGCCAACAATCTCATCAGACGACCAAAACTCAAGCCCTGAATAAGACCGCCAATGACAGCGCCGAGGAAAATCATCAGACCGGCATTGGAGAGCCAACCAAACTTGAAGGCGTTACCGGTGACGGGAAGGTCGAACTTGGTTACCAACGTGTTGTTGAGCAATTCGTTGATGGGGGGCACAATCTTACTCGAAATGAGAATGAAGAAGATGATGAGTGCATATACACTCCATGCCTTCAGCGTCTTGGTCAATCCGAATTTCTTTTTCTCTACTTTCACCCCATCGGCATCGGTATTCTTGATAAATAGTTTGTTGTAGAGGAGCATGGCGATGATGGCTGCCACAGAACCGAGGATGGCAGGTGTCTCAGGGCCGATGAAGTGGGCGCAACAGAACTGCACGGTGATAGAGAAGGCTCCCACGAAGAGGGCTATGGACAGGTTCTTGAGAATCTTCTTGCGGTCAGTCATCATCAGGATAAGGAACGGTGTGATGAAGAACATGAGCGCGAGTTGGATGATGATGAAGGTTGCTACCTCACATAATTCGGCGGAAGTAGCCGTGCCGCTGGCTGCAACCTGGTTAGCCAGCGTGGTTGCCGGCAGTCCCACGGCGCCGAATCCAACTGCCACGGTGTTGGCCACCAGACAGATGACAGCCGAGAACATCGGTTTGAAACCTAAACCAATCAGAATGGCAGCAGGGATAGCCACGGCTGTTCCGAAACCAGCCATACCTTCGAGCACGCCGCCGAGTCCCCAAGTGAGCAACAACACGAGCAAACCCTTGTCGGAGGTCATCTGTATGAACTGTGTTTTGATGGTTTCTATTTCCTTCGTCTCACATAAAATATTATAACTGAAGATGGCACAGATAATAATAAGGATAATGGGGAAACATGCTTTAAGGAAGCCTTCGACGATCGACCACAGCGTAATGCCTGTGATGCTGACGTCAGCATATTTATCCGGAATGATGCCCATCGCAGGTGTGGCGAAGAGTGCAAGAAGGATGGTTACCACTAGAGTGATGATAGCACTCTTATAGCCAGAAACTTTAAATCCCATCATCAAAACGATGAGTAACACGATTGGGATTACAGAAATTAACGCTGTCATAGGTTTTTCGGTTTTGTATTATTAATAAGTTCTAAAGGCTAATAATAGATTGTTGCTGCAAATATACGATAAAAAAATGAGAAAATTGCATTATTTTCTATTTTTTTTACTATCTTTGTAGCAAACTTTTTCCTAACAATCTAAAAACCTTATTGCCTATGACTAACGACATCCTTAAGGCGTTTAAGCGTATCATTCCTTCCGACCGCCTTTATACCGATGAGTTGCGTACCTTGGGGTGGGGAACTGACGCCAGTTTTTACCGCCAGATACCACAATTGGTTATCCGCAGCGACAGCGAAGAAGAAATTTCCAAAATCGTGCAATTGTGTAAAGAGCACCACTTGCCTTACACCTTCCGGGCTGCCGGCACATCATTGTCAGGGCAGAGTTGCACAGACAGTGTACTCATCGTTGCTGGTAAACATTGGGAGAAATACGAATTGATAGAAGACAAGGAAGGTGACGATTTGACCATCCGTCTTCAACCGGGTATTATCGGTTCCCGTGTCAATGACATCTTGAAACCATACGGCCGGGTATTTCCGCCTGATCCAGCCTCCATCGGGTCCGCTATGGTCGGCGGCATTGTCTGCAACAATGCTTCCGGCATGAATTGTGGCGTGCATGCCAATAGCGACCGTATGTTGATTTCTGCACGTTTGATTCTTACCGACGGCACCGTTCTTGATACAGGTGACGAAGCCAGCAGAGAAGCCTTCCGTAAGAGCCATCCCGAATTTTTGAAAAAGATAGAAGACTTGCGCGACAAGGTGCGTGCAGATGAAGAATTATCGACACGCATCCGCAACAAGTACCTTATTAAAAATGTAACCGGTCTGAATCTGCGGCCGCTGGTTGCCTACGACGACCCGTTTGACATTATCGCTCACAGCATTGTCGGTTCGGAAGGCACCCTTGCCTTCCTCTCCGAGGTGACTATGCGAACGTTGCGCGATTACAAGTATAAGGCCTCTGCCATGGTTTATTTCCTCTCGATGAAAGAGAGTTGCGAGGCTGTGGTTGCCATGAAGAAGTTGAAGGCTGGCTCCGACGATTTGCAGATGAGCGCCGAGAACCTCATGGTGAAGAGTGCCGAAATGTTGGACTACATGTCGTTGAATTCTGTTGACGACCCTGTGTTCTTGCAGTATAAGAAAGACGTGGATGACGGGAAGATTGAAGGTGTGTCTCCGGGCGATTATCATAACCTCACCGCCATCCTTACTGAGACCAAAGGTATCACTCATGAGCAATTGCTTGAGAAGATTGACAAGATTAAGGAATGCCTCAGTCAATTCCGCCTGTATATACCCGCCGAGTTTACCGAAGACCCGGCCGTTTACGGCAAGTATTGGGCCATTCGTTCCGGTATATTCCCCTCTGTGGGCGGTACACGTCCTGTTGGCACATCATGCTTGATTGAAGACGTTGCCTTCCCCATTGAGTCTCTTCCCGAAGCCACAGTGAAACTTCAACAACTCATCGCAGACCATGGTTACAGCGACGCTTGCATCTATGGTCATGCATTTGAGGGCAACTACCATTTTATCCTGAATCAGAGTTTTAAGAGCGAGAGTGAGGTGAAACGATATGCTGACATGATGCGTGCTGTGGCAAAGTTAGTCGTGGAGGGTTACGATGGTTCACTCAAGGCGGAGCATGGAACAGGCCGTAATATGGCTCCTTTTGTCAAATACGAGTGGGGCGAGAAGGCTTATGCTGTCATGAAGGAGTTGAAGGAGATTTTCGACCCGGACGGATTGTTGAACCAAGGTGTCATCTTCAACGACGACCCCGACTGTTTCATCAAATGCCTGAAACCATTACCCGTGCTGGATTACGATTTTGACAGTGTCCCCGACGGTGGTCATTACTTGATGGATCCGAGTTTGTCAACCGCCAAAGAGACGATAGAACAAGTGAAGCGCGCCAACAAATGTATCGAGTGTGGTTTCTGCGAGGTCAACTGCATGTCGTGCGGCTTGACTCTCTCGAGCAGAATGCGTATTGCTGTTCAACGTGAGATACGCGAGTTGGAAGTCACTGGCTCTGATCCACAGCGTGCAGCCACATTGCGCAAGCAATACAAATACTACGGCAATCAAACCTGTGCCACCGATGGTTTGTGTTCCACCTCCTGTCCGATGAAAATCAACACAGGTGAACTGACTCACCTCATCCGTCAACTCGACATGCTCAACAGCAAGATGGGTTATAAAGCCGGTGAGTTCGCAGCCAACCACTTGGCGGGCATCAAGAAAGGTCTCCGTGTGGTTCTTGATGTGGCTCATGCGGGACATGTCACCTTAGGTCCGAAACTCATGAGCGGTGTCTGCCGCGGCATGAACAAGATGGGTCTTCCCCTGTGGACTACCGCCATGCCAAAGAAGAGGCGCCAGCCCAAGAAATCCGACCTGACCAAGATGATTATCGACGAGAGTATTCCCCATGGAGAAAAACGGCAAGCGCCCGATACTGACCTGAAGGTAGTGTATTTCCCCAGTTGCATCAACCAGACGATGGGTCTGTCGAGGAAGTCACCTGCCGAGCGTCCTCTTGTCGACGAGGTGGTTCAACTCATGCACAAGAGCGGATATGAAGTCATCTTCCCGGAGGGTATGGAGCGCATGTGTTGTGGTCAGATATGGGAGAGCAAGGGTATGCTCGACATTGCAGACCGCAAGAGTGCAGAATTGGAGGCAGCCTTGTGGAAAGCATCCGAGGAAGGCCGTTATCCCGTACTCTGCGCACAGAGTCCTTGTCTTCACCGTATGCGTAAGGTGATGAAGAAGATGAAACTGTATGAACCTGCCGAATTTATCATGACCTATCTGAAGGATCGTCTGGACTTCCATCCCATCGACCGTCCTGTAGCCCTTCACCTGACGTGCTCGACACGTGAGATGGGTGTTGCCGACGACATGATTGCATTGGCCAAACTTTGCAGCACCAATGTCTATCTGCCTGAGGGCGTGGGCTGCTGTGGTTTTGCCGGTGACCGTGGTTTCACTTATCCTGAACTGAACCGTTATGGTCTGCGCAAGTTGCGTCCCCAAATCGAAGAACACCACATCGAAGTAGGTTATTCTAACAGTCGTACGTGTGAGATAGGTCTTGAGACGAACACGGGAATCCCGTACATGAGCATCGTTTACTTGGTGAATGAGTGTACGACAAAGAAAGACGATAAGTAGCAACGACGAATGATTAATCTTTGAAAATATAAATCAATAACTAATATTAATCTATTATGAAGAAATTAACAATTTTAGCGATTCTCTTGGTGGGGTTTGTCCAGGCGGCTTTTTCACAAGAGAGCAAAGGTTCCGACTTGCCGCAGTGGATTAAGAACTTCAAGGTGAGCGGATACGGTATGCTTCAATATCAGTATGAAGACGCCGAGGGAGCCGACCATAATGAGTTTAACCTCCGTCTGTTGCGTTTCATCGTCGATGGAAAGATTGGCGATGTCGATTGGCGTGCACAGGTGCAGGGAACGAATGCTAAGGGTCCCGGTGAGCCTACCGTTCAGTTGGTTGACCTTTATGCGGAATGGGTGAAACATAAAGAGTTCCGCTTAAAAGTAGGTCAGTTCAAACGTGCTTTTACATTTGAGAACCCCACTCATCCTATCACTCAAGGCTGGTATTCGTATGCCATGGTGGTGAACAACCTGTCGGGTTTTGGCGACCGTGCAGGAGAGAAATCAAGTGGTGGACGTGATATCGGTATTCAGGTTCAGGGTGATGTGTTACCCAACAGCGCAGGTCGTCCCTTGCTGCACTACCAAGTAGGTGTGTACAACGGTGAGGGTATCAACCGCAAAGACAAAGACCACCGGAAGGATGTTATCGGTGGCTTGTGGGTAATGCCCGTGAAAGGGCTGCGTATCGGTGCTTTCGGTTGGACTGGTAGCCATGGTGGCATGACGGCTCTTGTCACCGACCCGATAAACGCGTCCACCACTACACAGGTTGACATTGGCAGTGTGGGGCTGAACCGTTACTGTCTTTCTGCCGAGTGGGACAAGGATGAGTACACCTTCCGCACGGAGTATATCCACAGTCAGGGATGGGGCGTCGCTCCCGGTCAGGCTGGCAAAGGCGGGACACTGATTGATTACAGCAATGGAGACAAGGCCGATGGTTGGTATGTTTTCGGCATCGTTCCCGTAATCAAATCAAAACTCCATGCCAAAGCCCGTTATCAGACTTATCGTCAGGCCAAGGACTGGGACTCCTCGAAGACAATGTATGAGGTGGGTTTGAACTATTTCTTCAGCAAAAACATGCAGTTGAATTTCGAATATGGTCTGGTAAACAACCGTTCGTTGGCGAAACACAACCACAATTTCTTGGATTTGGAGTTCGACTTCAGGTTCTGAGCACATGCTTGACCGTATAAACAATGACGCTCCCTTCGGGGAGCGTTTTTTTCGCTGTTTTATCAGACTCGATATATTTGCAAAAAATAAATGAGGAAATACATGCTTTCTCAACTTTTATTCTTAAATTTGTGGCGACAATCATAAATCTACAATTCATGACTGAAGAACAAAAAGAGGAATTGTGGTTGAAAAACAAGACCAGGCTTCTCAAAGAAAGCACAGAATATCAGGAGGCGCTCCAGCAGTTCAAAATGAAATCGGGTGCCGATTGGTTGCTCTTTGCCATTCCCGTGGTCGCTGGCATCGTCTTTATGAACACGGTTGGCATCAAGCCCGAATGGCTCCTGTGGGTATGTACCGTGGCTGTGGCGGTCATTGTCTTTGCTGTCTGTGTTTTTGTCAAATGTCTTTCCATTACCGGAAGAATGCCGACTGAAATAGAACGCGACATCAAAAAGAAATACCTTGAATCACTAAAAGAATAACAATCCGCAATGACCCTTCTGATGGTTTGGAGCGGGTAAACGCTACTAATATGAAAAAAATCCTATCTATTACTTTTTGCCTCTTCTTCGCGATGGGAATGATGGCACAACAGAAAACGGTACAAATCGAAGCCGGCGGACTCAATGCTGCTCTCGGTTTCCAGAAGATGACGGTATCAAACCTGAAGATTATCGGTGAAATAAACGGCTCGGACATCGTCACCATACATGAGATGGCAAGCGGCAACGGCAAGTTACAGGACTTGGACCTCTCCGAGGCTGTCATCGTCAAGGGTGGAGCGTGTTATGCCATAGGAAGAAACCAAGATTGCTATACACGGAAGAATGACATCTCGACAAGGCTTTTTGCGGGATGCGACAAGTTACAGACGATTGTCATCCCCAATCGTGCCAGACTCATATCGTATGACGCTTTTTCCAATTGTCCCAATCTTAGGGAAATCAACACCGCCTCTAACCTCAAATTCCAGTCGGTGGAAGGCATCCTTTACACCGCTGACATGAAAACGGTCATGCGCTGCCCCGAAGGGCTGATTCTCGACGAGGTGGAGATTGTCGAAGGGGTTGAGCAAATCTATACAGGAGCGTTTCACAACATCAGGCTGTTAAACACCATCACATTGCCCGCATCCATAAAAGGCGTGAGCAACATGTCGTTCCAGGGTTGTCCCCTCACCACCATCATCATGAAGGGTGAGCGCGCCCCCGCCATGGAGAATGCATTCGATGCGAACGTGGTCAATAGCGCCACGCTCTACATCCCTTCCGGCGCCCGTGAGGCATATCTAAGCGCCGATTATTGGAACAAATTCCGCAATATAGTAGAGAGATAATAATCCTAGGTTTTCCTTTTTTATCCTAAACCTCCTTAGAATATTAACTCTTCCATCACCATGTCACTGACGTAAAGCCCTTTGCGGGTTAAACGAATATGGTCGTCCTCGATAACCAACAAACCGAGGGCGACATTTTTTTGTGCGTTTTTCAACAGATAGTCACGATACTCTACACCCAAATCCTCTGTCAGACGGTTCATGTCAATACCGTCACAGGTGCGCAGCGCGGTCACAATCAGGTCATTGTATTTGGTTGAGGCGTCAAGCGTTTCCCGCTCGCAGGGTATCTCGTCGCGTTGGATACTGGCGATATACTGGCGCACGTCGCTCACATTCCATTGTCGGCTCTCACCGTCGAACGAATGTGCGGCGGCACCTAATCCTAAATAGGGTGTGCCGTTCCAATAACCGCTGTTGTGGCGCGAACGGTATCCTTTGAGGGCAAAATTACTGATTTCATAATGCTCATAACCGGCATCATATAGCATGCCGCAAAGTGTGTCGTACATCTTGCGGCTCAACTCTTCGTCAATTTCCTTCACTTGGCCGCGCTCCAGCATCGAGTAGAGTGGGGTGCCTTCCTCGTACATCAGACTGTAGGCGGAGATATGCTCGGGACTCAGTGCGATAGCCTGTCGGATGTCGGCTGTCCATTCTTCAAGTGTCTGCCCGGGAAAACCGAACATCAGGTCGATGCTGATATTTCCGATGCCTTCCTTCCGTAATGATTGCATCGCTGCGGCCACTTGCGCGGCATCGTGACGTCGGCCCAGAAAACGCAATCTGTCGTCGTCAAATGTCTGTGCGCCCATGCTTACACGGTTCACACCGCATTGGCACAAATGGCGGGCGAACTCGTCTGTCACATCATCAGGATTGCATTCTATCGTCACCTCTAAGGGTGTCCCTACCTTATTATAAATAAAAGACATAAGTCGCGACAATTGTCCTTCGCTCAGTTGTGATGGTGTCCCGCCCCCGATGTAAAGTGTGTGTACTTCTCCCCCTGCAGGGAGGTAATCCATGCGCAATGTCAGTTCATGGCATAAGGCATCCACGTACGCTTCGCGCAACTCTGACAAGGTGGATGAATAGAATCCGCAATACACACAGCGGCTCTTGCAAAAGGGTATATGGATATAAATGGATACGTTCATCGGAGGAAATGACTTTTAACCGTGCTAAAATTACTAATAAAATAAAAATCAAAGTGGTTTTTAAGCATTTTTTTTTGCTGTTCATCAAAAAATGTGTACTTTTATGCCCAAATTTTCAAAAAGGCCCCAAATAACATCTAAATCTGACACCAATTAACATCTAAATCTATTGTATATGAAAGTCTATAAGACTAATGAAATCAAAAACATCGCACTCATTGGCAGTGCGGGTAGCGGCAAGACCACTCTTGCCGAGTCTATGCTTTTCGAAGCAGGTATTATCAAGCGCCGTGGCACCATCGAGGGTAAGAACACCGTGAGCGACTATTTCCCTGTTGAGCAGGAATATGGATACTCTGTGTTCCCCACTGTCTTCCATGCTGAATGGAACGGCAAGAAACTCAACTTCATCGACTGCCCGGGTTCTGATGACTTCGTAGGTGGAACAATCACCGCTCTCAACGTCACAGACCAGGCTCTTATCGTCGTCAACGGACAGTATGGTCCAGAGGTGGGTACAATGAACGCTTTCCGCAATACCGAAAAACTGAATAAACCCGTTATTTTCCTTATCAACCAACTCGACCGTGAGACTTGCGACTTCGACAACATCATGTCGAACATGCGCGACATCTACGGCTCGAAATGTGTCGAGGTGCAGTATCCCGTCGCTTGTGGAGTGGGATTCAATGCTGTTATTGACGTGCTCCTGATGAAAAAACTCTCTTGGAAACCTGAGGGTGGAGCACCTGTCATTGAGGACATCCCCGCTGACCAGATGGACAAGGCTGAGGAGTTGCATGCTGCGCTGATCGAGGCTGCTGCTGCCAATGACGACGCTCTCATGGAGAAATTCTTCGAAGAGGAGAATCTTTCTGAGGATGAAGTACGCGAAGGTATCCGCAAGGGTCTCGTCACACGTTCTATCTTCCCCGTCTTCTGCGCATGCGGTGGTAAGGACATGGGCGTACGCCGACTCATGGAGTTCCTCGGAAACGTCGTTCCGTTCGTCGATGAGATGCCGAAGGTGAAGAACGTCAATGGCGACGAGATTGCACCTGTTGCCGACGCTCCTACATCTCTCTATTTCTTCAAGACGGGTCTGGAACCCCACATCGGTGAGGTTAGTTATTTCAAAGTGATGAGCGGTTGTGTCAAACCCGGTGATGACCTCACCAATGCTGACCGTGGTTCGAAAGAGCGCATCGGCCAGATTTTCGCTTGTGCAGGTGCCACACGTATCGCTGTTGACCAACTCAATGCTGGCGATATTGGTAGCACCGTGAAACTCAAGGATGTGAAGACCGGTAACACGCTTAATGGTAAGGATGCAGAGAACCTGTTCGACTTCATCAAATATCCTAACTCGAAGTATTCACGTGCCATCAAGGCTCTCAGCGAGAGCGATACCGAGAAGATGATGGCTGCGCTTACACGTATGCACCAGGAGGATCCTACATGGGTTATCGAACTCAGTAAGGAACTCAAGCAGACCATCGTGCACGGACAGGGTGAGTTCCACCTCCGCACACTCAAATGGAGACTCGAGAACAACGATAAAATCATGGTGAAATACGAGGAGCCCAAAATCCCGTATCGTGAGACCATCACAAAGGCTGCACGTGCCGACTATCGTCATAAGAAACAGTCGGGTGGTGCTGGACAGTTCGGTGAGGTGCACCTCATTGTTGAGCCTTACACGGAAGGCATGCCCGATCCCGAGGTTTATCGCTTCGGTGGTCAGGAGTTCAAGATGAACATCAAGACCCGTGAGGAAATTGACCTTGAATGGGGTGGAAAACTCGTATTCCTTAACTCTGTCGTCGGTGGTGCCATTGACCTCCGTTTCATGCCTGCTATTCTGAAAGGCGTGATGGAGCGTATGGAGCAAGGTCCCCTTACCGGTAGTTATGCACGCGACGTGCGTGTCGTGGTCTATGACGGTAAGATGCACCCGGTTGACTCCAACGAACTTTCGTTCATGCTCGCTGCGCGCAATGCATTCTCCATGGCGTTCAAAGAGGCTGGACCGAAGATTCTCGAGCCTATCTACGACCTCGAGGTGCTCGTGCCCGCTGATTACATGGGTGATGTGATGAGCGACTTGCAGGGACGCCGTGCCATCATCATGGGTATGGACAGCGAGGCTGGCTATCAGAAACTCGTTGCCAAGATTCCTCTTAAGGAGTTGGCAAGTTACAGCATCGCACTCAGTTCTCTCACTGGTGGTCGCGCTTCGTTCAACACGAAGTTCTCCAGTTACGAACTCGTGCCCAACGACATCCAGCAGACCCTCATCAAAGAGCATGAGGCTGAAGCCGCAGAAGAATAAACAAAAATTTCTTTCGATAACAAAAGCCCTGACCCGCTGCGGTCAGGGCTTTTGTGTTTATTGTAGTTGATAATTGTTAATTAAAAACATCAAATATGTTAAATATTATAATAAACACACAAATAATTAACAGTTTTGTGTTAACGGATTAAGAAAACGCTTATCTTTGCAAGTATGAAAAAGAAAACGATTTGGACCATAGCGTTCATTATGGGAATGTCATTCCTCGCACTGCTCTTCATGCAGTTGGAATACATCAAAGAGATGGCGAGAATGAAAAAAGAACAGTTTGACGAACTTGTCAAAAGTTCTCTCTCACAGGCATCGCGCAATCTCGAACTCAATGAGACACTGAGATACCTCGAGAAGGATGTCAGCGACCAGAAACGGAAATCCACAAAGAAAGACTCCGTGATGGTGTCTGTCAATATCAATGACAGCGCGTCGCAACAGGTCCATAACTTAGCCCAAGGCAACGGTCCGACCTACTCGTCGTTTGAGATGAAAACAGAGCAGTTCAACCCCTCGACCGCGTCAAAGGCCATGATTCTCATCAGCGACAAGAACAGTCTGGATCAGGCTAGCAAATCCATGGAGGAAATCGTGCGTAACAGATACGTCTATCAGAAAGCGCTGCTCGACCGTGTCATCATGACCATTCTCCGTTCTGCATCGGAAATACCGCTCAAGGAGCGTGTGAATTTCAAACAACTCGACCAGGATCTCAAGTCCGAACTCTATAGCAGGGGCATCAAACTGCCATACCATTTCACCGTTCATTCACAAGACGGTAGTGAGGTGTATCGCTGTCCCGACTACGATGACAAAGGCGAGGAATATACCTACGAGCAGGAGATATTCCCCAATGACCCCGGAAACAAAACGGGTGTCATTCACATCCATTTCCCCGACATGGATAATTACATCTATTCCAGCGTGAAATTCATCATTCCCTCGCTCGTCTTCCTGGTAGTGTTGCTCATCACGTTTATCTTCACCATCTATGTCATCTTCAGACAGAAGAAGTTCTCGGAAATCAAAAACGATTTCATCAACAATATGACACACGAGTTGAAGACGCCCATCTCGAGCATCTCACTTGCTGCGCAGATGCTCAACGACGATTCGCTCGCAAAGAGCCCGTCGATGCTCAAACATGTGTCGGGTGTTATCTCCGACGAGTCGAAACGACTGAGGTTCCTTGTGGAAAAAGTACTGCAGATGTCGATGTTCGACAGGAAAAATGCGGTGTTCAAAAAGAAAGAACTTGACTTGAATGAGATGCTTGAAAATGCCGCCCACTCATTCCAACTCAGGGTCGAACATACAGGCGGAAAGATTGATGTGGACATTGAGGCCATCGACTCGGCTATTTTCGTCGATGAGGTGCATTTCACCAACATGATTTTCAACCTCATGGACAATGCCATCAAATACAGAAAGCCTGACAAACCGCTCAATCTCATGTTGCATACGTGGAACGAGAAAGACCGCCTCTATTTCTCCATCGAAGACGACGGCATAGGCATCAAGAAAGATAATCTCAAGAAAATTTTCGACAAGTTCTACCGCGTGCATACGGGAAATGTGCATGACGTCAAAGGTTTCGGACTGGGACTGGCATACGTCAAAACGATTGTTGATTTGCATGATGGCGACATCAAAGTTGAGAGCGATTACGGAAAAGGAACCAAATTCATCATCTCACTGCCCGCAATCATCGAGAGTTGACAATAATTACAACAATAGAACAACAATAAAACAACTAATGTCTTCACTCCTTCACTCCTTCACTTCTTCAAATCCTTCTTAATCAAAAAGAATCTTATATTTATTAATTTTGTAATTATTACGACTATGGACGAGAAATTGAAAATTTTGTTGTGCGAAGACGACGAGAACCTCGGTATGCTGCTTCGCGAGTATCTCCAAGCCAAAGGTTATATGGCTGAACTGTGCCCCGATGGTGAGGCTGGTTATAAAGCCTTCCTTAAAAGCAAATTCGACATCTGCGTGCTCGATGTGATGATGCCCAAAAAAGACGGTATCACACTCGCTCAGGAAATACGTCAGGCTAACGCTGAAATTCCCGTCATTTTCCTCACTGCCAAACAGCAGAAAGAGGATATCCTCGAAGGTTTCAAAGTGGGTGCCGACGACTATATCACCAAACCCTTCTCCATGGAAGAACTGGTGCTGCGTATCGAGGCCATTCTCCGTCGCGTAAGAGGAAAGAAGAGCAAGGAGAGCACACTCTACCGTATCGGTAAGTTCACTTTCGACACACAGAAGCAACTGCTGACCATCGGCGAGAAACAGACCAAACTCACCACCAAAGAGAATGAGTTGCTCGCATTGCTTTGCAGCCATGCAAACGAAATCCTCCAGCGTGACTTCGCTCTGAAGACTATCTGGATTGATGACAACTATTTCAACGCGCGCTCTATGGATGTGTACATCACAAAACTGCGTAAACATCTGAAAGACGACGACCAGATTGAGATTATCAACATCCACGGTAAGGGCTACAAACTCATCACTCCCGAGGAGGAATAAACCTTTTCCGTTTGGAAACCGTTATTGCCTTCTCGTGAAGGGAACCTTGTTTGTCATGTTCCCCACGGGTTAGCGGGTAAATAACGAAATGGATTGCACAGAGTGTAGAATTTCTACATAATTCTGTGCAATCCATGTTTATTTTGAAAGCCGTTTTGCCGCAAGGATTCCCATTCTTGATGAGTATGTTAGGGGGCGGCTTTTGTTCTAAAAACGTATCCCGCCACCCCTGCGATGATAAAAATCAGGGGTAGGGGAAGGTACCAGTTGTGATTGGTCCAGCCAAAGCAGAAACCGCCGATAAGCAACACCACACCGGCGTAAACCATCCACAAACCGCAACCTTTTAAGACTTTTTTCAACATAAATGCCTGATTTTGCGGCGAAATTACAAAAAAAATTTTGCCGCGTCAAAAAAAAACAGTAATTTTGCACCGCATTTTGCAAAAATCAATTTTATTAACAATTTTACAACCATTTCAAGTAGTATGAATCAATACGAAACCGTTTTCATTTTAACTCCCGTTTTGTCTGATGAACAGATGAAGGAAACGGTCGCAAAATTCAAGAAGATTCTCACTGACAAAGGTGCTGAAATCCTGAATGAAGAGACCTGGGGACTGAAGAAGATGGCTTATCCTATTCAGAAGAAATCTACAGGTTTCTATTGCCTGTTAGAGTTCAAGGCTGAGCCTGAGGTAATCAACACACTGGAGACCGGCTATCGCCGCGATGAGAGAGTAATTCGTTTTATTACAGTGAAGTTAGACAAGTATGCTGCACAGTATGCTGAGAAACGTCGCATTAAATTAGGTAAAAAGGAGGAGGCATAATCATGGCTGAGCAAGTTCAAGAAATCCGTTATCTGACACCCCCGTCAGTTGACACCAAAAAGAAGAAATACTGCCGTTTCAAGAAGAGCGGTATCAAGTATATCGATTACAAAGATCCCGAGTTCCTCAAGAAGTTCCTCAATGAGCAGGGTAAGATTCTGCCCCGCCGTATCACCGGTACATCGCTGAAATATCAGCGCCGCGTGGCACAGGCTGTGAAGCGCGCCCGTCAGATTGCACTTCTCCCGTTTGTAACTGATTTGATGAAATAAAAAATAGGAGGTAGCAATATGGAAATTATACTGAAAGAAGATATCATCGGTCTGGGTTATAAAAACGAAATCGTTAATGTAAAACCCGGTTACGGACGTAACTACCTCATCCCCCAGGGAAAAGGTGTTATCGCTTCCCCCTCTGCAAAAAAACAACTTGAAGAGAACCTCCGACAGCAGGCTCATAAAATCGAGGCACAGCGCGCTGCTGCTCAGAAACGTGCAGACCAACTCGAGAACGTGAAACTCGAAATCGCTATGAAGGTCAGCGCCACTGGCGTTACTTACGGTTCTGTCAATGCTGGTGTCGTCGCCGAAGAACTGAAAAAGCAGGGTTATGACATCGACCGCAAAATCATCACCATGCGTGATGCCAAGCACCTCGGTGAGTTCGAGGCTACCATTCATTTCTACAAAGGCGTAGAGGTGAAACTCCCCGTCATCGTTGTTGCTGAGAATGCTCCCAAAGAAGAGGCCGCTCCCGTTGAAGAGGCTCCCGCCGCTGAGGTTGAGGCTCCCGTCGAGGAAGCACCTGTCGCTGAAGCCGAGGCTCCCGTCGAGGAGGAAGAGGCTCCCGCTGCAGAATAATTCTCGAGTAATCTTTTTTACTGTAAAGCAGTTATATAAGACGATTCCCGTCCGCTGTCATGGCGGATGGGATTTTTTTTGTTCCTTTTTTTGACGTTTCCTATTTTTATTGCTATTTTTGCAAACGAATGTAAAAAAGTCACCAT
>JAFZAH010000005.1 GCA_017548275.1 Prevotella sp.
ACCCCTCCAGGGGGTCAGTTGTTCCTTATTACAACAAAGGTATACAACTTATCCCGTTTGTGGAAGTTTTTTACTGAGATTTCATTCATCAAGTGCTCTCTAATCTTCCACGCCGCAAATTTAGAGCAGGGGTGGTTTGTAAAAAGAATAATACATCCACGGAAATACTTTATACTCAACCAGTTACATACCCCGCCCCTTAGAGGGGTGGGGAGTGGGCTGTCGCCCTTGAGAAGTTTGATGTCATTTACCGGACACCAATAATTTATGATATTCAATGCCCTTAATTTGTTGTTCAATCTTCAAGGTTATCTTTATAGGCATAAAAAATTGGGACTGACTCACGTCGGCCCCAAATTTGAAATGAAAATACAAAAACTGCTAAAACTATTATTGATTGATTTGTGCTAAACACAAGAAGCGACGCAAAGAGCGTCATTTCACTTGTGCAAAGATAATATGATATGATGAAATGTTTTTATTAAAATGTATCAAAGACTTTGCAAATTGTTTCATACATCTTTCAAAGGTGCTTTTTTTCGACATAAGAACAATTTTTTTGACAAAAGGACAGATAAAAACAGAAGCGAGTAATTGCTACTCGCTTCTGATATATACATCTATTTATACATTTTTACTTTTTAGCCGGTGCTGCGGGAGGCGGACCGGGGAATTCAGGTGCGGGAGGGATAATGGGTTCACCCATCTCTGATGCTTCTACATCCTGATCATTGAGTTTGAAGAGCATGAACTTCGGGCTCTCATTGGTGCAGGGAGTCCAGCCGAGACCTTCACCCTCGCCGTTAGGATCGCTATACTTGGCGAAGTTGGTCCATGCGGTGAGCATCTTCTCTGCCAAGTTCCAGTCACCTTCTGTCCATGGACGCCAGCAGTGTTTCAATGACTTGAATACGAACCACAGGTCACTGCTGTGGAAAGCACCCTTCAGGCGGTCGGTGATTTCAGGATGTTTGCCATCATCGGGCAACGGACGTGCAAACTCGTAAGCCCAAGCCTTGCCGCCTTTCTCCTGACGTACTTTACAGAACTCAGCGATACCAGCCGACATTGAACCCATGTCATTGAGCGTATAACCAATCATATAGGGAATATCAGCAATAGTTCCCTCGCGTGTGGCCTCATTGAAGTTCTTCAGGCTGACATAACCATCGACAATGGGTCGCTCCATGAGGAACAGGTCGGTCTTGTTCACCATATTATATAATGTTCCTACGGTGTAGAGAATCTCGGTAGAGGCTTTGCGCATTTTTTCCAGGTCAGTCAAACCGGCCCAGTCCATCACTTTCTTCGTTTCAGCCTCAGCCTCCTGAAGGGTGGGGTTGTAAGTGAAGAACTTGTTCATAGGTGTGGCGGGTTTAGCCTCCTCACCTTCCTTGGCGGGCACATCGATACCGCCACCGCTCATGATGACAGCCTTATGGAACAATCCGCGGGCCAATGGTGACTCACACAACGTGCGGACGCTGCCTGCACCGGCACTCTGACCGAAAATAGTGACATTGTCAGGATCACCGCCAAACTGTGCGATATTTGCTTTAATCCACTTCAACGACTGTATTTGGTCGAGGATACCATAGTTGCCCGACACGTGGTTGGGACTTTCAGCCGATAACTCAGGATAAGGCATAAATCCGAAGATACCCAGACGGTAGTTGATGGATACGAGCACCACATCTTTCGATGCCCACTCCTGACCGTCGAACTCAGGTTCCGAACCCCAGCCCTCGCGGTAGCCACCGCCGTGAATCCACAGTGCCACGGGCAGTTTCTTATCTACCTGTCCGGGGGCTTTCGTCCATACATTCAGATAGAGGCAGTCCTCACTGTAGGGAGCCTCGTCGCCATAACCCCATTCCGAGGCATAGTAACCGGGATAGTGTACTGCCTGATAGCCGGGATGACCGAACTTGTCGCAGATGCGGATGCTGTCCCATGCCTCGACGGGCTGCGGTTCTTTCCAACGGAGGTCGCCGATGGGAGGTGCGGCATAAGGTATGCCACGGAACACATACACGTCAGGATTCTCAGCCTTCACACCCTGAATTTTTCCACCCTCGATGGTCAGCACAGGACTGGTGGCATCGCCATTATCTGACGAACAGCCTAAAAAGGTTAACAGTGGTAAAAGCAACAATAATTTTTTCATAAACGTATAATATTGGTTTGAGATTTGAGATTTAGTTGATTAAGAATACTTTCTCCTTGCCCTGATAGACGCAACGGACAGTGGCGCGTCCGTCAACGATGGGGCTGACAGTGACAGTAACACCAGGTTGTGAGGCGGTCACCTCGATGTTGGAATTGCTCTTCAGCGGACCATAGACCTGATAATGCAGAGCGTCGGTCAATCCATTGGCATTGGTGCTGCGCACGGGAATAGCGGGGATGTTGAGGGGGTTGCCGTCAGCCTTGATGGTGATTTCAGGCGTGACAGGCACTTTCCATGAGCCACCCTTAGCAAAACCGATTCCGTGGAGGTCGAACAGACCCTCGGGACGCTGCGGCTGCATGGGACGACCACCACCAAAGCGACCATCGTGACGGGGTTGCTCCACATCAGCACCCTCAGCCACCAGATAAATGGCATGCTTACCTGTCAGACCCTCTACAGCGGGCACAGCCACTTGATAGTCCTGAACGGTGCGCGGAGCATCGGCGGGGATTTCGATGACACCGATTTCCTGACCTTTCCACTGGGCATTGGCGTAAGGACCGTCGAGCATCACATGAATCTTAGCGGCACCATGACCACCAGGGGTCAACAGCAAGTGCAGAACAGTACCGTCGCCCTTGCTGATGCCTTGGAAGGCTTTCACACCCTTGCTGTCCTTAGCGAGACCACCGAAACCGAAATATTTGAAACCTACGACACCACCGTTGGAGATACCTGCCAAATCCATGCCGTTACGCCACACATCGTGGTTGTCTTGCATCCACTCATTGCTGTTGGGACCAGCCATGTAGCAGGCAATACCGGCTGAATAGTATTGATAGGGGGGCAGACCGTAAATTTGGAAGCCCTCGCTGGTGATTTCGGCACCGGTGTATTCTGTGCCGTCACTGGCTTTGGCTGTCCACTCGTTGTTTTTCACAAACGGGTCATAACCCACGATGCGCACGGTGCCACCGTCGGCCACTTTTTTCTTGTCCCAGACGATTTTCACGGGGGCGACCATCGCCTGACGCGCATAACCGAAACCGCGCGGCGGACGGTGATAGAACACATACCATTGGCCGTTAATCTCCTGAAGAGAACCGTGGGTATTGTGGCCGGCATTGGTAGTCATGAGATGCGAACCATCCTCGTTGGGTACCACGCCGCGTGAGTCGACGAGCACACCACCCGAACGCCAAGGACCGAGCGGACTGTCGCCGTAGGCATAGCGCAGAGCGCTGTTGGTGCTACCTAAACCGTAATCGGGACCGCTGTAGCCCGAGAACACCATCACATATTTGTTGCCCACCTGACGGATAGATGATGCTTCAAAGAAATTGAAGTCGCCAGGGTTCTGTCCTTTGTATAATGAGGGATACGTCGTGCCTTCTGGGTCGCGCACTTGTCCGTAACTGGCACTGGCAGGGATAAAATAGTCTTGCAACTGTGTACCGGGGCGCATCGAATACATGGTGTTCTGGTCAAGTTCGCACGCTGTGGAATGTTGGAATCCATAGAACACATAGGCACGGTAACCTTTGTCGTAATCAGGGTCTTTCTTGTTCTCTACCGGCTCGATAAACACAGAAGGGTCAAAATCGATGAGTGAGCCGGGAAGACACTCCGAACCGTCGGCCGTGACATTCACTGGGGTGAAAGGTCCGTCGGGGCGGTCGCCCTTACACACCATAGCCACACGGCGCCAACCGCGCGAATGTGGATAGAGCCAATACGTCTTTTTGCCCGTGACGCGGTCTTTCACCTCGACCAAGTCTGGCGCATACATCGTGTCCCATTGTCCATTGACATACCACGAGAAAATCGGACCCTCGTCGCGCCATTGTGAGAGGTCTTCCACGGGTGCGGACCACAGACGGACATCATTGCCGCAATATTGGGTATAATGCGTATCGTGTGAACCGACGATATAAGCACGATACTTACCGGGATTGTCGGGGTCTTCAAACACACGCGGTTCGCCGTCAGGCAAATGCTCCCACAAAGGCAGATAGGGGTTTTGCGCACTGGCCGACATCACGGCGAACATGAAAGACAGAAATACAAATAATCGTTTCATGGGGTTATAAGGGTTATTATTATTCTATTTTCTGAGAATTCGGAATTATTTAGAAGGGAAGATGACTTGATAATGACCGCTGAGGTGCATGAAGGCGAACAGGCGGAGCAATCCGTCATAGTAGGCATCGAAATAACCGTCTTCGAAAGGCTCGTGACGGGCGTTCCACAGGGCTTGTACGAACTCCTTGCTCTTCTTATGATTGCACATGACAGATGCAGCGGCTGTAGTAGCCACCAGTCCGATGCTATGACGCAGTTTGCGGAATCCGCCGGCGGGCATGATTTCATTCTCTTCGGGCACTGTGCCGTCAATGCGATATTGGTCGTAGAAATCGTTGATACCTTGCGAATAGAAGAAATTCTGGATGCGCTCGCCATACTGCTGCTGCCACTCGCGGTCGGCACAACTCCACTCATAGTCGAGAGCGATATTCATCGGCACACGCCAAGAGTCATAGCGGAAATTGTTGCCGGCATTGCGGCGACCGCCCCACCCTTCCATCAACGAACCGTCGTAATTGCACATATCGGGGTTGAGGCCGGTCACAGGATTGATAGCCACATGGAGAAACGCGCGCGATTTCTCGGCACATTCGCGCCAGAAGTCGCTGCGTCCGTCATCGGCCCAACGTGCCCACACCTCATAGAATGCGGGAATATGATAAGAGGGGTCGGTATAACGCTGTCCGAAACCGTCGGGCGTGAAGGTGATGAGATGTGTCTCCGGGTCAATGAGATACATCATGCGCGGTCCCTGCTGTTGCTGCTCCTGACCAGGTCTTCTGCCCATACCGGGGAATGTGGGTTGCGGGCTGTTATCCTCGCGCGGTTGGATGCAATTGAGGATATGCTGTGCCTCGGCTTTGTAGTTGATGCCGGTGTCATTGCCCCAACGGTTGGAAGCGAAGATGAGCGAGGTGATGAAATACAACTCTCCATCGCTGGCTGCTCCCTGCGCATTGCGGGTACCGTCGGTCTTGCAACTCCATGCGAAATAACCCTCGCGCGGTCCGTCCTGGTGCTGCATGTATTTCTTGCTCCAGCGCCACAGGCGGTCAAAGATATCTTTCTCACCGAACTGCACGGCAATCATCATGCCGTAACTCATGCCCTCGGTGCGTGCGTCGTGGTTCTTGATATCAGAGATGTATCCCATCGAGTCGCCTACCTCGAAATAGACCTTGTTGGGGCCGCGAAACACATCGTTGAACACCTCTTTCAGTTTGGCCTCTACTTGGGCTTTCTTATATCCGTTCTCGACAAAGACATTACGGTATTTGCGGGTTTCGAAACCGCCTTTTGTCCAGGGTTTCTGGGCAGATGAGCCGAGAACGCTGACAAGCATGGCAATCAGTAATAATGCTTTTTTCATTATTGTTTTTTGGTTATTGCCCTAATGGGCTGATTAGTCTTATGTGACTAATGTGATTGAGTGTTATTTTCCTTTTTGGTAGCAGAACTCCTCGACATCGACCCATCCTCCGGTGCGCTTGGTGGCATAGTTGAATATGCCGAACTTAGAGCCCATGAAGAAGCGGCGCCAGTCGAATCGCATACGGTAGTCATTGCCGATTTTCGTCCAGTTTTGACCATCGGTGCTGTAATAGAATTGAGCCAAGTCTTTGCCTCCGAAACGTTCTCCGGCACGGAAGTCGGCATCCAGACGCAGGTAAATCACCTTGGATTTGCTGCCCTTGAAGAGTTCGACGCTTTCCACGTCTTTTACTTCCACCTTTTCCACGGCTTTGTTTTGAGGATTCAGTGTCACCGATTGCTCGCTCATAGTCAAGGTGTATTTCTTGCCGTCGCGTGCAATGGTCAGCACGCCCGACTCATCGTTGAACGCTGTGAATCCAGCACAGTCGCCGTCGCGCATATTACTTACATCCATAACCACATATCCGCTGCAAGTGGGTCCTTCCATGCGCTGTGTCAGCGTGTTGGGAGCAAGATATAGGTTTTCAACCACACGGCTGGTTTTCAGTCGTAGGTACCCGGGACGCTCCTTGAGCGACCATGCGGCATCGACGGGATTGTGGTTCCACTGCCAGTGCAGACCGAGACGCTGCGACGAGAAATCATCGCTATTGACAATAGAGGCAGCGGGTTGTCCGGAGCGGTAGGGGCGTATTGTCTCAGGCACTTTTCCGTCTTCGTCGCCAATCATCGGCCAACCGTCAATCCATCGGACAGGCGAGACGGTGAGCACACGCCCCACCCCGCCACGGTCTTGGAAGATGATGCCATACCAGTCGCCTTCAGGTGTATCGACGATGGTGCCTTGACCGACGTATGGGAATCCGCCGAAATCAGACTCGAGAATGACGTTTTTCTCGTAAGGTCCATGGATATCGTCAGCACGATAGCACACCTCGCGGCGATGGCGGCCGGGGGCATAGACCTGTGAAATCATCTGGAGATAATACTTGCCGTTGTGCTTAATCATACGGCTGCCTTCCAACAGACCTGTCTCGTCAGCCTCGCGCTCGAAAATCTTCATGTAAGAACCCTCGATAACATCGGAGAGGTCTTTTTTCAACTCCATCAACTCGCCCGTGCCGTAAATGACAAAGACACGGTCGTCGTCATCGAAGAACAAAGAACAGTCATGGAAATGGCGCATACGTGAGACGAGCGTCCAAGGACCTTCCGCCTTATCGGCACTATAAATATAAGTGTCGCCCATCGCGCCTTGCTCATTGGGTGCAAAGAGCACATAAAACTTCCCTTTATGGTATTTCAGCGATGTGGCCCACTGGCCGCGGCCATAGACCGTACCCTCAGTAGGCGACAGGTCGTATTTGGGCGAGTCGGTCAACCGGTCATAGACATAACTCACCGTCTCCCAGTTTTTCAAATCACGTGAGCGCATGATGGGTGTGCCCGGCATCAGGTGCATTGTTGTGGAGACGAGATAAAATGTGCCGTCCACCTGAATGATGTCGGGATCAGGCACATCTGCCCACAACATGGGATTCTGAATGCGCTCCTGTGCCATCACGTTGCTCAGTCCCAGTGACAGCAATGCCACCGCTGCTACAATCAATCGTTTCATTTTTCTTATATTTTTAGTTATTTGGTTTATTGGTTTGGGATTACTGAGGCTTGGGTTTTCTGTTCCTCTGAAGGTTCCCGATTATTCGGTGCAACTCTCCCTCCCTTGGAAGTGTCGGGGGATTTTACTTAAACTCCCACCAGTCGAGGCGGGTGTCGCCTTTTGCTTGTGAGAAGCAGAGATAGAGGTCGTGAACGCCTGAGGCATTCTTCACGGCTGTTTTGAAGGCACGGTATTTCTCCACATCGCCAGTGGCATTGACAGTCAGCTGACCGATGACGGGTCCGTCAACACTGTCGAGCCGCAAGGTGAGGGTGCACCCGCCCGTAGAAGCCGCTGTGATGTTGAACTGCTTGGCTTCACGGTTGAAATCCACACCACGCAGACGGATATACTCGCCGTCATCGATGTCGGTGACGTACATATTGCGGTATCCGGGCGATGCGGGCATGTCTGCCACGATACCCGTGTTAGGGATGCCCATTTTGGCGGTCTTCAAGCCATAGCCCCACGCCATGGTCTCCGCCTCCACGCGTTGGAAGGGGTTGAACCGTCCGTTCTGGCGGATAGGCTCTTGGTCGAGCCAGTAAGGCACTTCGGCGATAGTACCGTCAGCGTTATAGGTGATTTCCGTAGCCGACACGCTTCGGCGCTCATGATGTACGAAGGTGTCGAGGTGCATCAGGTCATAATTCTGCCCGAAGATATAGGAGCGTCCCTTGAAATCGCAGATGCCGGGATGGTTGCCGCGGTCGCGCTGTGTGGGGCGCATGATATACCCTTTGCTTTCCCATGGGCCTGTGGGTGAGTCGCTCATGGCGTAACCCAGCGCCTCGGGGCAGCAGGTGGTAGCATAACTCAGATAGTAATGACCGTTGCGTTGATAGAACCACGGTCCCTCCTGATAGTTTTCGATATGATAGTCGAGTTTCACGATGTCGCCTTTCAGCGAAATCATGTCGTCATTGAGTTTCACGTAATAGGTGTTTGGGTTGCCCCAATACATGTACGCCTGTCCGTCGGTATCGACGAAGACGGTGGGGTCGATGTCGTCCCAATGCTCTTTCTGCCACACCAGCGGTTTGCCCAGCGGGTCAACAAAGGGTCCGTAGGGTGAATCGCTGACCAGCACCCCGATGCCATGACCGTGGAGCGGCGCATAGAGATAGTATTTGCCGTTTCGCTCCACCGTCTGGATGGCCCAAGCGCCATTGTCGCGCGAACGCCAAGAGAAATCCTGGAGCGAAGCCACTGCTCCGTGCTCCGTCCAGTTGACCATGTCGGTGGTGGAATAAAGCAGCCAGTCATACATGAAGAATCCTGCCGAACTCCGCTCGTTAGGGTCGGCGATATGCTCGGGCGAGGAGTCATGCGAAGTGTAAAGAAACAAAGTATCTCCCACCACCAGAGGCGACGGGTCGGCCGTGTATTTTGTCTGGAAGAGCGGCATGTTCACTTGTTCGAGCGAACGCATCTCCCACCAGTCGAAGTTGAACAGTTTCGGACCTTTGCGGCCTTTGAACACGAGATAGAGGTCGCGGGTGGTGCGTGCGTTTCCGTCGGCGTCTTTCTCCTTGAGCATGGAGATGTCGGTCAGGTCGGTGGTCAATGTCTGCCAGTTCTCCCATCCGTCGGTGGCGGGCACCTGCAGACTGCCGAGCATAGGACCAGCGATGCTGTCAACATGGATTTCTATCATTCCGCCGCGAAGCCCTGATGCCACACGGGCGGTGAAGGTACGGGGAGGTTGTGGTCCGAAAGCGACTTGCTGCAATTTGATGTAGTCGCCATTGTGAATATCGCTCACATACACCCCTACAGTCTTGTTTTGCTCGGTTTTCACGCCACGGGAGAAAGCCATCGTCTCTGCCTCAACACGGCGATAAGGGTTGAAGGTGCCAAGCGCCTGTACGCCCTCGTCGGTAGGCATGATGGTCGGGAATGTCCCGTCGGTGTTGTATTTGAATTCCTCTACCGCCACGCTACGTCCGAATCCGCCTCCCTGCGGCAGTTTTCCGGTGTGATAGAAGAAATAGGAATGTCCTTTGAAGTCAGTCACACCGCAGTGATTGGTAAACGAGTTGGTCTCGCACAGCGGCATGATTTCGCCTGCATACGTCCACGGGCCTGTCGGAGCGGGCGCCGTGCTGTAACTGATATGCTCAGGCACACCTCCTGCTGCGTAGAGCAGGAAATAATTCTTGTTTGAGGTTTGAGGTTTCAGATTTGAGTTTTTTTTCTTGCCTTTTGCCCCGTCTTTGGCGTTTTGAGCGTTGCCTTCAATCTTCTCCTGCAACTTGTTGGCTAAGGCCATAGGGCTTTTCATCAGCCACGGTCCCTCCACGTAACTGTCCTTGTACTGTTTGCCCTGCACGCGCTCGTTCATGGCGGGAGAACCGAATGCCTCCTCGGTCATCGGAAGCATGCCCAGTTCGCCCTCGTAGGAAATCATGTCGCGGTTAAGTTTCAGATAATAGACACGCGGATTGCCCCACATGAGCCACGCCTGTCCGTCGTCGTCAATCATCACCGTGGGGTCGATATGGTCCCAAGAGCCGTTTTCAAACAGCGGTTTGCCGATGGCGTCGCGGAAGGGACCTGTGGGGGAGTCGCCTACCGCCACACCGATGGCCATGCCCTTCGAAATTTTGGAATGGGCACAGATATACCAGTAAAACTTTCCGTCGCGCTCGATGCACTGCGATGCCCAGGCGCGGTCATCAGCCCATGAGAAACTTTCTAAGGCCAATGGTGACCCGTGGTCGGTCCAGTTGACCATGTCTTGAGTGGAATAGACGCGCCACTCCTGCATCCAGAAGAAATCGGCGCCATCCTCGTCATGGCCGGTATAGACATACAGCGTGCCATCATGCACCATCGGTGCTGGGTCGGAGGTGCACCACGTCTGAACAAACGGGTTTTGGGCGGAAACATAGACTGCTGTTGCCAAAAACGCACTTAGAAAGATTTTTCTCATTGCTTGATAGATTTAATAAGCCGAGAGTCTATTGCCATCGAGACAATAGACTCTGTCGGCCTTGTTATTTATTCTTGAAAATATGCGGAATGAACTGCCGGAATCCGCGGCGCCATGTAAGCCACTCATGGTGAGTGCCGGGCGACTCGTAGAAATCGACGTTGATGCCCTGTTCACGCAATGAATTGGCAAGGTTTTCCGTACCGAAATTCTCTTCGCTGCCGCAACTGAGGAACACATAATGCATCTTCTTGTTGAACTCGTCGGCGCGGGTGAAGATGCCGTCGTAAGCTGTCTTCACATCCAGACCGAAGATAGCGCCGCTGAAAGCACCCATGTAAGAGAACAACTCGGGATGGGTCAGCACCATGTCGAAAGTCTGGTGACCACCCCATGACAGGCCGGCCATGGCGCGGTGCTCGCGGTCGGCACGTGTGCGGAAATTCTTATCGATGGCGGGGATGAGGTCGTTGGTCATCACGCCGTAGAACGATGCGCCGTAATCGCTGAATCCCTGACGGTTGCTGCCGCCGCCCGCGAAGTTGAACGGAGCCTTGATGTCGCCGCTCTCCATGACGACAATCATCGGCACCACCTCGCCAGAGGAGATGAGGTTGTCCATGATGTTCTGCATGAAGCCCTGCTTCGACCATCCGGTCTCGTCCTCGCCCATGCCATGCTGCAGATAGAGCACGGGATAGCGTTTCTTCGATTTCTCATACTCTGCGGGGGTATAGACCAAAGCGCGGCGCCACTCGTTCTTGAAGGTGGAGTAATACTGGAAACTGCGCACCTGACCGTGAGCCACGCCCACCTGCGGACGGTAGTAGTCGCCTTCTGGACCTTCAGGTATCTCGATACCGCTGGCTTGCACGTTGCAGCCGAAGAAAGTGTCGCTGGCGGGGTCAACCACGCGCACGCCGTCGATGTAGAGGAAATAGTAGTGGAAACCTACCACGAGGGGGTCGGTGACACCCGTCCACACGCCTTTCTCATCGCGGTCCAAGTCATATTTCTTGCTGCAGATATCCACTTGCACCCGTTGTGCGCTGGGAGCCTCGACACGGAAATAAGCCTTCCGCTCTTTGTCAACCTTCGGGAATTCGAAACCGGGGATGGCGTATGGTGAGAGCACGGCATCAGCGGGAACCTGAATGCCGGGAGCCGCCTCGATACCGAGCAGAGAGAGCATCTTGTACGCATAGCGCTTGCCCAGTTCACGGTAGCCGGCAGCGTCGAAGTGAAGGAAGTCGGGAGCATTGGTGCAACCCTCAGATGAGATGACGTGAGAGGTGTGAATGGTTTGCGGCAGGGTCTGGATGATGTCGTTCATCGAAGCGCAACGTCCACGGCCACCGGCGCGCACTACCTCACCGGCCAGCAGAGGAACATCCTCGGCACGGAGGTTGAGGTCGGCTATCAACTGATGATAGACGTATGCCACCTTATTGGGCCAATCCTTGTCGCCCGTGTTTGACTCGCCCTGATGCAGCAGGATACCCTTGATGACACCGTCCTGTTGTGCTTTCTTGGCCAACATGACCAGACGCTCGTAGGGGTTGTCGTCATAGGCTTTCAACATGCCAGCCATCCACTGCGGAGCACGTGTCTTCACATACTGGCCGATGGAGTCTTTCATAAACGTTTCAATATGGCAACCGCCAATGGCGACATTGATTACACCGACACGCACATTTTCCGGCAGGTGCTTCACCATCGTGCGGCCGAAGTAATCGACGGGAGTCAGACCCGTATGGTCACGGCAGAGGGGCGGCACAGCGGTGTACCATTCACCCATCTTACGGCTGCGCTGTGCATCATCCACAGCAGCCATCATCATGAAACGGGGGTCAACGTTCTCCAAGTCGCGTTGCTCAATACGGGCATTGCCCTCCATGTTCGACTGTCCGAAACAGAGGAAGATGTAAAAATTGGGGTCAGCGGCATGGGCATTCATCGCAAATGCCACAAGCGCTACTGCTAAACAAATTTTTTTGCAAAAACGATTCATAAATGCTGAAATATTAAGTTAGAAAATTCTGAAAAATTCAGTTGACGACAGGGCATAATCCCCCCCTATGTTTATTTTTTTGCAAAAATAAATTATTATCATTAAATTCAACAATCAGCGTGTTACATGAAACGTTCAATTTGTTACATAAGTAAAAAAAATGGCGTTTTACTTGGCAAATGTATTTTTTTGAAGTATTTTTGCAACATCATTACATTCTGCTAAACATGAAAAGGCACATTTTTTTGTTTATTACATACTTTTGTTGTCTGTTTTCGCATGCCCAGACGGGAGTGTTGTATAATACAGGCGACAAATTGTCAAGTAATCTCATTACCCAAGTCTATACAGACCGTTTGGGCTTAATTTGGATTGCCACATGGAATGGTCTTAACATGTATGACGGTTACCAATTCAAAACCTATCTGCATGAGCAGAACAATGACAACACACTCGCCGACAATATCGTGAAATGTATCTTGCAGGCTGACGACGGAACCTTCTACATAGGTATGAGTGGAGCCTTGCAGACGTTACGAAATGACAAGTTTCACAACCTGAAATCAACAGATGTCTATAATAGGGTTATCGTCCCGAACGCCAATTGCATCTTCCAAAGAAAGAACAAAGAGATACTCATCGGTACATCTGCCAACGGTGTGCTGAGAATCAAAAACGACAACGAGGCACAGGCTGAGCCCACGCTTTGCGCACTGGTCACACACCCCAAAAAGATGTTCGAGGACCACGACGGATGGTTGTGGATTCTCACCGAGAACGACGGTATTTTCGCCGTGAAAGATAAGCAACACAAGCATTATTTCAACGGGTCGAGATCGTTCAAGGATTTCATCATGGACGAGAACGGCAATATCTTTGCCGCTAACATGAGTGAAGGCGTGTATGTGAAGAAGTCGGGCCACAACGATTTTGAACCCCTTCCTTTGACCAGCGGCATCAGGGCACAGTCTCTCTGCATGACCAGAAAAGGTAAACTGATTATCGGAACCAATGCGCAGGGTCTTTCTATCTATGACACGAAAACCGGACAGATAGAGCACAATCCCTATTTCAGCAACCAGGTTAACCTCTCACGTGGAAAGGTGGAATCCATCATCGAGGATAATTTCGGCAACATTTGGCTCGGACTGCTTCAAAAAGGTGTTTTCAAACAGTCCACTTTCAACTCCCCCTTTGCTTATATGGGTTACAAACTGGGCAATAACAACACGCTCAGCAGCGAGTGCATCATGAGCCTACTCGAGACACGCGACGGTGTCAGATGGGTCGGTGCCGACAATGACGGACTCTATGCCGTAGGCAAAGGTGCCAACCAAATCAAGCACTTCACACCGGGTCCCTCTCCAATGAATGTACCTTCGACCATTCTCTCCATGGATGAGGATGACGAAGGAAGACTGTGGGTCGGTTCATGGCTTAAAGGCGGCGGATGGGTGGATAAAAACACAGGCACATATCACCGGCTGGACTTTACCACAGGAAAAGCAGAAAGTGTCTTCGGTGTCAAAGCAGACAAAAGAGGATACATTTGGGTGGGAACCTTGGGCGACGGCCTGAAGCGATATGACACAAAGACAGGCGAGGTAAAGTCTTATTATGCGAAGGAAAACGCTCCGCAGGAACCCTCCGTCAACAGCCTCGTCAATGACTACATATCCCAACTTTTCCTCTCCAAAGACCAAAAACGGCTTTACGTAGGCACCAGTCTCGGATTGTGCTGCCTCGACATCGACAAAGACAGTTGGATTAGTGTATTCGGCAGAAACAACATTGTTCCCAACAAAGCCGTAAGTGACATGAAGGAAGACGAGAACGGAAACATTTGGGTAGGTGTGCCCGACGGTCTCTATTGTTACAATCTCCTCACCCGTCAGACCAAAACCTACACCAAAGAACAACGTCTGGCCGACAATCACATCGCTGCTGTCGAGATAGACAAACAGGGGCATCTTTGGGTCAGCACCAGCCACGGATTGTCATGTATCAACCTGAAAGACAACAGCGTGGAGAATTATTTCGCAGGCGACGGCCTCCAAGACAATGAGTTCTCGGAGGGTGTGTCGATGATGGATGAAAACGGTATCATTACCTTCGGCGGCATGGGCGGCATCACATGGTTCGATCCGCGCAAGATCGTGAGGCATAAACGCAATTTCCAAGTACACCTCACCAATTTCTACATCAACGGGCATCCCGTACAGGCTGGCACGAAGTCGGGCGGATACACCGTCACCGACAGCACGGCTATCGACGCCAACCGTTTTGAACTGGCACATCAGGACAACTCCTTCTCTATCACGCTTTCTACGCTAACGTTCGACAACCCCGAACACATCTCCTACCAATACAGTATCAACAAGGAGAATTGGAAAAGTATGCCTGACGGCACGAATGAACTGACATTCAGTCACATGCCGGCAGGTACCTATCGTTTCCGCATCAAGGCGGTCATCAACCATGAGGAGTCTGACATCCGTCAGTTTGTCGTAGTTGTTCACCCTGAATGGTACCGCTCCACCTTGGCATATATCATCTATCTGCTGCTTTTGGGAGCGCTCTTGTGGTGGTATTTCCGCAACAGACAGCAAAAAGAGCAGACTCGTCTGCGTATGCAGGCGCACATCCATGCCGAGCAGATGAGCGACTCACGGCTGAAGACATTTATCAATATCAGTCATGAGTTGCGTACGCCTATGACGCTTATTTTCGCACCGCTGGAGACGCTCATGAAGGGTGAGAAAGACCCGCGGCGGCTGAAGATTTTCAATACCATCAAGCGCAACGCCAACCGCATGATGAGCCAACTCAACCAGATGTTGGATTTGAGAAAGATTGACAAAGGGCAGTTGAACATGAAAATGCGCGAGACGGACCTGATAAAGTTCACGGAAGACTTGCTCACGCTCTTTGAGCATCAGGCCACGACAAAACAGATAACCCTCGCCTTTAACCATCCCGAACAGTCATTGCCCGTTTATATTGACCGGGGACAGTTTGACAAGGTGCTCATCAATCTGTTGGGAAATTCCTTCAAATTCACACCCACAGGAGGACATATTACTGTCAACGTGCACCGCGATGGCGAACAGGCTGTCATCGGTATCACCGACGACGGCATCGGCATACCCGCCGAAAAACTACCGCGTATCTTCGACAGGTTCTATCAGGTGACTACAGGAAAGGACAACAACACAGGTACGGGTATCGGGCTCGATTTGGCTAAATCGCTTGTTATGCTCCACCACGGAAACATCACCGCCGCAAATAACGAAGGAGAGGATGAGAAAGGATGCACCTTTACCATCACCCTGCCTTTGGGCAAGGAGCACCTCACTCCCGAAGAACTGGCAACAGAGACCGATGAGGAAAGCGCCATCAACCTTTATGAACAGCATGATGAAGGCATCGAGGAAGAGGAGGTCAAGGAAAGTGACACCAACGAAGAAGAGGCCGCTCCAGAGAATGACGCTCCCGCTACAGGCAGCAAAAAACGTAGCATTGTGGTGGTGGATGACGACCCGGATATACGTGAATTCCTCGAAAGCGAATTGAGCAAAGAGTATCAGGTGACCACATACACCAACGGACGTGAAGCGCTCACCGGCATTCTGCAGCATGTGCCCGACCTGATCATCTCCGACTATGTCATGCCCGAGGTGGATGGTGCCACCCTGTGCAGCAAACTGAAATCGCACGTCAACACCAATCACGTACCCGTTATTCTGCTAACAGGAAAAGACAGCGAGGAAGATCAGTTGGTATTGCTCGAATTAGGTGCCAACATGGTCATACACAAACCGTTCAACCTCGAAATCCTTAGGGTGAATATCGACAATCTGTTGCACAACCGCGAGGTATTGCGCAATAAGTTCTCGGGAAACGAGTCAGCGGAGAATAAGATTACGAAAGTGACCGCGGAATCACCCGACGAACGTCTGCTCAACCGCATCATCGCCGTTATCAATAAAAATCTCAGCAATCCCGATTTTAATGTCAATGCCATCGCCGAGGAGGTGGGTGTGAGCCGTGTTCACCTCTTCAGAAAGATGAAGGAACTGACCAATCTCTCGCCCAGTGTCTTTATCAGTAACATACGATTGAAACAGGCTGCGCAACTGCTTTCCGAGCAGCATCACAGCATCGAGGAAATCACTTACATTTGCGGATTCGGCTCACCGTCGTCATTCTCCCGAAAATTCAAGAGTTTTTATGGCATGTCGCCCCGTGACTACATGAAGGAGCATTTGAATCATTAGGAGAAACCCACCCTGGCCCTCCCTAGGGGAGGGAAAGGTTTACCCATACCCCCTCCAAAAGAGGGGGCTTTTTATCTCTTCATCCTTAAATTCAGTTGCAGCAACGCCGGGATGAGCAAACAGAAAGAGAATCCTATCGCCATGAGTATACGATGCTGGTCTTCCCCGAATAATTGGGTGAAGGTAAGGTCGTTCATACCTGGATAAATGTTGGAGAGGACGTAAGCCACCGTGTTGTTTACCCAGTGCAGTAGAATGCCGGGGATGATACTGCCCGTACGCCAATACATCCACCCTAGCAAGATGCCCATGAGTAAGGCATGTGGCATCTGTGCCAAGTTGAAATGGGCTGCGGCGAAGAACAGTGCGCTCACCACAATGGCTATCCAAGGACGGTAAGATTGCAAGAGTGCCCGGAGAATGGCTCCGCGAAACACCACTTCTTCGACCAACGGGGCAAAGATGCAGATGGACAGGTATCCCCATGGTGATGCCATAATGCCTTGAAACAGTTCCGCATTGCTGTCGGGCAAGTCCAATTGTCCTGCCAGCCATTCCGATGGAATAATAGTTCCCAAAGCCGCTATAACCACCCAGAAAAGCACCCCGTATGGGCGTGAACGGAGATAAGTGCGCTCGACGACACACCAGCGGCATGCCAGAAAAATGACCAGTAACACCAGACTATAAACCGCTGATGACACAATGACTACGGGTGCTTTTGTCATCAGGGTTTCGTCTAAACCTGTGCCTTCCGCCCATGACCAGATAATCATCACAGCAAACGTGCAGATAATTTGTACGGCGAGAAAAACAACTAAATAGAATAATGCTTTTTTCATTTCTTCTAGGTTTAGGGTATTTTTGAGGAAGTTAAAGAAGCGAGAGCCGTAATTTAGGAGTGAAGGAGTGTAGGAGTTTAGACATTAGTGCTCTATCAGCGGGCTTTCTACTCCCCTCTCCCCTTGGAGAGGGGTTGGGGGTGAGGCTTCTTCAGGCATTTTATATCCTCTTTCAACTGTTCAGCCAACGCTTCGGGGGAATCGAATTGACGTTCTGGGCGTATATGGCGTCGGAAGGCGACGGTAAGGATCCTGCCGTACAAATCGCCATGGAAATGCAAGATATGTGTCTCGAGCGTGACATGGTCGCCATGAAACGTGGGGCGCGTGCCGATATTCATCATGGCGGGCCGCCACTGCTCCTCGCCATCTATCCGCACATCTACGGCATACACGCCCGTGGCTGGTATCAAAAGGCACGGTTCCGACAATGACAGGTTGGCGGTGGGAAAACCCATGCGGCGCCCTTGTTGTTCGCCGCCGATGACGGTACCCGTCAGCGTATAGGGATGCCCGAGGTAGTGGTTGGCTTTTTCCACTTCGCCCCGATGCAGACACGCACGGATGAGCGACGAACTGACACACTCACCGTCCATATCCACCTCCTCGGCACGCTCTACACGAATACCCAGTTCCTCGCCATAACGTACATAGTTATTAAAACCCTCGTTACAATCGTGGCCGAAACGATGGTCATAACCCACCACCAGATGGCGGACATTCATCTGCCGTGCCAACACCTGTTTCATGAAATCATATGCGCTCATGGAAGCCATTGCCGCGTCGAACGGTAGTATCATGCATTCATCCACGCCCGTGGCAGCCAGCAATGACAGTTTCTCTTCAAATGAGGCAAGCAATTCAGGACGGAATCCTTCCTGCACCACCTGCCGCGGATGTACGGCGAAGGTGATGACCGTCGATACAAGTCCCTCGGCGGCAGCCATGTCGCACACGTGCCGAATCAGGAATTGATGCCCCAGATGTACACCATCGAAGAAACCGATGGTGGCTGCGCAGGGCATCATGTCCGATAAGCCATCAGCACTTATCACTCTCATGTCTATTGTTCTTATTTACTTAATATTTTTCTTGTAATGGTAAACGTCAATTCCTTATCGCCATATTTCACCAGATGTTGTGGCAGCGGAGTCGCGCCCCAACTGTTGATGCAAGCCACACCCATGTGTTCGCTATCGATAAAGAGATTGGTGTATTCCGATTTTTTCAGTTCGGAGGGGTGACGCTGGTGTTTGTCCTTACCCTCGTCAAGTGTTTCCTGGTCATAATGCAGGGCACTCATATACAGAGAATTGAGTTGTCCGGCCTCGATTTCAAATCCCTTTCCTTCGCTGTCTCGTTGCCACCACCAGCGGACGTCGCTCTTCAGTCCCGTCTCCTGCGGACGGACGTAGGGATAGAACTGCTCGTCGGCGGTCTGCTTATAGATACCGAGCCACTGCGACTCTTTACGGTCGATGTAGTTCTCCACGGGTCCGCGGCCGTAGAATTCGCTGTGGTCCATGTCGTAGGGCAGTTGCATTACCATGCCGAAACGGAACATATCACTCACCTTCGCTGTAGAATCGGTGGTCATCTTCTGATTGACAGTCACTTCGCCACTTACATGAAGCAGATAGGTCAGTCTCAGTTTCGCTTTCACCTCGGGCATATCATAAACAGCCGTCACCTCAGTCTCTTGTCTGTCTATCGTGCGGATGTCGAATGACTCCAGGTTCATTTGTGGATTGCGCCACACAGCATAGCGCTGTTGTAACCGTGCGCCCATGTCATTGTCGGTAACTGCGCGCCAGAAATTGGGGCGTAACTCGCCTCCAGGAGCGATGATAGGTAACTTATTGATAATCAAACCCTTCATAAATCCTGTTGTGCGGTCGAACGCTACTTTCATTTCCATGCCGTCAAGTTGAATGACAGGGAAGTCGGGTTTGTCAATGACCTCAAAAGCGGAACCATGCCCCGGATGAAGTTTTAATTTTTTTGGAGTGACTTCATGTAGCCCACGGGTAGCATCCAATTGTGCATATGCAACCACAGAGCCGGCGGGTATCAACGGCTCGTCGCTCTTCAGTTGGAACTCACAGTTCATCAAGAAATCTCTTACACCAGTCATATGGAGTCGCTGAGTTATCTGGATTTCCTGTGTTCCCTGGGGTTCCACATGGATGGTATCAATGACAAGGGAGTCACCGGTGAAATACCCGTCTTCCATGTACCGTATGACAAGTCTCACATTGTCGAGCGGGCGGAAGAAATTCTCATTGTGAATAAGTAAATTCGCACTGTACAGGCGTCTCGATATCCAGATATTCTGATAGAAATAACCTACCTCATAAAAATGAGGGTTGGGCACACGGTCGGGGCTGACCAGACCATTGCAGTTGAAGTTATTATCCGACGCATCGTAATCGTTATAGTCGCCGCCGTAGGTATAGTCGATGATTTGAGGTTTGAGATCTGAGGCTTGGGGTTTAAGGTCAGCCACGGGATAGACTGTACTCTTGTTTCTAACCCCTCGATATAGTCCCTGGTCGACGAAATCCCAGATGAACCCGCCCTGATAATTCGGATAGCGGCGCACCAAGTCCATGTATTCTTTGAACCCGCCCCCGCTGTTGCCCATGGCATGCGCGTATTCGCATTGGATGAGCGGTTTTGGCACATTCTCGCCGCTAGCGTATTTTTTACAGTCATCCTGTGACATATACATCGGACAGAAGATGTCGGTGTCATCGCCCAGGCCAGCCGGCTCATACTGCACGGGACGACTGCTGTCGTTCGCTTTAATCCATCGGTTGACGGCGGTGAAGTGCGGGCACATCTTCGTCTCATTGCCCATGCTCCAGACGATGATGCTGGGATGGTTGCGCAGTACCGACACATTGTGTTGGTTGCGCTCCATGATGGGTTGGGCGAACTGCGGTTTGTTCGACGCAGGGTCTTTCTCATAGAGGAAACCGTGGCTTTCGACATTGGCCTCACCCACGACGTAGAAACCATATTCATCGCAAAGGTCATACCACATCGGGTCGTCGGGATAATGGCTGGTGCGCACAGCATTCACATTGAACCGTTTCATCAGTGCCATATCCTGCAACATACGTTCGCGGCTCACCACATAACCGCCGTCGGGGTCCATCTCATGTCGATCCACGCCCTTGATAAGAATGGGTTGTCCGTTGACGAGCAACTGTGCGTTTTTGATTTCCACGCGGCGGAAGCCCACTTTCTGTGTAATGACCTCACCTTTCTGCCCTTTCTTGGGTGCGAGGGAGGTCACGAGGGTGTAGAGATAAGGTATCTCTGCCGACCATTGACGCGGTTGTTTCACATTCAAGGTTAAATGACCTTTCACTTTGCTTTTGGCCACCTGATGACCGTCGGCATCTAGCAGCACGGCTGTCACGGCACCTTTGCCCGTCTGTTCCACGTCGATGTCGAGGATACCGTCACGGTAGTTGTCGTCGAGTGTGGCGTTCACGCGCACATCATCGATATGGTTGCCCTGTTCACGGCTGTAGAGATAACTGTCGCGCGCCACACCCGAAAGCCGCCAGAAATCTTGGTCTTCAAGGTAGGATCCGTCGCACCAGCGCATCACTTGGAAGGCTATGAGGTTGTCGCCCGTCTTGACAAAGGATGTGATGTCAAACTCGGCGGCAATCTTCGAATCCTCACTGTATCCGGCGAACTGTCCGTTGACATACAGGTAGATGCACGAAGTGACAGAGCCGAAATGCGCGATGATCTGGCGCCCCTGCCAACTGGCGGGAATGTTGATCGTGCGGCGATAAGAACCCACATGGTTGTCTTTGAGCGGCACCTCTGGCGGATTGTTTTGGAAATGTCCGCGCCAGGCAAAGCCTACGTTCACGTACTCCGGGTCGCCATAGCCGTTGAGTTCCCACATGCCGGGCACGCTCATCGTTGCCCAAGAGGAGTCGTCAAGGTCGGTGCGGTAGAAGTCGGCGGGACGGTTGGCGGCATTATCCACATAATGGAAGCGCCAAGTGCCGTCAAGCGAGATATAGCGGTCAGACGCCTTTTTGTCGCCGTTCATGGCCTTTGCCTCATTCTCAAAAGCGAAGAAATGTGTGTGCATGGGCAGTCGGTTTAATTCGTTCACCGACATGTCATGCCATTCTGTATAAGCGGGTTGTGTCTGGGCTGTCACGGCAGAGGTGGTACCCAAGAAAGCCACTACAGGCACTAATAATTTCCAAGATATCATATTTGATTGATTTTTAGGTAGTTGTCAAATTGATTAAAAACTCATGAGCCATGATTTCAACTCCGTCATCATCTCCAGATGGTATTTGAAACCGATGCGGCTTCCCCATCCGTGACCGCCGGTGGGATAGACGTGGAGCGAGGAGGGTATGTGATGACTGTTGAGGGCATTGTAATAACTCACGCCGTTGACGGGCAGCACCGCGGTGTCGTCATCGCTCAGCGCAATCCATGCGGGCGGAGTGTCTGCCGTCACCTGCAATTCGTTGCTGAACAGGCGCTCCATCTCTTTCTGAGGGTTCTTTCCGAGCAGGAAATCGTGCGACCCCTGATGTGTGGTGGCGGGGTCCATTGTGATGACCGGATAGAACAATATCTGGAAATTCGGGCGCGCGTCGGTTGCCGCATGAGTCGCAACGGTAGAGGCGAGATGGGCGCCAGCCGATGACCCCATGATGCCTACGTCGTTGGGGTTGATATGCCAGTCCGCCGCATGACGGCGCACCATGCGTATCGCCTCCTCGGCATCGCCGACAGGCACACGGTAATTGCCGTGAGGCATCCGGTATTTGAGGACCACCACAGCAATACCCATGTTATTAAAAAAACCAGCGAAATCCTTGCCCTCATGGTCTATCGCCAAATGGATATAACCGCCGCCGGGACAGATGACGATAGCCCGACCAGTGGCCTTGGCTGCATCGGGCAGGTAAATAAACACTTTCGCCGTGTCGGCAGGATTGCTGCTTACTACGGGTGCACCGTCAGGCCACAACAGGCTCTCGCTTTGAGTCTGTGCAGCGGCACTTATCGCCATGAGCGACAGGAGTGCGACAAATATTGATTTTCTCATGGGTTAGGTAGTTGAATGATTGTGCAAAGTTACATTTTTTGCACGAGAATGATGCGAAAACGATTAAAAAAGCGGAGATGTGTCATAAAATTGGAGAAAAAAAACTAATTTTGCCTTCGGAAATTACACGTAAAACAAAAACGCTATCTTAAAAACATGAACAAACGATTATTGACCATCTGCGCGCTTACCCTATTTGCTATAGGAACGCAGGCGAAAGTGAAGTTGCCGCATGTCATCGGCGACCACATGATATTGCAACAAAACACCGAGGCTCGTCTGTGGGGTTGGGATAAACCCGGAAAGAAAGTGAAAGTGTCACCCTCATGGGATAACGATACTTACACGGCAAAAACAGATGATGAAGGCCGGTGGCTCGTCAGCGTGAAGACGCCCGCAGCCAGTTTCACAGAATACAGCATTACTTTCGATGACGGCGACAAAACCACCATCAACGGGGTGATGACTGGTGAAGTGTGGGTTTGTGCCGGACAAAGCAACATGGAGATGCCTGTCAAGGGGTTCGGCAACTGTCCCGTTGAGGGGTATAACCTCGCTGTGACGGATGCGGTCAACTCCCGTGGCGTGCACTACGTCAAGATTCCCAGTGTGATGTCGATGACTCCGCTCGAGGATGCCGACTGCGAATGGAAGGTGTGTGACCCCAATACCGTTGGCGACGCTTCTGCCACAGGTTATTTCTTCGCGCGGCTGGTCAGCCGCACGCTCAACATTCCTGTCGGACTGGTCATGGCGAACAAAGGAGGTACGCGCGTGGAGAGTTGGCTCACACGAGATAACCTGCAGCGCTATACACAGGAGACACTCGACTCGATGGAGATGGTGCGTCGCTTCCCGTGGGATTATCACCGTCCGCTGCTTTGGGGCAACGGCACCTTCAATCCCATTCTCAACTACACGGTGAAGGGCATCCTTTTCTATCAGGGCTGCTCCAATGTGGGCGATCCGGGTAACCAATACTCCGACCGTCTGGCACTTTTGGTCAAACAGTGGCGCGAGCAGTTCGGCTTGGGCAACATACCCTTTTATTTCGTGCAGATAGCCCCCTATTATTATGATGACGACATCAATGGCCTCAGCGGCGCTTTGTTGAGAGAACAGCAGTTCCGCGCTGCGCAGATTATCCCCAACAGTGGTATCGTCTGCACCAACGATCTCGCCTATCCTTGGGAAACTCAGCAGATACACCCATGCCAGAAACAACCTGTAGGAGAACGTCTCGCATTCCTCGCGCTCAATAAGACATACGGCATGGCGAGCATCATGTGTGAAAGTCCGTCGTTCAAGGAGATGACCATCAAGGGCGATACCTGCTTCGTTAGGTTGCAAAATGATTATGACGGTATCAGCCGCTACGAAGACATCCAAGGGTTTGAGATGGCTGGCGCAGACCGTGTGTTCCACAAGGCCAATGCTTATTACTATTGGACCAAGGGCATCATCATCACTTGTCCCGAAGTGAAAGAACCAGTGGCAGTGCGCTACTGTTTCCGCAATTTCCAACTCGGAAACGTTGCCAACCAAGCCTTGTTGCCCCTCTTCCCCTTCAGAACGGATCAGTGGTAGTTTTAGGAGTGTAGGAGTTCAGGAGTGTAGGAGTTCAGACAATAGTACTCTTATTGGGAGTGTAGGAGTTCAGGAGTGTAGGAGTTCAGACAATAGTACTCTAGTTGGGAATTCAGACAATAGCACATTTTATAAACCTCAAACCGATTCCATGCATCCGTTAGATAAATTCACACATTGCCCGGTATGCGGGAGCAAGCGATTTGACATCAACGACGGGAAAAGCAAGCGCTGTGCCGACTGCGGTTATGAGTATTACCTCAACCCGTCGTCGGCGAATGCCGCCTTTGTGGTTAATGACCGGCGCGAACTACTGGTGGAACGTCGTGGCCGTGAACCGCAAAAAGGCATGCTCGACCTGCCCGGTGGATTCGCCGACATCGGTGAGACCGCCGAACAAGGTGTCATCAGAGAGGTTTTGGAGGAGACGGGACTGGTCGTAGCAAGGGCGGAATACCTTTTCAGTTTCCCCAACACCTACCTCTACTCCGGATTAATAGTGCCCACGCTCGACCTCTTCTTCCGCTGTTATGTCGCTGATTTGAGTACGTTGCGTGCCGCTGACGATGCCGCTGAGGTAATGTGGATACCCTTTGAACAGGTTCATCCCTGTGATTTTGCCTTCGATTCCATCAGAAAAGGCGTGGAAGAATTCTTAAAAACCGTTAATTTCTAATTTATACCGACAAAGTCTTAAAAATCCTTAAATATCTGCCTATATAATAAGGTGGATAAAAACTTATGCTTACTTTTGCGCCCCAAACATAGCGACTAACAAAAAGTATGCAAGAAAATTTAGTGATTGTAGAGAGCCCCGCAAAGGCTAAGACTATTGAGAAATTCTTAGGTAAGGATTTCAAGGTGATGTCCAGTTACGGACACATCCGCGACCTGAAAAAGAAGGAAATCAGCATAGATACGGACACCATGATGCCCGATTACGAGATTCCCGATGAAAAGAAAAAACTGGTCAGTGAATTAAAAAGCAATGCCAAGAAGGCAACGAGTATATGGTTGGCATCCGATGAAGACCGCGAAGGAGAGGCTATCTCATGGCACCTCTGCGAAGTGCTCGGACTGGATGAGAAAAACACCAAACGCATTGTTTTTCACGAAATCACAAAACCCGCCATCCTCAAGGCTATCGAAGAGCCCAGACAACTGGACATGAACTTGGTGAACGCTCAGCAGGCTCGTCGCGTGCTCGACCGTATCGTCGGTTTCAAACTGTCGCCCGTCTTGTGGCGCAAGGTGAAACCCGCCCTTTCAGCCGGTAGGGTGCAGAGTGTGGCCGTCAGACTCATTGTGGAGCGTGAGCGCGAGATACAGCATTTCGAGAGCGAAACCTACTACCGCGTCAACGCCATCTTCGCACTCACACTGCCCGACGGAGGACAGGCGGAGGTGAAAGCCGAACTCAATACCCGTTTCAAGACCCATGAAGAGGCGACGGCTTTCCTCGAGAAATGCCGCGACGCACAATTTACTGTAGATACTATCTCCAAGAAACCGCTCAAGCGCACACCCGCGCCTCCCTTTACCACCTCAACGCTTCAACAGGAGGCGGCAAGGAAACTCGGTTTCACCGTATCGCAGACCATGATGGTGGCACAGCGACTCTACGAGAACGGTCTCATCACTTACATGCGTACCGACTCGGTCAACCTCTCTACGCTTTGCATCGGTGCGACCAAAGAGGAGGTGACGCGACTCTTTGGAGAGAATTACAGCCGTCCGCGCAACTTCCAGACCCGTTCGAAAGGTGCACAGGAGGCACACGAAGCCATCCGTCCCACCTACATGAACAACACCGAAATCACAGGAAATGCTCAGGAGAAACGCCTCTATGACCTGATTTGGAAGCGCACCGCCGCTTCGCAGATGGCTGAGGCTCAGATAGAGAAAACCACCGTCGGCATCAGTGTCAGCGGTTGTCAAGAGCAATTTGTGGCCAATGGCGAGGTGGTGGTCTTCGACGGTTTCCTCAAGGTGTATCGTGAATCGACCGACGATGATGACAATCAGGCAGAAGAGATCACACACGTGCTGCCCGCCATGAAAAAGGGCGACCAACTCACCCGCCGTGAGATAGTGTCCACACAGCGTTTCACGCTCGGCCCCGTGAGATATACCGAGGCAAGTCTGGTGCACAAACTCGAAGAACTGGGTATCGGACGTCCTTCGACCTATGCTCCCACCATTAGCACTATCCAACAGCGCGACTATGTGCAGAAAGGTGACAAGAAAGGCGAAGACCGCACCTATATCGTCGATACGCTCAAAGGCACTAAAATCACCTCAAGAAACAAAAAGGAGATTGTTGGCAGCGACAAGGGCAAACTGTTGCCTACCGACATCGGCATCGTGGTCAATGACTTCCTGCAGCAGTATTTCCCCTCCATCATGGATTACAACTTTACCGCCAAGGTGGAGACACAATTCGACAAGATAGCCGAGGGCAAGGCCGACTGGACAGCCATGCTCAAGAAATTCTACAAGGAATTTGAGCCGACCGTGGAGAAAACCATCAACATACGCGCCGAACACAAAGCCGGTGAACGCGAACTGGGCGTTGACCCCAAGAGCAGCAAGCCCGTCTTTGTGAAAATCGGACGTTACGGCCCTATTGTGCAGATTGGCACCGCCGAAGATGAAGAAAAGCCGCGTTTCGCACAACTGCCCGCAAGTCAGAGCATGGAGAGCATCACGCTCGACGAGGCGCTCGAACTCTTCACGCTGCCGCGCGTCATCGGTCAGTATGAGGGTTCCGATGTGACCATCGGTGCCGGACGTTTTGGTCCCTATATTCTCCACAACAAGAAATATGTGTCGCTGCCCAAGACGGAAGACCCGCATACAGTGACCCTCGAGACGGCCATCGCGCTCATCGAGCAAAAACAGCAGCAGGAGCAGCAGCGGCATCTCAAAAAGTTTGAGGAAGACGAGAAGATGGAAGTGCTCAACGGCCGTTATGGTCCCTACATCGCTTACGACGGAAAGAATTACCGACTGCCCAAGGCGAAACATGCCAAAGCCGCAGAACTCACCTTTCAGGAGTGCATGGACATCGTGAACGCCACCAACAGCAAGAAGAAATAAGGCGATGATACGCATCATCATCATCGGTTACATGGGCGCTGGGAAGACAACCGTGGGCCATGCGCTGTCGAAACAACTGGGCATACCCTTCTACGACCTCGACTGGTATATCGAGACGAGGATGCGAAAGTCTGTGGCGCAGATATTCGCGGAAAAAGGCGAGGAAGGGTTCCGCAAAATCGAGTACAACATGTTGCACGAGGTGGCGGAATTTGAGAATGTCATCATCAGTTGCGGCGGCGGCACGCCCTGTTTCTTCGACAACATGGATTACCTTAACGGCCAGGGAGAGACTATCTATTTAAAAGCAACGCCTGACGTGCTCTATAAACACCTGAAAATGGGAAAGACCGTCAGACCTCTGCTGCTCAACAAAACACCCGAGGAGACGCAAGAATTCATCCGCCAGCAACTGACGCAGCGAGAGCCCTATTACTCGAAGGCACGCCATATACTCGATGTCAACCTGCTCGACAATTACGAGAAAATCAAAATCTCCGTTGAGAGAATCAAGGACATGCTTCACCTCTCAACAGAGAATAACCAATAATAAACCTAGAGATTCTAGAGCATCTAGAAATCCATCAATAAAAACCGCCTAAATACAACCATCATGAAGAAGTGGACCATTGACGACGCGAGAGAACTCTACAACATCAACGGGTGGGGCACCTCCTATTTCGGCATCAACGACGCGGGTGATGTCTATGTCACACCTTGTAAAGACCAGACGCAGATAGACCTGCGCGAAGTGATGGACGAACTGGCACTGCGCGATGTCACATCGCCCGTGCTCCTGCGTTTCCCTGATATCCTTGACAACCGTATCGAAAAGACGTGGAGTTGTTTCAAAAAGGCCGCCAAGGAATACGAGTACAAGGCGGAAAACTACGTCGTCTATCCCATCAAGGTCAACCAGATGCAGCCCGTGGTAGAGGAAATCATCAGCCATGGAAGAAAGTTCAACCTCGGACTGGAGGCGGGTTCGAAACCAGAACTCCACGCCGTCATCGCCATGCAATGCCAGAGCGACAGCATCATCATCTGCAACGGCTACAAAGACCAGAATTACATCGAATTGGCATTGCTTGCACAGAAGATGGGCAAACGAATCTTCATCGTTGTGGAGAAACTCAACGAACTGGATATCATTGCCAAGATAGCCAAGAAACTCGATGTCAGGCCCAATATCGGCATACGCATTAAACTGGCATCCAGCGGCAGCGGAAAATGGGAGGAAAGCGGCGGCGACGCCTCAAAATTCGGACTTACAGCCAGTGAACTGCTTGACGCCCTCGAGACACTTGACAAAAAAGGTCTTCACGACTGTCTCAGACTCATCCACTTCCATATCGGTTCACAAATCACCAAGATACGTCGTATACAAGCCGCATTGAGAGAGGCTTCACAGTTCTATATCCAACTCCACAAAATGGGCTACAACGTCGATTTCGTGGATTGCGGAGGCGGTTTAGGCGTGGACTATGACGGTACGCGTTCGCCTAGCAGCGAGAGTTCGGTCAACTACTCCATTCAGGAGTATGTCAATGACTGTATCTATACCTTTGTGGAGGCATCCAACAAAAATGACCTCCCCCACCCTAACCTCATCACCGAGAGCGGACGCTCGTTGGCAGCGCACCACTCCGTGTTGGTCATCGACGTGCTTGAAACGGCTTCTCTGCCTGAGATGCCCGAGGAATTTGAACCCGATGAGACCTCACATCAGTTGGTGAAAGACCTCTACGACATTTGGGACAATCTCTCCGCACGCAATGTTTTGGAAGACTGGCATGATGCCGAGCAGATACGTGAGGAAGTGCTCGACCTCTTTGCCCACGGCATCGTGGATTTGAAGACACGCGCAGAAATCGAGGCGATGTATTGGAGCGTATGCCATGAAATCAATGCGCTGGCCAAGAACCTTAAACATATCCCTGAGGAACTGATGAATATTGATAAGTTGTTGGCTGACAAGTATTTCTGCAACTTCTCTTTGTTCCAAAGCCTCAGTGACTCCTGGGCCATCGACCAGTTGTTCCCCATTATGCCCATCCAGCGGCTCAACGAGCGTCCCACCCGTAACGCCACATTGCAAGACATCACTTGCGACAGCGACGGAAAGGTGGCCAATTTCGTGACCAACCGCCACAATTCACACTCCCTGCCCGTGCATGCGCTTCGCAAAAACGAGAAATATTACCTTGGTGTATTCCTTGTAGGCGCCTATCAGGAGATTCTCGGCGATATGCACAATCTTTTCGGAGACACCAATGCCGTGCATATCTCCGTCAAAGACGGGCAATACCATATCGACCAGATTATCGACGGTGAGACGGTCGAGGAGGTGCTCGAATACGTGCAGTACAATCCCAGAAAACTCGTCCGCCAACTCGAGATATGGGTAACCAAGAGTGTCAAACAAGGCAAGATTACCCTCGAAGAAGGCAAAGAATTTCTCTCAAATTATCGTTCAGGTTTATATGGATACACCTATCTAGAGTGACCCGCCCTGACCCTCGCCAAGCGTACACAATGGTTGGAAGAAAATGGATATACTGTCCTTCGTTTTACAAACCAAGAGGTTCTTCAATCCGTTGAAACAGTTTTACAAACCATAAAGGACACCATAGACAATATAGAATCAGGAAAGAACTGGTTATCATCATCAGAGAATACAGAAATGGAAATCAATCAATCTCTCTCTCAGGAGGTTCTAAGTGACTCGGTTCCCTCCCTTAAGGAGGGACAGGGTGGGTCTCTTACCATCGTCAAGGTCGGCGGGGCGATTGTCGAAGATAAAGAGCAATTGGAACGCCTGCTCGACAATTTTTGTGGCATTTCAGGCAAGAAAATACTCGTGCATGGCGGCGGACGCAGAGCCACACAAGTGGCGTCGCGGCTTGGCATTGAGAGTAAGATGGTCAACGGGCGCCGCATCACCGACAGCGACATGCTCGAAGTGGTGACGATGGTCTATGGCGGACTAGTCAACAAGAATATTGTTGCACGTTTGCAAGCGCGTGGCGTGAATGCTATCGGATTGACTGGCGCCGATATGGATGTGATACGCTCACACCGCAGACCCGTGAAAGACGTGGATTACGGTTTTGTGGGTGATGTGGACCGTGTGGATGCCGACCAACTTGAAATGCTGCTTGAAAAGGGCATTACCCCCGTTTTGGCACCGCTCACCCACGACGGCGCGGGTACGATGCTCAACACCAATGCCGATACTATCGCTTCGGTGGCAGCGCAGGCACTTGCAGACCACTATGAGGTGACGCTCATCTATTGTTTTGAGAAGCCAGGTGTGTTGAGTGACCCTGACGATGATAACTCGCTCATTCCCCACATTACACGCGAGGATTTCACACGGCTTACCGCCGACGGTACCATCTCAGGGGGCATGATACCTAAGATAGAAAACGCGCTGCAAGCCGTAGAGGCTGGTGTGCGCCGCGTCATCATCACCCTCGCCACTGCCATTGATGGCCAGCACGGCACCATCATAGAATAGATATTATTCGCCTATTGGGGCTCATTAGGCTCATAAAGCGAATTAGCCCAATACCCCCAAAGAAAAATCCGGGTCCTTTCTCAGGGCTCGGATTTTCTTTCGTTAGTATGTTATGAAAAATTTGAGAGAAATTGAAACTTCACAGTTTCAGAATTGTTTTACTAAACATGATTTTATAGAGAAAGCATAGAAAAATGTCTTATCTGATACTCAAAGGGATATGAGCGGTACTATCAATCTTCACGCTGTCGGCACGGGCTACGGAGATACCGTCTGCTTTGGGCTCTTCTACTGTAGCCACCTCGTTTTGAGCAGGTTTGTCGGTATGGCGCAGCGCCACGGTGACAGCGTTGCCGAGAGTGAGGATGACCGCCACCACAGCCACGGCTTTGAACAGTGGTTGCAACCGCTGGGTCAGTTTGATGGTGCGGGCTTTGACGGTCTTCTTCTCTCCTACGAGTTCCATCATGCGGTCGTCGAAGTCATCGTCGAGGGTCTCCTCATGGATGGATGTCTGCTCGTAGGTGAACAAATCCTTGTAGGGCAACAGGGCGGCGGGCACTTCTTTCTGGTTGAAGAACGTTCTGAGAATCTGCTCTTCTTCCAGTGTCGTCTCGCATTGCCAGTAGCGATCCAAGAGTTGTTCGATGTATTGATAGTTCATCTTGTTATGATGTTTCTAATTGCTGATATTTTTGTTTGACAGCCTGCCGGGCGCGGAAGATATTGATTTTCACCTGATCTTCGCTGATGTCCATGATGGCGGCGATTTCTTTATAGGTCTTCCCTTCGAAGTCGCGCAATTGCATGCATGTGCGCTGTTTCTCGGGCAGGGCGTTCACGATGCGTCTCACCAGTTCTATCCTGTCTTTTTGGAGCATTTGCTCGTATGGATTGGTGGAGGATGTAGCACCGTTGTCGAGTTGGATGTCGTCGAGCGACTCGTTTTGGCGGTCTTTCCGTTTGATGCGGTCAAGCGCCAGATTCCGGCAGACGGTGAGGCTGTATGCCTTGATGGATTCGATGTCTTGCCATTCGTCGCGTTTGTTCCAGACTTTTATCAGTGTATCCTGCACGATGTCTTCGGCGTCCTCGTGTCGGAGAGTGATGCGAAGGGCGAGCCGGTAAAGCACGTTTTTCAACGGCAGCACATCGTTTCGGAAACTGATATTTTTCATCTTCTCTCTTTGTGTTGACGATTATACGGGACGGAAAGTTACAAGAATTAACAACTTTTAACCAATTGGTTGTTTAGGAGACTTGTTGTTTGGTCGTTTAGGGGTAGAGAGGTTGATTCATTATGTATGTCATCGTGCCACGATGACACATTCTACGGACATTAGTCCTCCAATTACGTACTATTGTCTAAACTCCTAAACTTCTACACTCCTACACTCCTACACTCCTAATTCTCCTTCCTTATTTCTTAAACATGTTCCTAATCCAGCGGATGTTGTCTAACCATTGGATGATGGGGCCGATGACGGGCAGCGCGCGTGCTCCAGCCCAGCGCAGACGGTTCACTTCGTCGGGCAGGGCGTGTGAGATGGCTGCTTTCATTTCTATTTCTGCCATTGATTTGGCATGTTCCTGTGCAGAGATGCGTCTGTTCTCGGCCTTCATTTCTGCCACCTGTTCGTCAATAGACTGCCCTTGGGCATTGACCACGCAGTTAGCGTATTTCCCTAACAGCGCATTGTATTCTTGGAAGAGAGGTCCCTGCATCAACTGGTTGTTGAAGGCTGCCTGGTCAGGACTGCTGTATGCCAATTGGTCGAGTTTCGCAAAAAAAGCGTCAAACTCCTGTTGTCCGGCAGCATCCAGACGGTATTGCTGCTCGACGACATCATGATAGGGTTTTGTCCAAAGATGATGTGTTGCCATAATGCTCAATGATAAAAATGGTTGATGATAAAACGATATGAATCTTTTTGCAAAAATAGCATTTTTCGCCTAATTCGCCAAAAATTCTTGTCCATATTCACAAAAAGCACTATTTTTGCATCATCTTATTCGGAAGTAAATAAATAGATGAAACAGAACAGAATCACAACATTATTCGGGATAGAGAAACCCGTCATTCAGGGCGGAATGGTTTGGATTAGCGGATGGCGTTTGGCGGCAGCCGTGAGCAATGCCGGCGGACTGGGTCTGTTGGGCGCGGGGTCGATGCATCCCGAGACGCTCATCGAGCATATCCATAAGATGAAAGAGGCGACCGACAAGCCTTGGGGCATCAATGTGCCGCTGATGTATCCCGAGATTGACCGTCTTATTCAGATAATCATCGATGAGGGCGTGAAAATCGTCTTCACCTCGGCGGGTAGTCCGAAAAAATATACCGCGCGACTCCATGAGGCGGGCATTAAGGTGGCCCATGTGGTGTCCAGTTCGAAATTCGCCCGCAAATGTGAAGAGGCAGGCGTGGATGCCGTGGTGGCTGAGGGTTTTGAGGCAGGCGGACACAATGGTCGCGAGGAAACCACCACCATGGCACTCATCCCCCAAGTGAGAAAGGCCACATCGCTCCCGTTGATAGCCGCCGGTGGTATCGGCAGCGGCGAGGCCATCCTCGCTGCCATGGCCCTAGGTGCTGAGGGTGTGCAGATAGGCACATTGTTCGCACTGACCGAGGAGAGTAGCGCATCCGAGGCGTTCAAAGAACGTTGCACACAACTTGAGGAAGGTGACACCATGTTGACATTGAAACTTATTTCGCCCACACGCATGGTGAAGAACGATCTCTACTGCCGTATCATGCAGGCTGAGAGCGAAGGTGCCGCTGTAGAGGATCTGCGCCGTATTTTAGGGCAGGCGGCATCGAAACGCGGCATCTTCGAAGGTGACATCGACAATGGCGAATTGGAAATCGGTCAGATAGCCTCTGCTGTCAAACAAATCCGCCCCGTCAGCGAGGTGATGCGCCAACTCACAGAAGAGTTCGAAGAAGCCAAAAAGCGCATCGAAGACTTATAGATTTGAAGTTAATGATATGAATCGGAGTAATCAGCAAAGCACGATTACTCCGATTTCTTTTTTTATACGTTCAGATGGATTTGACATTTGTTCGCTTTCAATAAGTGAACAATAGTTCCCAGTCCTTCACTTCTTCACTTCTTTGGAAGGATTAGCCGATATTTTGTACAATCTGATAAGGAATAGCAGTCCGCGGATGGTCAGTTCTATCGCCATGGCAACCCATACGCCAACCAAACCGTAACGGGTGGCAAGCAAGGCGGCGAGTGTCAGGCGGATGAGCCACATGCTCCCCAGATTGATGGCTGCGGGCCGCAGGGTGTCGCCAATGCCCACACACACGCTATAAGTGACTATAGATGCGGCAAACATCGGTTCGGCGAATGCCTCGATACGCAAGCATTGTGCGCCTAAGTCGCGTATCTCCGCCACAGGGGTCATCAGACCCATCATCTCGGGTGCGAACACATACATCACCACCCCCATCACCGCCATGACAATCATGCCCGTGAACACCGTCATACGGGCGAAACTGCTTATCAGGTCTGGCCGTCCTGCACCTTTGCTTTGCCCGACCAAGGTGGTAGCGGCGTCGCCGATACCAAAGCCCGGCATATAACACAGGCTTTCGGCGGTGATGGCAAATGTGTTGGCGGCGATGGCAATGTTGCCCAAAGGTGCGACAATCATCGTGCTGACAATTTGAGCCGAACCCATCAGAAATGACTGCAATGCCATGGGAGCGCCTATCTTGAAGGCATTGACCAGATACGAAGTCACAAAACGGAAGGGTTCGTGAGGTAAGCGCAACGACAGCATCTTTGACCGGAAAAAAGCGAACCATCCCTGCCACAGCGACACCACGACAAAGGAAAGTCCTGAGCCTAAAGCCGCTCCCGTCACGCCCCATCCGGCACCGGGTATCCATACGTTCATGCCCAACAACTGAACGTGTCGGCTGGGGAAAATCAGGAGGAAATTGAACAACACATCCAGCACGCACAAAAGAACGCTCATCACACTAGCCACACGCATATTTCCTTCGCACTTGAGCATCGACGATGCCAGCACATTCATCTGGAAGAAAGGACCAGAGAGGGAGAAAAACAGGAAATAGCGCGAAGAATCGGGCGCGATATCGGCACCGCCTCCTAACCAGAAAGGCAATGGCGAGGCAATGGCCACAGCCAGCAACATGATTAACACGCTCAACGAGAAGGTGACGATGAGTGCATGACGGAGCACGTCGCGGGCCCGTACAAAATCGTTGGCACCGATGAAATGTGCCACCTGTACCGAGAAACCCATCGCCGCCGCAGAGAAAAGACTGCCAAACAACCATGTGGAAGACTCTACCAGACCGATGGCCGCGGAAGCCTCAGCGCCGAGACTGCCCACCATGGCCTGGTCGATGAAAAACATCATCACCATGGTGACTTGCGCCAATATGGCGGGCACACTCAACTGGAAAATCAAGTTGAGTTTGTTATATCCCGTCATCGGTTTGCCCTCACGGATGAGAGCCAGCAATAACTCACTCTTCCGCTGTTTTTCCATCTCCTAATGTGCTCTCTATCTCGTCTAAAATATGGGTAAGTTCGTCCATCGTCGTGGCGCGCAGCATAGCGATACGTGTCTGTCGGAAATTAGGAATACCCTTGAAGATAGGCGACGCAGCCAAGTGGCGGCGCGTATGCAGGATACCGCGGTATTCGTCGATGCGCTCCACATTGATGCGCAACTGTTCGCGCAGCACATCCAGTTTCCATTTGAAATCCATCGTCGGGTCAGGTTCGCGCCCGTCCAAATAATTGCGCATCTCCTTGAAAATCCAAGGACGGCCGAAGGTGGCGCGTCCCACCATCACCGCGTCCACACCATAGCGGTCGAATGCCTGTTTGGCCTCCTCAGGCGAGGTGATGTCGCCATTGCCGATAATAGGGATGTGGATACGCGGATTGCGTTTCACCTCACCAATGAGCGTCCAGTCGGCCTGACCCGTGTACATCTGCGAACGTGTGCGTCCGTGGATGGTCAGCGCCTGAATGCCACAATCTTGCAACTGTTCTGCCAAATCGGTGATAATCAGGTTGTTCATGTCCCAACCCAGACGGGTCTTCACCGTCACAGGGGTATTTACCGCCTTGACCACCTCACGTGTGATATCGAGCAACAGGGGAATATTGCGCAACATTCCCGCTCCGGCGCCTTTGCCCGCCACTTTCTTCACCGGACAGCCGAAATTGAGGTCTATCACGTCAGGGTGAGCCTCTTCCACAATCTTGGCCGCCTCGACCATCGCCTCCACATCACGACCGTAAATCTGAATACCCACGGGTCGCTCCTCGTCGCTGATGGTCAGTTTGTTGACCGTGCTCTTAATAGACCGCACCAGTGCTTCGGCACTCACAAACTCGGTGTAAACCATCGATGCGCCGAAACGCTTGCACAGCATCCTGAATCCGATGTCGGTCACATCCTCCATCGGAGCCAGGAAAAGTGGATAATTCCCAAAGATGCGTTGTATATCTTGATTCATATTATAGAGACACTTCTAAAAACCCACCTAAAGCCTCACCCCAGACCCCTCTCCAAAGGGCGAGGGGAGTAGATAGCCCGCTAATAGAGTGGTATTGTCTGAACTCCTAAACTCCTGAACTCCCGAACTCCTAATTAATGTCTTTAACTTCCTAAAAACAAATGATACATCCCGCCAGCGAGAGTGCGCACCACGCCTTTCATCTCCAGTTCAAAGAGTAAGGCGGTAAGCCGGTTGACGGGGATATTGGTTTGTGTCGCCAGCATATTTATCTGCAAGTCGTTGTGACGTTGCAGCACCTCCACGATGGTCTGCTCCTCAGGTGACAGGTCAGGAAAGAGATTGCGCTGGATGCCCTCGTTCTGGGCCTTTACCATGAGCGCATCGCTCTCCCACCCCATCGCACGGACGAAATCGTCAGCACTGCTGATGAGTGCCGCCCCATTGTCACGGATGAGGTTGTTGCACCCCTCGGAATATTCATCGCCGACACGCCCCGGGAAAGCGAACACGTCGCGCCCGTAACCGCGTGAGATACTGGCAGTGATGAGTCCGCCGCCCTTTGCCGCAGACTCCACGAGGATGCAGGCGTCGCTCATACCCGCCACGATGCGGTTGCGCCTGACGAAATTGATTTTGTCGGCATTGGTGCCCGTCATGAACTCCGTGAGCAGTCCGCCCTGCCCCACCATACGGTTGGCGGTGTCCTTATGGCGAGACGGGTAGAGATCGTCGAGCCCGTGTGCCAGTACACCCACTGTTTCGAAGCCATGTTCCAGCGCATTGCGGTGAGCGCAGATGTCCACCCCATAGGCCAATCCGCTTACAATCAGCACCTCAGGGCAAACCATCCGCAGGTCGCCGATGAATCGTCGGATAAGGTCCTGACCGTATGGCGTACATTTGCGGGTACCCACGATGTTGATGACACGTCGCTGGTTGAGGTTGGCGTTGCCTATGTAATAAAGCACCACTGGCGCGTCGTCGCATTGCTTCAGACGTTCAGGGTAAGCCTCGTCTGTCATGGAGAGAGGTTGTATGCCTTTCGTCTCACAAAAATGCAACTCCTCTTCGGCCCTTCGCATCAGCGGAGCAATATCTGCCTGCAAACCCTCTACGAGTCTTGGTCCCGCGTCGGGTATCACTGCGCGGATATCGTTACGATGCTCCATCACAGCCGTAGCGCTGCCAAGTGTGCGGTAGAGTTCCAAGATGCCAGCCAGATGAAACTGATTCATCCGTGCCAGAACCATCGCATTGAGTATTTCTATTTCCAGTGACATCGTTAATGGCAGGTATTTAATATCTCATCATACGGACTGTTGACAGCCAACCGCCCGTTGACCATGACCACAAGTTCCACCTTGGCGCGGAAGCACAGTTGTTCATCGGCTGCGCGATAGATATCTTGGTCGAAGATGAACCGCACACCCTCTTTATGGACGTTCAACCGCGAGAAAAACTCATCGTCGCACCTGAGAGGTGTCTTATATTGCATGTTTATTCTCGCCACCACCGCATCGATGCCTTGTTTGTGCAAGTCAGCAAACGACGCTCCCAGACTGCGCAGAAAGAGGTGACGTGTGTGCTCAATATAATGCAGGTAATTGGCATTATTGACGATGCCCTCGATATCGCACTCATAGTCGCGCACTTCCATACGGGTCTCAAAGATATAGGGAGCCTCCCCTGTACCCCCTCCCAAGGAGGGGGACTCAAATTGAGACGATTGACGAATACTCATATTGGTTTTGTATATTGAAAATTGAAACAGATTTTTCCAAGAGGTTTACAATCCTCCTTGTTTGGTGTCCCCTTCCAGAGAGGGGAGATGGGGGAGGCTATTTTTTCCCTTCTAAGGAAGGTGGTAGGGGGAGGCCCTTGAGATATTCATATCCTATGCGGCATCGGAGGCACTCTTTGCGGTCGCAATATTCTTTTTTCAGTTGAATGAGCGCCTGACTGTCGCCGGCGGTGCTCACATCAAGTCCGCATTCGCTCCACATGCGTACGATGTTATTGTTCTCGGCCTTCAATTGTTCCAACAGGTCGAACGCGCGGTCGCAGAGGCGGTCATCGCCCGTGTGACGCCCATAGGCGAAGAGCATGGGGATGGCAGTATTGATAATCAGCAGATTGAGCGTCGATGCCGACATGTGTTTGGCATTTTTGTCCGACGTGCTGCCGAAAACATAATGCGTCTCCCAATAAGGGGTCACTCCCACGCGGTAGAGCGAGCGCAGGTCGTCTGCCGTCTTGCAATCGACGAGTTGTCGCAGGCCGGTACGGTGTTCGATATAGAGTCGGACAAGTTGTGCGATGCGGATGTGTGGGAAGTTTTGCGGCCGCATACGCAGAAATTTCCAATGGTTTGCGTCAATGGCCGACAGGCTGAACTTATGCGCCAGAAAGAGATATTCATTTCTCAGACGTGTGAAATAGCCCTCTTTGAGTGCTTCCTCCTGATAACGCTCAGGCATGGCACCGGTATCGAGCAACCCAGCCTGACCAAGAAACAGCGCCTCCACCTGCATAGGATCGTCGCGATGGTGAGCAGCAGCCCCAAGCGACAGGTTGAGAGCCCATTCTTCAAACACATCGCTGTTGACACCAAAACCATAACTGCGCGCCAGCGTGACGAAATAGGCATCCTCCCACGAGCCGTTACAACGCTCCACACGATGCTGTATGTCGGTGGTCTTACGCTCAAGACGCTCTGTCTGAAGGGCACTCAGCCAACTGTGTATCATCAGTGGCGACAGGCGGGGAATAATCTGATAGCAAGGCGGATAGCGGTCGGCTTGCAACAGGGCCTCGTAATTGTCATTAACCGACTGGGGCACGCTGATTTGCAATTGGGGCAACACGCGCCCCTGGGTGGTCGTCACATCGCGCCCTGGACGCCCGCATACATGAAGCACCACGTTGTCGTATGCCGCATCATGGTCGTGTCCATGCGCATACCAGTCATTGCCGTCGTCGTGTATCTCCACGTTCCCGACCCACAACGTGCCCCCGATTTTCACTTTCGCATTGAAAAAATCGGGCCCCGCATGATGGTTGTGCAACCCGGGGTCAATCACCTCCACTTCGCGGCCGTCGGTGGTTCGCAGGTCGCTTAGAGGTAGCAGTTTGTGTTTCCAACAATAATGCAATAACTGTTCCATGGCAGGTGACGGGGATGTTGGGTCAATGAGGCTGACTGGGCCAATGAGACGAATATGGCTTATTGGTTTAGACTGACAAAATTACATTATTTTTGGCAAAAAAACACTACACTGCCAAAAAAATGATTAAAATGTATGTGAACATTTGCTTTTTTACGTGCTTAGGCGTACCTTTGCAACCGTTAATTAACACCTACTCATATGAAAATAGCATTGATAGGCTACGGCAAAATGGGACGGATGATTGAACAAATCGCCCTTAGTCGCGGCCATGAGATTGTGGCTGTCATTGACATCGACAACCAAGAGGATTTCGACAGTGAGGCTTTCGCCTCGGCTGATGTGGCCATCGAATTTACCTCTCCCACAGCAGCATACGGCAATTATCTCAAAGCGTTTGCCAAAAACGTGAAAGTGGTATCTGGCTCTACCGGATGGATGAAGGAGCACGGTGATGAGGTGCGCCGCCTCTGCAACGAAGGAGGAAAGACGCTCTTTTGGGCTTCTAATTTCTCCGTGGGCGTGGCTGTCTTCTCTGCCGTCAACCGCTATCTGGCGAAGTTGATGAACGGTTTCCCGCAGTATAGTGTGCGGATGGAGGAAACCCACCATATACACAAACTCGACGCCCCCTCAGGCACTGCCATCACACTCGCAGAGGAGATTATCGGTCAACTCGACCGGAAAGAGACATGGACAAAAGGCATACTGACGGCACCCGACGGCACTGTGACCGGCACTGTCGACTGTGATGACAGCGCACTGGCTATCGACAGCATCCGCCGCGATGAGGTGCCCGGTATTCACTCCATCACCTATGACAGCGAGGCCGACAGCATCACCATCACCCACGATGCCCATTCGCGCAAGGGATTCGCGCTCGGAGCCGTGCTCGCCGCAGAATACACCCTCAAGCACCAAGGGCTCCTCACCATCAGCGATATGTTTCAGTTTTAGGATGCACGAGGCCGATTATTCCCATAACTCCCATTATCCCCCCAAATAATATGATTGACAAAAGAAAAGCAAACCTGAATATGAAGAAACAGTGGACGAAGTTTATCATCGTCCTTGTGTTATATCTCCTGTTCCTCTTCTGGGTGAAGAGTTGGCTCGGATTGATTCTCGTGCCACTCATCTATGATGTCTATATCAGCAAGAAAATTCGCTGGCAATGGTGGAAAGACTCTGAGAAACCCATCCGCGTGCTGATGAGTTGGGTCGATGCCATTGTCTTCGCACTCGTGGCGGTCTATTTCATCAATCTCTTTTTCTTCCAGAACTACGTCATACCGTCGTCGTCGCTCGAGAAATCACTCCTCAGGGGCGACTACCTCTTTGTCAGCAAACTGAGTTACGGCCCGCGCATACCGCAGACACCGCTCACCATGCCCCTGACGCAGCACACATTGCCCATCTTCGGCATCAAATCGTACATAGAGTGGCCGCATTGGGACTACCGCCGTGTCAAGGGACTCGGACATGTGGAACTCAATGACATCGTGGTTTTCAACTATCCCGCAGGCGACACCTTGGCCAGCAGCCCCCAATATCAGGCGCAAGACTATTATCAGTTGTGCTACTCGGCTGGTTTGCAGCAGTTGCAGGCACCCGTGCCCGTCGACTCCATGACGCGGCAGCAGCAGTGGGATTTCTTCAATCAGGTGTTATACCGTGGCGCTGAGGCCGTTAAAGCCAACCCGGGGGAGTTTGGCGATGTCATTTCCCGTCCCACCGACCGGCGCGAGAACTACGTGAAACGCTGTGTGGGTCTGCCCGGGCAGACGCTGCAAATCAAGAACCAGATAATTTACCTCGACGGAAAGGCCAACAAGCAACCCGACAAGGTGCAGTTCTCTTATTGGGTACGACTGATTAACGACCTGCCAGAGTCGACCATGGAGGAACTGGAAATCACTGAAGAAGACCTGCAGCAACTTTACGCCTCAAGACAGCGTGACGGTAGAGGCTACATGCCTCTCACGAAAAAAGCGGCCGAAGGGCTCAAACAAATGCCCGAATATGTTGACCTTGTGGAGCCTGTCACCGACGCTGACATGGTGGACGGCGGAAAGGTCTATCCCCTGAACGGCAACTACGGATGGACACGTGACAATTATGGTCCCGTATGGATTCCCGCCAAAGGCAAGACGCTGAAACTCACCATGGACAATATCGCCATCTACGACCGTCCGATACGTGTGTATGAGGGCAATGAGTTGGAGGTGAAAAACAATAAGATATATATCAACGGCAAAGAGGCCAATGAATATACGTTCAAGATGGATTATTACTGGATGATGGGTGACAACCGCCACAACTCGCTCGACTCCCGTTACTGGGGATTCGTGCCCGAAGACCATGTCGTGGGTAAACCCATCTTCATCTGGCTCTCCATCAACCCCGAAGACATAGGTGCAAAAATCCGTTGGAACCGACTCTTCCGTATGGTGGACAATATCAAATAACAATTTCAAAACCAGCCCCATCTCTCAGAGATGGGGCTATAAGTTAGGTCCGAAAGCATCCATCTTATGACCTCCTCATTGTAAACTGGCTTAGTAAAAAATGTATTTTGAATGCATATATTTGTAGGTTTACGAATTATATGTTATCTTTGTGCCACATATTATTTACCATAGCATTCTTATATAAATATGAAAACAGTTCTTTGGGCTATCACGCTAATCGCCGTTTGTTTTTCCTTCGCATCGTGCGGAGGTGGATTGGTAAAAAATGAGACGACATCTGTGGAGAAGGATACTACAGATACTACATCTGAGCGGAAACGTCTTGAAGAAGAAATAATAGCAAAGCAAAAACGATTAGACAGCCTCAACATGGAGCGCCAAAAAAAGAAAGATCTTGTCGAAGACACCAAAGTGAAAAAACCTCTACATAGTCAGATGTTTTATCAGAGATTGTTGGAAGCGTTCTGTTGTGAGCATTTTAACAAAGGTTTTGCCCATGAAAGATTTGGCATAAAGACGCATGATATGAAGTATACCAGAGGTAGTCTTCGTGTAAAGAATGCGGCAAATCGTAATGAGAACACAGATATCATAACTGGTGTTATAAGTTACAAGTATAGTTATAGAAGAAATCGCCCTGATGGGGGATTTAAAGCACTTGTTACTGATAATGGCGAAGGTTATTTTATTGTGACATTTACTCGAGAGGGAGCAGATGAAAAAGGTCATATTAAGACGATTATGGACCAGCCTTTTGTATATGACAGTGAAGAAAAGAGAGAAGAAGAGTGGGAAGAAGAGTGGTAAGAGAATGTCACCCATAGTCTCCATGATAATCATAACTAACAAATCTACATGATGAAATCAACCTTAATACAACTTCAATTCCTTTTCATTTGTATCTCTTTCTTATCATGTGCAGGAAACAGCAAAACTGGCAGCAATGGAAAAGAGTCCGTAAATAGTAACCTTATAGATTTGAATAACAAGAAGGATAGTATTGAAGCCCTTATCATGCAAACTGAAAGAGAATTAGAAAAATCTAAGGTGCAAATAGGTTTGG
>JAFZAH010000020.1 GCA_017548275.1 Prevotella sp.
CAATCATTGTGCAAAACATATGGCTCTTTAACTCCCCTTCATAACTCCTCTTTTTAACTCCCCCTCTTAACTCCCTTTATATTTTTTCAAACTCAAATTATCACTAATACATTTGATTTTGTTACATTGAAACATTTTTTTTATGAAATGTAGTTGAAGGTCAAGGGAAAGCATTATCTTTGCAAAAACTAACTATTTGCCAAAGATGAAACATTTATTCAAAATTTTGTTGCTTTGTCTTGTGTCCTTCATGCCGTTGTCTATGACTGCCGCCGAACGATTCGTGTCCTTCGATGGGCAAGGGTGGCTGATCAACTCGTCACAAGTGCGTATCGCTTATCAGGGAAGTGACAAGGGCGTCGTCCGTGCGGTTCACGATCTCTGTGCCGACTTCGGAAAGGTGACTGGCAAAGACGCCTCGATGGTGGCTGATGCGAACAACGCTGATATCGTGGTCAGCATCGACCCGAAAATGAAAGCGAGAGAGAAATACATCATCGACATCACCAACGGAAAAATGACCGTCAAAGGCAGCGACAAGCGTGGCACCATCTATGGCATCTATGAGTTGTCCCGGCAATTGGGCGTATCCCCTTGGTATTATTGGGCAGACGTTCCAGTCGCACATCATGACAAGATTTATCTCACCCCAGGCACCTACACCGACGGTGAGCCGGTGGTCCGTTATCGTGGCATATTCCTCAACGACGAGGCTCCCTGTCTCACATCATGGGTAAAAAACACGTTCGGAACCGAATACGGCGGTCACGATTTCTATGAGAAGGTGTTTGAACTCATTCTACGCCTCAAAGGCAACTTCCTCTGGCCCGCCATGTGGGGATGGGCTTTTTATGCTGACGACCCGCTCAACTCGCCCACAGCCGACGAGATGGGCGTTATCATCGGCACCTCGCACCATGAGCCTATGGCACGTAATCACCAGGAATGGGCGCGCCACAGACGCGAATACGGGGCATGGAACTACCAGACCAACAAAGAGGTACTCGACCGCTTCTTCCGCGAGGGTATCGAGCGTATGAAAAACACCGAGGACATCGTGACTATCGGCATGCGTGGCGACGGCGACGAGGCCATGAGTGCCGAGGCTGACACCAAACTCCTGCTCGACATCGTCAACAACCAACGCCAAATCATCAAGGAGGTGACTGGGAAACCAGCCAAAGAGACGCCTCAGGTGTGGGCTTTATATAAAGAAGTGCTCGATTATTACGACAAGGGTATGCGCGTGCCCGACGATGTCACCATCCTCCTGTGCGACGACAACTGGGGCAACGTCAGACGTGTGCCGACTGCGAAAGAGAGAAACCACAAAGGAGGGTGGGGACTCTACTACCATGTCGATTATGTTGGGGCGCCACGCAACTCCAAATGGCTCAATGTCACACCCATTCCCAATATGTGGGAGCAACTCACCTTGGCACTTGACTATGGGCTTGATAGGCTCTGGGTGCTCAATGTGGGCGACCTCAAACCCATGGAATACCCCATACAACTCTTCCTCGACATGGCATGGAAAGGCAAGGAGACCATCCCCCAACACACGCGCATTTTCTGTGCAGAGCAGTTCGGTGAAGACCAGGCCGACGAAGCGGCGCGTCTGCTCGACCTTTGTTGCAAATACAACGGGCGTTGCACCGCTGAGATGATGGATGCCCGCACCTATAATGTCGAGACGGGTGAATGGAATCAGGTGGTCGCGCAATACGACCGTCTGGAAATGGAGGCGCTCAGACAGTACACCACGCTCAAACCCGAATATCGCGACGCTTACCAGCAAATCATCCTCTTTCCCATACAGGCCATGGCCAACATCCACCGTATGTATCAGGCGCAGGCTATGAACCAGAAACTGGCAAGAGAGGGCAACCCCGATGCCAACATCTGGGCCGACAGGGTGGAGGAGTATTTCAAACGCGACTCCGCTCTTTGTGCCGCTTATAACCATGAGTTCGCCGGCGGAAAATGGAACGGCATGATGACCCAGAAACACATCGGATACCGCTCGTGGAACGATGACTTCGGACCGCGCGACATTATGCCCCGTGTCAAACGCATCGACGTAAAAGCCGACGGCAACATCTTTGCGGAACATAACGGCATGGTGGCTATCGAGGCCGAGCATTTCTATGGAAAGACCGACGCCGCAGAGGCGCAGTGGACCGTCATCCCCGGATTGGGGCGCACTTTGAGCGGCATATCGCTCCAGCCTTATACGAAACCCGTCGACGGGGCTGCACTGACATATCGTTTCACCACGACATCCGACATCCGGCAGGTGCTCGTCATAGTGAAATCCACGCTCGATTTCCTCAACAAAGGAGGAATGTGTTACCGCGTCACTCTCGATGACCAGACTCCCGTGACCGTCAATTTCAATGAGAATCTTAACGAAGATCCCAAAAATATTTACAGTGTCTATTATCCCACTGTGGCAAGGCGCGTGGTGGAGAAACGGATACCCGTCGCGGCTGCTCCCGGTGAGCATACCCTGCGCATCGAACCGCTCGACCCCGCCATCGTCTTCGAGAAAATCGTCATCGACTGCGGCGGCTACAAAACCTCCTATCTCTATGGCGACGAGTCACCAAGGAAACAGTAGGGATTCAGGAGTGTAGGAGTTTAGACAATAGTACTCCATTAGTGGGTATTCTCTCGCCTCCTGTCTCTAATCTCACCTCTAAGGAAAAACTTTATGATAATAACAACACTCCACTGACTATTCCCTCCCTCGGGGTTGCCCTCCCCCGACAAACGGGGGAGCACGGAGGGGGTGGTTAGGGTGGGGGCTATTTATTTGAAATGAAAAAACTGCTGCTTATCTTTGCCTTCATTGTCGCTGCTGTACCCATGCGGGCCGGCAATGGCATCTTCTATACTGCTGACAAGTTGTCGAGCAGCATGATTGACTATATCACCCAAGACAGTTACGGATACATCTGGGTGGCCACACTCTATGGCCTCAACCGTTTCGACGGGTATCATTTCACGCATTATTACACGGACAAGAATGATACCACCACTTTGTTGGACAATGATGTCACGCGCTTGCTCGTTGATAGCAACCACCGCTTGTGGATAGGTTCGTCGAAGGGCGTTTGCAGGTTCGACTACGAACGTAACGCGTTTGTGCGATATCCCTTCCCGGAAGGGGCTGCCAGAAGGGTAGAGTACCTCATGGAGGACTCCGATGGCAATGTGCTCATCACCACGGCGGGCTTTGGACTATATGCCGTGAGGAAAGGGCAGGATATCGTCACCCACGAGACGCAATTCTCGCGGCGCAAGGAGAATGACTTCATGGGCATCCTCTTCGAAGATGAGCAACGCAACATCTGGCGCGGATATCAGACCGACACCATCACCAGAATCAAGGTCAACCAACTGCAACCTACATCGGTCAAAGACTTTGCCTCGCAACACGGACCGGTGGTCAGTTTTCTCAAGACTGATGCCCGCGGATTCCTCGCCGTCTGTACGTTTGGCATTTACCGTTACGATTATGCGTCAGGACGGCTCGACGAGGCGGAGTATGACTTGTCGGCGCTTGGAGGCGAGGTGTCCATACGAAGTGCGCTCATCGACCGCGAGGGTAATATCTATCTCGGCACGTCAGGAAGGGGCGTCTTCACTATTCCCGCTGGCGAGAAACGCCTCATACAGATGGAGAACAAAAGCGGGAAATACGACATCACTTCCACCAATGTCAATCACCTCTTTGAAGACAAAGACCACAACCTGTGGGTCAGTTGCTATAAGAAAGGCCTCTTCGAACTGAGTAAGGGAAAAGAGGTGTTCTCCACATGGAAATTCGCCGACCAGAACTACATCCTCGGCAGCGGTGTGTCGAGTGTCGCACCGGCTGATGACGGTGGGGTGTGGTGTACCGTGCAGAAAAGTGGTATCTATCATTTCGACAGGTATGGGAAAATTACTCCTGCACCGCATACGCCTCCGGGTGCCAACTGTATCTACCTCGACAAAAACGGCCGCTATTGGGTGGGCAGCGAGAATGTGCTCTACAGTTACAATCCTGTGACGGGTGCAGCCCAAACACGGTTGAAACTCAACGGGTGGGGCATCAATTGCATGACCGACGATGGCGAGGGGGTACTCTATATTTGCGACTATGGAAAAGGTCTCTGCTCGTTTGACACTGCGACGGGAAAAACGACGCAATGGTCTATGTATCAGAAGGATGCGGTTAAAGGCTCCCTGTGCAACGACTGGGTCAAGGCACTTTTGCTCGACAGCCGCGGGATGCTGTGGATAGCCACCGTCAATGGTCTTTGCGTGATGAACCCCGCCGACGGCAACTTCAAAAGTTTCGGATGGGAAGTGCAACTTCCCGGCGTGCAGTGCTTCTCACTGTGCGAATACAATGGCGAGGTGCTCATCGGCACCGACAGCGGCTTGTACCAGTATCAGCGCAATCAAAACAAAGTGGCTCTCTTCCCCGGTTCACAGGCTATCGAGAACAAGCCTGTATATACTATCGTGTGCTCAAAAAGCGGTGATTTCTGGATCAGTTCCGCCAATGGCATTTGGCAGTATGAGCACACAGGCAAGCGCTTCATCAGCCATGTGTCGGGCAACGGGCTTGAGTCGCGTGAGTTTGCGCTCGGAGCGATGGTGCATGCCGACGATGACAGGGTATTCTATGGCAGCAACGAAGGTATCGCGGCGTTCTATCCCGACGAGGTGAACGGAAAAATCGATTACCTCAACACGGAGGTTTATCTCACCAGTTTCACCATCGACGGAGAACCCGCCAACTGTCATAAGCGAGAGTTTGTCATCCCCTTCAGGCAAAATTCGTTCACGATGGATTTCTCGCTCCTCAATTTCCGGAATGCTGACAATGTTCATTATGAATACCGGCTCAACGGGGGTGAGTGGACGCCTTTCCCTGATGACGGAAACACGCTTTCTTTTAATAAACTCAAACCCGGCAAATACAATATCGTCGTCAGAGCCACCAGCAACGGCGTCTATACCGACTCCACATGCTCGCTCACCGTTATTGTCAGGGCTCCGTGGTATGCTTCCACATGGGCTTATATCCTCTACGGGCTTCTCATTCTCTCAGCCCTCGCGGCCGCTTTCTATTTCCGTGAGCGTAAACAGCGAAATGACCTCGACGAGCAGAAAATGCGCTTCCTGATTAATGCCACTCATGACATCCGTTCACCGCTGACATTGATTATGGGTCCTCTTAACAAACTGAAGAACAGTAAGTTGGAGAGCAAAGATAAAGAGAATGTGGAAATCATCGACCGCAATGCGCAGCGTCTCTTGCTTTTGGTCAACCAAATACTCGATGAGCGGAAGATTGACAAGAAGCAGATGCACCTGCATTGCGACGAGACCGACTTGGTCGCTTTTATTTCCGGTGTCTGCTCTTTATACCATTACAATGCCAAACAAAGAAACATCACCTTCATTTTTGAACACGAACAGGAGCATCTCATGGCATGGATTGACCGCATACAGTTTGACAAGGTCATCAGCAACCTCCTCTCCAACGCTATGAAATACTCCTTCGACGGCGGTGAGGTCAAGGTCGTGCTCGACAGCGACGGGAAAACGGCGAACATCAAAGTCATCGACAATGGCATAGGATTCAAGGAGGAGAACACCGACAAACTCTTTGAGCGTTTCTATCAGGGCAAAAACACACGCGACCTGCATATCGAGGGGACGGGCATCGGGCTCAACCTCAGTCGTGCCATCGTCATGATGCACGGGGGAAAGATAAAAGCCGCCAACAGGAACGACGGAGTGAAAGGGGCGTGCATGATGATTCAACTGCCCCTCGGAAAAGACCACCTCAAACCCGAAGAAATAGTGGATGCCGAAGAGGGCAAAAAGATAAATGGAAAACGCCAGGCGTCACGAAACATGAGGGTGCTCATCGTTGATGATGACAAAGAGGTGGCACAATACATCAAAAACGAGTTGAGCGACTGGTATAAGATTGATGTCGCTTACAATGGCAAGGAGGCACTCAAACGGCTCCTTACCAACAATGATTATGACTTGGTCATCAGTGATATTCTCATGCCAGAGATGGATGGACTCACATTCATCAAACAACTCAAGTCAAACACGCAAATCAGCGATATCCCCGTCATCCTCCTCACTTCAAAGGCTGAGGCTGCCGACAGGCTTGAAGGTCTGAAAAAAGGCGCTGACGCATACCTCTCAAAACCCTTCAACATGGAAGAACTGCACATCCTCATCGACAATCTCGTGGATAATGTGCGCAGACTCAGAGGAAAATTCACCGGGGCGCAGGCGCAAGAGGACAAGGTGGAGAATGTGGAAGTTAAAGGCAATAACGACTCTCTCATGGAGCGGATTATGAAAACCGTCAACCAGCACATGCAGGATGCCGACTTCAATGTTGACAAACTGGCCGATGAGGTGGGATTGAGCCGCACACAATTGCACCGCAAGATGAAGGAAATCACGGGCATCTCCACGGGTGAGTTCATACGTAATATCCGATTGCAACAAGCGGCACGGCTCATCCGTGAAGGAAAAGTAAACATCGCACAAGTGGCATATTCTGTAGGCTTCAACAACCAGACCTATTTTTCTACAGTTTTCAAACGCTATTATGGCATGACACCCACAGAGTATGCCGAAAAAGCACCCGAATAGTACTGTATCAAGCACCTTTTATATTGACAAAACGCAGATTTCATCAAAAAATTCACGATGAAACAAAATCAAAAACCCTTGAAACAATCGTTGACAAGGGTTTTTGATTTTAATCCTACCTTTGCAACATGATTCACAAATAAAAAGTATTGATAATTGTCCAAATTGAACAAATTTTTATCCTGGATAGGAAGACAAACGACATTAAAAACAAGATGTTTTAACTTTTTACCAAATCATATTAATAACTAAAATGTATTGCTATGCATGTGAACTTTAGAAAAACAATCTGTTGCGTAGGACTGTGCTCCGTTTTCGGAATCATCGGTGCTACGCAGGCTGTGGCTGCCGTGCCCGACAATATGTCGGTCAGCGAGGTACAGCAGACAAAAACAGTGACAGGTTACGTGGGCGACTCCGAAGGAGCACTTGTGGGTGTCACCGTGCTCGAAAAGGGTACTTCCAACGGTACGGTGACTGACCTCGACGGTAACTTCTCGCTCAATGTGAGTCAGGGCGCCTCGCTCGTATTCTCATACGTGGGATATGTCACACAAGAAGTGAAGGTGGGCGATCAGTCCAACCTCCGCATCATCCTTGAAGAGGAAGGAAAGAGCCTCAACGAGGTCATCGTCATCGGTTACGGTACTCAGCGCCGTGAGGCTGTTACTGGTTCGGTGGCAAACATCGGCGGTGAGAAACTCAACCAGGTGGCTGCTTCCAACGCTGCACAGGCCCTCCAGGGACGTATCGCCGGTGTGCTCATGACACAGACTTCTACACAGCCCGGTGCTGAGATGCAAATCCGCATCCGTGGTCAGCGCTCGCTCAGCGCCAGCAACGACCCGCTCATCGTGCTCGACGGAATACCTTTCATGGGTGTTCTCTCCGACATCAACCCCGCCGACATCAAATCAATTGATATTTTGAAAGACGCTTCTGCTACAGCCATTTACGGTAGCCGTGGTGCCAACGGTGTCATCATCATTACTACCAGCAAGGGTTACCAGGGCGCTCCCGCCAAGGTGTCTTACAATGGCTACGTCAGTTTCAAGACTGTATTCAAAGAGTATCCCATGATGGACGGACCTACCTATGCAAAGTTCCGTCAGTATGCAGGTAAATACCAGAATTCTCTCTATGAGGACGACAATGTCGATACCGACTGGCAGGACCTCTATTACCAGACGGGCGTCAGCCACAACCATGACATCTCCGTTTCAGGTGGTACCAATGGCGGCAGTTACAGTTTCGGCGCTGGTTACTATCATGATGGTTCGGTAGTGCCCACACAGGGTTATGACCGCATCTCCCTCCGTGGTAATTTCGACCAGTTTGTGGGCAAATACTTCCACTTCGGTCTCTCCACCAACAACAGTTATCGCAAGACTCAGGGCGTTAATAATATATATGGTGTGCTCAGCATGCCTCCTATCGTGAGCCCCTACGATGAGGAAGGAAATCTCAGATCATGGGTTTCACTGCCTGCTGACGACCAGGTGGTCATCACTAAGGAAAAGGTGGAAGGTTGGAAAGATGTTTGGAAGAATGATAACAAGGGTATCGGTTCATACAACACCATCTTCGGTGAGGTGAAATGCCCGTGGGTTGAAGGACTCAGTTATCGAATCAACGTCGGTCTCAACTACCGTTCCAACAAGCATGGCGGATTTACCGGTACAGGTGTCAACAGCAAAGACGCTACTACCGTTAACAGCGGCGACCAGAATGAGAACAGCACCTACAACTGGGCTGTGGAGAACCTCATCACGTTCGACCGCACGTTCAATGATGTGCACAACCTCAATATCGTAGGTATGTACTCTGCCGAGGAGACCACTTACGAATCGACTGGCGCAAACTCAAAGGGCATCTTCAACGACGCTTTCTTGTACTATGCTCTTGACCAGGCTTCTGGCGAGGTCAACCTCAGCAATTACAACTACTGGAAGAGCGGACTCGTCTCATGGATGGGGCGTGTGATGTATTCTTATGACAACAAGTACATGATTTCTGCAGCGCTCCGTTCCGATGGTTCGTCACGTCTGGCAAAGGGACATAAATGGCACACTTATCCCGCAGTCAGTGTGGGTTGGAACATCCACCGTGAGGAGTTCATGAAAGGCCTCGGTTGGCTCAATAACCTCAAACTCCGTATCGGTTACGGTGAAACTTCTAACCAGAGTATCAGTCCCTATTCCACACTGGGTACGCTGTCAACACGTAACTACAACTTCGGTTCTACTTATAATCCCGGTTTCTTCGTTACCGCACTGCCTAATGAAGAACTCGGATGGGAGTACAGCAAGACATGGAACTTCGGTCTCGACTTTTCACTCTTCAACGGCCGCCTATATGGTAGTTTCGAATACTACATCCAGAAGACACACGACATCCTGCTTGACGTCTCTCTGCCTTCAACATCGGGTGTGAGCAGTTTCACGGGTAATATCGGTAAAACTCAGAACAAAGGTTTCGAGTTCACGCTCAACGGAACCATCATCGACAATAAGAACGGATGGACTTGGGATGCAGGAATCAACCTCTATCAAAACCGCAACAAACTGGTCGCTCTGGCCTCTGGTCAGGAAGAGGATGAGGCTAACCGCTGGTTCGTAGGCTATCCCATCGATGTCATCTACGACTATAAGAAAATCGGTCTCTGGCAAGAGGGTGACCCCTATCTCGATATTCTCGAGCCAGGTGGAAACGTAGGTATGATTAAAGTGGAATATACTGGCGACTACAATGCTGACGGAACTCCGACACGTGCTATCGGTGCAGATGACAGACAAATCATCAGCATGGAGCCCGACCTCATCGGCGGTTTTAACACCACAGTGTCATACAAGCACTTCGATCTCTCCATCATCGGTGCATTCCAGTTTGGTGGTAAACTGATTTCAGCCATCCATTCATCTAATGGCTATCTGAATATGCTCACAGGTCGTCGCGGACAACTCGACGTCGATTACTGGACAGAAGAGAATACGGGTGCCAAGTATCCGAAACCGGGCGGCGCACAGAGCGGCGACAACCCCAAATACGGTTCTACGCTCGGTTACTTCGACGCAAGTTACCTGAAGTTCCGCACCATCACGCTGGGTTACAACTTCGAACACCTTAAGGCTGTCAGAGACCTCGGCATCAGCCGCCTACGCGTCTATGCTACTGTGCAGAATCCCTTCGTGCTCTTCTCACCGTTCACCAACGAGAGTGGACTCGATCCCGAGACCAACTCATGGGCTAATGAGAACACCGCTGTGGCTTACGGTGAATACTCCGGAAAGCACCGCATGCCAATCGTAGGTTACAACACACCTGCTACGCGAAACTTCCTCTTCGGTGTTAACGTGACATTCTAATTCACAATTGTACAATTCAGAATGAACATTTAACAATTCAGGATTCACAATTGGTATTCAAATGAAAATTAAAAAGTATATAACAATGAAAACGAATATATTCAAAAAATGGGGTGTCGCATGCCTTCTTGGCGCTATGCTGCTTTCATCTTGTAATGATATTCTCGATGAGGAACCGCGCAGCAAACTGGCACCTTCCTTCTTCAATACTGAAATGGGTATCGAGGGCGGTCTGACTTCGCTTTATGCACACCTGCGCTATATCTATGGCAATGGCTATTGGCTCAATATCTGTGAGACGGGTACCGACGAGTACACATGGGCACAGTCGGCTGACGGCAACTTCAAGGATGCTGACCTCTCAGGTGTCGGTAATCTCAATGCTAATACAAGCCGCTCTGACCTCCTCTGGGGTAATGCTTTCGCTAACATCAATACTGCCAGCGGTGTCATCGAGAATGGTACGGAGGCTGGAATGAGCGATGCCCTCCTTGCTGAGGCTTATTTCTTCCGTGCTTTCGACTATTTCATGCTTGTGCAGACTTTCGGTGGTGTGCCCCTGGATCTGGGCGCTGGAGAACTGAAGTTCAACACTTCTACCGTTCGTACGTCCGTACGTAATACCGTTCCTGAGGTTTATAAGGCCATCTTCAGCGACCTCGAGTTCGCTGTCAACAACCTGCCCGATAAACCCCGCCTGACTGGTACCGCTACGAAAAATCTCGCACGCCTCTACCTCGCAAAAGCTTATCTGACCTTCGGATGGTGGCTCGAGAATCCCAACAATATTCCCACATACCCGGAGTGCGCACGTCAGGATCTCAACGGCCATGATGCCAAGTGGTATTTCCAGCAGGCTTATGATGTGGCGAAAACAGCCATCGACAATCCTGCCGATTACAAACTCATGGATACATTCTATGATGTGAACGTGGCTACCAATGACCGTAATGCAGAAATCATGCTCTATGCCGACCACGACGAGAATGAAAAATACGGTAACGGCGGTGCCGGTTATGGTTGGGGTAGTGGCAGCTCTCCTGAGAACTTCGCCTATTGGATGGAGACATGGAACTATACTGAGATGATTGCCAAGTATTCATACACCGATGATAAAGGTAAGGTGCAGGAAGGTACTCTCAACCCCGTACAGCGCGAGGCCGTGCAGGCGCTCGGACGTCCCTGGACACGTATGGCTCCTATCACTGACAATTTCATTGAAGGTGGTGTTTGGGAAGATGCGGTCAAAGAGATGGATTCACGCTACGATGCTACATTCACCCTTCGTTACCACACCAACTGGCCGAAGTCGGGCAATTCTGTTCCGTTCGTATTTGGAGCAAACAATATGCAAATCTATCCCAATGATGTCTATTTCAGTTGGGTGCCTGAGAGTGAGGATGCCAACATCAACTATACTGGTGCTGATGGAAAACTCGGTTTCGGAGAGATGCCACAACGTCCTGACTTCGTCGTCGCTGTCAACCACATCAGCCGCAAAAAATTCCCCATCAACTGGAAACTCGGTATCTACCGCACTGACAACGGTACAACCCTCGGCAGCAAGGTCAATGGCGGCAGCCCCCGCCCGTTCGTCATCGCTAAGTTCTCTGAGTTCTACCTCATCGCAGCCGAGGCTGCTGTGAAACTGGGCAAGAACAGCGATGCACGCGACATGGTGAATGTGCTCCGCGCACGTGCCGGTAAACAGTCATTCAATCAGAATGATAATGTGAAATTGGATCAGATTATCGATAAAAGCGCTGACATGATAGCAGCCACTCCCGCCACCATCACCATCGACTACATCCTCGACGAGCGTAGCCGTGAGTATTGGGGTGAGGGACAGCGCTGGTACGACCTCGTGCGTACTCAGAAATGGGCTGAGCGTGCGTCAGTCTTCCACATTGCTGGCGTCGGATACACCGACAAAGACCTTGAAGAGTTCCATCGCACCATCACTCCCGACCATTACCTCCGTCCTATCCCGCAGGGACAACTCGACGGTATGGAAATGACCAAAGAGGAGAAGAGCGCATATCAGAACCCCGGTTACAGAGATTGAAACTTGCTTTTCTAATCAGATACAGTTATTAGTTTTTAGGTCTATGAAGAGAGAGGCTGCCACAAGGCAGCCTCTCTCTTTAGCATATGATTTCATCCATTTCAGGATTTTAGTAGTTTCAGGAGTTCAGTATTTTCAGTAGTTCGTTGTCTGTAGTTCAGTAGTCAGTGGTTTCAGTAGTTCAGTATTCGTATGCTAATTCGTTTCATTAGTGAAATTCGTAGTCATTATTCCTGTTTCGTGTCCTTTGTGCCTTTTGTGGATATATCCGCAAAAAAAGGCATACATAACGTATGCCCTACAATAATCCTGCTATTATTTGTCATTGGAGTAGTAACCATTCCCTCCCCTCGGGGAGGGTTAGGGTGGGGGCTCCTAGAGGGTTAGGGTGGGGGCTCCTTGGTTGGGGCTCCTTGGGTTCCTACTTCGTAACAATTTTCGCTGTTCTTTTGAGAATGCCCGAACCGAGAATCAGTGCCAGTTCTTTGGTCTGTTCTGGAGTGTATTGGCCGGAGATAGACGCATTTCCGCCGGTGATTTCCATATTGACTCTTGGTGCACTGTACACTCGGCCATCTATAACGATGGCTATCGGCTGGCCGATGTTCTTCTTAGTTAAGTCTGTAAATTGACGGGCTCCCTCCTCGTTCATCTTCATGGTCACAATAGGACTGTGATTGAACGAATCCTCTTCGTCTTTGGCTTCAATGATTTTGTCACCGGTGATGGCGGCAATGGGACCACGCACACAAAACAGCCCATAGAATGTTGTCTCAGAGTCCTCCATATCGGTATCTTCATTTGAAAACATACCTCTGGAAACCATCTCTTCTTGAACGCCCCAATAAAGTCTGACGTCAGGGCTGAGCCGTTTCTGTATCTCTTCGTTTTGCAACAGACGGTTAACCTCGGCGGTGTCTTTCTCTTGGACGTATCCCAATATACAATAGTCGTCGGAATTCAGTTTCAACAAGCGGATAATCCGCTCGCCGTCTTTCATTTGTTTGCTTCCTTCCACTATCAGCCCTGCGATTTCGTTGGAATGGTACGTCTCCCAAAAACCGAATTCTCCTCTTTGACTCAGCAGACGGTTGATGCTTGTCGTGTCAACGGGCATGGGCAGATTGACGGAAAGACGGGTAGGGTCTCCTTCAACCTCAAGAATGTCTTTCTCTTCTACTTCCAACCGTTTGGCTATCACCTTACGGATGTCTGCCAACACGGCCTGCACATCTTGACTGTCACTTTTCACGGAATCTTGCAGGGATATCTCCAACAACACGGTCTGAGTCTGTGCCTCCTGTTTACCCTTACAAGCCGCCAGCGACATCAATAACACCACGAATAATAATAACTTTTTCATATTACTTATGTATTTGTTCACTTTCTTGTCCCTCAAATGCCTCCCTCACACGGGGAGGGTAGGGGTGGGTTTACTTCCCTCCCTGATAAAACTTCATGATGGAACGCTCAATACGCACTTTCAACTCTTCTTTTTCCTGAAGAGTGAGGGGAGCCATCTCGCATGCGAATAGTTCCTCGTGGCGGTGCGTGTTGATTGTTTTCTTTACCATCTATAGTGCATTTTACCTATAGACTGCAAAGACTTCGTTTTGTAATCAATTCCTTTCCATCATTTTCAATCTAACCCCAAAAGCATCTCCCAGTGTTATACATTAGGCATGGCCAACTGTTCGTTTCTTATCTCAATCATCAATTGGTTCACGAATTGAGTGTCAATCTTTTCGGGGATGGTTGATTGCTCCATGAGCAGGTTCATCCGTTCTTTCTCCTCTTCCAACAGACTGATAATCTCGTCATACTCAAATTTGTGATTGCGCACATCCATCAGGAATTGCCTGTCTTGATGTCGTTGCAACATCATGCCCTTACCTTGTGCTATCTCACCGGCCATATGCATCAGACGTAAACAGTGCATCATGTTTTTCGAGTCATAGGTCTTGTCAAGATTTGACTCGTAACGCTTCGGATTCCGCTCTTTCACCCATGTCTGATATTCGGCATAAACACGGCAATGTGAAGAATAACCGTCATGGTTGTATGAGATGAAACATATCGGACGGGTATCCTTGTCATCAATTGACGACAGTCTCAATTCGTTGCTGTCGGTCTCTTCGTTAATCACCCCGCGATAGCCGATGGGCGATATGCTGGTGAGTCGGCTCTTCACCGCATCAATGCCGCTGTCATGATAATACTCGCACGCAAAGGTAAGAAACACCATGTCTTCTTTCCAGTCGGCATGGTTTGCGATATGTGCCCCGAAGTCATAATAAACACCGTAAATGTCGTGCATATTCGGGATGTTTACCAGTCCGCAATACGCTTGATGGAGATGGCGGTTGGAGAGCCAGTCGCGGAACTTCGTGCTGCCTTGACCCTTAAAAGTGTAAATGAAGTCAAAGGGTGTAAGACGCTCTTTGACAGGGTTGACGATTTTCTTGTTCAACCCGCGCGCTTTCTCTATCTGCGATTTGGCATAACCGAAGAACGGGTTGAAACACTCTTTGGTGAGAAACCGCTCCCGGTGGTCGATAACCATCTGCATCAGCGGATGCACTTTTCCTATAATCTTGTCTTTCGGCACAAACAGACTCTCCAACGCTGTCGGGTTCGATTTCAGCAGCAACCGCATCAGTTCGCCTATCTCATACCAGGTGTTGTCGTGTCGCGCATCCGACACCTGCGCCTGATAACCGAAACATCCCAACAACTCGTCTCTAGTGCAGACATATACGCCACTCGTGTCTATGTCCGACTCTTCTGTGTTCAGTCCATATAGGTGGCTGCCGCGAATATACTCATACAGCAGCCGCCCTTCATTCCTTATGATGTCAAATGTCGCCATATTCAGTCCTCTTTATTCGATTGTTCTATAATAGTGTTAATCAACCGTGAATAATCCTTGCCAATGGGCAACTCCATCTCCAACTGCAAAGCCCGCCTGATATATGTGGTCGTTTCATTGGTCATCGGGTTGAAACCCTGTCGTTGCACATTATGGTAATACATACCGACGCCTCGTTTTTGCCAAAGCGGCAGATCGTTATAATTGATGCCTCTCTCAAACAGAATCTCATTTTTCTCACTGGTTGATATACCCGACAACCGTTTTTGTGCAGCATTGGCAGAGACTCCTTCTTTACGAAGTGCCCAATAGCAATGCGAGTTCAGGGAGTTGCGGTGAGCATCCTCCTGTCGCCATCTGAAGTAGTCTGCCACGTTTTCCGCCGTGGGCAGGGGAATAAGTCGGTTGTCAAACACGGCTGCTCTGCCTGTATGCATGGAGAATGCGACAGATGCCTCGGAAGCAAGGATTGAAATCAATTTCCTTTCCTTCCTGCCAAATGTACTGTCTTTCAAATGGAATAACAGCGAAATTTCGTCGCTTTGGGTATATCCGTATATCATTCGGAATCCACAATCCATCAGATGTTTGGTAGTATCTATCATGGCATCGCGGAATCTGATATCAAAAGGCTTTTCCAAATCCCATTCCTTCTTGGTAAGCCGTGTAAAACCGTGACCGTCCAACCGTGCCACGACATAAATACCTTCGAGCATCGTCCTGTCAAGTGACTGCTCAAATTTCCTCATTTGTTTATCAAGGGTATCAAAGTCCATTGTCTATTCCCTCCATGTTGATATTTCAAAATCGTTATTGTCTATTCTCACAAAATACAGTTCATCAAATCCTTCTGCCTTCGATGGCATCTCCAGTTTATTGCTCGTGCAAGCGATAGCCTTAGAGGGCACTTTGTCGCCTCGTGACTCATTCCTCAGAACACAGTCTTTCACGATGCTTTGAAAGAACAAACCGATGACTTGATAACCGTACTCCTTGGCTTTTTGTATATATATCATACGGTCTGCAATCTCTGGATTGGTGTTGTCGATGACGAACGATTTACCCTCGTCAAGACATTTCATCAATTCCAAATTCTCTTTGTTGCGGGTATGAAGAATATCAAGACTGATATGGGTATAGTTCCCGTCAGACAGCATTTGACGATAGAATGTTGTCTTTCCGCTTGCCTGAATCCCCATAAAGATGATGGCTTGCCGGTTTCGTTTCTCAAAAGGCAGGTGTTTCATTCTAAATTGTTGCAGATAACTTTCTTATTTCTATTCTGTTGCAAAATTAATCATCTTTGCGCAGCCTTTTTGCGTAGAGCCGTTTTTTGTCTTTTTTTTGAAAGATTTTTTAAAAACGCAAAAACATTTCGTAGTACCATTCTACTTTTGCAACGGAAAAACATAATAACGTTCTTTGAATGCAGTGAGTGCCGTAGGAGAGGAATACTTCGTAAGTGGTAAGAACGTCGGATTGTAATTCCGAAGGTCGCGGGTTCGAGTCCCGCCTCCAAATCGCTGGTGTAGTTCAGAACCCTCTCCGCCCGTCGCCTCATTATTTAAGGGAGCGATATATTACTTTTCCCGGATAATCATTTGATATAAATGCAGTCAGAAATGGCTGCTTTATTTTTTTCCCCTAAATAATGTCAGAAACTACATTATGAAAATTCGTGTTTTTGTCAATGCCTTTTGACTCAAGGCGATTATTATCGACATATCCAATAAGTCCAACTGTCGCCATTCTTTTTTTGTTTACGAAGTTGAGTCATTATCAAAATCCCTATAGTCAATCTTTTCGATACGGACCACATAATCATGCCATACCTCTTCCATCCGTTCGGCTTGGCTGTCACTCAACATCTCGCCCGAATGCCCCTCTTTCCAGTTAAAATCAGGGATGGCCTCGCTCAACGCTTCCGTCGTCAGCAGTAACGGCGACTCCTCGGGGTGAATCATGTGACTCAGGGTCATCCGGATATAATACACTTTTCTGCTCCTTCCGCTCCAGTCCTCATCGGGATAGGGCGTTCCGGTAAACGTCCCGCGCATCACCACGCCTTGTTTCTCTCCGCCCGTGCGAATCATATAAAACTTGTCGCCGATATGCACATGCTGGTGGTCCCAAATGCTCCACTCATAATAGTACCCTTCATGAGGGAAGACCTTGATGGCATCACCAAACTCTGCCAATGTGTAATTGCTGATGTCGGTGTTCCAACGCATGATAAATGTCTTACGGAAATGCTCCCTGACTATTCCTTGGGCAGCGTCAAACAACTCACTCCATCTATCCCTTGTCATCTTCCTGAGAAAGGCTTGGCATGAGTCCATCTGCCTGAACTCCTCTTGGTCGCTCATCAAAGCGAAGAAATCATCTGCCGTTATCATCTTACAGGTGTTGCCCTTCATCATACCGACATATTGGCTGGCACCGATGAATACATCGCGTGTGTTGTCCACAACCCTGAGAGTGCTGAGTTCCTCGTTGTCGGTGATATGCCGCTTTTCTTCTGTCACGTTCTCAAAATCCGGGTTGGTCCATTGCAAGGCGATGAAGTCTTGGAAAGCGATATCTGCGAGGTCCTCGACACGCCCCATTCCGGCATAGCGTTTCGGAGAAAGATAGAAATCTCTTCTCACACCCGTTATCACTGTCAGTTCCTCCTTGCCGAGCATCTCTGCCATATTCTGCCGCCGCTGTTGCCATTGCAAACGGGAGTCATCGTCATTCAGACGGGCGTGTCGCTCATCCTCGTCAAAAATCCTTGCGCTGCGGTGTGCCTTGCCTGTGGCATAGAGAAAGGCATAGCATAACTCGACATCTTTCTCGGATGCCAACCATGGGATTTCCACAACGATACTGCCGCCAATCATCTGTTTCACGTGAACGCCTTGTGTTGACATGCCTTCGACCATCAACGTGTATGACTCTCTTTCGCTGTTCACAGGCTCACGATACACTTTCATGACACTTTGTGTGGTCGCATCGCCGCAAAACAGTGTTATGACTCTATTCAATACTTTCTGATGATTGAAATAACGGACGCCTTTGATTGTAAATTTATATGCCATAATCATTCGATTTTTGCTGTTTTGTGTTGGTTGAGAACGGTCTGTGTTGAAGTCTGTGTTTTTAGGAGGGACCATGTAAGGCCGCCTGTCGTCCCCGCGACCTTACAGGTTCTCTCCATGAAGCAATCGTGATACAAGTTAATTTCTGTTTCTTTCTTATAGGATTACCTGTACACCCGCATTCGAGATCAGGTGACAGTATGTTTTTCTCTTATGATGCTGCAAAGTTAAATGCAGGTTGTGTCAAATCGTGGCACAAGCGAGAGAAAAATGCGAAAAAAATGATTTTTCGGCATTTTCCCGAGCGCCCCGACGATTCGCCGCAGGCAAATGTGGCACAAGCGAGAGAAAAATGCAAAAAAATGTTTTTTCGGCATTTTCCCGAGTGCCCCGACGATTCGCCGCAGGCAAATGTGGCACAAGCGATTCGCTGATGGTTGGTGTCACCCGCTTGCCATTCTCATTCTCCGTAGGCAGCAGTTTACCGCTGCTGTCAACCTCCCTCTAGATTGTTCTACCGAACCAGAATTAAACGAATCTTACTGTCTACAATGATTTATAAGAGTAAGATTTCTCACGAAGCGGCTAAGAACTGACACAAACACAAGTTCCCATGAATGTTCCCCAAATATTAATGATGTTTAATGGACATTCATGGGAATTTGATGTAAAAGAATACCTAAAAACCTCGTCACGCTTTTTCCTGTTGTCAGCGTTTTATTGTCCGTTTGGCAGATTGTCTTCTTCCTCCGTTTCATACATCTGCGCCGCTTCTTTGTGCATGACAGAAATCTCGTCGGCCAACCATTTGGGCGACAGCACTTTGAGTTGGCTGCCGCGGCTCAGTATGTGACCGCTGAAATCGACTGTAGGACGCAGAAACAGTTCAAAATCTGCGAAGTCCTCACCATGACCTATCTCGTGTTGGCTCTCATGTATGGGCAAATCCCTCAGATAATACCGCTCATATCCATATGCGCGCAAGACAATGTGTTCGGGAGCCGTGCCGTTGTCAGCCAAAACGCCATAAAACTCTGCAAAATATTTTTGCGCATCGAAATCCGGGTCTATCCGGAATTTGACTTTGGTGAGCGACATGCTCATAATCCTGTCAAAAGAGAAAAGACCGAAGTAGTCCGACTCGGGCTTTTCCTCCGTCGCGTCGCGATGGAAATGCCCCAACACATACCAGCGCTGCTTAAACAGTTTCAGACAATAAGGCTCAAAGTCCAGACGGTTAGGACGGTCGGTGCCGTATTTCCTGTACTCCACCTCTATTCTCACATTTTTCTTCATCGCGTCTATCACCATCTTCAGATAGTTGCCCTCTGCTGGCACGGGTTGGAGTAGGATGCGGTCTTGAAGCGACAAACTCTCGCTGATGATGTTGCTCACCGAGAGTGTTGACAACATCCAGTTTTGGACACTGTCATTGTGCAGCACATCATCGTTGCCGATAAAGTATTGATAACCGTTTTTCCTGTCGCAGTCGATGTAGATGCCGAACATCTCCTCTATGGCTATCCTATGGCGGGAAAAAGTGGAACGCGTCAGTTCCACACCCTCGCTCATGTCGGTGTCGAGCCACTTCTCCTGTATCTCGGCAAACGTGATTCTACGTGCCTTGCGAATGGTGTTTACAAGCCAGATGTATTCCTTGAATTTCGCTGGTATTTTCATAAGTAATCTCCTCTGTTATTTGTCTATATTAAATCCACTTCCAACGGATGTTGCAAAGTTAAAAAAATAATATGTTTTTCTCTTCCTTTTTTGATATTTTTTTGTATCTTTGTGCCGTTTTCTGACAGAATATGCCGCTGACCGATGTCTGCTCTTTTATAAAAGGACAACACCCCGGGCATGCAAGATTACTAATCAAAGGATATAGACTTTTTACTTTTTTTGAAAGGTTAAAATAAACTGCCTGGGAAAACATCTCAATATTCTGAATTCATTAATGACATGAAAATCCTACAAATCTCCGACACGCACAATCGCCACCGAAAGTTGAAAAGGCTTCCGGCGGCGGATGTCATCGTCCATTGCGGTGATTTCGCCGACAACGGAACAGAAGGAGAAGTGCTCGATTTCCTCAACTGGTTCATCGAATTGCCTTATCCCCAAAAGATTTTCGTGACGGGAAACCATGACTTGTGCCTGTGGAATGCTGCGGACATCGAAGATCTGCCCGACAACGTCCATTTTCTTCAAGATCGTGGATGCGAGATTGACGGGGTGAAATTCTTCGGACTGGCATACAACCACCCCGAGGCGTTGATACCCGACGGTGTGGATGTACTCGTCACCCACGAGCCGCCCATCATGATACTCGACAAGTCGAGCGGCATCCACTGGGGAAACACTTCGTTGTGGAACAAGGTACTGGAAGTGAAACCCCGTTACCATCTCTTCGGACATGCCCATGAAGCCAACGGCATCAAACAAGAAGACGGCATCATTTTCTCCAATGGCTCCGTCCTCGATGATGTCATGAAGATGCGGTATGAGCCGCGAATAATAAACTATTTTACGTTAGGGAGTTATGATGAGGAGTTAAAAAAATGGAGTTAAAGCGAGGAGTTAAAAAGCGCCAAATGTCTCTGAAACATATTCTATTTGCATGTCGGATAGTAATGACTCATGATAACTCCCCCTCATAACTCCCGAAAAATCAGTAAACTATATAAGTAATAAGCAATTAACTATGAAAACAAAGACAAAGAAGAGGTTGAAGATCATGATGTGGATTATATGTCCGTTGTTTATTATCATCATCGCCACGATGCTCATCTGCAACAAAATCGTCACTGACTATGCCGAAGGGATGGTCTTCTCTGAAATTGATAGCATTGCGCCTACAAAATGGGGATTGTTGTTGGGGACAACCCCGCAGACACGTATAGGCAACCGTCAGAACATGTTTTTCAAATACCGTATCGATGCTGCCGAGCAACTGTATAAGGCCAGGAAAGTACAAAAATTCCTCATCAGTGGTGACGAAAACAGCCTGGGCGGGGTCAATGAACCCCAATGCATGAAAGATTCGTTGGTGGCACGTGGCGTTCCTGCCGATAGCATCTTCCTTGACGGGAAAGGCTTCCGCACACTCGACTCCGTGGTCAGAACGTGCAAAAAATATTGTATCAAGTCGTTCATCATTATCTCACAACGTTTCCACAACGAGCGTGCGGTCTACCTTGCCAACCATCTTGGGCTTGACGTGGAACGTGTGCAGGCATACAATGCAGTAAGCCCTGACGATGGTTGGGCATTCATCACCTATGCCCGCGAATATCTCGCAAGGGTCAAAATGTTTTGGGATATCCTGACCGATAAGCAACCCGAGGAACTTGGCAAATGTGAGCCGTTGGATGAAATGAGATATGTTCACAGATCCGTTCCTGACATGCCTGATGTCGTGCATATTGACACTTTATACTCGTTCTTTGGACACCCGCTTGTCTTCAATGGTTCGATTAGTGAGCAAATCGCAGACATTGCGGCCCATGACAAGATGCTTTCTTATGATGGCAGGGTCTTGCAAATCGGAAAAGTGAGATGGGGTGTTAATCCTGGTGAGTCTGATATCTTCTTGATGACTTCAGTACAGCCGGATGCTCCACAGATGAAACAGGTGGTCAAATATCTGACTGGCATCTATGGTAAGCCCTACGAAGATGAGGATGAAGGCTTTGACATCAAATGGTCTTCATCGCGCGATTCTCTTAATGTATTTAAACCGCATAGTACTTTAGTCCATTTGCGTAGCGTACATTCTGAAAACGGAGGGACAACCCTGATTTTTCATTGAATAAACCTCTACTACAATATCACACCATCAACAAAAAATGATATGAGAACTATACTATTACTAACCATAGCATTTTTCATGACCAGTTGCAGTGCCGGCAATAAAGAAGGACAGGTCGAAAAGGAGGCAGAATACAAAGACGAGCCTGTCTCTGTGATACGAAAGGATACGCTGGGACTGATAGTCCTCTATCCCCAATATTCGTCAATTGACTTTGTGTGCGGCAACATGCCCTCAAAGAGCGACACCAGTGTTATCCTCTTTGCTGAAGCGGCATATACGGGTGAATTGTTGAAAGAGTTCAAACATACCAATGTGGCTGGCGACCATGTGTCACAGGGTAAGCGCTATAAAGGGTATAAATGCAAGCGCAATACTGGGGCCTTTGTCTATTATGGCGAGAAATGGGATTTCTGTTACAAAGATTATTCTAAAGCAATGGACGTCGCTGCAGAGAATGGGGGTGCAGCCTTCGCGCAGGAGATGATGATTTACAAAGGGAAGATGGTTGAGATAGCAAGGAAAGACAGCAACAAAAACCAATTCCGAGCCTTATGCAACCATGACGGTCGTTTGTGTATCGTCGAAACAAAAGGCAAAATACCCTTCGGCGATTTCAAGAAAAAACTGTTGGCTCTCGGCATATCCGATGCCCTATACCTCGATATGGGGGCCGGTTGGAACTACGCATGGTATCGTGACAGGGGCAAAATCGTGGAACTGCATCCGAAAGTTCACGACTACTGCACGAACTGGATTACGTTTTATAAATAACAAAGGTGTATGAAGGGGTAAAACGTCATAAGGCATATATTGTCAGGAAGCATATCGCCACGAATATGACTTACACTGTTTGAAGAACAGGAAACACTACCGGTATAAGAATTAATCCTTCACAATTCCATCCGCATGATATAATCATTCATGTAGAAACCGTGGCCGATGTCGAAATCACCGCTGCGGTCCTTGTGCATGCCCATGCGCTCATAAAACGTCACGGCACGGTTGTTGCGGTTCACGTTCAGTTCCATGGCACATGCCTCGGGGTGTTGGCTCTTAATCAGTGCGATGGCTGCCTCAAACAAATGCCTTCCCAATCCCTCGCCCTGGCGCTCGGCCAACACATAAATCTTCTGCAGATGAAATAGATGCTCGCCCTGCTGTTCCACGCTGACATACCCCACAGCCGTATCCCCGTCATATGCCAACAGGTATTGATGACCGTGCGTCATCTGTTCTTTCAGATTGGCCTCCGAATACATCCACTCCATCATGTAGTCATTCTGCTCGGGAGTGAGTATCTCGCGGTAGGTTTGCGGAAAAATACGCCATGCCAGGTCGTGGATGGTCGCGATGTCGTGCTCTGAAGCCCGACGGATGGTGATGTCGCTCATAATGACTCGTGAATGTAATTCTTGGTGCTCATATCGTAATAGAGCGCTTCCAGTTCAGGCAATGACAGTTGTTCCACTGACCGTTCGATGAGGCGTACCAATTCCTCACGACGGTATTCATCTGATGAAAAATCCATATATCAAAAACTTATTTTTTTACTTTTTGTAAGTGATAATGAGGAGTTATATATGGGAGTTAAAACGATGAGTTTAAAAAAGCCAAATGTCTCTGTAACATGTCCTTTTTTGTGTGTTATTCAGGTAATGGCTCATAATAACTCCCCCTCATAACTCCCCCTCATAACTCCCCCTCATAACTCCCCCTCATAACTCCTTATCTTAACCACCCCACATAACTCCAGAAACTATAGTGAACGACAGATTCCACTCTTCCTCTCTACCTCCTATACACTCCTAATTCCACCGCATACATTCCCACAACATCTTGACCGTCGATGTTCGATTCGTCTGCTTTCTTGATTTTCTCAGGGGTACTCACATACACCCACTTAAAACCGGTCACAGGACGCGTGCGGTTCGACATGCCGCCATACACTTTGTCGACGCTCAGCGGAAGGCCTGCGTTGCGGATGTCCTGTGAGAGGAGGTTGTAAAAACTCATGGCCTCCTTCTGGGTCTCAAAGTAGAAGCGATACCATTGCCTATTGTCTTGCCAGTCATAATAACAAACGCTGATGGGAGCACCTTTGTAGGTGAAATCAAACGTGTCATTGTAATGCAAACCAGGCAAAAGGTTGACAGACTCGTATGAGCCGAACGTAGCCTTGAGTTGTTCTTGAGTCTCTTCTCTGGTATCCATCTCGCCCGTGATACAACTGAAGGGGAAAAACAATAAGTCTTTGATGGTACGCTCCCTCACATCCATCGGAGTGGGCGAGGTGGGTGCCTTCAGTGTGGCGCGTGTATTTGCCCTCTTCTTTGCGCCCTTGCTTTGAGCGTCTGCTGGTGTGACAGCAAACATCAATGCTGCACCGAGCAATATCATGGGCAGTGCCCTGAAAAAACGTGAATACATCATATAGCAAAATATTTAATGGTTAATTGTCTCAATTCTTGAGATTATTATCACCTCATAATTACACACCCTCATAACCTCACAAAAAGGGGCGCTTCACATCGAAACGCCCCTCATTATTGTTTATTCGTCTTCGTACTCATCGCTCATGCCCTCGGCCTCAAGGCTCAGGTCCTCGGGATCGGTCTCAAACGTGGTGCGGTAACTCTCTTCGGTCAATTTGTCCTCGTCGAAATCGTCATCATCGTCTTCGGCATCCTCGTAATGGTCCTCTTCCTCCGGCAAATCCTCGTCGTCGTCCTCGTTGTTGGCAGGCAATTCTTCGGGTTCGTCATACTTCATGCGGGGCTTCTCAATCTCAGGTTTCGCTTTGGCGAAAATAGCCTCAATCCAAAGACCCTTCGTTATCTCCAGCACCTCGAATCCGTCGTTCACCTTCTTCTCATACATCCCGCCGGGCTTGCGCAGACGGTCTTTTGGAAGGGTGGTAGTGCTGATGTCGAAACCGCTCTCAATGATGTCTTTGATACTTTGTGACAGACTGTCCCAACCGCCACCGAAGTTACGGTCCAGCACCTCGATGAGTTTCGCGGCACTGATGTGGTGGATGTTCTCATACGTCAGGTCGGTGACACGCAGTATCGGGCGTTTCTTGATGCCCCATTTCGACTTCGTGTTCTCGTCCATGCGTATCTGACCCACCTTGAAGCCGCGCGCTTCGTATTTCTTGATGATTTCAGGTTTATCAACCTTCACCTCTTCTATATCAAACGCACTCTTGATGATGTCAAGATAACGGCGCACGTTGTCTTTCAGGTCGGCATCTTTCTCTGCCGCTTCCCACATACGGAAGATATCATTCTCCTGTAAATCCCAAACGTTGCTCTTGTTCAGTGTCTTTAGGCTCAAAGTCCTCTTTTCTTGTCTCATAATGTATAGTTATCTCTGTCTTTTAATACTTCAAATTTGTTTCTGAATGATTGCACTTCCTCCAACGAGATTTCTCCGCTCACAATCGTCTCGCTCTCCGTCATGCTGCTCGAAACGGTAAATCCTTTCGGATCGATGATGACACTATGCCCGGAATATTGGCTGTAAGGGTCGCGGCCCACACGGTTGGCGCCTATCACATAGCACTGGTTCTCTATGGCACGTGCGCGTAATAGGATATGCCAGGCGTTCATGCGGCTCTTCGGCCAATTAGCCACTACGATGATGGCGTCGTAATCCTCGCGGTAGCGGCACCACAACGGAAATCGCAAGTCAAAACACGTGAGCAACAGAAAACGCATGCCCTGCCACTCGGCTATCGTGCGCTTGTCGCCCGGCTCGTACTCCCGGTCTTCCCCGCCATGACGAAACAGGTGGTGCTTGTCGTAGAAATCGTATGTGCCGTCGGGACGCACGAAATAGTGGCGGTTTCGGTGACTGTCACCCCATACGATGGCCACGCTGCCGCAAATGGCAGCACCCGTCCGCCGGGCTGTCCGCCGCATCCAATGCAGTGATTGGTCGTCACGCTCGGCTATGCCTTTCGCCTGGGTGGCAAACCCCGTGCTCCACATCTCAGGCAGCACATACACGTCGCTCGTCGGGGCTGAGGATATCAGCGCTTCTGCTTTCTGCGCATTTTGCTGCGGCAATGACCACTCGATGTCGGTCTGGAGTATCGTGATTCTCATTTGCAGTGTTTCAGGTCTCGATTTAAGGTGGGTTGTCACCCCATCGTTGTTATCGTTATTTGTGGGAATCATATAAACCCACTTTAGTGCGTTGCAAATTTATACATTTATCTAATATCTGCAAAAAAAAACCGCTTTTTTTTCATTCTCTTCATAAATTCATTAACTTTGCACTTGGATTATGACACAACCGTTAGCAGAGAGATTAAGACCACGAACCCTCGATGAGTACATCGGGCAAAGGCATCTCGTGGGTGAAGGGGCCGTCCTGCGTCAGATGATTGACTCGGGGCGCATCTCCTCATTCATCCTGTGGGGACCGCCGGGCGTAGGAAAGACCACACTCGCACAAATCATAGCCAACAAACTCGAAACACCGTTCTATACGCTCAGCGCGGTGACCAGCGGAGTGAAAGATGTGCGCGACGTGATTGAAAAAGCAAAAAACGTCCGTTTCTTCAACCAACATTCGCCCATTCTCTTTATCGACGAGATACACCGTTTCTCGAAAAATCAGCAGGACTCTCTCCTCGGAGCCGTCGAACGGGGAACCGTTACGCTCATCGGCGCGACGACCGAGAATCCCTCGTTCGAGGTCATCCGGCCGCTGCTCTCAAGATGTCAACTGTATGTGTTGAAACCTCTTGAGAAAGACGATTTGCTCAAACTGCTCGATCGTGCCATTCATCAAGACATAGAACTGTCAAAACGCAAAATCACTGTCAAAGACACTGGCGCGATACTCAGATATAGTGGCGGCGACGCCAGAAAACTGCTGAATATTTTGGAACTTGCCGTGGGCACAGGCGATGACGACAGCGAGGTGGTCATCACCGATGAACTCGTCGTCAATCGCTTGCAGCAAAACCCGCTCGCATACGACAAGGACGGCGAGATGCACTACGACATCATCTCCGCATTCATCAAAAGCATACGGGGCAGCGACCCCGACGCGGCTCTCTATTGGATGGCTCGGATGATAGAGGGGGGAGAAGACCCGGCGTTCATCGCCAGAAGACTCGTCATCAGCGCCGCCGAAGACATCGGACTGGCTAATCCTAACGCGCTGCTGTTGGCAAATGCCGCCTTCGACGCAGTCATGAAGATAGGATGGCCCGAGGGACGCATACCCCTCGCCGAGGCTGCCGTATATCTCGCCACTAGCCCCAAAAGCAACTCAGCCTATCTCGGCATCGACAAGGCACTCGCGCTCGTACGCGAGACAGGCAACCTGCCCGTGCCGCTTCACCTGCGCAATGCGCCTACAAAACTCATGTCACAACTCGGATATGCGGATGGATACCGTTATTCACACGATTATCCCGGACATTTCGTCGAACAGCAGTTCTTGCCCGACGAACTCAAAAACCACCGACTCTGGATGGCTCAGCATTATCCCAACGAGGAGAAACTCTACCAGCAGATGCTCCGCTGTTGGGGCGACCGCTTCCGCGATGACCAATCTTAATCCTTTCCCCATATCTCCCATCGTTCCCATCGTTCCCATCACTCCCATAATTCCCATTCCTCCTATTCACCTTTTTTTCTCCCGTTCTCTCCCTTTCTCTCCCTTTCTTTTTCCCTTCTCCTTTTCTTCCTTCAAAAATTCTCAAAAAAATCCCCAAAAAATTTGGTCGTTCCAAAAAATCATCATACCTTTGCAACCGCATTTGCAAAAATGGCTCCCTAGCTCAATTGAATAGAGCATCTGACTACGGATCAGAAGGTTGTGGGTTTGAATCCCGCGGGAGTCACTTTTAGGAAAAGTCCGATAAGTGGTAACCGCCAGTATCGGGCTTATTTATTTTCCTGAAAATCAGGTATTTAGAGTCTCAATTATGTCATGTTCTGATGGCTATGGAAATGTTAAATTCTGTGGAAATGTGACCTAATTGGGACGATTTTGTTACCCAAAGTGACGATTTTTGTTACCCATTTGTTACCCATTTTGGGGTATTTTTGTTACCCATTTTCGGCAAATACAGTCCGAGACGAGGCAAAATGACCCAAAAACAGCATTTTCCACGTTAAAAAAAATTAAAAGTTATGGCTAAAAGTGCTGTAAAAGTCTATTGGGACAGGAAAAAGGTAGCCGCTAAGCGTGGTCACGGTTACATTGAGTTAGCAATCTATCTCGGCCCTGGGCAGAGAAAGTTCTATTCCATCGGTAGCGCAACGCCCTTGGAATGGCTACAGATTAAGAAGAGTAGGGACTTGGAGAAAGAAATCGCCAAGTATGAGGAAATCATCAGTGTGATGCGTGAGAATGGTGAGGAGATGAACATTGCCACGCTTGACACTCATCTTGAATTGTTGGAACTTGTGGCAGAGAGAAAGAAGAAGGATGTTGAGCTAGTCAACGGCTATGACCTCTCCATCAACTTCATCGAGTACATGGAAGATTGTGTTCATGATGAAGATTTACGTGACGGAACAAGACGCAACAAAACAGTGGTTATTGATGCCTTGAAGCGGTTCGGAAAGATTGTTACCTTTGCCGACCTCACATCGGGAAAGATTATGCTTTTCAACAAATTCCTGTATGATGGCACGCGCTCAGTCAACACAATCTACAATTACCACAAGCGTCTGAAGAAATACACGAAACAACTGCGTATGGCCGACATGATACCCTATGATCCCTACGATAGGGTGAAGTTCAACAAAGGTAAAAACAATGAACGTCGTCCTTTAACTGAACCACAATTGAAGGAAATGCGGGCGATGAACTTAATAGGTAAGTTGGAGCGTGTATGCGACCTCTTCATCTTCTCCGCTTATTGTGGCATGGCTTATTGTGATGTGATGGCCTTTGACTTCTATCGTGACACAGACAGGGTAGGGGAGCATTATTACATTGACGGGCTGCGCATGAAGACAGGTAACAATTTCTATACGCCCATTCTTGAGCCGGCTATGGAGGTATTAAAGAAGTACAACTTCAAACTGCCTAAGATTACCAACCAGAAGATGAACGATTATCTTCATATTATCGAGGAGAGAATGCACCTGAATAAACCACTGACTTACCATGTAGCGCGTCATTCTTTCGCCACATTGATGTTGGCGCATGACGTACCCATTGAAAATGTGGCCCGTATGCTCGGACATCATGACGTGAGGACTACACAGGTATATGCAAAAATACTGAAATCTTCCATCGAGAGGCATACAGAGGCTATTGCTAAGTTGATAGTATGACAGTGATGGTGGGTGTTCTATTCGTCTTGGATGCGGTAGAACACCCCTTTTAGTTTCTTGCTCCTGCCCTCTTCCGTGAATGTGGCGGTGATCTTCTCGCAGAGGTATCTTCCACCCTTGATGTGGAAGACGGCTCTCACATCGGGAATATCATCAGCGAGGAAGGAGAAGTTGTATTTCTTCTTCCCGTCGATATGGCGCAACATGCCCCTGTCGATGGACTGGCTTGCCCGGTCCAGACGCAACGAGAACGAGGTGCTGATGGCGTTGAAGTTGTTGTCCGTCATCACCGAGTCAACTATGGGGCATGGTTGCAGCCCGGGTATGAGGATATTCCCGTCCCAGAACGCCACATAGAGGCAGTCGAAATAGTCCTCCGACTTCTCCTGCTCCCCTCTCTCGATGGCCAGCCCTGCCTTGCTCTGCGCCAGTTCCCCACTGTCATAGTCCACGGTGTCGTAGTTGTTACTTCTTCCCGTCCTTGCTCCTCCGAAAGCCATACCGCTGCTTCCAGAAAAACTGCTGGATGTGTTTCCCTGCCCGTCATCATCGTCCGTCCATGACACGGCACTGCCCATCTCTCCACATTCAAGGAAGAAGCATGGGCCATGTTCATCGTCCGTGTCATCTATCCATGCCGGCACGATTTTGATTTCCAAATCTTCGGCATCTTTATCGACCATTCTTTTCCCGAACTGTGCTATCGGCTCCAGACGATTGTAGTACTTGTACCATTTGTGTTCTTCATCGCCTACATTGGTGGTGTAGATTAGCTCCGACCTGTAGCAGAACATGATGAAGTACGTGTCCACGTCTGCCGCATAAAACAGCTTATGCCCGTTTGAGCCAGCCGGATAGCCGCGTGTGTAAACCTCTCTTGTGCCTCCTGTCGGTGTACTCCACGATTCATAGCCGCTCTCTTTGAAGGCATAGGCTGCTACGAGCAGTTGAACGAGTGTGTCATAGACCACCGCTTCATTTTTGTGTTCGCGGATGTACCAGTCACAGGAGCGATACGCCCAGAAGCGGTTGTCGTTGTCCGCATAGGCGATGTTCTTCACACCGACATACTCGCAAGCATCGTCCTTCGACACCTCTGCTGTATATTCATTCAGCACCTTGTCAATCTTGACGGGTGCAGTCTGCTGAATGAGCCGGGTGGAGAAGGCGAAAGAGATGCGCTTTGCCTTGTGGTCGATGGTGAACTCCCCGAAGAGGAAGTTCTCCATCTGCTCGAAGAACTCCGTCAACGACCAGTGAGGGAGTGCGATGGCAAAGTTGCGAACGCCCCATGTATAAGGGAGCGTGTTGCATACGAGGAGGAACTTGTAATCCGTCTGCTCTATCTCCGTGAAGTCGCCGGTGTAACCGACGGCTTCGCATATCTTGTTCAGGAGATGCAGGAGATAGGGCTGGAAGGTCAGTTCCCTGTCATTATGGCTCCAAGTGTATGCCCCGTTGTTCTGCTGGTCGCAGAACACCTCATTCTGTATATTCCCCGATGTGTTGTTCACCCACGGCAGCGCCACCGTATTCCTCTGGGGGTACGGGAGCCATGCCTGTTGAGGGTTGAGGGTTTGAGGGTTTAGGGTTGAGGGATATCCCAATGATAATTCATTGAGATAGATATCATCGAAGGAAGTGTTGAAGTTCTGTTCACTTCGTCCTTCGAGGAATTGCGTCTTGACCTCGACTTCCGAAATCTCCGTGACGGTGATGGTGCCCGACTTGATGAAGTTGCGGTCGCGGATGTCGCAGTCAAAGACGATCCTGGTCTTTTCCACGTCCTGCCGGTGGAGGTGTCCGAAGATGGCGATGTTCTGCGGACAGTCCTTCAGCGGGAAGGTGATGGTCAGAGTGTAGCTGTCCGAGCCTGTGAAAAGACGGTTTTCGGTGATATACTCAAAGGATGTATTCTCTTTAAGGTATGCCGGCTGGCCGTTGATTTGGATTTCCATTACTTGCGTCTTGATTTGGGTGTCTTGTTTCTCATCAGCTTGTCATATTCATCCTGCGCCTGTTTGATGCCCGTGTCTCCGGCCACAGTGTTGACGGTGACGAACGGCTCATCAAGACGCTCACTCAGCCGTGTTATCACGGCTTCGAGTTTGGAATGTTGAATGTTGAATGTTGAATTGTCACTTTGCGATGATGAATGTTCAATGACGAATCGGGGCTGCGGATTAGGGAGCACCAACTGCGGGACGATGGTTCGTGAAACGTCCTCGCTGCGCAGAGATCCTATCGTGTTCGTTCGCTGCGCATAGTCGAGCGCCTCAATCATGGGTCGGGCTACGGGCGATTGCAGGAGCTTCTGCGACGCCACCCATTCCCCTTTGTGTACCACACCAGCTACCTCGTCTTTCTTGCCTTTCGGCGTGAAACCACCTTCGGCATATCCTTGCGCCTCGGATGCCTGTTGCTGCTTCTTGATGGCAGCGACCTGCAGCATGCCGGCTGCGATGGCTGACGCTGCCGCGATGGGTGCCAGGATATAGCCGACCAACGGCACCGCTGCCGCACTGCTATAGGCATTGAGGGCAGCCGTTGCCGTCTGTGCCACCGCCTGAATCACCTGCATGGCGAACATCTTCTTGTTCGCATCGCTCTTGATTTTGGCGATGTCTTTCTCTTTCTGTTTCTCCAGTTTCTTGACGATGTAGTTGTTGCCTTCGGCGTTGGACACTTCCGTCTGATATCGTTTCTCGATGGCAACGGTCTGTATATCCGTCTCTGCCTGTACAAGCGCAGTGAGTTGCTGGAAGATGGCGCTCATCCCTGACGAGAGGACTTCGAGGGAGCCAGTGACCGCCTTGCCCATGTCGGTCTGCAGCCACTCCTGCATGTCCTCCGTCCACTCCTCGAGGAAGTTCTTATTGTCATCGAGTTCGTCGATGCCGTACTTTTTGCGCAGCGCACGTTTCGCCTTCTGGTACGCTTCCTCGATGCGCAGTTTTTCTTTGGCATTATCCCCAGCCGTTTTCAGTTCGATATTATACAGTTCTTTGAGTCCTTCGAGGTCAGCCATGTACTTCGAGACACGCTCTTGGCGGTTGTCCCCGAAGTAGTCCTTCTTCAGGTCGGCGAGCCGTTGCTGGTGCTCCTTTTCCTTTGCCTCCGTCTCCTTCTGCCTTTTCTCCTGGTCAGCGATGAGCCGGTCCTGATATGCCTTTTCCGCCTGTGCCCGCTCCTTTGTGCCCTCCTGTGTGAGGGCTGTCATGCGTTTGAGATGTCGCAGTTCGAGGACCTGCAGCGTGTCATCGTAGAGCTGCTTGTCTGTCTGCCCGTCGATGTACCGCTGTTTCTGCATGGCCACCGCCTCGTTATAGAAGGCGTTCTCGTCCTCCATGGACTTCTTCTGCTCGTCCTCCGTCTTTTTCCTCATGGCCTCGTAGTAGCCCGTCTGGGCATTGAGACGCTCCTGCTCCGTCAGGTCGGTGCGTTCGAGGATTTTCTTGTGGTATTCCTCCTCTATCTCCGTCATGCGGAGGGTGTATGCCTCGTAGTTCTTCTGCCCCGTGGCGTAGGCGATACGGTTCAGCGCCTCCTCTTTCTCCTTCCATTCTTTTTCGGCCTTGAACTTGTCTTCATGGCTGCCGGTGTTCCCTCCGTTCTTGCCGGGCGTGCCGCCCGAAGGGGGAATAGCCGTCGGCGCGTCCGTATTCAGCCCTGCCTCAATCGCCGTGTTGATGTCCTTCTCGTAGGGCTGCCACTTCCGGTTCACGCTGTCCTCATGGATGCGGGTGCTGACGTACTGGCGGATGTATGCCGTCATGGCGTCGCCCACGGAAGTGTCGAGCTGGCTCTCCACGGTGTCGTAATATCCCTCCCTCATCCTTTGTTTTGCCACATGGTTCTTAAACACTGCCTTTTCAAGTGCCTCGTAGGAATACGAACCTGACTTGCGCAGCTTCTCGTATTCCTCATCTACGGCCGCTTTCAGCCACTCGCCCGTCATGACCGTGCCGTGGTCACGCGCCACCTTGTCATAGTCGGCGAGCTTCGTGGCTTCCCAGCCGTACCTTACTCCGACTTTCTCCTTCAGGTCTTTCTCCTTCGCCTCCAGTAGCAATTTCGCCCTGAGGTTCTTGACCACCTCCCCGTATGCGTTGGCGAGATCCAGGGCGGTGCTCTTCTCCGTCAGCAGCTTGGAGAGGTACTGCCCGAATTTGTTGTTGAACTCACGGATAAGGGCGTTGCGTTTGTCGCTTCCTACGTTCTCCGCATCGATCGCGTCTTTGAGGCGTTTGACAGCGGAGGTCTCCTCGCCTATCCTTGCCTCCACCTCCCTGATTTCCGTGGCTGCCTGACGGGCCTCTTTCTTCAGCCGCTCCTGCTCCTCCCTCGCTGCGGTCATCTTCTTTTTGAGCATGACCAGTGCGGTGACCGCTGCCGTGACTGCAGAGACGAGCAGCCCCAGCGGGTTCGCCTTCACCACCTTGTTGAAGAACAGCTGCGCCGCCGCCGTGGCGGTTATCTCTCCCCTCAGCACCTTGTGGCGGAGTATGCCGGCAGCGAGCCATGCCTCCTCTATGGCCATCGCGGCAGCTTTCAGTTTGCTCGCCGCCACCGCTTTCAGCGTCCATAGGTGCTGCAGCTTCACCGCCGTCACGTAGGCTATCACCGCTGCCGTGGAGGAGATGATGGCCACGCGGTATTTGATGAAGAAGTCCACGATGGCGCTCAATGTCCTCAACATGATGGAGGTGCTGGTGTAGATATGCCTCATCACCGGCACCAGTTTCTCGCCCAGCTCTATCGCAAGTTCTTTCACTCTTTTCCTCGCCTTGTCGAGACCTGCCTGTGTCGTGTTGTTGAAGATGTTGTACTCGTTGGTGGCGGAGGTGGCTTCCCGGAACGCCTTGTTCGCCGCCTCCGTCTCCCACTTCACCATGTCGAGGTGTTCCGCCAGCGTAGAGAGCACCTGCGACATGCGCACGCCGTCCATGCCCAGGTCTTTGAACATCGGTGCTAGAATGGCCAGTCCGTCCTTCGCTCCGAGGTCGTGGATGCGTTGCAGGAACATCATCAGCCCCTCGTAGGTGCTCTTTTTCAGCGTCTCGTTGAACTTGTTCACCTCCAGCCCCACCTGTTGCGCTATCTCCGTCGGTCTCTGGAACAGGTTCATCGTCAGCTTGCCGAGCGCCGATGCCGACATCTCCACCTTCTGGCCGTTCGCGTCGAGTGTGGCTCCGAAGGCGAGCAGTTCGGGGATGCTCAGCTTCGCCTGTGCTCCCACGCCCGCCATGCGTTGTGCGAACTGCACGAGGTACGGCTTGGACGCCGTGCAGTTCTGCGACAGCACGTTCACCGTGCTGCCCACTGCGAGCATCGCGTCACGGGTGCCCATGAGTTTGGAAACCCCGAAGATGTCGGTCAGCTTGGCGATGGTCTGTGTGGCTCCCTCTCCGAGATCCACCAGCGCCACGTTGATGATGTCGGCGGCTTCCACGTATCCTTGCACGTCCTCCAGCGTGTTCTTGCCCAGCCTTCCGGCTTCTTGTGCCAGTTCATTGAGCTGTTCGCGCGAGGTGCGGGTGTCCATCTTCTTGAAGATGTCGTTCAGCTTGCCGACATCCTCCACCGTCATGCCGGTGTACTTGCGGGTGTTCGCCAGTTCCTCGTCCATCTCCGCGAAGGATTTGACAGCCGAGCGGCCCGCCATGATAAGCCCCGTGACGGCGGCGGCAGCCCCCATGAGGGTTATCTGCCAGTTGTTCAGGGTGCGGTTCATGCGCTCCCAGCGGCTTTCCGACTCCCGCAGGTCGGCATTGACGCGTGAAAGTTCCGCTTTCACCCGTTTGATGGCCTCGCACTGCCGTTTCCACTCGGCTGTGCCGCGCTCGATGCCGTTCAGCTGTTTTTTGAGCGTGGTCAGCGTCTTGTTGAGTTCTTTCGGAGTGGCCCGGTCGAGGTTGTGGAGCACCTTCTCCACCCCGACGGTGGCAGACTCAATCTGTGCTATCTGGCGGTTCGTCTGCCGGAGTTCCCTCTGGAGCTTGTTGAGGGACTGCTTGTTGCCCGCCTTGGCCGCTTTCTCGATGGCTTTCTCGAGATCCTGGGACTTCCGTTTCAGGTTGTCGAGCATCTCCTGTGCCTGTCTGCCGTTGACGGTGAGGGTGACTGTTGCGTTTGCGTTGATGGATGACATGAAGCTTGGTCGTTTGGTGGTTTAGTCGTTTGGTCGTTTAGGGTATAAAACAATCCGTTGAAAATCGCCTGTCTGCGACTTGACTGGGCAAAGATAGACGGCAAATTTTAGACATGAAAAGACGTAAAATCGGATGAAAGGCAGGTGCCATTCGTTAATCGTTGCGATTGTCCTGTCAACGATTGTTAAATAGTCCGATTTTAGGGCTTTCGGGGGTGTCGGGGGAAATTTTTCCCCTGACTCTCCGAGAGAAGACCCCCCACGCGCCCTGTCCTCGCTCGCCCTCGCTCGCCCCTCGTTTCGAGCGGAATATGTAAACAAATGTTAATTATTTGGTTGCGCTTCGGCAAAATGTTAATTTTCGGGTTTCAGTGCCTCCACCCTCCAAAATGCGCCTTTAGGGTTTCGCTTTTGGCGGTCTCTGCTGACCGATGCGCCTTGCGCCCCGAATGGGCGGTGACGGGCTACGGGTGCGACAAAAAAAATTCTCAGTCATCCGAAGGTTGACCGAGGATTTTAGTGTCGTGCTTTCTTTTTATAGGCACAATGTGCGGTGAAATTCTTTGTGGAATTGGATTGAAGGATGCTTGCATCGGACTCGGCGAGTGTTTGCGAGTGAAGCGAGCGACGGCAAAGAGTGCCGCAGGCGAGATGGCAGCAGTGGAGTGTAATGGAGGGATGTGCCACGGGTTGCGCCGCGAGCCATGCCGACCGTCCGCCTCGTAAATGAAGTGGAACAAGGCGACGCGCAGCTTCGTTTGTGGAGCGTAATGTCGAGCCGGCAAGTGTTGTGTGTGTCGTTGCCGGAGGCACAAACACTCTATACTTGAGGTCAGCATCGCTCGCATCAGGCGCACACGAATGGCTTATCCCGCAACGGAGAGGAACGGAGTGACAGCCGCCTTCGTGCACACGGGAGCCGTCATCTACTGTGTAACAGGAGATAAAACACGAAGGGGCTTGGGGCGGGACTGTCAGGGCGTCAGCCTTGAAGGGGAAGATGCCGCTACTCATTCGGGGTATGTTGCCGTGTAAGAGCCACGAGTGGAATGGATGTGCCGATGTGTCATGACGTAGGAGCATAGCGTCAACCGTCCGCCTTGCGGCAAAACAATGAGTGTGGGCGGTTGCCGTGCGGCACCGGCCTTACTCTTTATTTTGAGGTTAGCCATGCCCCGTTAAGCGGCGTGACTCTTCGAGCACAGGAATGGAGCGAGCAAGGCTCTTGCGGCAGCGCCCCGAATGACTGTCATGGAACTTGTGGAATGATGTGCGACATCCGGGTGGGCGGGAAAGAAAGAGGTGCGCCTATCGACGCACCTTATAAATAATATAGATAGCGGCTGCTATGATTGCGAGCAAGAGGATGTATCTTGCGAGCGGGACGGGTGAAGATTTCTTCACGTTGTCTTCTTCGTATTTCGCGGACTGGGACGACTTGTCGTCTCGGTCCGCCGAAGAAGATTGTTGTATGGATTGCTTACTGGAGCCTGTGGAAGTGTGCAAGCCATACACTTTGAGGGACGTAGTCTGTGGGTGGGCGGTGGGACGCTTTACGTCAGGAGGCTTGCTGAAGGCATACACATCGTCCAGCGATCCTGCAAGGTCGTTGGGCGATGGCATGGATGCCGACTGCAAGGAAACCACCCCTGCTCTAAATTTGCGGCGTGGAAGATTAGAGAGCACTTGATGAATGAAATCTCAGTAAAAAACTTCCACAAACGGGATAAGTTGTATACCTTTGTTGTAATAAGGAACAACTGACCCCCTGGAGGGGTAAA
>JAFZAH010000021.1 GCA_017548275.1 Prevotella sp.
ACGGCTTCCAAGTTTGAACTTTATTCTTTGGCGAGTATAAAGTTACTCATTTCTAATGAGTTGAGCAAACTTCGAAGCTATTTTTATTCCTATTTTATGTTAAATTATGCAAGTGCACCATCACTTGCGAAACTTTAGTAAGACTTATTTAAATTTGAAAACGAGGCTGCTGTTTGGCTTGCAAAATGGGATTAAACTATCCTTTAATTCTCCTTCTTCCGGCAGGATTAACTGCAATTGGGCATCGATTCCGCTCACACTGATGTCAAATTTTCCGTCTTCATACTTGTAATTAAGATATCCCTTGCCTAATTTGACCCGTAGGGAGAGACGGCTGATTTCTTTTGGCAGCATAGGTTTGACTTTCACCACTCCATTCAGCAAGTCTGGTTGGATGCCCAAGAAACATTGATACCACACCCTGAGTTGTTCGGCATTACTCCATGCCTGGAGGAAGGTACCCGACCTGTCTGCCCACTGCTTTCCCGGGCGTGGGTGCGCGTCTGCGCATTCGCTCAGGCTACCCACTGCCCCTTCTTGAAGTGCCTGCCTGTTCATATTGCAGAACAACTGCCATGCCGTCTCAACCTCTCCACACTCTATCATGCGCTGCATGAAAATTCCATTCAACCATAGCCATACCGTGCCGTTATGATAGGCGTCGTCGAAATGATATTTTTCGTCCCAATGGTGATAAGGGTGAAACTGACGGTCATGTTGTTCCAAGGAGGCCACACCCCAAGGATATGCCAGAAGTTGCCACGCCTTTCGCGTGACTGCCTTCTTGAAATTCTCATCACCAATCAGTTCGAAACAGAACAGTTGGTTGGGACGGTATTGCTTGTCTGGCGTTCCGTCACTGTTGAGGTGGTCATAGATAAGGGTGTCGGTTTTGTCGCAAAAGTCGTGTTCAAAGTTGTTGGCCAACTGTTCTGCTTTTTCCTTCCATTTGCTGACATTGGCGGTGTCGTTCATGAGTTGAGCCAAATGAACACCAGCCATGAGTTGTCGGTACCAGAGCCATTGCACATCATTGGCCCTATTGCCACGGGGTGAGGCGGGAACCTCATGTTTCACGTCCATCCATGTGTCAGCATCGGCGTGAAGCAGGTAGCCTTTCTCATCGGTGGAACGGGCTATGGCCTGCTCGATGCTCATGATAATGGTAGGATAGACATCCTGTAGGAACTGCTTGTCGCCTGTATAGCGAAGCAGTTCCTCCGTTTCCATCACATATCGTGGAGTACCGTCGGTGGTGTTGTACCATACACCATCGGGCGTTGCCAGATTCGGGATGCGTCCCATGGTGGGAGAATCTTGACGGCGGTCTTGCAAACGCCCGAAGTCTCTGAGAATTTCCTCTGCCTCTCCAAATTGACCAGTGACCAATGCAGCACCGGGAAGAGAGATAAAGATATCGCGCCCCCAATAAGTGTTGAACCAGGGAAGTCCGGCATAGATGCCCTTACCTTGCTGACAGGTGATGAGTTGGTCGGTGGTGAGAGTGAGCCAAGCCATGGCCTTGTCCAAATCGGGCAAGTTGCTTCTCATGGGAACATTTTCGCTTAGCAGGGCGTTCATCCGCTGTCGGCGGGCATCAATAAAACTGTCGCTTTGAGCGCGAAACATATTAATCAGAGAGTCGCAATGAGATTCCGTGCCGTATGCCAGCAGGAATCCGCCAGCCTGAGCCGATATGGTCAAAGTGCTGTCCTCTGTCTGGATGTCGGCAGACTTCATGGGAACGACCTTGATTATCTGCTCTGGTGTTTGTTGGGGAATGAGGCAGAGCGACTCCTTTTGTCCTCTGGCACTATCGATAAGTCTTTGGTCAAAGGCAATACTGATATTCTTTGCATCTGGTGCATCTACCGCGACAATAATCAAGTCATCATTATCAATCAACCGCATTTGTTCTTTGGCCTGTGGCCACTGTCTGGTGATGCAGTCAGGAGCAACTGTGGTGTTATCTGCTTCTGTTCTTAGCAGTGGCTGACCGTCAATCGACAGGGAATAGTCAGAGAGGATGCGGCGAGTAGCGACATTCCATCCTGCGAAATACTCGTCGAAGTGGTCTTGGTGTGTCCTGCCATACCAATAGGCCGATCGTTTGTTGGTGAATGAGAATTCACGGTTTTCGTCTTTGCTGACTTGAACGGCCAGATCTTCAACAGTAAGAGGTTGAGTACTCTCGTCCGTAGGAACTGACGTACACGAAGCCAGCGATGAAAGAATGCTGATGGTGAGTATTGATTTTTTCATTTGCTCATCATTGGAAAATTAAAAATACCAATTTTCGATTTCATCTATCAGGACGTCTATGCCACTGCTGTCTTTTGTATGTGATGTGTTTTTTGGAAGTCCAAAGTTGAGTATCTTAAAATTCTATTCTCATTTTTCAATCTTATCTCAGCAGTTTCAAGATGGGGTGTTTTTGCCACATTCCAAGAGTCGCATCGACCTCATGCTTGAAATGTTCGTCAAGCAGGTTGTAATAACAAAAAACAATCCACGCGGGGATGACATTATCACGGTTTTCTTTCACTGACCGCAAAATGGTCTCCCTTTGTTCCATTAACATTTGTTGGCGTATCCGATTACCTGTCTCATGTGCTTCTTTCCATGCCTCCGGGTCATCGGAAAACACATCAATATGGAATCCTTCTGGGCTTTTGTTTTGTATCTCGCGACACACTTCTTTCAACTTTTTCGACATTTTTGAACCTTCGATGGAGCCATCGCGCCAATTGACGGTGATGTGACGACTGTCAGGAATAAGCACAAAAGCAGCGCGCTCGGGCCACTCCTTCCAATCATGCAGACGGATAAAGTCATTGCTGTCGACCTTGAGCGTCACCGAGAAATGCCCGTCTACGATGGGTAACAGTTGTGCATGGGCCGTATCCTCGTTAACAATGAGATAGAGGGTGGTCTGCGAAGGCGACACCGTTCCGTCAATGGTTACTTTCACTTTTTTGGCACTCACTGTGACAGCCACAAAGAAAAGCGCTGAGAATAAAAAAAGAATCCGTTTCATAATCAAGGTTGATATAAATTAAACATAGATACAAGAAAAAGCGTTTTTGTGAGTGCAAATATAAGGAATTCTCTTTAATAAAAGAAATAATTGTAATAAAAATGCATTTATCAACACCACCTTTCGAGAAGGGCAGGCAACACCTCTGCAAAAAAAAGAAACTTTCTTTTGTTTTGTCTTCTCTTTACATTACCTTTGCACCAATTATAAAACCATTCTTATAAAACATATCTAACACATTAAATTCATTGCAGAAATGAAAAGGACCTTTTTATCACTATTCTTCATGACCTGTGCATTCATGGCGTTTGCACAGTTCCCCGGATTTGGCCAACCTGCAGTTGAGCCGCAGTACAAAGACATCAACTATGCCGGCGATGACCTCGAGGCACACCGCATGGACATCTACCTGCCCGACACCGGACAGGACAAATACAAAGTGATTGTCGCCATCTACGGCAGTGCATGGTTTATGAACAACATGAAAGGCATGACCTACATGTCGCTGGGCAAACCGCTCACCGACGCCGGTTTTGCTGTAGTGAGCATCAATCACCGTTCCAGCGGCGACGCCAAATTCCCCGCCCAGATACAAGACGTGAAAGCGGCCATCCGCTACATCAGAGCCCATGCTAACGAATATAAACTCGACACCTCGTTTATCGGCATCACCGGTTTCTCTTCAGGCGGACATCTCGCCTCGATGGCTGGTGTGACCAATGGCATGAACGAGCGCACATCAGGCAACGTGACCGTTGACCTCGTGGGCGGAGTCGGCGGCAACCTAGAATTCAGCAGCGATGTTGATGCCGTGGTCGACTGGTTCGGTCCCGTCGACATGGCGCACATGTCACCCGACTGTGCCACGGTCAACGACGAGAAATCGCCCGAGGCAGCACTCATCGGCGGCGCTCCTGCCGACAATCCCGACATGGTGGCACTCATCAGTCCCATCACCTACCTGCCCTCAATGGGCGCACCCCGCTTCCTCGTGTTCCACGGCGAGGCAGACAATGTGGTGCCTCACTGCCAAGGCGTGCGCTTTTCTGACGCCCTGCGCCAGGCAGGACTGTTGGAGACGTTCATCAGTGTGCCTGAAGGCGGACACGGCCCTGTGACCTTCAATGACAACACCTTCAAGCAGATGACCGACTTCTTCTTGAAGGAAGCGGCCGCGAAAGAGGCGAAATAAATTATTTAATCCCCCTCCCCGACCCTCCCGGAGAGGGGGACACCTCATCGGGCTAAAAAGCCTAATAACTCCAATTGGACCAATAAGCCCAATAAAACACACTCAATATGAAGAAACGGTTATATTTAGCAGTATGGCTCGGCGTCATCATCCTGATTGGAGCGGCACTGCTCATTTTTGAAAACCAATTGTTGTGGAAAATAGAAGAGACCAACCTGTTTCTCTATTCCCCACTGTTTTTTCATGAACAGATGCTCGTGCCGGGCGGACTGTTGTCATACATAGGCTGTTTCTTCACCCAATACCTTTATCACCCTTGGTTGGGAGTGCTGATTCTCTGCGCCTGGTGGTGGTTGCTGATGTGGCTCACCAAGCGCTGCTTCAGCATCACTGACCTTTGGTCACCCGTGGCCATACTACCCGTGGTGTTTCTGCTGATGATGATTATCAATCTGGGCTATTGGATTTATGTGCTCAAACTGCACGGCTATTTCTTCGTCGCCACTATCGGAACGACCGCAGCCGTGGCATTGTTGTGGGGTTTCCGCTGTATGCCAGAGAAACTTTGGGTGCGCACCGCTTATATCGTCCTTACCGTCATTGTCGGTTATCCGCTGCTGGGAGTGAATGCGTTGGCGGCAGCCCTGCTAATGGGCATTTGGTCTTGGCGGTTGACGAAGGGCAAACGAGCCCTGCCTATTGTCTGTCTGGCTATGGCTGTATTTTGTGTCTTGGTCATACCCCTGCTATACTACAGACAGGTCTATTATCAGGTTTCTTCCGACAATATTTACTGGGCAGCCCTGCCCCGCTATTTCATCATTGACCGCTACGATGAGAACTACTTGCCCTATGGTCTGTTGGCTATCTTCTATCTGCTGATGATCATTTTCTACAAGCGTGAGAGAAAAACCGCCATCGAGCAAACAGTCACGACAAAGAAAAAGGCTTCATCCAAAAAGAATGACAATAAAACGCACACGGGCAAAACCACGCGCGTCATCGTCCTGCAAACGATTTTGGGCATAGCGCTTGCCGTCTTTGTGTTCAATTATTGGTACAAAGACGAGAATTTCCACCGCGAACTGTCGATGCAACACTATGTGGAACGGCTCGAATGGCAGAAAGTGCTCGACGAGGCCGCCATGCAGAAAGACGAGCCCTCAAGGCCCATCGTGTCGATGCGCAACCTCGCACTCGCACGTTTAGGCCGTCAAGGCAATGAGATGTGTTTGTTCAAAAACGGTGCGAAGAGAGCCAACACGCCCCTACCGCTGCCCGCGATGCTTGTCAACGGCATACAACTCTATTATCAATACGGGATGGAGAATGAATGCTATCGTCTGGGCATGGAAAACAGCGTGGAGTTCAATTTCCGCGTCGAGACACTCAAACTGATGGCCAAATGTTGCATACTCAACGGCGAGGACCGGTTGGCGCACAAATACCTTGACCTGCTCAAGCAGACCCGTTTCCACAAAGACTGGGCACTCTACTGGGAGAAACGCATCGGAGACAAAAAGGCGCAAGCCGAAGACCCCGAGATGGGATTCATCACACACATGATGCAATATAAAAACATTCTGGGGTCGGACCAAGGGCAACCCGAACGGTACATCATGACGCAGTTGGCGAGAAACATCTCCGACGACCCTGTGTTCAGCGAGCAGTCACTGTTAGCAACGATGTGGTTGCGCGATGACATGGCTTTTTGGGGGCACCTCAACAAGTATCTCGAGACGCACCCCAACGGCGCATTGCCACGCTATTATCAAGAGGCTGCATATCTCTTCTCACTGCTTCCCAACAATCAGGTAGATGTGAGCAACGTGCCTTTCAACCCGGACATCAAAGATAAATTCGCGCAGTTCTGGAATACAATTCAACGATACGAAGGGGCTGAAATGCAAATGACACGCAACGATTTGTATCCTTTCTACGGCGACACTTACTACTACGATTATTATCTTATGAGCAACCAATAACAGCAGCGTTATGAAACAGCACATCATCGCACTCGCAGCAGGCATCGCCCTCATGACATCATGCGGCAGCGTCGCCATACCCGATACATACACAGAGGCAAACTCTCTGCCGACGATATATCCCGACTATACGAACGTGACAGTACCGGTCAACATCGCACCGCTGACATTCCAGATGGACCCCGCCGCCGAAGAGATGGTGGCACGCCTCAGTACCGGCGACGAGGAAATCATCTGCGGAGGAACCCAAGTCATACCCGATGAGGACGATTGGCGACGGTTGGCAGAAAAAGCCAGCGGCAAAGCCATAAAAGTGGATGTGTATGCCAACGGCGAAGGGGGATGGAAGCACTACAAGCCGTTTGAGATTTATGTGTCGCCCGATTCTATCGACCCGTACATCAGTTACCGCCTCATCGCACCCTCTTACATATCGTACGAGGAACTGACCATCAGCCAGCGGTGCCTCGAAAACTATGACGAGAGCGTCATCTACGACAATGTGCTGTGTAACACCGAGAAACAGGGTCAGTGCATCAACTGTCACAGTTACCAGAACTACAACCCCGAGCGGATGCAGTTTCATGCCCGCCAGAACCTCGGCGGCACCGTCATCGCCTATGACGGCACCATCAAAAAAATCAACATGAAAAACGACTCCATCCTCTCGGCTGGAGTCTATCCGGCATGGCATCCCTGGCTCAAACTCATCGCATACGCCACAGACAAGACACACCAATCGTTCCATGTGACGGACAGAAACAAAATCGAGGTCTTCGACACCAGCAGCGACCTCATCCTCTATAACCCCGACAAAAACGAGGTGACCAATCTCGAGAACGACCCCGACGAGTTTGAGGTATTCCCCGCGTGGGCTCCCGACGGCAAGACGCTCTACTATTGCAGTGCACACTTCGTGAAAAACGACTCCACCAAATCAGAGAGCAACGACATCGTCAGCCGTTACCGCGAAATCAAATACAATATTTATAAGAAAAGTTTCGACCCCGAGACATGGCAAATCGGACCGCGTGAACTGGTGTTCGACGCAGCCGCACGCGACAGCAGCGCCACATGGCCGCGCATCTCTCCCGACGGACGGTTCCTCGTGTTCACCATGGGCGAATTCGGCTATTTCCATATCTGGCACCGCGACGCCGACCTCTGGATGATGGACCTGCAGACGGGTGAGGTGCGGCAGATGAGCGAACTCAACTCGCCCAACACTGAGAGTTATCACTCATGGTCGAGCAACGGCCGGTGGATGGTTTTCAGCAGCCGCCGCGACGACGGAGGGTTCACACGCCCCTTCATCGCCCACATCGACGCCAACGGTCGGGCCGGCAAGCCCTTTGAGTTGCCCTCCGCCTATCCCGATTACCACCGCCAGTTGCTCAAGAGTTACAACATCCCCGAATTCATGCGCGGACCCGTGACCATCAAGCCCCAGACCTTCGCCGACGTCCTCAAGACCAACGGCGAGCCCCCCGTGGTGTATGTAGATTCGATAAGGCCGTGAGAAGGGAGCATAAAAGAAGAGATACACTTAACACTCAACTGTACTATATTTGTACTATATTACTTCAATAGATGATACTCAATATTCTTTGGATAGTGGTCGGCGTGGCGCTGGTATTGTGGGGCGCTGACCGTATGACCGACGGGGCCGTGGCACTGGCGCAGCGGATGAACATCCCGCAGATAGTAATCGGACTGACGATTGTTGCGATGGGCACTTCGGCTCCGGAGTTGTTTGTGTCGCTCATGTCGGCTATCCGAGGCACAGCCGACCTGGCTGTGGGCAATGTGGTAGGCAGCAATATCTTCAACACATTTCTGATTGTGGGCGTGGCGGCATTGGTCGCGCCGATGATCATATCCAAAACGACAGTGAAGAAAGACATACCCTGGGCTGTGATTTCTGCCGTGGCGCTGACCGCTCTCTGTTGGGACGCCGATATCAGTCGTTTGGACGCGCTCATTCTTTTCGTCGGACTGATTATCTTCCTGCTTTACACGCTGCATGTGGCTAAAAAAGGACAAGCCGAGGTGACCGAAGAGGAGCAAAAGAACTACACACCGTTGAAATCGATATTACTGATACTGTTGGGACTGGCGTGCCTCGTGGGCGGCAGTAACCTCTTTGTAGAGGGTGCCACGCAAGTGGCGGCAGCCTTGGGCGTGAGCGAGGCGGTCATCGGTCTGACTGTCGTGGCGGGCGGCACATCACTGCCCGAACTGGCCACGAGCGTGGTGGCAGCGCGCAAAGGACAGAGCGCCATCGCCATCGGCAACGTCATCGGCAGCAACGTGTTCAACATCCTGATGATTCTCGGCATCACGGGCCTTATTCAACCGATGCGCGGACTGGAGATTACCGCTGTCGATTTGACCATTATGCTCGTCGGCATGGTGCTGCTCTGGCTCTTCTCATTCACCAAATATAAGGTGGAGCGCTGGGAGGGGGCCGTGCTTACCCTTATCTTCCTCGGTTACATGTCATGGCTGATTTATCAGGCGGTGTGAGGTAAATACGAAATACGAATTACGAAATATGGCCTGAAGGAGGGTAAGAGAGAGGGAGCCCTCCCTTTAAACTCTCAATGACGACTGTGAATGCCCCCTAAATAATTTCAAGAAAAGATGGCTTGTTGAGAAAAATAGTGTATATTTGCAACGAAAATGACAACAAGACAACAATACACTGGATTGACCGATGCAGAGGTGCTGGCCAGCAGAACGAAACATGGGGCTAACACCCTGACACCACCACCGAAAGAGTCACTTTGGAAACGTTATTTTGAAAAACTCACTGGTCCACTCGGGCATCATATTCCTGGATGGAAAGATGGTGATGCGCTTATTTTTATCCTCGAGATAGCAGCGATATTGTCCGTTATCATCTCTTGCGCAGAATATTTCGGTTGGTGGGGGCTGACACAAAGAGCAACCTTCAGCGTTTTTTTCGAACCCCTCGGCATTCTTATCGCCATCCTGCTTGCCACTGGCATCTCCTTTATCTTTGAACTGAAAGCCGACAAGGAATTTTCGTTGCTCAATCAAGTGCGCGACGAGGAAAGCGTACAGGTGATACGCAACGGCAACCACGAGTTGATACCCAAATGCGATGTGGTTGTGGGCGATATCGTCATCATCGAGACTGGAGCAGAAATCCCCGCCGACGCCGAACTTAAGGAGGCTATATCGCTCAGGATGGACGAGTCGAGCCTTACGGGCGAACCCATGTGCAACAAGACTACCGACCCGTCGGCTTTCGATGCCCATGCCACCTACCCCAGCAATCATGTTATGCGAGGCACCAAGGTGATGGAAGGGCATGGCGTTTGTGAGGTCTTTGCCGTGGGCGACGCCACGGAGAATGGCAAAGTGTTTCAGGCTGCGCAGATTGACAACAGCGTGAAGACACCACTCAACGAACAACTCGACAGATTAGCAAAACTCATCACTGGGTGCAGTTATGCTGTGGGTGGATTCTTTATTCTCTGCCGCATTGTCATGTATGCAGCAAGGAGCGGTTGGGATTGGAGCGCCATTCTCAACATCGATTTTATCACTTATATTCTGGAAACGGTGATGTTAGCCGTCACGCTCATAGTGGCAGCCGTGCCTGAAGGTTTGCCAATGGCGGTGGCCCTCAGTCTGGCTTACTCGATGCGCAAAATGTTGAAAACCAACAATCTGGTGCGCAAGATGCACGCCTGCGAGACCATGGGCGCCACCACCGTCATCTGCACCGACAAGACAGGCACTTTGACGCAAAACCAGATGCAGGTGCATGACACGTTATTCTATGGTGTCAATTTGCAGCATATCGGTCAGACGGAAACAGACGACCTTTTGGTCAATGGCATCGCCGTCAACTCGACAGCCGAACTCGATAGGCGCAACCCGAAGAAGCCCACACCGATTGGTAACCCCACCGAAGGAGCACTATTGTTGTGGTTGGAGAAACATGGCATCAATTATCAGGAAATACGCAACAATGCCGAGCGCATGGCAGAAATACCTTTCTCCACCGAAAACAAATACATGGCTACCGTTGTCAAGGACACTTCTGGCAGATGCATTCTCTATCTCAAAGGCGCACCCGAAATAGTTTTGGCACTCTGCAAACGATGCGCAGGCGACATGACGGAAAAACAAATCTTCAAGCAACTCGCCGACTATCAACAACAGGCGATGCGCACACTGGGATTTGCTTATCAAATACTCCAAGAAGGCGAAGAAGGCATCACCGACGGACAACTGACCGCCAATGATCTGACCTTCCTCGGCATCACAGCCATCAGTGACCCCGTTCGCAGTGATGTGCCAGCCGCCGTGAAAGAATGCTTGGATGCGGGCATCAGGGTCATTATTGTCACAGGCGACAATCCCGCCACAGCACGGGAAATAGGTCGGGAGATAGGCATCTGGGACGATAATGACCTCGACACTAATATCATCACCGGACCGGAAATGGCCAAATTAGATGATAAACGACTCGCCATCCGTGCAAAAACGCTGAAAATCGTGGCACGGGCACGTCCGATGGACAAAAAACGACTCGTAGAGATACTGCAAGCCAACAACGAAGTAGTGGCGGTCACAGGCGACGGCACCAACGACGCCCCTGCACTGAAGACGGCTCAAGTGGGATTGTCCATGGGTGATGGCACGTCCGTGGCTAAAGAAGCGTCGGACATTACCATTATCGACAATTCTTTCGCCAGCATCGGGCGCGCCGTTATGTGGGGACGCTCGCTCTATCACAATATCCAGAAATTCATCATCTTCCAATTGACGGTCAATGTGGTGGCATGCCTCACCATACTCGTAGGCTCGATGATTGGCGCAAAATCGCCATTAACTGTCACCCAATTGCTTTGGATTAACCTCATCATGGACACCTTCGCGGCCATGGCCCTTGCTTCACTTCCGCCTACCCGTAAAGTGATGACAGAGAAACCACGTGCCCGCGATGCATTTATCATCACCAAACCCATGCGAAAGATGATTTGTTGGGTAGGGTTCGCCTTCTTCTTAATATTATTTGTGCTGATGGCTCTACTTGAATATTTGGACTATAGACAAATATTCGATATTCGTCGAGATGGCAGCAACAATGACCTCACATTCTACGAGATAACATTTTTCTTTACCATTTTCGTTATGTTGCAGTTCTGGAACCTTTTCAATGTGCGTGCATTTGCCACTGGTCGCTCAGCATTCCATTTCAAGGACTGTGAGAGTTTCCTGCTTATCGCTGCTATCATCTTCTTTGGACAAATCTTGATAGTCAATTTCGGCGGAGAATTCTTCCAAGTCGAACGGCTTCACTTTATCGACTGGGTGTTTATCATAGGCAATACATCTTTTGTATTGATTATCGGAGAACTCATCAGGTGGCGGAAAGCACATAAAAAAACAGAATCAACAACCAAGTAATAATTTCAATCAAAAACAAACTACAAAATGAGAAAAACGATCTTCGCATTATTTGCATTGGCGACAACTTTCGTTCAGGCGCAACAGACATTAACCATTGACACTAAACATCCAGGGGCTGACATTGCCAAGACCATGTACGGTATCTTCTTTGAAGACATCAACTTCGGTGCTGACGGCGGACTGTATGCCGAACTGGTGGCAAACCGCTCGTTTGAGGCGCCGATGCACAAAAGCGACAAAGGCAATATCAGCGGTGGCATGGTCGGATGGACTCCTTTCGGAAATGTCAGTGTGAGCGACGTGCGGCCAGCATTCGCCAACAACCCCCACTACATCGTGTTGGCCGACTCTGGACATATTGAGAAACGCACCGGCATCGAAAACCGGGGTTATTTCGGAATGGGAATCAAGCAAGGACAGACATACACCTTCTCTGTCTATGGCAGGTTGCACGAGACGGGCGGCAAGAAAGGCACGATTCGGGTGGAACTGGTCAACTCGCACAATGAGATTATCAGCCGACAGACCATTGACATCACTTCTGCTGACTGGAAACAATACACCGCCACGCTGACACCCTCGATGACCGACGCCCACGCGCTGATGCGCATCTTCTTGCAGACAGCCGACGGTGTGGATCTCGACCATGTGTCGCTCATGCCCGACAACAATTGGCACGGTATGCGTGCCGACCTGGTGGAGGCGCTGAAAGACCTGCATCCCGGCATCTTCCGTTTCCCCGGCGGCTGCATCGTCGAGGGTACCGACCTTGCCACCCGCTATCAGTGGAAAAAGAGTGTGGGACCGGCAGAGAACCGGCCGATGAACGAAAACAGATGGAACTACACGTTTCCCCACCGCATGTCGCCCCTCTATTATCAGTCGCTTGGCATCGGGTTCTACGAGTTTTTCGTCCTGTCGGAATATATCGGAGCCGAGCCCCTGCCCATCCTGAGTTGCGGCATGGCTTGTCAATTCCAGAACCCCGCAGGCGACCGTAGCGCTCTCGTCGATTTCCCCGAACTCAACGAATACATCCAAGACGCGCTCGACCTGATAGAGTTTGCCAACGGCGACACCAACACCACTTGGGGCAAACTGCGCGCCCAGATGGGGCATCCCGCACCCTTCGACATGAAATATATCGGCATTGGCAATGAGCAGTGGGGTAAGGAATATCCCGAACGACTGCAACACTTCATCAAAGCCATCCGTGCCAAATATCCCAAGATGCAAATCGTCGGGTCGTCAGGTCCCAGTCCCGACGGTGAAGACTTCGACTACGGATGGCAGGAGATGCGCCGTTTGAAGGCCGACCTCGTGGATGAGCATTACTATCGTTCGCCCGAGTGGTTCCTCGAAAACGCCACGCGCTATGACAATTATTCCCGCAAAGGGCCGAAGGTGTTTGCCGGTGAGTATGCCTGCCATGTTGACGGTCAGCGTAACAATTTCTATGCGGCTCTCTGTGAATCGGCCTTTATGACGGGTCTGGAGCGCAACGCCGACTTGGTGAGAATGGCCACTTATGCCCCACTGTTCGCTCATGTGAACGGTTGGCAATGGCGGCCCGACCTCATCTGGTTTGATAACCTGAGTTGCGTACGCACACCAAATTATTATGTGCAGCAACTCTACTCTCATAACCGTGGCGCGCGCGTCATACCCCTCAGCGGTGGCGATGACAAGATTTACGCCTCGGCTGTCTGGGATGACCAGGATAATTCCTATATCGTGAAAATAGCCAACCTCAGCGGCGCAACCAATGACGTGGTGACCATCCGAATGAAAGGTAAGAAGAAAGTGAGAACGGCAAATGCCACCTACCTCTCAACTCCGATGCTTGAAAATGAAAACACGATTGACAATCCCAACCTTGTCCACCCCAAAGAAGTTCGTCAATCAGACTTTGAAATCGACGGAAATGCTGTCACGCTGCCGTTATGGTCTCACACCTTCTATGTGGTAAGGGTGAAGGCAGAATAACCATTTAGAAGTTAAGCAGTTAAAGGAGATAAGTAGTTAAGCCATTGCTCCGCGTTTCTTATGCGAAAGACATTTGGCTTAACTACTTAACTTATAAACCACTTAAAAGATTCAGCCCAACCTCTTCAACTGCACGGTGAAATGGCGCATCAGGGGGGCTTCCCACTCGATGGCGACACCACGGGTGATACTCTCACGACGGTCATACACATTTTTCAAAGCGGCGGCCACCACATCCATGTGATTATCGGTATAGACGCGACGCGGGATGGCCAGACGCAACAAATCGAGACCGCAGAAACGGTTCTCATGCGTATCAGGGTCACGGTCGGCCAACATATAACCGATTTCGCAAGCACGGATACCAGCCTCGAGGTAGAGTTCGCAGGTCAGCGTCTGGGCAGGGAACTCCTCTTTGGGCACGTGGGTCAACACCTTGTCGGCATCGACGAAGATGGCATGGCCGCCCGCGGGGCGTTGGTAAGGGATACCATATTCATCGAGTTTCTCAGCCAGATGGCGCACCTGATGTACACGAGTCTGAAGCATGTCGAACTCCGTGTTTTCATCCAATCCCACAGCGATGGCCTCCATGTCACGGCCGTTGAGTCCGCCGTAGGTCACATACCCCTCAAAGGGGATACAGAAGAATTTGGCACCCTCAAACCAGTCTTTGCGGTTGGTGGCGATAAATCCGCCCATGTTCACAATGGCGTCTTTCTTGGCCGACATCGTGGCGGCATCAACCTGCTCATACATCTCACGGACGATTTCCTTGATGGTCTTGTTGGCATAGCCCGGCTCACGCATTTTGATGAAATAGGCGTTCTCTGCAAAGCGGGCCGAGTCCATCACCACAGGCACGTCATAACGGTGGCAAAGCACACAAGTCTCTTTGATGTTTTTCATGCTTACAGGCTGACCGCCAACTGTGTTATTGGTCACGGTCAGCACCATGAACGGCACACGGCCGGGATTCTCTTTCAGCACTTTTTCGAGTTTCTCCAATGACACATTTCCCTTGAAAGGCACCTCTTTCTGGGTGTCTTTGGCATCATCGGTCGTCACATCGACAGCATGGGCGTGACGAGCCTCAATATGGCCTTTGGTGGTGTCGAAATGGGCATTGCCAGGAATAATATCGCCCTCTTTCACAAGAAAAGAAAAGAGTACGTTCTCGGCGGCGCGCCCCTGATGAGTGGGGATGACATACTTTAATCCCAAAATGCGCTGCACGGTCTCCTCAAAATGGTAGAACGATTTGGCGCCGGCATAACTCTCGTCGCCCAGCATCATGGCCGACCATTGACGGTCGGTCATCGAACCCGTGCCCGAATCGGTCAGCAAATCAATATACACCTGTTCGGCTTTTAATTGAAACACATTGTAATGGGCTTCCCTCAACCACTGTTCGCGCTCTTCACGAGTACTCATGCGGATAGGTTCCACCATCTTGATTTTCCAAGATTCTGCAAAGGGTAATTCCATAGTATATTATACGGTTAACTAAAAAGGTTGGACTTTGCGGCTCTCGCCGTAGTTTTTCATTGCATTTTCATGGTGCAAATATACTGCTTTTTATTGATTCATGCAACTTTTATGCATTATTTTCATTTTTTCTTTTTTACGCATTCACCTTTTATCTTTTTTTCGTATTTTTGCAAGGTCCATGATGAACAAAAACACATATTGCATCATATTCTCACTGCTATTGCTGACAGCGACAGCAGTGACAGGATGCCGTGGTGGAAGAACTGCGGGAGCAACCGATTCTGACGGTGACACCACGACGGCAGAAGTAAGGGCGTCTGCGGGTTTTGCCGTTGACACAGTACGGCTGTCAATGAAAGACACGGCGGGCAGCGTAGAGGTATATATCGACTATCCCACAGGTCACGGTCCCGCGGACGAAGAGGCGAAAACATTTATCCGCAAACAACTCTTTGGCGACAAACCCGTGAAAACGGCCGACAACGCAGAGGACGTGGCGAGACAATATTGTAACCTCACCATTGAAGGTTTCAAATCATCGCTCGAACAGGTCAACATGACGGGGGTAAACCAAGAAAACGCGCCCGAAGAAGGAGTAGAGATTCACCTCGTCTATCAGTCGGAGAAGGTTATCACCTACGAGGCGACGCACTACGCCTATTTCACCGGCGGAGGACACGGCACTTACGGCACACAGGGCATCTCCATTCGCCGTTCTGACGGCAAACGGCTGAACCGCATCATCAGCGACGAGCGCGGTGTGATGCACCTGATAAGACAAGGACTGATGACCTATTTCGGTGTAAACAACGAAGCGGCACTGGCTGATTATTGCACCGTGCCGCTCGAAGCGTTGCCTATGCCCGCTCACCCGCCCTATCTGTTGGAAGACGGTATACGCTTTCAATATAATGTGTATGACATCTGCCGTTTTGACGATGGTGACCCGTGGTTCACCATCCCCTACGACAGCATCATGCCCTATCTGACAGAAGAAGCGAAATCATTGACCATTAAGCATTAAAGTCAATAAGGACGTTAAGGTCTTTAAAGTCCATTATTCTTTAATGTTAGGGTTCAAAATACGTCACTATCTGACTGAGAGAACCGATAAACGATTTATATTTAGCGGGATACTCCAAACGGGTAGTGTACCACACATCATTCTTCAGCACGGCTTTTTCTTCATATAGTTTGCCGTCATCGGTTTTGCCTGAGATACAGAACGTGTTGGATGCCAGATAATTTCGTGTGGCATTGGCATCGCGCTTGTTAAGTTCCGTCACGGCATCCGTCTCCAACGCATTATGCGAGGCATAGGTCATCAAGGTGATGTCTTTATAATGGAACTTCACACCGTCACCGTTTTGCGATTGTTCAGGCACCATGAAATCGGGCACATCCAAGTCAAAGTTGAAACGGTCGTTATGGTATCTGGAATACTGATAGCGGGTAATGCGTTTCCTTACCTCCGCCACTTCTTTATCGTCATTGAAAGATGAAGAATGGTCACTTTCTTCTATCCGGTCATCATCATTATCAATGTCGATATCGCCCTTACCGCAGTCCACATCCTTATCGAGCGCCAAATCACCACCTTTACCAGTAGAATCATTTACTTTCGTACTGTCAGTAAGGGTTGTGGATGAATCACCCGAAGGTGAGGATTTATCAGAATTACGCAACAGGAAGAATGCAGCCGCGCCACCGCCGAGAATGACCAATGTAGCGATAATTGCAGCGATAACAGCCCCTTTTCTGCTTTTCTTAGGTTCAGGCTGTGGAGGCATGTTGGGCATGGGTTGGGTTGGAATGACGGGCGGAACCTGAGGTCCACCGACATTGGAATTGTAATTTTGATTCATGATTGACGGGTTAAATTGTATTTGATGCAAAGATAAATAATATTTTTGAAACACAATTTTGACAACCCGGAAAAAAGCAAAAAAATACTCAAATAAGTGTCAAAAATACACTTTTTTTGTACGCTTTTTTGACAATTTTCGGGATAAAATTGTTCACAAAGCGTCCACTTTTTATAAAACAATGATTTTTCGTAACATGCTACTAATCAGTCGGTTTATATAAATACACAATCTTTTGTCGTCCACTTTTTTGTTATATTCTATTGATTCGTGTATGTTTATTCTCTATTTTTGCAATTGAAAACCAAAATGAACCTGTCATACCTTGACAATCGGCATCAAAAATGTATTTTAGACACATCGTTTTGAATACACCTAATAATATTAACTAAATCGTAATGTAATGAACAAAAAAAGGTTTCTACTCGCGTTGTTGACATTCATGGTGATGTCAATAACCGCCTTTGCCCAGAAACAGAAAGTTTCGGGTACGGTGACAGACAACTACGGCGAACCGGTCATTGGCGCCACGGTTGTAGAGAAAGGTACCTCCAACGGCACCGTGACCGACGTAGACGGACAATTCTCGCTGTCGGTCAATCCCGGTGCCACGCTGGTGGTATCATACGTAGGTTTCAAGAGCATGGAGATGGCTGCGAGACCCAACATGTCTCTGACACTGGAAGAAGACAACTCCCAACTCGACGAGGTTGTTGTCATCGGTTACGGTGTCCAGAAGAAAAGCGTGGTGACCGCCTCTATCGCCAAAGTGAGTGCCGACGATTTGGAGGGCGTCTCCCGCCTTCGTGCTGAGGATGCACTGAAAGGCCTGGCAGCCGGTGTGAACGTGACCTCCGCATCAGGACAACCCGGCTCGAAGTCATTGATTCGCGTCCGTGGTATCGGTACCATCAACGACTCCAACCCCCTCTATATCATCGACGGAATGCCTACCGACCAGGACGGTATGGAATCTGTCAACCCGAATGACATCGAGTCAATCGAGGTGTTGAAAGACGCTGCCTCGGGCGCCATCTACGGTGCACGTGCCGCCAATGGTGTCATCATGGTGACCACAAAGAAAGGTAAACAGGGAAAAGCCAGCATCAACTACAATTTCTCATACGGTTGGCAGAGTCCCTGGCGCAAACGCGACGTGACAGGAGCCACAGATTACGCCATTCTCCAGAACGAGCGTATGGTGCGCACGGGCCAACCCCCTCTGTATGCTGACCCTTACAATCTGACTGACGCCAACGGCGACCCCATTAAAGGATTCGGCACCGATTGGCAAGACCTTGTTTTCAACGAGAATGCCCCCATCGTGCAGCACGACGTGTCGGTGAGCGGTGCAAGCGAGAAACTGAACTATTATCTCTCGCTGGGCTACTTTACCCAGGAAGGTATCGTGGGCGGCAACTACGGTCACTCCAACTATGACCGTCTGACCATCCGCTCCAACAACCAGTACAATCTCTTTGACGATTCAAAAGAGCGCAACTTTCTTAACAAACTCGACTTGGGTGCCAATCTTTCTTATATGCGCGTACACAGCACGGGCATCGACGCCAACTCCACTTGGGGCAGCGTCTTGGGTTCGGCGCTCTACCTGGCTCCCACGCTTCCCCTCACGCTCCATGGCGCAATAGCCGAGAACATGATCAGCCAATATCCGCAATACGACCTCTATCGCGATGCCAACGGCAATCCTTATACGATTCCTGGTTATATCGGTTCTTATCAGGAGCAGAACAACCCCATAGCCATATTGCAAGGCAATCCCACACGCGGATGGTCGCACAAGTTCATGCCCAAGTTCAGCCTCGACCTGCAATTGTGGGACGAACTGAAATATCATTTCACTTGGAGTTCTGAATTGTCATTCTGGGGCAATCAGGGTGCCACCTTGCAAAAATATTACCTCTCAGGCAACAACAAAGCCGATCACACACAGGCCTCTGTCTATAAAGGCAACAACAGCACATGGCAGATAGAGAACACGCTTACATATGACAAGACCTTCGGTAAGCATACCATCGGCGTTGTACTTGGACAGTCAGCCCTGAAATCCAAGGGTGACGATTTGAGCGCATATCGTTGGAACCTTATCAATACCGACAAACCCTATCTAAATTACGCTACCAATGTGGATTACGAGACCACTGTCGATGCCGACGGCAATATCACCGGTGTGAAAAACCTCACCGGCAATGGTGGCGGCCCGTATGTGGAACACCGCCTGACCTCGCTCTTCGCACGACTGAGTTACAACTACGACGAGCGTTACATGTTCCAAGCCACGGTACGTCGCGACGGCAGCAGCCGCTTCGGCACCAACAACAAATACGGTACCTTCCCCTCATTCTCTGCTGGTTGGAACATCATGAACGAGCAGTTCATGGAAAGCACCCGCAATTGGCTGAGCAACATGAAACTGCGCGCCAGTTGGGGTAAGAACGGTAACGACAACATCGGCGATTTCGCCTACACCACCCTCTCATCGACCGGAGCCAGCAGCAACTATTACTTTGGCACGGCCAATATCATGAACGTAGGCAGCAAGGCCAACCGTTTGGCCAACGAAGACCTGAAATGGGAAGAGAGCGAACAGACCGACATCGGCCTCGACCTCGGATTCCTCAACGGAGCCTTGACCTTCACCGTCGACTACTTCATTAAGAAGACCAACGGCATGATTATCGACATGCCCATCCCCAGTTACGTGGGTGAGGCCCGTCCATTGGCCAACGTGGGTGACATGGAGAACAGCGGTTGGGAATTTGAATTAGGTTACAAATGGCGTATCTCCGACGCGATGTTCGCCGTCAAGGGCAACGCATCATATCTGCACAACGAGTTGAAGAACCTTGGTAATGACACCGGTTTCCTCAACTATGGCATCAGCCAGTTCAACGACGGAGGCACACGTGCCGAGAACGGAGAGCCCTTCCCCTTCTTCTACGGATACAAGACCAACGGCATTTTCCAGAATATGGCTGAGGTCAACGCCTATACCAATTCGCAGGGCGAACTCATCATGCCTAACGCCAAACCCGGCGACATGCGTTTCGTGGATGTCAACGGTGACGGTATAATCAGTGATGCTGACCGTACCAACATCGGTAACGGCACTCCGAAATGGACCTTCGGTCTGACTTTCAGCGCAGAATGGAAAGGCTTTGACCTGAGCCTATTCTTCCAGGGAGTAAGCGGTGTTGACGTGTTCGACGCCACCTACCGTCAGGACATCGCCTCCGGTAACTATCCCACATGGATTCTGCAGCGCTGGACAGGCGAAGGCACCTCCAACACCGTGCCGACACTAGGCGACAGCAAAAACTGGGTCGTCAGCGACCTGTATATCCAAGACGGTTCCTACCTCCGTCTGAAGAACCTCACGTTGGGTTACACACTGCCGCAGCAACTCACACGCAAGATACGCATCGACCGTTTGCGTATCTTCGGCCGTGCGGAGAACCTGTTCACATGGACCAAATACTGGGGATTCGACCCGGAAATCGGTACCAGCAGCACATCACTGGGCGTAGACTACGGTGTTTATCCGCAAGCACGCACATGGACCATCGGTTTCAACATCTCGTTGTAATGGTAATGAAGAAAAGACAAACAATGAAATATTCGACAATTATGAAAAAACATATTTCCATCATAGCCTTGTGTGCTGCGGCTGCCTTCAGTCTGGCATCATGCACCGACGACTTCCTTGAGGTAAAAAAGCCCGATGGCGAACCTCTTGAGGAATATTACACTACCGACGACCGCCTTTACGAGGCGCTGACCTCCGCATACGCACCCCTTCACTGGCCCGACTGGGACAATAAGGCTTACAATGACCTGACTATCGACGCCGAGATTCTAGGCGATGACTTCTGGGTAGGCGGTGAGCATGCCTCCGACAATCTACACTGGCACAAACTGTTCAACTTCGACGGTAACGGCAACAACACCCTTGCCACCCTTTGGACTGACTTCTACAGCGGCATCAAGCGTTGCAACGACGCCATCAAGTATTGCTCCTGGGGCAACGGCACACAAGAAGCCCGCACGTCGATTGACGCACAAGCCCGTCTGTTGCGCGTGTACTATTATAATATTCTCTGGCATTACTATGGCAATGTGCCCTTCTATCTGGAAAACCTCAGTATGCCCTATACGGCCCCGCAATTGCAAGCCGACGAGATATACGACAATCTCATCGTCGAATTGGAAGATATCATCGCATCGAAGGTGTTGCCATTGCGTTGGAAAGCAGCAGAGGCTGGCCGTGTGTCACAGGCCATGGCCTATATGCTCTATGCAGAGATGGTCATGTACCAAAACGACACTGCACGCTATCCACAGGCACTCTCATACATGAAAGAACTGATTGCGTCGAGCGACTACCAACTCAACCCCGATTTTGCAGCCATCTGGAAAGAGAGCGGTGAATGGTGTGAGGAGAGCATCTTCGAAATCAATTACAACGACGACCAGGCACAGCGCGACTGGGGCGATGCTGCCATCAATGCGGGTGGCACCGTGCTTCCCACCCTCATCTCGCCCAACAAATGGCCCGGCGGTGACGGATGGAACACTGGTGAAGACGGTTGGGGATTCCTGCCCATGCGTGTCGAGACCTACGACATGTTCGCAGCAAATGACCTCCGACGCGATGCCACCTGTTGGGATGTACGCGGCGTAGAGTACACCAACCGCTATCAAGACACACACATCTGGCTGGCTAAATACCGTCCTTTCTCAGAAAATAACAAGGACTGCCCCGGTTCGAAAAACCTCAACTACAATAACAACAAGCGCATTTATCGCTACGCCGAGACCCTGCTCAACGCCGCAGAACTGCTTCTTGCCACAGGCGGCAGCAACAGCGAGGCCACAGGTTATCTGAACCAAGTGCGCCAGCGTGCCGGACTCGACGCTCTTGGCAGCATCACCGACGAGGACATCCTCAACGAGCGCCATCTGGAATTTGTGGGCGAAGGCAAACGCTATTTCGACCTTGTGCGCACAGGCAATGCCGCTACGACACTCGTACCCGACAAATACGGCTATCGCACCAACTCATGGACGCCCAATAAGAAACACATCCCTCTAGCACAGTCAGAATTGGATGCAGACCCCACCTTGGTGCAGAATAATTATTAATAGAGGTGAGAGGAAAGGTTAGAAGTAAGAAGTGAGAGGTTGGAGGTTCAAACCACCTGCTTATCAATCCGCCAACTCGCCAACTAAAAACATATCAACAACAAATAATTAAAGCGATGAAAACAAACATATATCAAAAAGCAAAGAGATTATCGAAGGCTGTCTTGCCGCTCGGTCTTTTCGCCCTGATGCCTGTTCTCGGGGGATGCTCGCCTGATTCGTTTGAGGGAGCCGACCCTAACGGTCTGCCCACCATGGATGGCGTAGATTTCACCATGAGCGTTGACCAGGAAGTCAACCAAGTGCTTTTGAGCGTTCCCGAGATGAAAGGCGTTTATCCCGTATGGGTAATCAATGGCGCCACCTATTCCACCCTCAACGAGGTGGGATGGTCTAACGTCGAGCGCGGCACCTATCCTGTTGAGTTGAGGTTAGCCAACCGCAATGGTTTCAGCCAGGGAAGTATCACCAAATACTTCACCTTCGACGAGACGAAAATCAACTACACCGCCATGTTCAACCGCATCAAGGACAAAGAGTGGCGCATCGATAATGCCCAGGTGGCTCACATGGGTTGCGGTCCCAATGGCGGCGACGGTACGGGATGGTGGAGTGCCAATCCCGACGACAAGAAGGGCTTCGGTGTTTACGACGACCGCATCACCTTCACTGTCGAGACCAACAAGGGCGGCACCTACACGTACAACCCCGGACCTGACGGGAAGACTTATGTGAACTACGGCACCACCATTTGGGGTTCCCAGCCCGAACCCGACTACGACATACCGACAGAGCAGCAGACCAGCAGTTGGTATTTCCAACGTGGCACATGGACCGACTCAGAAGGTCAGACCATTGACGTGGATTACCTCGTATTGGGTCCAAACACATTGTTCCCCTACATCAGCAGCGACGCCCAGTATCAAAACCCGCGTTTCCGCATCGAGTCGCTCACCGCGTCACAGATGGTACTCGTCTATGAGGGCGACGGTATCTCATGGCGTTTCATCTTCACCAGCAAGGAAGCAGAGAAACAATTCGAGGGCTTCGACGCCAACAGCGACTTCAACCTCTGGAAAGGCATCGACCCGACCATGTCGTTCTACTACAATCCTGACCCAGGATGGGGCAATGAACAGACACCCGTATTGGAATCGCTGTTCCAGAAAGGTGACAATGATTATAACGTGACCGTTCCCGATGAGTGCTACTCCGACTGGCAGGCACAGGTACACTTCCACACGTCTATCAACTTATCATCTTCCGTCAACTATGACTTCTCGACCATCCTTCTTTCCGACAGAGACATCAATGGCGTGATAGTGAAGGTGACCGACGAGAATGACGCCGATTTCATCATCGAGGAGCATATCGACCTGAAGGCAGGCGAAGAATACATCTGCTGGAAGAGCGATGTGCCGGGTAAGGACCTGAGTCCGTTGAAGATTGTGTTCGACTTCGGTCATGCTACCGGTGAGACCAACATCAACATCCGCAACATCGTAATCAAAGACCATGCCAACGACGACGGCACCGTTCTGCCTGATGAAGGTGGCGGCGATACCCCTGAGGCAAAGATGGACTGGGACTATGACTCACCCGCCAACCTCTGGAAAGCCGTGGATGACGGTTCGATGTTCGATGCTTTCGGCTACTACTTCGCTGACGGCGGATGGTCACCCATCGCCTACACCGAGGCTACTCATAGCGGCGACGTTTACGAAATCGACCTGCCCGAAGGACTGGGTGGCTCGCAATGGCAAGGACAGTTCCATATCGACACCAAACTGACCGCATCGGCCAGCAAGAAGTACAACTTCTACCTCGTAATGGAGACTGACAACGACCTGCCTCAGGTGACCTTCAAACTGACCGACTCAGGCGACACCAACTTCTTCTTCGAGGAGCGTAATGACGTGCCCTCCGGCACCTATATCTTCAAGAAAGAAGGAGTGACGTTGAAAGAAGGCGCTGATGCCACAGCCATACGTATGTTCTTCGACTTCGGCGGCTCACCCGGTGGCACACATGTGAAAATCAGCAAGATATACTTCGAGGAAGTCTTCAGCATGGACTACGATGATGCCGACAACCTGTGGAAAGGAGTCGATGACGGTTCGATGTTTGATGCCTTCGGTTACTACTTCGCCGACAACAGTTGGAGTCCCATCTCTTATTCCGAAGCTACTCACAGCGGCAACGTCTATGAGATAGACCTGCCTGAAGGATTGGGCGGTTCTCAGTGGCAAGGACAGTTCCACATTGACACCAAACTGACCGCATCGGCCTCTAAGCAGTATGCCTTCCAGTTGGTGATGGAAGCCGACAACGATCTTCCTCAGGTGACCTTCAAACTGACCGACTCTGGTGACACCAATTTCTTCTTCGAGGAGCGGATTGACGTACCTGGCGGAGAACCATTCGTGTTCAAACGCACCGGTCTGACCCTGAAAGAAGGCACCAACGCCTCAGCCATCCGTATGTTCTTCGATTTCGGCGGTTCACCCGGTGGCACACACGTGAAAATCAGCAAGATAGTCTTCAAAGAAATGTAAGATGAAACGATTCATGATTATCAATAGTATATTGCTCTCTCTCGCCGTAGCCCTTATGGGCTGCGGTGGGGGCGACGACGACAACTCGTCGGGCGGTGGCAATGCTGTCACCATCACCGTGCAGCCGGCATCGCTGGACTTCTCTGCCGAGGGTGGCACCTACAACATCGCAGTGACCACGACTGGCAAGGAATGGGGCGCATATGCCGATGCGGGCTGGGTGACGGTCAGTACCGCCAACACCACGAAACAGCAAGGCACAGTGACGGTCACAGCGGAAGCCAACCCCACCACAACGATCCGCACGGCGACCATCACAGTCATGTCGGGCGCGGCAAGAAAACAGGTTGCGGTGACACAGGCAGCAGCCACTTCAGCCGCCTACCCTGCCCCTGACGGTTATTCACTGGTGTGGCATGACGAGTTCAACAACGGTTCGGAACTGAATGCTGACGACTGGACGCATGAGGTGCAAAACTCCGGATGGGTGAATAACGAATTGCAGAACTACGTGAACCACGTGACACCAGGCGGCAGTTTGGTGACCGAAGTGAAGAACGGTTCTCTGCAAATTCATTGTCTGAAAGAAAACGGTAAAATCTATTCCGGACGTGTCTATGCCCGTGTGAAACAAGGTTGGAAATACGGTTATATCGAGGCACGCATCAAACTCCCCAAAGGCAAAGGCACATGGCCCGCTTTCTGGATGATGCCTGTGAACTTCACAAAATGGCCAGACGATGGTGAAATCGATATTATGGAAGAAGTGGGCTACCATCCCAACTATACTTCTTCGTCAATTCACTGCGAAAAATACAACCACCAAAAAGGAACGCAGAAAACGGAAGAGAGGTTTACTTCTGGAGCCGAAGACGATTTCCATGTCTATGCATTGGAATGGACAGGGGATTATATCAAGACATATGTAGATGGTAACCCATTACTGAATTTTGACAATGATGGTACTGGAGACTACAAAACCTGGCCATTCAACAAAGAATTCTACGTTATCTTCAACCTCGCTTGGGGTGGCGCATGGGGCGGTCAGCAAGGTGTTGACGAGAGTGTCCTTCCCGCCACGATGCAAATCGATTATATCAGAGTTTTCCAGAAGTAACTTTTCCACATGAGAAAATATATGTTTCTGACAGTGGCGGTCTTGATGACCGTCACTGCCCAAGCACAGACTGTGCCCGTATATCTCGATGCCAACCGCCCGATAGAGGAGCGTGTGGAAGACGCCCTGTCGCGCATGACGCTCGACGAGAAAATCGCCGTGATACACGCGCAGAGCAAATTCTCGTCGGCAGGTGTGAAAAGACTCGGATTCCCCGATTTCTGGACCGATGACGGACCGCATGGCGTGCGTCCCGACGTGCTTTGGGATGAATGGGAACAAGCCGGACAGACCAATGACTCGTGCGTGGCATTTCCCGCCCTCACCTGCCTTGCCGCCACATTCAACCCGCAGATGGCCCGCCTCTACGGCGAGAGTCTGGGCGAGGAGGCCCTCTATCGCGGCAAGGACATGATTTTGGGACCGGGCGTGAATATCAACCGCACCCCGCTCAACGGCCGCAACTTCGAGTATATGGGCGAAGACCCCTATCTGGCCAGCCGCATGGTGGTGCCTTACATCCAGGGGTTGCAGTCGAAAGGCATTGCCGCCTGTGTAAAGCACTATGCGCTGAACAACGATGAGGAATACCGCCACCAGGTGAACGTCATCGTCAGCGACCGCGCCCTGCATGAGATTTACCTTCCCGCCTTCAAAGCAGCCGTGACCGAGGCCGGCACATGGGGCATCATGGGAGCCTACAACCTCTACAAGGGTCAGCACAACTGCCATAACGAAGTGATGCTCAACCAGATACTGAAACGCGACTGGGCATACGACGGAGTGGTGGTGAGTGACTGGGGCGGTGCGCACGACATGGATGAAGCCATCAAAAACGGTTTGGATATGGAGTTTGGCACCTGGACCGACGGACTGACCATGGGCAAGACCAATGCGTATGACCTGTATAATCTGGCCGAGGCTTACAAGCAAAGCATCAAAGACGGGAAATACAGCGAGAAGGAGTTGAATGACAAGGTGCGCCGTGTGCTGCGCCTCTTCTTCCGCACCACGATGAACCGCCAACGCGGTTACGGTTTTCTCTGCAGCGACGACCACTATGCCGCCGCACGACAGATAGCCAATGAGGGTATCGTGCTGCTGCAAAACAACAATGACGTGCTGCCCCTGCGTCTGACAGGCAAACGGCGCATCCTGGTCGTGGGCGAGAATGCCATCAAGATGATGACCGTGGGTGGCGGCAGTTCATCGCTGAAAGCCCAGCACGAAGTGTTGCCTCTCGACGCCCTGAAAGAGCGATGCGCACGTTATGGCGTGGAGTGCGACTATGCCCGCGGCTATGTGGGCGACACCGTACAGAGTTACAACAAGGTGACGGTGGGTCGCAGCATCGCCGAGAACCGCCCGGCGCAAGTCTTGCTTGACGAAGCCGTAGAAAAAGCCCGTGAAGCCGACTACGTGATTGTCTTCGGCGGACTGAACAAGAGCGACCATCAGGACTGCGAAGGCCATGACCGCAAAGACTATGCCCTGCCCTACGGTCAAGACAAACTGGTGGAGGCGTTGGCAGCGGTCAACAAAAATGTTGTGTTCGTCAACATCTCCGGCAACCCCTCCGCACTTCCGTGGAAAGACAAGGTGAGCGGCATCGTTCAGGGATGGTTCATCGGCAGCGAGAGTGGAAACGCCTTGGCCGACGTGCTCACCGGCGAGGCCAACCCCTCAGGCAAATTGCCTTTCACATGGTTTGCCACACTCAACGACGTGCCGGCACACCGTCTGAACACATATCCGGGCACATGGCGCGCCGATCATCAGATTATCGACGAGACCTACAGTGATGATATCTACGTGGGTTACCGTGGTGCTGACCAATACAAAGCCCGCCCGCTGTTTGCCTTCGGTCACGGATTGAGTTACACCACATTTGAGATTGGTAAGGCCACAGCAGACAAAAAGTCGCTCACAGCCGATGATTCTGTCACCTTCACCGTAAATGTGACGAACACAGGCAGCAGAGCCGGTGCCGAGGTTGTGCAGTTGTATGTGCGCGACGTGAAATCATCGTTGCCAAGACCTGAGAAAGAGTTGAAAGCCTTCCAGAAGGTCTATCTGCAACCCGGCGAAAGCCGTCAGGTGCGTCTCACCATAGACAAAAACGCCCTGAGTTATTACGATGACGGCAAGCAGGCGTGGACAGCAGAGCCGGGCGATTTCGAGGCGCTCATCGGCACCTCATCTGACCGGCTGACTCAAAAAGTAAAGTTTACATTAAAATAACTGAGATTCATTTTCATTAGGGTGAGGACATGACAGTATGTTCTCACCCTTTTCTTTGTTTTGTCTTCGGTTTGCACTATCTTTCAATAACATAGGCCGCACCTCAACAAAAAAAGAAACAAATTTCTTTGTTTTGTCTTCGGTTTGCACTATCTTTCAATAACATAGGCCGCACCTCAACAAAAAAAGAAACAAGTTTCTTTGTTTTATCTTCGGTTTGCACTATCTTTGCAAAAAGAACATTAATACACTCTTTTAGTATAGAAAACCATGCGACACATTATCCTGATATTCTTTGCAGCCCTGAGCAGTGCTGTCTTTGCTCAGCGACCGCTCGACTCCCTCTACCAATGTCTGGATGAGGAGATAGAGCGCTTCCCAGAGTATGTGAGCATGCACGAAAAGGAGGTGGCGCTGTTGACGCACGAACTGAACCAAGCCACTGACGATGAGTTGCGCTACGACCTGTCGTTCCGTCTTTACGACAAATATCGTGCGTTTATCAACGACTCCGCCATCTATTACCTGAACCAGTGCATCGGACTGGCAGAGCGGCTGCAACAGACTTCACGCGCGGGCGAGTGCCGCTCGCTGCTGGCCCTTCGCTGCTCGAATGCCGGCATGTACGACGAGGCACAAGAGATACTGCAACAAATACGCCCCGAGACGTTGGACCGTCATGCCCTCGGCATCTATTATGAGGCGCAGAACCATGTGTATAACGAGTTGGCGTATTACACCCATCTGGAAGACATGCGAGTAAAATACCAGGAGATGGCCGACAAGTATCAAGAACAGTTGCTGGCGGTGGTGCCTGACACATTCGACGTCAGTTTCTTGCGGCGCGAAATGACAGACATGACCGCGGGCAGATATGAGCAATCGAAAGCCATCAACGACGAGTGGCTGAAGCATGTGACACCCGGCAGCCACCGTTATGCATTGGTGGCGCTCTACAGATATTTAGAGTATAAATCCGTGAATGACAGCACGGAGATGATGTACTGGTTGGCAGAGTCGGCTCTGTCAGACGTGCGCAACGCCGTGATGGACCAGGGGTCGCTGTGGGAGTTGGCCAACCAACTGATGTTGCAGGGCAATGTGGACCGTTCGTACCGTTACATCACGTTCACAAGCGATTGCGCCGGCCGGTACGGTTCACGTCAGCGCAGTTGGCAAATAGCGCCTCTGCTTTCTGCCATCGCCAACAATTACAAGAAACAGAGTGAGCACAACAGCCATCGTCTGCAGCAGACCATCATCGTCATCAGTGTTATGGCCCTGTTGTTGCTGGCCTCCTTGTTCTATGTGAACCGCCAGCGCAAGCGGTTGGCCGCTACCCAGAAACGTCAGGAGAAGACCAACGCCATGTTGGCTAATGCCAATGAGTTGCTGCATGAGAAGAACCAGGAATTGTCGGACGTGAACAGTCAGTTGCATGCCCTCAATGCCCAACTGGCTGAGTCAAACCGTGTGAAAGAAGAATATGTGGGGCGGTTCATGCGTCTGTGCTCCATCTATATCGAGAAGATGGACACGTTCCGTAAACGGGTGAACAAGATGATGAAAAACCACGAATATGAGGAACTGTATAACACTACCCGCAGCCACGACTCGAAGGACCAACAGTTGGAGGAATTGTTCGGCAGTTTCGATGCCGCCTTCCTTCATCTCTTCCCCAATTTCGTGGAGGAGGTGAACCAACTGCTGAAGCCCGACCAGCGGTTAGCCCTGGAGAAAGACAAGCGTATGAACACCGACCTGCGCATCCTGGCGCTTATCCGTTTAGGTATTGACGACAGTTCGAAGATAGCGGAATTTCTCAATTACAGTGTCAACACCATCTATAACTACCGCGCACGCTTGAAGAGCAACGCCATCGTTGACCGCGACGACTTTGAACAATGCGTGAAAGAGGCGGGAACGCCGAAATAGGGAGCCTTTCTCCTGTCCCCACAGCCCCTACCCTAACCCTCTCCGAGGTAAGGGAAGGATTAGCAGGCCTATTGACATTGTCAGAAGTTGTTGGAAAGGCCATGGAGAGATAAATTCGTGAAATTAGTATAATTCGTTGTATTATGAAAAAGAACTATATTGCATTTATGGCATGGGCGGTGATAGCCGTCATGCTGACGGGGTGTCTCACCAATAAAAAGTCGCGGTTGCACCGTGCCATTGCCGAGGCGAACAAAGAATGCCCCGTAGAGACCGGCATCGGCACCTTCGACCGTATCGACTATGAAGGCGATGTCGTCACATTTGTCTATACCGTCGACCACGATGTAATCAGTGTTGACAAACTTAAAGCGAAAGAGGAAGGAGCCAAGCAAGTGTTTAGTAATAACCTCACGAAGGAAGGTGTCAAACCGTTGTTACATGAGATTGTCGGTGTAGACGCCTCGTTGTGCCTCGACATCACCGATGCCAACTCGAAGGCTCACATGGACATCGACTTCACCACTGACGAACTGAAAAAATTGTTGCGGAAACCCGTCGGCAACAACAACGATGTGATTCTGCAAGGCGAGGTGATGATGACCAATCTGATGACCCCGGCAGAAGTGGATTTCGTGACGGTATTAGACAGTATATCACTTACCAAGACGAAATTTATCTACCACTACACGTATGACGACAATGTGCTTACAGCCGACAAAATAACGGACGCCGCGGTCGAACAACTCAAGCAAGAAAATCTAAACGGTATCATCACCATGATGCGTGCTCCGTCGGGTGACAACTTGAAGAGTTGTATGGAGGCTTGTGTCAACACCGACCGCACGCTGTACCATATTTACCGTGGAAAAAACGGCGGCAAACCATTCCAATACAGTTTCTCGCCCGATGAACTCGATGCCGCCATCCGTAAGAGCAAGGCCGCCATTGCCCCCGGCACGTTGCCATCATTAAATCTATAGGGGGACCCTCTCCTATGAGATGAACCGACCAATAGTATTACCATGCAAAAGATAATAGCCGCTTGCGGAAACGATTGCTCGGCTTGTCCGAGATATGTTGCGCCTCCGTATGAAAAGACCAATGAAGAATTAAGACATACAGCCGAATTATGGATGAAAATCGGTTATAGAGACAGGATTGTTTCTATCGAAGATATATCCTGCGTCGGCTGCCGTCCTGAAAATTGGTGCAGATATGGTGTTGTCAAGTGCTGTGAGGACAAAGGCTTCAAGAATTGCTCAGAATGCAATGAATATCCTTGTGACAACATGAAAGGGTGTTTTGCTGTCACGAAATCCTTCGAACCCAAATGCAGAGAAGTCTGTACCGACGCTGAATACGGACAGATGAAAAAGGCTTTTTTTGAGAAAGAGGAAAACCTGCAATCAGAGCGGGGACACTAAACACTAAACCCTCTACCATAAACCCTAAACATAAAAAATCCCGCCGATTTGGCGGGATTTTTTATGTGGGCTAGTGATTTCTGAAGTTCCATTTGGAGTTGTCGCTGTTGAAATCATATTCGGCCAGCGTGGGAGTGCTATCGGCTGCAGAG
>JAFZAH010000022.1 GCA_017548275.1 Prevotella sp.
GGGGACGATAGTTTACCCCTCCAGGGGGTCAGTTGTTCCTTATTACAACAAAGGTATACAACTTATCCCGTTTGTGGAAGTTTTTTACTGAGATTTCATTCATCAAGTGCTCTCTAATCTTCCACGCCGCAAATTTAGAGAAGGGGTGGTTTGTAAAATATTAAAAACAGCCACCGAAATACCTTATACTCAACCAGTTACATACCCCGCCCCTTAGAGGGGTGGGGAGTGGGCTGACGCCCTTGAGAAAGTTTGATGTCATTTAGCGGACACCAAAATAAAAAAACAAAAAGACTCGCACTTACATCAGGCGCGAGTCTTTCATTATTGATAGTTTGGTTTTTATCCCAGTGCTTTTTTCACGATGGCGGAGATGACGCGGCCGTCGGCTACGCCTGCCATTTGCTTGCTGGCTATGCCCATCACGCGGCCCATGTCGCGCATGGTGGTAGCACCCGTCTCTGCGATGATGGCTTTCACGCGCGCTTCAATCTCTTCCTCGGTGAGTTGCTGGGGCAGGTAACTCTCGATGACAGCCACCTGAGCCAGTTCAGCGTCGGCCAGGTCTTGACGGTTCTGCTGCGCAAAGGTGGCAGCCGACTCACGTCCCTGCTTGGCCAGTTTCTGGATGATTTTCAGTGCGTCAGCATCTTCGAGAGTGTCGTTTGCTCCGGGAGCGGTTTTCGCCTCGAGAAACACCTTCTTGATGTTGCGCAGTGTCTCCAGCCTCACTTTGTCGCGGGCTTTCATCGCGGCTTTGATGTCTTCGCTGATTTGTTCAAACAGTGCCATGGCGTTTCGGTTTAGAATGAGATTTTACCGCTTTCCTCTTTCTGTTCAGGTTCAGCTGCATCTTCTTGGATGCCGCTGGCCAGACGCTCTATCTCGTTGAACTTATCACGCGAACGTTTGCTGGTCGGTGAGTTTTCGATGGCGAGGATAAGTTCTTCGCTGTCGAGGTCTTCGGGTTTGAAAATGCAGATCAAAGGACGACGACGATGTGTTTTGCCCTTATTATCTTGTTCGTAGTATTTGCCACGACGTTCGTTGTTCTTTTCTTTCTTCTCTTCCTCCTCAGCAAGTTTCTTCAGTTCTTCTTGGGTGTAACGAACCTTCTCTTCTTCGTCAATCACGTCTTTGATGCCGAATCCGGTGGCGAGCAGGGTCACTTTCACCTTCTTGCCCAGGTCGGGATCTTTGGCGATACCCCACTTGAACTCGTAGTCCTGTCCGAACTTGCTCATGAAGTCGTTCAAGTCGTTCATCTCGTCGGTCATGAGGCCCGGATGGTCTGAACCACTGTTGGCATAGGAGATGTTGAGCAGGATTTTCTTCGACTTGAACACATTGTTGTTGTTGAGCAACGGTGAGTGGAGGGCGTCCTCGATGGCTTTGCGCACGCGTCCTTCGCCTTCGCCGTAACCATTACTCATGATGGCCACGCCACCGTCTTTGAGCACGGTTTTCACATCGTTGAAGTCAAGGTTGATGACACCGCGCAAGGTGATGATTTCTGCGATGCTCTTGGCTGCCACACTCAGTGTGTTGTCGGCTTTGGCAAACGACTCCTCGAGAGGCAGGTCGGGATAGATGTCGAGCAACCGCTGGTTGTTGATGACGAGCAGGGCATCGACATGTTTAGACATCTCTTCCACGCCGTCGAGGGCCTGGTCGATTTTCTGGTTTCCTTCAAAACGGAAGGGGATGGTCACAATGCCCACGGTGAGCAAACCCATATCCTTCGACTCGCGTGCGATGACAGGAGCGGCACCGGTGCCGGTACCACCTCCCATGCCTGCGGTGATGAAGGTCATCTTCGTGCCGTCTTTGAGCATGTTTCTCACGTCTTCGATGCTCTCTTCAGCAGCGGCGCGTGCCTTGGCGGGTTTGTTGCCGGCACCCAGTCCTTCTTTTCCTAATTGGATATGTACGGGCACGGGAGAGTCGTCAAGTGCCTGACGGTCGAGATTACAAACTACGAATGACACATCGTGTATGCCCTCGCGATACATGTGGTTGACAGCATTTCCACCACCGCCACCTACACCGATGACTTTGATGATGGAGTTGTTCTCCGGGTTCTGCTGGAGTTGGTCGAATGCCAGTGTCTGCTGCTCGTTTTGTTTCTTATCTTTTTCGTCCATGATGATTCTTTCTTGATTGTTTGGTTATGTGTTATTTCTCTTCTTCTTTCTCAGACACGAGTTTGGTGAAAAAGTCCTTAGCGCCGTCAATAAACTTTTTGAAGCCGCTTTTCTGCTTTTCTTGTTCCTGCTCTCTTAAGATTCTTTCTCTTTCTGCTGCAGCGGCTGCTTCTTCTGCTTTTCTTCTTGCTTCGGCTGCAGCGGCTTCTTCTCTCTCTCTCTTCTCACGCTCGATGCGCTCCAACTCAGCCTGATTCTGTCTCACACCGCCGGTGCCGGGGCGAGGTTGGCTGCCTTCATCGAAGAGTCCTGATTGCACAGTGCCTGCGCAGTTCATGTCACCTTTGTTGAGCAGTCCGAGCAGTGAATTATAAATGCCGTTATTGTTATTCAGTTCGGGAATGTTGCCCAAGATGGAGAGCGTAGAGTCGTTTGCGAGGCGCACCTTCAACACTTTTGTCTCGTGTGCGAAAGCCTCTTTCACGTTCTTCAATTGTGAGCCGCCGCCTGTGAGGATGATGCCGCTGATGATTTTGTTCCTGATGCCTTCGGGCACCTGGCTCCAAACGTTAGCGATGATTTCGAGCATACGGTCTTCCACGATGTTGTTGAATTCCTCAGCCGACACGGTGCGGTCGCCCTCGACGGTGTATGTCTCTTCTTTTTCTTCCTCAACCTCTTGGTCGGGGTCGGTGTATGCGCAACCGTATTTCAGTTTCATCGCTTCAGCCTCGTTCTCTTCCAACTTGAGCGTGGTGAGGTCTTTTGTGATGTTTGACGCTCCGAGAGGAATAACGGCCAGATGGCGCATGATATTTCTGTAATAGACGGCTACGGTGGTGGTGTCTGCACCGAGGTCAACGAGCACGCAACCGAGGCGTTTCTCATCTTTTTTCAGGATGCAGTCGGCTAGTGCGATGGGAGCGAGATAGAACTCGGCCACGTTGATGCCTGCCTTATCGAAACATTTCTCGAGATTGTTGTAGAGCGACTTACGCTGCAGGATGTTGAGGAAATTACCTTCGATGCTCTTGGCGGGAATGCCAACGGGGTCGATGGTGAATTGTGTTCCCACTTTGTATTCGAGCGTCACTGCGTCGAGAATTTGTTTGTCGGGATAGACCATGGAGCGGTTGTTGTCCATAATCTCATTGATCATGTCGCCATTGATGATTTCCTCATCGGGCAACTGTTTCATGATAACGTTTTTCACGCTGAGAATGGATTGTCCGCCTACTCCCACATACACCTGAGAGATTTCCGTCTTCAGGGTTGATTTCAGTTTTTTGATGATGTTTTGCAAGCAAAGACTTGTTTTGTCGATGTTGTACACCATACCTTTACGAATGCACTCTGTGGCGTCTTCTTCCGCGAGTGCGAGAACCTGGATGCTTCCGTCGGTGTTTTTCTTACCGGCGATACCTCTGATTTTCGATGAGCCCAATTCGATGGCTACGATGAATTCCTTTAATGCCATATATGTTGTGTTTAATATTTTATCGGGTTAGCCTGTTGTCTTTTTTGCTTCTTTCTTTACTTCTTGTTTCTTTCCCTCTTGTTCTTTCCCCTTGAGAGAGCCGGGGCTTGTCTGCTCTTTCTTTTTGTCTTTCTCCTTTACCTCTTCCGCCTTTTTTTCATCTGTGGCCGGTGCGGTTGCGATGATGTCCTCCTTTCTGTGTTTCTTGCAAATGATTTGATTGTCGAATTCTAAACTGATGTATGCGTATTTGTTCCATCCTGCCTGACTCAGCCCGTAGCGGTAGAATTTGTCCAACCGGTCGAGTTTCTTTTTGAGGAACTTGTTGATGCCGTCGATACGCTTCTCTTTGTCGGTGTATTCGGGCATGCGTCCGATGTTGACAATGTGGTTGCCTATGCGTGGCACCAGTTCCATGTTTTTGTCGGGCAGAATGTTGATTTGTTCTATCTGTTCGCGCCAAGTCTCGTCGGCGTTAATGTAGCGGCAAGCGGTGGCCACGTAGTTCTGGGCATACCATTTGGAGATATTCCCCGTTGCAATGATGAGGTTGGAGGTGAAATTGGATGACGGCATGATGCTGTCCATCTCATCAACGTAGTAGTCTTCGCCGTTCTCGCTCATCACATGCACTCCCGGCACACGTTGTGTCACTTCAATATTGACTTTTCCGTTGCGTGTCTTGCTGCACTGTGCGACGTTGATGTACGGGTTCTTCTGGAGAGTCTCTTCGATGACCCTCGGGTTGACGTCTCTCATCATGTATCCTTTGGGGTAGAGATTCTCGTTGTTGAGTATTTTTTTGATATCCTCGGCACTGAGGAACCCTTCGTTGTTTTTGTCGCTGACTCTGATGTTGACCTCCTCGCACGTGTTACCGTTGGTGGCCTCGTGGTTGAACGAGGTCATTGCCATACCCAGATACACCAGCAACAGTATATCCAAGACGATGAACAGGGTGCGTTTGTTGAGGAACTTCATTTGTTATTTATTATCGGCCTTATGGGGCCTATTCGCTTTGCTTGGGGCTATTGGATAATTGTCTTATTTTCTCTCGATGATTTCTGCCATTTGGGGCACGTAGTTGTCGAGGTCGCCTGCTCCGAGTACGATGAGCACGTCGAAATCGCGTTCGCTGACCATTTTCAGCACATCCTCTTTGTGGATGAGTTGTTTCTTCACGCCCGGTCGCAGTGCGTCGTATATCAGTTGCGATGTCACGCCAGGAATGGGCTCTTCACGTGCGGGATAGATGTCGCAGAGGATGACCTCGTCGAGGAGGCTCAGGCTGTCGGCGAAATCTTTGTAGAAGTCGCGTGTGCGTGTGTAGAGGTGCGGCTGGAAGAGCGCGGTGATTTTGCGGTCGCGATAGAGTTCGCGTATGCTCTTGGCACTCTGGTATATCTCCTGCGGGTGGTGGGCGTAATCGCTCAGCAACACGTGGCGGTCGTTTTTGATTTTGAAGTCAAAGCGGCGGTCTACTCCTTCGAAAGATGCCATGCCCTGCCTCAACTCCTCGTCGGTGCAGCCTGCCATCTGTGCCATGGCCATGGCGGCGATGCCGTTGTCGATGTTGACGGGCACGGGTTGTCCGAGACTTACATGGTCAACGCGTCCGAAGGGCGACACGAAGTCGAAAGTAATCTCACCGTTGTCAATGACGATGTTCTCAGCATGGAAATCGCCTGCGTCGCGCCCGTAAGTGTAGATGCGCACACCTTCCTGCACGTCGGGTGTCATCTCCAGTCCTGTGTGCCAAATCAGCACACCGCCTGGCTGAATGAGCGTGGTGTAGTGGCGGAAACTCTCCAGATAGGCCTCTTTGGTGCCATAGATGTCGAGATGGTCGGGGTCGGTGGCGGTGATGACCGTAATCCACGGACGGAGCCAGTGGAAGGAACGGTCGAACTCGTCGGCCTCGATGACCACATATTCGCTGTCGGCGAGGATGTAGTTGGTGCCGTAGTTCTTGGTGATGCCGCCGAGGAAGGCATTGCAGTCGGCCTTGCTCTGGTGCAAGATATGCGCGCACATCGACGATGTGGTGGTCTTGCCGTGCGTGCCGGCCACACAAAGTGCCTTGTAGGCTTTTGTGAGTGTGCCGAGCACCTGGGCACGTTTTTGTATGTCGAAGCCATGAGAGCGGAAATACACCATCTCAAGATGGCTGTCGGGTATTGCGGGCGTATAGACCACGAGCGTGGTCTTCGGGTCGCGGCAGCAGTCGGGTATCAGTTCGGGGTTCTCCTCGTAATGGATGTCGGCTCCCTCATCGTTGAGTTGGCGTGTCAGTGGCGTGGGTGTCTTGTCGTATCCGGCCACGGCCACTCCCTGATGGAGAAAATAGCGTGCGATGGCGCTCATGCCGATGCCGCCTGCGCCTACGAAATATACCGATTTGATATCTATTGCTTCCATGTGTCCTTTTGGGTTACGCTTTGCCCTCGGCCAATTTGATGACCTCGTCGGCGATGATGTTTGCCGAGTCGGGCAGCGCCAGTTTCTTGATGTTTGTGCTCAGTGACGCGAGTCTCTGGCTGTCAATGACCGTGTCAATGGCGAGTTTGAGCAGGGTGTCGGGCGCCTCGGCGTCTTTGACGTAGAGCGCGGCGTCTTTGTTGACCAGTGCCATGGCGTTTTTCGTCTGGTGGTCCTCGGCCACGTTGGGCGAGGGGACGAGGATGACGGGTTTGCCGATGAGGCAGAACTCGGATATGCTGCCTGCGCCTGCACGGCTGATGACGAGGTCGGCTGCCTGATAGGCCGCTCCCATGTCGCTGATGAAGTCGGTCACCTTGAGCATGGGCAATTCCTCGTGCTTGCTCAGTTCGGCCATGATGTCGGCGTGATAGTATTTGCCGGTCTGCCAGATGAACTGCATGCCTGACTCCTTGACCATGTCGAGGTGGCGCATGATGCTCTCGTTCACGGTGCGTGCTCCGAGGCTGCCTCCCACGAGCAGGATGGTCTTCTTCGCGGGGTCGAGTCCGAACTGCTTGACGGCTTCGTCGTGCGTGATGGTGGTCTCGAGCAATGACTGTCTGACAGGATTGCCTGTCATCATGATTTTCTCGGCAGGGAAGAAACGCTCCATGCCCTCGTATGCCACACAAATCTTCTGCGCTTTCTTGGCCAGCAGTTTGTTGGTCACGCCTGCGTAGGAGTTCTGCTCTTGTATGAGGCACGGGATGCCCATGGCTGCGCATTTGTTGAGTGTGGGTCCGGAAGCGTATCCCCCGACGCCCACGGCAGCCATCGGCTGAAACCTGCGTATGATTTTCTTTGCCATGCGCTGGCTTTTCCATATCTTGTAGAGCACTGCGAAGTTTTTCAGCAGGTTTTTCCTGTCGAATCCGCAGATGGGCAGCCCTTCGATTTTATATCCTGCCGCGGGCACACGTTGCATCTCCATACGTCCGAGAGCCCCGACAAAGAGGATGTCTGTGTCGGGTCTTTTCTCCATAATCGCATTGGCGATGGACACTGCCGGGAAGATGTGTCCGCCCGTTCCACCGCCGCTGATGATGATTTTTAATGCCTTGCTCATACTTTAGTCTGCAAAATTACTGCTTTTTTTTGTGTTTAAGATATTTTTTTTGCAAATAAATGTCAATTCGTTTCAACCGTTTCGTATGCGGGCTTTTTCTTACGGTTATCAGAGATGTCATCACGCTGCTTTGCAGAGCGGCTCACACTGAGAATCGCACCGATGTAAATGCAGCAGAAAACGGTGGATGAACCGCCTTTGCTGACCAGTGGCAGAGGCTGTCCGGTGACGGGTGCGAGACCCACTGCCACCGCCATGTTGAAGAGCGCCTGTGTGACCATCAGCAGTGCCAGACCCATGACGAGGTAGGCGGGGAATTTGTTGGCGCATCTGGCGGCGATGCGCCCGCTCTGGAAGAGCAGGATGATGTAGAGCAAGGCCACGATGGCCGCGCCCCAGATGCCCATCTCCTCGATGATGATGGCATAAATAAAGTCGGAGAACGCCTGCGGCAGGAAGTCGCGCGCCTCGGAGTTGCCGGGCATCTTACCCACGATGTGCGACGAGGCGATGGCGATGTTGGCATATCCCACCTGTTGGTTTTCGGCCAGGTCATATTCCTCGGGTGGCACTTCCTTGCTGTTGAGGAAGTCTTTGATACGTTCTTTCCATGTGTCGGCACGGTGCAAAATACCACCACGCTTTTTCTTTACCTCGCCGCCGTTGCCGTTGGCGCTCACGGTTTTTTCTGTCAGTTGCTGCTTGGAATTGGCTTCCTCCTCATCGCCGACGACCATCACAAAAGTGAAGATGGCTACCACGCCAATCATGATGACACCGAGCAGTTTACCTATCTGGCGCATGGGCACATGACCGATGAACATCATCATCAGGATGACGGCTCCGAGCAGAACGGCCGTTGAGAGGTTCTCGCCTGCGATGAGCACCAGGAAAGGCACAGTGAGGTAGAGAATGTATTTCATGGTTTTCTTGTCGGCTCCGTTCTCGGTCTGCATGGCACTGAGCACCTGTGCCGTGGCGAGCACAAGGGTGCCTTTCGCCAATTCCGACGGTTGGAACTGGAACCCCGCGAATCCTATCCACCTGCTGGCGTCGTTCTCGGCCTTACCCCACAATAAGACGTAGATGAGGGTGAAAAATGATATGAACAGCAAGAATACGGTTGCTATTTTGAAATACCGGCAGTCGATGTTGAGAATCAGTACTGCCATGAATATGCCGCAGATAATGGTGGCTGCGTGTTTGATGATGGGCGACAGGTAGTTGCCGCCTTTATATGTCAGCATGCTGGAGGCGCTGAATACCTCGATGATGCTGATGGTACAGAGCAGAAACAAAACCATCCAGATGATTTTGTTTCCTTTGAAGATGTTGACTCCTTTAATCTCCACGTTGTCCCTCCCGATTGATTAGGTGTGTTGGAAAATACTGTTTTTTTTACTCTTTTTCTTGTTTTTACAGGTTTCTGACGAGTGTCTTGAATTGTTCTCCCCGGTCTTCCATGTTCTTAAACAGGTCGAAACTGGCGCAGCAGGGGCTGAGCAGCACGGTGTCGCCCGGTTCGGCCAATTCGTAGCATGCCGCCACGCAGTCGGCCATGCTGTGTGTGTCGCGCACGGTGATGCCCAAGCGGTCGAAGAATGCGTGCAACTTCGCGTTGTCGGCTCCCAGATATACCAGCGCCTTGCATTTCTTGAGCACCAGTTCTTCGATGGCTGAATAGTCATTGCCTTTGTCCTTTCCTCCGATGATGAGGATGGTGGGCGTGTTCATGCTCTCGAGGGCATACCAGCACGCATCGACATTGGTGGCTTTTGAGTCGTTGATGTAATTGACGCCTCTCACCGTTGCCACCTTCTCCAGACGGTGCTCCACACCGGGGAAGTCGCTCAGGCTCTTGCGGATATGCTCTTTTTTGATGCCTGCGATGTTTGCCGCGATGCCCGCTGCCAGTGAGTTGTAGATGTTGTGTACTCCGGTGAGGCTCAACTCCTCCTGCTCCATGTTGAAGGGCATGGGTTGCTCGATGACGTATTTCCCTTCCTCGATGTAGCCGATAGAACCGTTCTCCTTGAGCCGTGAGAAGGGGTATTGCACCGATTTGATGTCGTATTTCTCCAACTCGCGTTTGATGACGGGGTCATCGTTCCAGTAGATGAAACTGTCGTTCTCGGTCTGGTTTTGTATGATGCGCATCTTTGAATCGACATAGTTCTGCATGCAGTTGTCATAACGGTCGAGGTGGTCGGGCGTGATATTGAGCAGGATGGCGATGTCGGCCTTGAAATCATACATGTTGTCGAGTTGGAACGAACTCAACTCGATGATGTAGTATTCATGCGGGTCTTCCGCCACTTGCAACGCCAGGCTTCTGCCGATGTTTCCCGCCAGTCCCGCGTCATAGCCGGCTTCCTTGAAGATATGGTAGATGAGCGACGTGGTGGTTGTCTTGCCGTTGCTTCCGGTGATGCATATCATCTTCGACCGTGTGTATCTGCCGGCGAACTCTATCTCGCTGATGATGTGAATGCCTTTGTCGATGGCTTTGCGTATGATGGGGGCGTTGTCGGGTATGCCGGGACTTTTGATGATTTCGTCGGCGTTGAGAATCAGTTCCTCGGTATGGTGCCCTTCTTCCCACGCGATGCCGTGGTCATCAAGTTGTTTCTGATAGCGTGCTTTAATAGCCGACATGTCTGACACGAACACGTCGTAACCTTCTTTTTTGGCGAGTACCGCTGCTCCGGCACCGCTTTCTGCCGCTCCTAAAATGACGATTCTTTTCATGTTTTCTTGTCTTGATTTGGGAGTGGATGTCCGCTCCCCGTCCCTCCACGGGTGGAGGGCGTAATTTTTATTCTAATATTATTCTTGTCTGTTCCCGTCCTCTCGACCTCCTTAGGGGAGGGTAGGGGGGTTATCTGATTTTCAATGTGATGATGGCGAGTGCGGCCAAGATGATGGAGATAATCCAGAACCTGACGGTGAGTTTTGACTCAAACACCACGCCTTTGGGCTTTTTCCACAGATATTTGCAATCCGGGTCGAGTTTAGAGTCTTCCGTTCGGAAATGGTCGTGTATAGGCGTGCGCTTGAAGATGCGCTGTTTCTGTCCGCGTTTCTTCCCCTTTTTGTAATACCATACTTGCAGCATGACGCTGAGGCTCTCGATGAAGAAGATGCCGCAGAGAATGGGCAGCAGCAGTTCTTTGTGGATGATGATGGCGCATACGGCGATGATGCCTCCGATGGTGAGCGACCCCGTGTCGCCCATGAATACCTGTGCAGGATAGGTGTTGTACCACAGAAATCCTATCAGTGCGCCGATGAATGCTGACATGAATACCACCAGTTCTTGCGAGCCGGGGATATACATGATGTTGAGGTAGGCTGCCAATTCGACGTGACTGCTCACATAGGCCAGTATCCCCAATGCCACGCCTATGACCGCCGATATGCCGGCGCACATTCCGTCTAAGCCGTCGTTAAGATTTGCACCGTTCGACACCGCCGTGACCACGAGAATGGTCATGATGACGAAGAGAATCCATCCTGCCGCGTCCTTGTATTTACCCATGAAACTTACCAGGTCGGAGTAGTCGAGGTTGTGGTTCTTGACAAAGGGGATGGTTGTCTTGAGCGATTTCTCCGGCGCTGACTTATGTGTTACCGTCACCTCGGTGTTCTGCCGCTCTACGGTCACATTCTCGTGAATCTTCGCATCGGGACTGTACCAAAGCACGACGCCCACGATAAATCCTATGCCTATCTGTCCGACGATTTTGTAACGCGGGCGCAAACCGTCTTTCTTGTGCCTGAAATTCTTGATGTAATCATCCAGTCCGCCAAGCACTCCGAGCCACACCGTGGTGATAATCATCAGTATGAGGTAGATGTTGCGCATACGGCCGAGCAGAAGCACCGGCACAAGTATGGCGATGATGATGAATACGCCGCCCATCGTGGGGACGCCCACCTTGTCGCGGCCGAAGGGGTCGATTTTTTCGTCGCGTTGTTCCTCGGTGATGTGCTTGCGTTTCATGTACGAGATGAATATCTCGCCTACCCATGCGGAGATAATCAGTGCAAGCACCAGTGCGAGCAGCGAGCGGAATGAGATATAACCCCAGAGATGTGCGCCCGGGAGTCCCCATTCTTGTTCTAAAAATCTAAACAGATAGTATAGCATAACTTATGAATTTTAAGGAAGTTTAGGAGTTAAGAGTTCAGGAGTTTAGGGGTTCAGGAGTGAAGGCATTACTCCGCTAATTATTCCCTCCCTACGGTAGGGTCGGGGTGGGTGTCCTCTTCAGGAGGGTTGGGGCGGGTTTATTCCTTGAAGATTTCTTCCAGCACCTCGCGGTCGTCGAAGTGGTGCTTTACACCTTTGATTTCCTGGTAGTCCTCATGCCCCTTTCCGGCTACGAGCACCACGTCGCCTTTCTGAGCCATCATGCAAGCCGTCTTGATGGCTTCGCGGCGGTCGGCGATGCTGACGGTCTTTTTCATCTGTTGGGGTGTCAGACCTGCAAGCATGTCATTGATGATGTCCTGCGGTTCTTCGAAACGCGGGTTGTCGCTGGTGATGATGACACGGTCGCTCTGCTTGACGGCCTCCTGTGCCATCAGCGGGCGTTTGCCCTTGTCGCGGTTGCCGCCTGCTCCGCAAACGGTGATGACCTGTCCCTTGCCGTTGAGCACCTCGTGGATGGCTCCGAGTACGTTGGCCAGCGCATCGGGGGTGTGTGCGTAATCGACGATGGCAGTGAATCCCTTGGGAGAGTGTACGGGCTGCAGACGTCCGCTCACGCTTTTAAGGGTGCTCAAGACGAGCAGCACATCCTCAGGATTTTTGCCCAGCATACGTGCTGCGCCATAGACGGCGAGCAAGTTGCTCACGTTGAATTTCCCGATGAACTGCACTCCCACCTCATGCCCGTCGATGTCGAGGTACATACCTTCGAAGTGACATTCGATGATTCTCGCGCGGAAGTCGGCCATGGTGCGAGTGGAGTAGGTCTTCACCTTCGCCTTGGTGTTCTGCACCATGACCATGCCGTTTTTGTCATCGGCGTTGGTGATGGCAAAAGCCGATTTGGGCAGCATGTCGAAGAACGCCTTTTTCGCGTTGCGGTAGTTTTCCACCGTCTTGTGATAGTCCATGTGGTCGCGGCTGAGGTTGGTGAAGATGCCCCCTGCGAAGGTCAGTCCGCCGATGCGTTTCTGGTCGATGGCGTGGCTGCTGCATTCCATGAACACATATTCGCATCCCGCGTCAACCATGCGTGCCAGCAGACGGTTCAGTTCGATGGGGTCGGGTGTGGTGTGGCTGGCAGGCACCGCCTCGCCCTCGATGTAATTGCAGACGGTCGATAACAGTCCGCATTTATGACCGAAGGCACGAAACATATTATATAATAAGGTGGCGATGGTCGTCTTTCCGTTGGTGCCCGTCACTCCCACGAGTTTCATTTTCTTCGTCGGGTTGCCGTAGAAAGTGGTGGCGGCCAGACCTACCGCCTCTGCGGCGGATTTCACTTCGATATAGGTCACACCGTCGGCCTTGGTGTCGGGCATCGTCTCGCATATCACGGCTTTTGCACCCGCCTCGATGGCTTTCGGTATAAACTGGTGCCCGTCAACCTGTGTGCCTTTGATGGCGACAAACAGGTGTCCGGGTTTTACCTGACGCGAGTCGATGTCAACCCCCGTGATGTCGATGTCGGTCGTTCCGGTGACTGTTACAGGACGTATGCCTGAGATGATGTCGTTCAGATTCATATATGGCTTGGAATTATGTGGTTTAAGATTTGGGGTGGGTTAACGCAGTCTGATGGTGCAGGTGTCGCCGCGGACGATGCGGTGTCCGGCGGGCAGGCTTTGTGTGACGACCCTGCCTCTTCCTTCAACGCGCGCTTTGGCACCGCTTGCCTCTATGAGATAGACGGCGTCGCGTGCGCCCATGCCGTTCACGTCGGGTATCACTCCGTAGGATGAGACCTCTTTCTTCGTCAGATTCACTTTCTGTTGGCCGATGGAGGCGAGTCCCCATACCATGTTGTCGTTGACATCGTCCTTTTGCCAGTCGCTCCATGACTCAATGCCGTATTTGCTCAGCACGAACTGTGCGGCCTTGATGTCACCGTTTTTCACGTCGGGCAGCGGTGACGACTCGTCGTCCTTGGCGTCAGTGGCGCTCAGTCTGAGGTCGCGTGCCATGATGCCCTCGGCGATTTTCCTGAACACGGGTCCTGCCATGCCTCCGCCCGATGCGCTCGGTCCGGGTTTCTGTATACACACGATACAGGAGTATTTGGGCTGGTCTGAGGGGAAGTATCCGGCGAAACTGACCAGATAGTGCATGGTGCCTGAGTGGTATCCTTTTTTGCCTTTTGCTATCTGTGCGGTGCCCGTCTTTCCTGATACGGGGAAGGTGGGCGAACCTGCCTTCTTGCCGAGGCCGATGCTCACAACCTGTCGCAACATGGTCTGTATCTTGCTCAGGGTGGTGGGCTTGCATATCTGTTCACGGACGACAACGGGCGGGTATTCCTTGATGACCTTGCCGGCTCGTTCCACCCGTTTTACCAGTCTGGGGCGCATCATGCGTCCGTTGTTGGCGATGGCGTTGTAGAAGGTGACGGTCGAGATGGGGGGCACCATCGTCTCGTATCCGATGCTCATCCACGGCAACGTGGTCTTGTACCAGTTGGTGAGTTGTCCGCGCGAGTTGCGCTCCGGGCGGCGTATGCTCGGTTTGTGGTAATTCTGCAGTGGCACCTTCAGGTCTTCGGCAATACCTGTCCGGTAGACCCCCTGCACATATTTGTCGGGGTCTTTTTCGTAGAAATGGTCAATGATGTAACTCACACCGATGTTGGAACTCACTTGGAGTATTTTCGGCACGGAGATGGTTCCGTATCCGCCTTTGCGCCAGTTGTGGTCGCGCATGTCGGCACCGTGCATCTTTCTCACGCCATTGCCCGTGTCAACCCTGTATGTGGTGTCGACAACACCATCGTCGAGAGCCACCATCATCGATACGGTTTTGAACACCGACCCCGGTTCGAGCATGTCGGAAACGGCATGGTTTTGCAGTTCCATGTATGCGCCGCTCGAGGTTTTCTCCATGTTGACCATAGCCTTGATGTCGCCCGTGGCCACTTCCATGACGATAGCCACGCCGACGTCGCCGTCAATCTCTTTCAACTCCTCTACGACGGCTTTTTCCGCCAGGTCCTGTATCTTCATGTCGAGGGTTGTCACGATATCGTCGCCGTCGACGGGTTCGCGGTCAATCACGGGCACCATCTCGTTGAGCACTTTCTTGTTGTGCTTCAGTCCGGGCGAACCTGACAGGACGGAGTCGAAAGACAGTTCCAGTCCCAATCTTGCCGAGTCCTTTCCGCGGTACATATCGCCGATGGTTTTGGATGCCAGCAAACCGAAAGGATTGCTGCGCGCGTTGTTGGCCTCTTCGTGGAACCCGCCGAAATATTTCGGCATGTTGAATATCGGGAGCCTTTTTATCTCGGTCAACTGTGTGTACGAGACACGTCTCTTGATGATGGGGTAGTGGCGTTTTTTCTCTTTCCGTCCTTGCTCCAGGTGTTGTGCGAACTCTTCAGCGCTGATGTCGGGGAAAATCTCGTGAAGACCCATGCAGATGCTGTCGAGTTTCTCCTGCCAGAGACTGTCTTTTTTCTCGCCGCCGGCCTCGAAGTCCATGAACACTCCGTATTCAGGCAGCGAACTGGCCAAAAGCGCTCCTTCGCTGCTGAGGATGTTTCCACGCCGTTGCGGTATCGTTTGGTTCTTGAGTGTTTTCTTCTCTGCCACCTTCTCCCAATAATCCCTTTTGGCGGTCATGGTATAGAGCGCCTTACCGAGAATCAAGAGCACGGCGACCGTGAATAACACGCTGATAAACACGTATCGGCTAATGATGTTGTTGTCAGGCTTGCTCATTCTTCTGGGATTTCTATGATGTAAGGTGGTTGGTCGGCTATGTGTAGTGTGGTGTCGTTGTTTTCGCGTAACAGTTGCAGCACTTGTGTCTCGCGGCATCGTTCGGTCAGTTCGCTTGATACGGATAGCATTTTATATCGTTGTTCCACCACTTGCTTGTTCAGGTGATTGATGGTGAGCATCTTCTTTTGGCAACTGTATCTGTTGCCCACATAGATGATGCTGAACAGGGCGATGAGCAGTATGAGCCATATCTGTTGGCGAAGGAACTGTGTGCTGAGGATGTCGCCACCGAGGATCTCGCGCAGTGAGAAACTCGACGAGGCGGGTTGCTCGTCTTCACGCGCCGTCTGTTGTATCACCTCCTTCACCTCCTGATAGGCCGCCTCCTTGCCGCCGGACGCGCCGTCGTACTCCTGTTCGGAGTTCTCGTCGCCGACGTACACCTCGTTGGTCATACGGTCGATGTCGTCTATATAGTTGTTTTCTTTGTTCATCTCTTTTCTGCGATTCTTAGTTTTGCACTTCTGCTTCTCGGGTTGGCTGCCTGCTCCTCGGTTGTGGGGGTGATAACCTTTCCGACAGCCATGAGCGGTGATTCCACGCGCCCGAAGAAATCTTTTTGTTGGTTGCCCTCGGCGTTTCCAGCCTTCATCATGTTTTTTACGATGCGGTCTTCCAGGCTGTGATAGGTGATGACCGACAGCCGTCCGCCGGGTTTGAGCAGGTCGGTGGCTGCGGTGAGCATCTCTTTCAGGGCCGCCATCTCCTGATTGACCTCGATGCGTAGCGCCTGAAACAGTTTGGCTGTCTCTTTCTTCTCGCGCTCCCTGGGGAACAGGGGTTGCACGGCATTGAGGAAGTCGTTTGTGTAGAGCATCGGGTGTGCGGCCCGGCTTTTGACGATGGCCGCAGCGATGCGCCGCGCGTTTTTCAGTTCGCCGTACAGGTAGAAGATGTCTGCCAGTTGTTCCTCGGTGCTGTCGTTGAGCACGTCGGCTGCCGTCTTTCCTGCTCTTTTGTTCATGCGCATGTCAAGCGGCGAGTCATTGAAACGGAAGGAGAACCCTCTTGTCTCATCGTCGAAATGGTGGCTTGAGACGCCGAGGTCTGCCAGCAGTCCGTCGATATGGTCGATGCCGTAGTAGCGCATCCAGTTTTTTAGGTATCGGAAGTTGCTTCTGACGAAGGTCCAGCGCTTGTCGTCGGCGAGGTCATCGCCCACATTCCGCTCAGCGTCAGCGTCTTGGTCGAAACTGAACAGATGCCCGTCCTCTCCCAGCCGTCTGAGAATCTCTCTGGAATGTCCTCCTCCTCCGAAGGTGACATCGATATAAATGCCGCTTGCCTGGATGTCCAGGCCATCGACGCTCTCCGTCAAAAGTACGGGAACATGGTATTCGGGTGCGGTAGTTACCATTCTCAGAGGTTTGTGGGGGTTGCGTCCGCCGGTTTGCCGCTCATCAGTTCGCCGAACATTCTGCCGAACGCTTCGGCTTCGATGAAGGGTTTCTCGACGTGCTGGCTGGCCCAGATCTCGATGCAATCGCCCATGCCGATGAAATGCACCGATTGCTCGATGCCGGCCATTTGCAGGTAACGCTTAGGTATCAGAAAACGGCCGTTGCCATCCAAACTGATAAATTCCACATTCATGACAAACTGGCGGAACAGTTCCTGTTCGTGGGCGTCCCAACGGTTCAGTCGTTGACGCGCCTCGTCCATCTGGCTGTTCCACACCGTTTCGGGATAGAGCACGAGGCAGGGCTGATGCACATCTTTGCGCATCACAAGAAGTTCCTCGCCGGCACTTTGCAGCACCTTGCGCATCGCCGCGGGAAGAAAAACCCTTCCTTTGGCGTCTGTTTTCGCTTCTATGTTGCCTAAAAATCTCATGCGTTCCTATTTGTCTTGAATGTGGGTACAAAGGTAGTAAAAATTCCCCATTTCCCCCCACCTTCCCCCACTTTTTTTGAAAAATATTATTTCTTTGCTTTTGTTAACGGAATTTTAACTTTTTGGGGGCTTTCTTAGGCGTTGAAGAAAGGGCGTTAAAGAAGGGTGGGGGCTTTCTTGGGGTGAGACTTATTCTGTCTGTCAAAAATGCTGGTTTGTAATCAATCGATACAAAAAATGACTAAAATAAAAGAAAAAGTGAACATTTTTCACCAAAAATGATGATAAGTTGAAAAAGTTGCGTAATTTTGCATACTTAAACGAACGTCTAATGAAGAAATGACGGAGATATCGGAGCAAACTATTGACATCGATGCCATATTGAAAAGCAAGATGGGGACGAAAGCGAAATACGTTCCCGGTTTTGTTCGTCGTTGGCTGAAACGCACCATCCATCAGGATGAGGTGAACGCCTTCCTCTGGGACAGCCGCGACAAGACTGGCGTGGAGTGGCTGGAAGAGTGCGTGAGATACCTTGACGCGCACCTCGAGATACGTGGCGCGGAGAACTTGCCCGACAAAGACGACGGCCGGCTCTACACATTCGTGAGCAATCACCCTCTGGGCGGTGCTGACGGTGTGGCACTCGGCGCGATTATAGGCCGCCACTACGACGGTCGCTTCCGTTATCTGGTCAATGATTTGCTGATGAACCTGCCCGGACTGGCTCCCCTCTGCATCCCCATCAACAAGACGGGCAGCCAGAGCCGCAATTTCCCGGCAATGGTCGAGGCGGGCTTCAAGAGCGACCACCACATGCTGATGTTCCCCGCCGGTCTCTGCTCGCGCAAAATCAAGGGCGAGATACGCGACTTGCCGTGGAAAAAGACCTTCATCTCGAAGAGTGTGGAAACACAGCGCGACGTGGTGCCCATCCATTTCAGCGGGCGCAACTCCAATTTCTTCTATCGTCTGGCCAACATCTGCAAGACCTTGGGCATCAAATTCAATGTGGCGATGCTCTATTTGGTTGATGAGATGTACAAGAACGTGCATAAGACATTCACCGTGACCATCGGGAAACCCATCCCCTGGCAGACATTCGACAAGTCAAAAACTCCTGCACAGTGGGCTCAGTATGTGCAAGACCAAGTATATGAACTCTCAAAATGAGGCATCTTCCTCACCGAAAAGCGTATGGTACCTATCATCCCTCCCGTCAGCAAAGAACTGCTTAAGAGTGAGTTGACTCCCGACAAGCAACTCCGTATGACCAACAAGAGTCATAACGAGATTTATATCGTTGATATCCATGATTCTCCCAATGTGCTGCGCGAGATAGGACGTCAGCGCGAAGAGGCGTTCCGTGAGGCCGGCGGAGGTACGGGCAAGGAACTCGACCTCGATGAGTTTGACCTGATGGACAACTGCTACAAACAACTCGTGGTGTGGAATCCCGAGGAGGAGGAAATCATAGGCGGTTACCGCTATAAACTGGGCACGGAAGTGGATTTCGACGCTGAGGGGCAGCCCATTCTGGCCACAAGCCACATGTTCCGTTTCTCAGAGAAATTCATCAAGGATTACCTGCCTTATACAGTGGAACTGGCACGGTCGTATGTCACACTGCCTTACCAAAGTTCGAGGATGGGCGCCAAGAGCCTGTTTGCCCTTGACAACCTGTGGGACGGACTGGGCGCGCTGACCGTCATCATGCCCAATGTGAAGTATTTCTTCGGAAAGATGACCATGTATCCCTCTTACGTGCGTAAGGGGCGCGACATGATACTCTATTTCCTGAAAAAACACTTCGACGACAAGGATAACCTCATCATCCCGATGAATCCGTTGAAGATAGAGGCGGACCCGATGGAACTGGCTCGGCTCTTCAACAAAGACACCTTTAAGGAGGACTACCGCATCCTGAATCAGGAGATTCGCAAACTGGGCTTCAACATCCCGCCGCTGGTCAATGCTTATATGAGCCTGAGCCCCACGATGAAGATGTTCGGAACTGCCATCAACGACGGTTTCGGCGACGTGGAGGAGACGGGTATCCTTATCGCAGTGGACGAGATACTTGAAGAGAAGCGCGTCCGTCATATCGACACGTTCATCGCCCAGCACCCCGAAGCCCTTCAATTCACTTCTGGTGCCAATAAGGTGATTTATAAGGAGAAGAAGTAGATTAGGTTTGAGGTTTGAGGTTTGAGGTTTGAGAATCTCTCTCTAAAGTATTATAATATTAGCGCCGCACATTGATAAAACGTGCGGCGCTATTGTAGTGTTATTGCCGTGTCACGGCAATACACGCAACGGAGGTAATCTCTTGCTCCTTGCTCCTTGCCCCCTGCTCCTTGCTCCTTTTACACCAATTGTGCGATGAGTTTCTCGCGGTCGCCGGGAAGCATGTCGATGACGGGAATCTCAATCATCGTGTAGCAGCCGGGTTGCTGGTGCATGGAAGCGCGAGCTACATTGACCAGCACCTGTCCGGTGAGTGCGGGGTTGTTGATGCTCATGTTGAACTCCAACCGCTGGTTCTGCGTCTTTCCGCTCACGCCCTTGCGCACCAGGTTGACACCATGTCCCATGTCGCGCACTGCGTCCACGGAATCCACGGCAAACACGTGCGTCTCATCGTGTGAGAAATAGGGGTCGGCCTTGATGGCAGCCGTCACCTCGTCGAGCGAAGCGCCGTCTTCGAGTTCCACATAAACCATGCGGCGGTGGATGCCTTCACCGAGGGGGATGGTCATCGACAGGGCGTTTTTCACGCCAGCCTTCGAGCGCACGCATACGGAGTGACCCATCGACATGCCCGGTCCGAAGTTGGTGTATGACAGTCCTTTTGGAGCGAGGCTCTGCATCAATGAGCGGACGATGCTGTCCGAGCCCGGATCCCATCCGGCGGCGATGACCGCCACGGCTCCGCTCTCTTTACATACGGGTATGAGCGCTGCGCGGTAATCGACGATGCTGGTGTGAATGTCGAAACTATCGACGGTGTTGATGCCTAAGGGCAGTATCTTTTTGGCGTATTCCTCGCATGAGCGGGTGGGGGTGGCGAGAATGGCCACATCCACGTCTTTCAGTTCGGTGATGTCTTTCACCACGTCGTAAGCGGCCAGTTCAGCCGGTTTGTTCTCTGCTCCGTTGCGTCTTACTACACCTGCGATTTCAAAATCCTCGGCGGCCTCCAGTGCCTCGATGGCATAGCGGCCGATGTTGCCGTAACCCACTACGGCGGCTCTGATTTTTTTCATATTTCTTCGTTTTTAGTGAATATTCTTACTTTTGGCTGCAAAAGTACAACATTTCGCTGACAAATAGACAATGGCTGCAAGAAAAAATCAACTTTTTGGCAGAAAGTTTCAGATTGTAAGCGGTATGAGGCAAAATCCCTCTCTTCATGAACGGTTTCTAGCGGTGGATATGTCTGAACATCAAAATACGAAAGCGACGGATTGTTATGCGTTTTTTTATCATTTTATTGATGAAATGTTACATTTTACTTTTTTTATATTTGTATAAAGAAAATACGATAAAAAAAACAGTACCTTTGCAGCCGAAAAATCAATAACTTACTATATGAAATTTCGTTATCTTATTTTTGCGGGTCTCATGGCCTTTGGAGCGTCGGCACAGGCGCAAGTGGTAATCAATGAGATGATGCAATCGAATATCGACTGCATCATGGATGATTTGAACGAGTTTCCCGACTCTTGGGTAGAACTCTATAACAGTGGCGACGAGGCGGTGAACCTCGGCGACTATAAACTGGGTGTAAAAGAGAAACCCGGAAAGGCATGGCAGTTGCCCGGCCAGACCCTCAATGCCAAGGGATATGTCGTGATTTATTGCGACAAGGAAGAGCAAGGCCTGCACACCAGTTTCCGTCTGGAGTCGGGCAAGGACGGTGCTGTCTATCTCTTCAAGGGCAGCGACATCGTTGACCAAGTGGTGGGAATGAAGAAGATGCCCGCCCCCAACATCGCTTACGGCCGTAAGACCGACGGCGCCGACAGTTGGGGTTATCAGGCTACTCCCACCCCGGGAAAAGCCAACTGCGGAAAGACCTGCAAGGACATCCTCGGCGAACCCGTGTTCAGTCAGCCGGGAAGCGTGATGACCACTAACCAGAGCGTCAACCTGACCCTCTCATTGCCCGAGGGCGCCCCCGAGGGAACGGTCATCCGCTACACCACCGACGGCAGTGAGCCTACCGCCACCAGCGAAGTGTATCAGAACCCCTTCAACATCACTTCAAACAAAGTAATCCGTGCCAAACTGTTCTGCGACGGTTATCTCTCGCCCATATCCACCGCTCAGTCGTATATTTTCCTTGGCAGGGATATGACTATTTCTGTGATATCGATTGTCACTGACGACCGCTATATGAACGATAATGCAATCGGTATTATCAAAAACAACCCCAACAAAGAAAACAAGCACGACTGGCGCCGTCCCATCAACATCGAGATGTTTGATGCCCCGGGCAGCGCAAGTGTCATCAACCAATTGTGCGAGACCCGTGTCATGGGCGGACAGTCGCGCGAGCATGCGCTCAAGTCATTGGCCGTTTATGCCAACAAACGCTTCGGTGTGAAGCGTTTCAATTACGAGTTCTTCCCCGACCAGAAACCCGGACTGACTGATTTCAAGAGTATCATGCTGCGCAACGCCGGCAACGACTTCCCCTATCTCTATATGCGCGACGCCATCATCCAGCGCGTCATGGGACAGAACGCCGACCTCGACTGGCAGGCATGGCGCCCGGTTGTCATCTTCCTGAATGGTCAATATAAAGGTATGCTCAACATCCGTGAGCGCAGCAATGACGACAACATCTATTCCAACTACAAGGATGACCAGGGCGACGGGCTCGAGGATATAGACATGATAGAGATTTCTCAGGAGAACAGTCGGATGGTGGAAGAACTTAAAGCCGGCTCGCTCGACAATTACAACGCGTTCAAAGCCTTCTACAACGAGGCTGGTCACACAATGGCTGAATATGAGCAATTGATGGACTGTCAGGAGTTTATCAACCTCATGATTTTGAACCTCTATTACGGCAACCTCGACTTCCCCGGCAATAATCTGGTTCTTTGGCGTCCCATCGCCGACGGCGGACGCTGGCGCTGGATATCGAAAGACACCGACTTCGGACTCGGGCTCTACGGCCGTCAGCCCGACTACAACACCATCCAGTGGATTTACAACCATAATTACGATCCAGGCAACAACTGGGCCAACACCGCTGAAGCCACACAGTTGTTCCGCAGCCTGATGGCCGATGCTGACTTCAAACGCGAATTCATTGACCACTGTGCCATCTACATGGGCGATTTCCTCAATGAGAAGGGTACCCGCGCCATCATGGATCCCATGACCGAACTGGTGAAGCCTGAACTCATCAAGCACCGCGAGGCCAACGGCGGCGGAGGCTGGTGGGGATGGACGCCCAACTACGAGCAGGACATCAACAACGAGATTAACAATGTCCACAACTGGATTAGCAAGCGCACCGACAATTTCTACAAACATGTGGCCAACTACTACGGACTGGGCACTCCCACACCGCTCACCATCAACAAAGGTATGAATGCGGATGTGAGCGTCGTCATAAACGGCGTGACTCTTACCACCAGCGAGTTCGACGGCAAATTCTTTCTCAACCGTCAGGTGACCGTTGAGGCACAAGGCGCTGAAGGCCAGGAGGTCAAGGGGTGGAAGGTCATCAAAACCAACACCAACGGCACGACCGAGGAACAGGAAATCAATGATCCCACCTATTCGTTTACGATGCCTGCCTGCAAGAGTCTTGCATTGCAAGTGCTTACCGGCTCATCAGCGGGCATCAATATCGTAGGTGCAGAACAGCCAAATACGGACGACGGTTGGTTCACCCTCGAAGGATTCAAACTCAACTCACAACCCGTGCAGAAAGGCATCTACATTCGAAACGGGAAAAAAGTTGTGATTAAGTAAAAATATGAGAAAGGCGGTCCTGTCGGGGCCGCCTTCTTTGTGTCCTTTATGTTGTTAACAATCTTTAACTGGAGTGGGCTGATAATGTGAGAAGGATACATTATATTTGCAAACGTGAAGAGTAACCCCATGCCACTCAAAAACTTACGATGCTATGGGCTTTAATACCAAGAATTATGAAAAAAATACTAACCTTTACCTTTTTACTCTTTGGATTCATACAGGCTTGGTCGCACCGATTTGAGTGGACCGACGATAAGGGTGTCACATGGTCTGTTTTTACACACGAAGATTGGGGCGTTTTTATCGAAGGTTGCTCACAGACAAAAGGTAATCTTGTTATCCCGTCTAAAGTATATGACGGGGAATCGGAATATGAGGTGACAGCAATACAAGGACAGGCATTTTACGGTTTGTCAGACCTTACTTCCGTGACTATTCCTGAAGGTGTTACTGTTATTGGCGATTCTGCATTTGAAGATTGCTCCGGGCTAACGAAGATAACCTTTCCTGAAAGTATTACATTTATAGGTGAAAAAACATTCCGAAATTGCAAAAGTTTGACTAATATATCCATTCCAAAAGGGGTGATAGAAATCAATGATGGGACATTCCAAGGCTGTACTAACTTACAAGAGATAAATCTCTCTGAGAATTTAAAATATTTAGGTAGTGATGCCTTTGCTTTATGTGGTAGTTTGAAGAATATAACCCTGCCAAGTTGCTTGATAGAAATAGGAAACGGTGCTTTTTACGGCTGCTCCTCATTGACTAATTTAAACCTCCCGGAAGGTATAACAATCATCCCGGATTTTACATTCTCTGGATGCTATAGTTTGGCAAGCATAGCCTTCCCCTATGGTTTAACCAGAATTGGCTTTGAATCGATGAAAGACTGTTCCAGCCTGACAAGCATAGAGTTACCGAATGGATTGAAATCTATTGATGATGCGGCATTTTATGGTTGCACAAGTTTGCGAAGTCTGATTATACCGTCAAGTATAGAGTATTTTGGCTTGGGTGCGTTCCATGGTTGTAAGAAATTGACAAAAATCTATTGTTATCAGCAAGAGGCCGATTTGTTTGAAAAGTTACGGCAATATGA
>JAFZAH010000023.1 GCA_017548275.1 Prevotella sp.
GTTTTCTTTTCTTAATAGAGAAAATTATATTTGCAAAATACAAAAGTGCTTGATTTGTGATTTTAGTTGGTTAAAACCTTTACATTATACATCTAAGCGGACTTATTTTTATTATAATAATACGAGTGAGTTTATGAAAAAAAGTTTAACGATTCTTCTATCCATGTTGTTCCTCGGAGTAGGAATGGCATGGGCGCAAACGACCATCACGGGTAGCGTGGTGACGCAGGAAGAGGGCGAACCCATTGTAGGGGCCACAGTTCGGGTTGTGGGCACACAACAAGGTACGGTGACCGACATCAATGGCGCGTTTACTCTATCAGTGCCCAACACCAATGCTGAATTGCAGATATCCTATGTAGGATATGCCTCGCAGACAGTGCCAGCCCGTAATGGAATGAAAGTCGCTTTGTCGTCTGACGAAAACGTACTCAGTGAGGTGGTCGTCACCGCTCTGGGCATCAAACGCTCAGCCAAAGCATTAGGCTATTCAGCCACAGCCGTCAATGGTGAGGAAATCGCCAAAGTGCGTACTAACGACATCATGAGTAGTATCGCCGGTAAAGTGGCAGGTGTATCCATTTCAAGTACATCATCCGACCCCGGTTCGTCAAATGCCGTCATCATCCGCGGTATCAGTTCACTGAGCGGCTCCAACCAGCCTCTTTATGTCATCGATGGTGTGCCGATGGTCAACACGGCAGTTTACAGTTCAGACGGACTTAACAGCGGTTATGACTTCGGTAACGGTGCCGGTGCAGTTAACCCTGACGACGTGGAGAGCATGACCGTGCTGAAAGGTGCTGCCGCTACCGCACTCTATGGTAGCCGTGCTGCTAACGGCGTCATCCTCATCACTACCAAGTCCGGTCAGAAACAGACCAAGGGCATCGGTATCGAGTATAACGGCGGTCTGCAGTGGGAAAGCGTGCTCCGTCTGCCTCAACAACAGAATGACTTCGGTCAGGGTTGGTACGGAAACAAGACCTACGACGAGAACGGTTCTTGGGGTCCGAAGTTCGACGGCTCCATCCTCCGCTATGGTACGATTTATGACTATCAGCAGAACATGAAGTCGTATGTGGCTATCCCGTCAAACTACAAGGATTTCTTCGACACAGGTTTCCGCTATAACAACAGCGTGTCTTTCAACGGTGCCACCGATACATCCACGTTCTTCCTATCGCTCTCGCAAATCAAGGAAGACGGTATTATTCCTACCGACGCCGACAGTTACCGTAAGTACACCTTCGCCGGCCGTGCAAGCCACAAAATCAAGGATGTGACACTGAGCATGTCGGTCAACTACGCATGGAACTCCAACGACTTCGTGACCACTGGTCAGAAGACGGGCTCTATGTATAACGCCATCATGCAGACTCCGCGTGATATCGCAATTACCGAGTATAAGGATATGGACAATCCGTTCTCCTCACCGGGTTACTATTACACTCCTTACGGTGTGACCAACCCCTATTACATTCTGGAGAACTACCTCAACAACTATGAGGGTTCACGTTTCTACGGTAAACTGCAATTTGACTATGACTTCCTGAAGTATTTCCGCCTGACTTACCGCTTTGGTCTTGACACTCAGACGGGCCACCGCAACACAGGACAGCCCAACCTCGAGAAACTCTTCGCAGGCACTCCCAATGGTGGTGATCTCACAGGTGAGACCGGTGGTGTGAGTCAGCAGACCACACGCCAGCGCGAAATCAACCACGACTTGATGGTCACCTTCGACAAAGACTTGATTGAAGACCTCCATCTCAACGCAGTGGCTGGTTTCAACGGCAATGAGCGCAAATATTCCTATCTCTTCGCATCGGTTGACAACCTCACCATTCCCACATGGTACGACTTGAGCAACTCGTCGGAGATTCCTTCCATCGCTACCTATAAGAGCAAACGCCGCCTTGTGGGTCTCTATGGACAGGCCGAACTGGCGTGGCGCAACATGCTCTATCTGACGCTGACAGCACGTAACGACTGGTCATCGACACTGCCGAAGGGCAACCGCTCATTCTTCTATCCCGGTATCACAGCCAGTTGGATTTTCACCGAACTGCTCAACGATGACATCAAAAAATACGTCTCATTCGGTAAACTCCGCGCAGCATGGGGTAAGACCGGTAACGATGCCGGCGTTTATATGACCCAATCTGTCTATGCCCAGGCAGGTAGCAGTTCATCTGGTTGGGGCTCCAGTAGTTTCCCCTTCACCAAGACAGGTACCAACGCCTTCACCATGGGCAATGTTTTGGGTAGCACTAATCTCAGCCCGGAGATGTCAACAGAGTTTGAGGTCGGTTTGAACATGGCCTTCTTCCAGAACCGCTTCTCGTTCGACTTCTCCTACTATAACCGCAACACAGACAAGCAGATCTTCTCACTGAACATGGATCCGGCATCCGGCTACACTGCCATGAACACCAACCTCGGTAAGGTGCGCAACCAAGGTATCGAGTTGCTGGTCAATGTGACACCCGTCAAGACGCGTGACTTCCAGTGGGATCTCTCTTGGAACTTCACCAAGAACAAGAACAAGGTGCTCGACCTGCCCGATGAACTCGGTGGTCAGGCACAGATTTATGGTTTCACTGGCGGTACAGGACTTTATGCCATCGAAGGTGAGGAACTCGGTATCTTCAAGGCATATACCTCGCAGAAAGACCCCGAAGGACATATCGTTGTCAACAAAAACGGTATTCCTGTAGCCACCTCAGACTTGGTGGTCATGGGTTCTATGAACCATAAATACATGATGGGTTTCGGCACGACTCTCAGATACCAAGGCATATCACTCGCCATCAACTTCGACTACCGTAAAGGTGGTTTGATGTTCTCACGTACAAAGGATATCCAGTATTTCGTGGGTAACGCCATTCAGACAGCATACAACAGCCGTAATCCGTGGGTTGTTCCCAACTCTGTTGTCGCTGTCACCGATGATGACGGAAACGTGCTCTCTTATGAGACCAACACCACACCGCTCACACCGACCCAAATTTACAACTATTGGAACAACGGTGCAAACGATATGGACGCCGCATTCCTCGTGGACAAGACCTACCTGAAACTGCGTAGCGTAGTGCTTTCTTGGGAACTGCCCAAACAGTGGCTCGCAAAGACTTTCCTCACAGGTGTCTCTGTCTCGCTGTTCGGTAACAACCTCTTCTTGTGGACTCCGAAGAGCAATACCTTCATCGATCCCGAAACGACATCGTTCGGTAACGATCTTGAGGGTAACTTCGGTGAATACTCAACCAACCCCAGTTCACGCAAGTTTGGTTTCAACCTGAATCTAAAATTTTAATTCTTAGATGATTATGAAAAAGATATTTCTATATATAACCGCTGGCGTGTTTGCTCTGACAAGTTGTGACCTCGACATCAATGACGACCCCAACTATCCTGCAGAAACGGATGTGACCGCCGACCTCCTGTTCCCGGCCGTCGAGAACTCCATTGCCGACTGTGTGGGTGACCAGATGTTCAACTATGCGGGATTTTTTGCACAGTACTTTGAGCAGGCACCGACGGCCAACCAGTACAATGACCTGGCCGAACTCAACCTCGACGAGGGCTCTGACCTCTTCGTGCGCTGTTACAGAAACCTCTACTCTGGCGCACTTACCGACATCAACCAGATTTTGGCTAAAACCACCAATCCCTCTGATGTCTTCGCATGTGCTGTCATGCGCGTGCAGGCATTCCAACTGTTGGTGGATAACCTCAGTGACGTTCCCTATACCGAGGCGTTGCAAGGCATTGACAATGCCATGCCTAAATGGGATGACGGACAGTCCGTTTATGAGGGTGTGCTCAAAGAACTCGACGAGGCTGAGGCAAACCTCAGCAACGACGACATGTCGCTTACTGATCCGTTGCTCAACAAGAATATGAACGAATGGAAAGGCTATGCCAACGCTCTGCGTCTGCGTATGTATCTCCGCCTGATTGACGGTGGTGTCAATGCAGCGGATTACACCAACAAGGCCAAAGCACTCGTTTCGAAGAATGAATTCTTCACTGGCGATGTGGCATGGGATGTCTATTCCAATGCTTCCGGACAGTACAATCCTTGGTATGACTCTTATTACAGCCTCGGAACCATCAACCATTGTGCTGCTTATCCTATCGTCAGTTACATGAGAATCACCGGCGACCCGCGTATCGCTTACGCATTGTCTCCCAGTGAAGAGACTGGCGGATACGTAGGACAGATTCCCGGTGCTAAGACGACCACTGGCGACTGGCTCGGCATCAGTTCTGACTATAACAACGATTTCGTGAGCCTGGTGAATTATAAGGTTATGCGGGCTGCTCCCATCTATCTCTTTACACAGAGTGAATTGCAGTTCCTCATCGCTGAGGTGCAGTTGAGATTCAACAACAACGCCGCTGCAGCCAAAGAGGCTTACGAAGCAGGTGTGATGTCCGACTTCGAATTGAAAAAGATTGAAGGTGCAGAGGATTTCCTCGCTTCACAGCGCACTTCTTGGGATGCTCAAAGTGGTACGGCCAACCAACTTAACCTCATCTATAAGCAGAAATGGGTGGCTCTCTTCATGTGCGACCACATGGAGGCTTGGTCGGAAATCCGCCGTACTGACGTGCCGGCGCTCTCAAGCGCTTCCGCTGAGGATATATTCTCCGATGCTACCGTCTATACACCGGGCGACATGATTGCCCCCGCTGTCAACCACATCGTTGCAGGCGGATTGGCAAAACGTGTGCCTTATCCAAGCATCGCACGTTCGCTCAACCCCAATACGCCTCCTGCAAAGACCTTGAACGAAAGGGTATTCTGGGATGCTAAATAATAACTATAAAAGATTATAACGATGAAAAAAGCATTATTATATACAATGACACTCTGCGCAGTCCTGTTTGGACTCACGGCGTGTAATGACGATAATGACGCACTCACCGATTCCGTGCTCACCACCTATCCCCACTTCACCATGCTGGGCGATGAGTTTACCGAGGTGAACCTGGGCGAACCCTATGTTGATGCCGGATGTACGGCCACATTGGGCGGTGTTGACGTCACTTCGCAAATTGTCACCACGGGATTGGACGAGATAGATACCAACAAAGCCGGTTTCTATTATATCACGTATTCCATGGTTAATGCCGACGGGTATGTGAAGTCCGTGACGCGCACCGTGGCGGTCTTCGACCCCTCTGTCGATACCGACCTCTCGGGAAACTATGTTACCACGACAGGCACCATATGCAATATCTTCTCCAGTGGTGGTAAGTTGCCTCTTATAGGTATGTCCATAACAGTTGATAAGATATTGCCGGGATTGTTCAATGTCAGTGACCTTATCGGCGGTCTCTATGACCAGTATGTGGGTTATGGCAGCGACTACGCCATGCAGGGAGTCATCCAACTGACCGCAGATAACAAGATTATCGTTCTCGATGGTTTGGTGCCGGGATGGGGTGATTCGTTCGATGTGGCTTACGATGGTGAATATAATCCCGAGACAGGTGCTATATCATGGGCGGTAGAATATGCCGGACTCTATCTTATCGAAGTAGTTATCATACCTGAAACAGAATAATGATTATGAAGAAATATTTAATTTCAGCAGCCATGAGTGTGCTGCTCGCTATGGGATTCACAGCATGTGACCCTGAGACTGACGAAAAACCTGGAGGCACCGCCATCGAGAAAATGTGCGGTTATTGGGATGTCCAGTCTGATGCAGTAGATGAAAACGGTGAGGTGGTATTTGAAGACCCGTTCGATGATGGTGTCGTTGCTGTCTACACTTACAATACAGCCGACGAAAGCACTACGAAGATGTGGATTGATGACCGAGGCGGAAAGAACATCGGAAACCACAACTTCAAGTTCCTTGCCGACATCAATTATGCGGCTGGTACGTTCTCTGCAATAGATGTGGTCTATCATGACAACCAGTACAAACTGGAAGAACCGGGCACGGCTATCATTTCTAATGGTAAAATCGTGGAGAACGGTGGACTCAACTTGCATGGTAAACCTTGGGATACCATTGAGTTCGACATCATGTTCTCTGATGACCCCTATCCCGAGGCTTACGGCTATCACCATTATCATGTGTATGGCCAGCGCCACACCGGATTTACTGAGTAATCGGACATACATCAAATCATGAGCGGTACGCTGGTCATGTTCAGCGGCACCAAAATACTTCTACCGGGACGTCCATATCGACGCCCCGGTTTTTTATCCCTTTTCTCTCTTTTTTACGTTTTTCTCCATTACTATTTGTGAAAAACGTGAAAAATTAGTATATTTGCATCGATACACTATCAAACAGACTGAGCAATAACCAAAACAATCAAGATATGTACGACAGAGAACACGGTTTATACATCGCTCACTGCGAAGCAGGGGCGCTGAGTGTCATAGGAAAGATGGCCAACAGGCACGGACTCATCGCCGGTGCCACGGGTACGGGTAAAACGGTCACACTGCAAGTGATGGCCGAGTCGTTCTGCCAAGCGGGCGTGCCTTGCTTCATGGCGGATATGAAAGGCGACCTCTCAGGCATCTCACAACCCGGACAGATGAGCAAGTTCATCGAGAAACGATTGCCGGAGTTCGGCATCGAGAACCCGCACTTCCAGAGTTGCCCTGTGCAGTTCTTAGATGTCTATGGCGAACAGGGACACCCCATGCGCACCACCATTTCGCAGATGGGACCGCAACTCATCTCACGACTGTTGCAACTCAATGAGACGCAGGACGGTGTACTCAACATCGTCTTCCGTATCGCCGACGACCGCGGACTGCTCATTCTTGACCTCAAAGACCTGCGCTCCATGCTCGATTATGTGTCGAAACACGCCGCGGAATACACTACCCAATACGGCAATATCTCAGCCGCATCTGTCGGTGCCATACAACGGGCATTGCTGCAATTGGAAAGTCAGGGTGCCGACCAGTTCTTCGGAGAACCGGCTTTCGACATCTACGACCTGATGCAGACCGAAGGCGGAAAGGGCGTGATGAGCGTTCTGGCTGCCGACAAACTCATGATGCAGCCCAAACTCTATTCCACCTTCCTGCTCTGGCTTATGAGCGAACTCTATTCCACGCTGCCCGAGGTAGGCGACCAGGAACTGCCAAAACTCGTGTTCTTCTTCGACGAGGCGCACATGCTCTTTGAGGGCACTTCCAAGGCGTTGCTCGACAAGATAGAGCAGGTCATCCGACTCATCCGCTCGAAGGGCGTCGGAATCTATTTCATCACACAAAGTCCGTCAGACATCCCCGAGAGCATCCTCGGACAATTGGGTAACCGTGTTCAGCATGCCCTCCGCGCTTATACGCCGAAAGACCAGAAAGCGGTGAAGACAGCCGCCGATACCTTCCGCGCCAACCCCGCTTTCAAGACCGACGAGGCCATCATGCAACTCGAGACGGGTGAAGCGCTCGTCAGTTTCCTCGACGAAAAGGGTGCACCGAGCATAGTGGAGCGCGCCAAAGTGCTCTTCCCCCTCTCACAGATAGGTGCCATCGATATCGACCAGCGCGCCGACATCCTGCGTCGCAGCCGTCTCAAGGGTAAATACGACAAGATGATTGACCGCGAGAGTGCCTACGAGATTCTGGTAAAAGAGGCAGAAAAGGAAGCCAAGGAGGCCGAGAAAGCCGCCAAGGAGGCTGAAAAAGAAAAAGAGAAGAGCAAAGGCGGCAAGAAGAAAAAGGGATTCTTCAGCAAGGTGCTCAAAGCCATCGTCACAGCCCTTACCTCGACTCTCGCTGCCATCGTCGGTGCTTTCGTTACCAGTAAAGTGACAGGCAAGGAGTCGAAGAGTAAGAAATCGGCCGGGGAGAAAGTGGTGAAAAACGCCACCACCGCTGCCACGCGCACCATCACACGCGAAATCACCCGCGATATCCTCGGAAATTTGATAAAATAAGAGAGGGTATAAGGTTATGAGGTTTTAAGGTTGTAAGGTGATGTGTTCTCATTGCAAAACAGAGACTATCCACACCTCATAACCTTAAAACCTCACAACTTTATTTCTTCACCACTTTCTTGGCGGTATGGTCGTCGTAGGTGATGATTTGCACACCGCTGGCAGAAGGGCTTACAGAACGGCCCGTCACGTCGTATCTCGCCACCTTCTGGGCGGGCAGGGTAGGTGAGGGTCCGTTCATACCTACTGTTGAACCGTCGTTCTCTATCACCACGAAGTTTTCGATGGAACTGTCATTGAACGCCGACTCGCCGATGACTAATGTGATGAAATTGCCAAATGACACCGTGCTGTGCAGTTTCAGCGTTTTGAGATATCGGGTGCCCTGAAATGCGTTGTTGCATATCCGATATACGGTGGCTGGCACCTCATACTCCTCACGCTCGTTCATGGCGGGGTATTTCACCAGCGCCACCGGCACATTGTCGTATATCATATAGAGCACGCCGTCGATGGATTTGATGGTGTTGGATGAAGAGTAATACGATGTGGTGATGTAGCCCGTGGGGTAATTGCTTAGCGTCTCCAACGTCTGGGCTTTCACGGAGAGCGCCGTGGCCATCATGGCCAGTAAGAGGATTTTTCTCATGGTTATTATGGATTTAATTGTGTATCTATATTACTTTTACAAAGATATCGTTTTTTTCTAAAATCGCCAAGATAATATACATATAAATCACAAATGAATATGTAAATAGTTTACCTCAAAAGAGAAGAAATAATCCCCAAAGAATAAAAGCAAAATAGTTACTCATGTTTCGCATGTTAAGAAGATATAGGAAGATAAAAGGAGATAGCCGCTTTTCAGCGGCGGAAGATAGAAGACAATACTCTGTCTATCGCCCAAGATAAATTGAAAACGGTGATACGTTATCCCGTCAAAAGAGTATCAGAATAGTTGTTGAGAAAACGCAGTTCGGGTTTAATCACACCTATATCCGTCTTTTTTTGCTTTTCCTCTCATTCGTTCTATCCTCTCGTCGAAGTCAGGATGGGAGGAAAATGCGGAGAGCAGTTTCTGGTATTTGGAGTCCTTTTCTTTAGACAAATCCTTGAGTTTCTTGAAAGCGAGTCCCATGGCCCATGGGTTTTTACCGCATTTCTTCAGGTAATTATACCCATAGTCATCCGCCTGCGTCTCATGGTATCGTGAGTGTTTCGCCGACAATGCCGCACTGGTGATGTTACCCAAATAGGAGTCGGAAAGGTCTGCCCATGTGCTGCTGACCGAACCGACGGCATCGGATGCGGCACTTCTAAGCAATGCACTGCGCCATGCTTTCTTCGAATGGCGCAGAGCCACATGTCCTATTTCGTGACCGATGACTCCCAGCAGTTCCTCATCGCTCAGAATATCCATCAATGCGGAGAAAATCCTTACACTGCCATCGGGACACGCAAAGGCGTTGTACTCCGTCGTTTGGTAAACCTTGAAGTTCAGTTTTATTCCATCGGCATCGGTCATCCCTTTGGTGATACGTTTCAGTCGTAGCGCATATTTGCTGTTGGCAGGGCACACCTTATTCCTGCGGTCCATCTCTTCGACCTCATCTTTGACGGCCTCCGCGAGTTGTTCGTTGGTGATGGTCATGGCTTGCCCCACCTTAAGTGCGCCTGAAAACACACGTGCCCAATTCGTCTGGGCTATTGCCATAGAACTTGTCAATATCCCGGCGCAAATAATGATTGTTCGAAATAATGAATGCATATCAATGTGTTTTTTGTCAGTTTGGCAGACGGATCCTAATCGTACCCTTAACCGAAGATGAGGAAAAAAAGGAAAAAGACGGGCACAGCTAACACGATTACCACCACGATGCCTTCGCAGCCCGACAACTCATCCTTTCCCTTGTATTGTCCTTCGCCGGCATGTTTTTGGAAATACGCCACACGGTCGGGATGCATCGCTTTCCATTGCAGATACTCTGGCGAGAAGTCACTGTCGTTTCTGGTATAGCGTCTTTGAGTGGCGGATTTCTGCCGTCGAGTTTGTGACGGGTACATGTCCGTCATATACTCGTCGTTGCCGTAAACATCAGGATTTTGCAGCCTGAACTCCAAATCGTAATAGTCAGGGTCGCCGCATCCGTCGTTATAGTCTCCGTCGCACATATTTGTTTATGTATTTTTATTTGACATGGGGACAATCCATATCAATACTTGATTTTGAAATAATCCAAGATAGATTTGTAGTTGTCTTGGGCCGTAAGGCAGGTGTCTGTCAGATAACCGTTAATATGCCCCCATTCACGAAGTCCGCGATAATAGAACATCTTCAATTCGTCTGTAATGATAAACGGTACATGACCATTGGCAAGACACTCCTTAAACATCATAAGCCTGCCTACACGTCCATTGCCGTCCTGAAAAGGATGAATTCTTTCAAAGCGGACGTGAAAGTCAAGTATGTCCTCTAGGGTTTGTTTTTTTACGGCATTATAATCCTTTAGTAATAGTGTCATCTCTTTGTGCACGTCTTCAGGAATGCAAGTGTCTGTTCCGCCTACTTCGTTGGGCATACGTTTGTAGTCTCCCACGGCAAACCAGTCTTTCTGACCGTCAGTCGTTCCTGATTTCATCAGCAAATGCAGATGTTTGATGAGACCCTCAGTAGGTGCCTCCTCCGCGTGATCGATGATATAGTCTATGCATCTGAAGTGATTGACGGTCTCTAACACATCGTCCACATTGACAGCCGTATCTGTGATTCCGAGGGTATTAGTTTCAAAGATATATCGTGTCTGGTCGTGAGTCAGTCTGCTGCCTTCTATGTGATTGGAATTATAGGTCAGGTCTATCTGGGTTCGATGGTATATGCCCCCTTTCAACCTGATGGACTTTTGTTCTCTCAGTGACAAGAGCAATGGAGAAACCTTTCCCTTCGGTTTCCGTCCGGGGACGACGGCGTTGGCAGGGATGTTCCACGTTTTCCCTGTCAGAAAAGCACCTTCTATTTTTCCCGTAGCACAATAGTTGCGGGCTGTGCGTTCCGAAATGCCGTGCTTTTCGGCGAATTGACGGACTGAAATATACTCCATAATCTTCTATCGGCAAGTTTTTGGACCGATTTCGTCTACAAAGATACTGATTTTTTGCCGATATCGGCAAGTTTTTGCAATATTAATTCACATACCTGTCTCAACCCGTTTCCTCTATCAAGAAACCGAAACAGTTTCTGTAAAACTATTACAAAATCCGTCTTTACAATAAAAAACGAATAATAATCTTTTACATTTGGAGCATTGGCTTTAGACGGCGTCGGCAGGGATGTTCCACGTTTTCCCTGTCTCTTGTCAATAAACGATATCTATTTTGATTCACTAAGATACCTATTTATGGCTAATCTGTTACGATGAACGTATGGGAGATGCAAGAAAGCAAAAGCCCAACTTTTGAGTATTGTACAAATCGTAGAATCATACTATTTTTGCACCCGAATCATTTAGTCATTTAAGATAAGAAAGAAATGAACGCAACAATTGTAGTTTATGGTTCCTCTACAGGAACGTGCGAGGCTATCGCAGAGAAGATAGCCCAAAGACTTGGCTGCGAGGCCATTAACGTGCAGAATCTGACAGCCGAGGTTATCGACAACAACCAAAACCTGATACTCGGCACTTCTACTTGGGGTGCTGGCGAGATGCAGGATGACTGGTACGACGGTCTGCGAACACTTCAGAATGCTGACTTGGCCGGCAAGACTATCGCCCTCTTCGGCTGTGGTGACTGTGAGTCGTATGGTGACACCTTCGTGGGTGGTATCGGTGAATTAAATAACGGTATCAAGGATAGCGGTGCCAGTTTCGTTGGCGCAGTCAGCACTGATGATTATTCGTTCGATGACTCTGAAGCCGTTGTGGATGGAAAATTCGTGGGGCTGCCTCTCGATGATGTTAACGAGGACGACAAGACGGATGTGCGAATAGATGCGTGGATTTCTGAGATTTCACAAAGTCTATAAATAATAGACAATGATGATGCAGATGACAGAAAGACATACTACAAGCGAAGCCTTTTCCCCCGCAATGAGGGTGTTGATGAACCACATCTACGAATATAAGAAGGGTGTGCGCAGGATGATACTTTTCACCTGCAACCGTCGTTTCGAGGTGTTTGTAACGAATCGTCTGGGTCGTCAGTCAATAGATTACGTGGTGCAGCAGGCAGGCAAAGACAACGTTAACATCTATTTCGGCAGAAAAGAATGTCTTGATGCCATCCGTCTGTTTGTCACCCGTCCGCTCAACGAATTGTCGCCCGAAGAGGATTTTATTCTTGGTGCCATGCTCGGCTACGACATCTGTGCACAATGCAAGCGCTACTGTGAACGAAAGGATAAGGTCGCATGTAAGCGAAAACCATGCAAGTTTGCATGAACATGGCTGTGTGTGGGCAGGCTTGAATGAAGTTCAAATGTAAGCCGGCATGTTCAGTTGATATTACAGGAACGATTATAATTCATAAAGAGTATTTGTTTAGTCAGGGGTGTCTGCCGTGAGGTAGGATGTCAAAAAGGAAGAACCCGATACCATCACGGCATCGGGTTCTGAGCAAACTTCAAACATTTGCGAGTCCCATTTTATAGGGGCTCAAGGTAAAATGTGTAATTTTATCTAATAAACAATAATTCACGATATTTCGGCAGTGGCCAGAGGGCATCGTCAACGATGAGTTCCAGTTTGTCAATCTCGTAGCGGATGGTGTCGAAATGTGGCTCTACCGTGTCGTGGTAGGCGATGGCCTTCTCATGCTCGTCCTCAATCTTGTTGGCGAGTTTACGGGCATTGACCAGTTCATCTACACCCTTTTCGATGGCAGAGGTGCGCTCGGCTATCTCCTCAATGAGTTTCAAGTTGCGGGCGTTCAATTTCTCTGCTTTTTCTGCGGAGAAGACGGAAACCATATTCTCCACGTTCTTGAGCAGTGCGCTCTGATAACTGGTAGCCACGGGGATGATGTGATTCATCGACAGATCACCCAGCACACGGGCCTCAATCTGTATCTTCTTCGTGTAGGTTTCCCACTTCACCTCATTGCGGGCCTCCAGTTCCTTCTTGGTCATCACACCAAGGCTCTCGAACATCTGGATGCTCTCGGGATCGAGATAACGCTCAAAGATTTTCGGACATGATTTCTCGACGTCGAGACCACGTTTTTCAGCCTCCACAACCCACTCATCGGAGTATCCGTTGCCGTCGAAGCGGATGGGTTTGCAGGTCTTGATATCCTCGCGCAACACATCGATGATGGCATGGAAGACAGGATTGTGTCCGGTGCCCTCACAAGTTTGGGTAAATGCGGGAATACGCTCGTCCACACGTTTTTTGAAATCGACCAGGGCTTCGGCGACAGCACTGTTGAGTGCAATCATCGCACTGGCGCAGTTGGCCTCGCTACCTACGGCGCGGAACTCGAAACGATTGCCGGTGAAGGCGAAGGGGGAAGTACGGTTGCGGTCGGTATTGTCGATGAACAGTTCGGGAATCTCGGGAATGTCCATTTTCATACCCTGTTTGCCGGTCATGGAAAGGATGTCTTCCCTATCGGCCTTTTCGATGTGGTCGAGCAACTCGCTCACCTGCTTTCCGAGGAAAGATGACACGATGGCGGGCGGTGCCTCGTTGGCACCCAGACGGTGGGCGTTGGTGGCACTCATGATACTGGCTTTCAGCAATCCGTTGTGACGATAGACACCCATCAGCGTCTCAACGATGAATGTGGCGAATCGCAGGTTCTGCTCGGGAGTCTTTCCGGGAGCGTGGAGCAGGATGCCATTGTCTGTGCTCAACGACCAGTTGTTGTGCTTACCGGAACCGTTGATGCCGGCAAACGGTTTCTCATGGAGCAATACCCTGAAACCATGTTTACGTGCGACACGCTTCATCACGGACATCAGCAGCATGTTGTGGTCCACAGCCAAATTGGTCTCCTCGTAGATGGGTGCTAACTCAAACTGGTTGGGAGCCACCTCATTGTGACGCGTCTTGCAGGGGACACCGAGTTCCAGCGCCTCGATTTCGAGTTCACGCATGAACGCTGCCACACGCTCAGGGATAGAACCGAAGTAATGGTCGTCCATCTGCTGGTTCTTAGCCGAGTCGTGTCCCATCAACGTGCGACCCGTCAGCAGCAGGTCGGGACGTGCCGCATAAAGACCCTCATCGACAAGGAAATACTCCTGTTCCCAACCGAGGTTGGACGTCACTTTTTTCACTGCCGGGTCAAAGTAATGGCACACGTCAGTAGCAGCCACGTTCACGGCATGGAGAGCACGGAGCAGAGGAGCCTTATAGTCGAGCGCCTCGCCGCTATATGAGATAAATACAGTGGGGATACAAAGAGTGTCATCAATGATGAAGACGGGCGATGTGGGGTCCCATGCCGAGTAGCCGCGGGCCTCGAAAGTGGAACGTATGCCGCCACTGGGGAATGACGATGCGTCGGGCTCCTGCTGCACGAGCAATTTACCCGTGAACTCCTCCACCATGCCGCCTTTTCCATCGTGCTCGATGAACGAGTCATGTTTCTCTGCGGTGCCTTCTGTCAGCGGTTGGAACCAGTGTGTATAGTGTGTCACGCCGTTTTCGGTGGCCCATTTCTTCATGCCATCGGCCACTGCGTCAGCCACGTCGCGATCCAACTGTGCACCGTTATCAATCACGTCAATCATCTTCTCATAGACATCTTTCGGCAGATACTTGTACATTTTCTCGCGGTTAAAAACTTTCTTGCCGAAATATTCGCATGGTCTCTCAATAGGTGTTCTTACGTCGAGCGGCTTCTTCTTGAACGCCTCGCCGACAACTTGAAATCTTAACGTTTCCATAATCGTGTTGTGTTAAAATGTTTGTTTTGTCCAATATTCTATTCTTCTTAATGCTTCTTCTGTCTGTTCGTGGGTGCCGAAAGCAGTGAATCTGACATATCCTTCACCGCTGGGTCCGAAACCTACGCCGGGAGTGCAGACGACATTGGCACCATAGAGCAACTCTTCGAAAAACTTCCATGACCCCGTGTTACCGGGTGTCTTCATCCAGATGTAGGGCGCATGCTCACCACCATACACCTCGTAACCGAGCGAGCGTAGGGTTTTGAGCATCAGGTGCGCGTTCTGCATATAGTAGTCGATGGTGGCTTTTACCTGCTGCTTCCCTTCCGGGGTGTAGATAGCCTCGGCGGCACGCTGTGAGATGTAACTCGTGCCATTGAACTTGGTGCACTGTCGGCGAAGCCAGAGTTGGTTGAGCGGGAAACGCTCGCCTTCGAAGTCAGCAACACTCACATCTTTCGGTACCACGGTGTATCCGCATCGTATTCCTGTGAAACCAGCCGTCTTGGAATAAGACCTGAACTCGATAGCACACTTTCTCGCGCCACGAATCTCATAGATACTATGTGGGATATCGTCATCTTGTATATATGCCTGATAGGCGGCATCGTAGAGGATGAGTGCATCGTTCTTCAGTGCGTAGTTCACCCATTTTCTCAATTCATCTTTGGTGATGACCGTTCCCGTCGGATTGTTGGGATAACACAGATAGATGACATCCATGTGCCGTCCCTTCGGTATTTCGGGCACGAAGTTGTTCTCGGCATTGCATGGCATATAGACCACTCTTGACCAACGGCCGTCTTCAAATGTGCCGCACCGTCCTATCATCACGTTCGAATCGATATAAACAGGGTAGATGGGGTCGGTTACACCGATAAAGTTATCCCAATGAAGGAGTTCTTGGAAGTTGCCCGTATCTGACTTCGCGCCGTCGTTGATGAAAATCTCATCGACGTCGAGATGTACGCCACGCGGCAAGAAATCGTTCTTCAATATTGCCTTGCGCAGGAAATCGTAACCCTGCTCGGGACCATAGCCATGAAATCCCTGAACCGAAGCCATCTCGTCAGAAGCGCGGTGCATAGCCTCAATCACTGCCGGACATAAAGGCTGCGTCACGTCGCCTATGCCAAGCGAAATGATGTCTGCCTTCGGGTGCATCACCTTGAAAGCGTTCACTTTCTTTGCGATGTCGGCAAACAAGTAGTTGTTTTGCAAGTTCAGGAAATGAATATTTACTAATGCCATATTGGATGGGGAGTTAAAAGGATATTAAAGGGAAGTTATAAGGGAGTTAAAGAGAAGTATTCCGGTGGATAACTGTTATGGGAGTTCTATTTCCCCGTCGAAGACGAAGGAGGTGGGTCCGGTCATATATACGTGGTTATCGCTCTCGCGCCACTCGATGTGGAGTGTACCGCCATCCATTTCTATGAATGACTGACGGGGAGCGCGACCGGTGAGAAACGCGGCGACGGCTGTGGCACAGGCTCCCGTGCCGCATGCCTGGGTGATACCACTGCCACGTTCCCATACACGCACGCGGATAGTTCCGTCACTCTTGACTTGGGCAAACTCAATGTTACACCGTTGCGGGAAGACTGGAAGGTCCTCCATGACAGGTCCCCTTTCTCCTACTTGATTCACATCGTCGGTAAAAACGACATAATGCGGATTACCCATCGACACGAAAAGAGCAGCCTCATCATGAGCAGAGAGCGTTTCCGTCAAGGCGGGGTTGAAAAGACTATTGTCCTCGAAAACCGGTTCGAGCATATCAACCGTGACGCTCTCGACAACACCATCATTGACATGCAGACACAGTTTTTTGATGCCCGACAATGTAAGGAGACGTATTTCTGTCTTTTCGGTCAGTCCGCGTTCATAGAGATATTTACCGATACACCTCGACGCATTACCGCACATCATGGCCTCTGACCCGTCGGCATTGAAAATGCGCATGGAGAAATCTGCTTCAGGTACGGGAGATTTCCCAATCAGCACCAGTCCGTCAGACCCGATGCCTTTATGCCGGTCACTCCAAACGACGGATGCCTCATTCGGGTTGGGCACCATGTACTGCATGGCATTGACATAGATATAGTCATTGCCGCATCCGTGCATTTTGGTGAAGTGTATCATGCTCATTTTTTCAAGTATTCGTTGACTTTTTCCGCTGTTTTTATGCCGCTGGCCAAGGCCCGGACCACCAATGAGGCTCCGTTGGCGGCGTCTCCGCACACGAAGACGTTCTCAGGGTATTGAGGATGTTCAGGTTTGAGGAAACCCATCGCCAGCAGAACCATTTCGGCTTTGATGATTTCGGGTTTACCCTTTTCGACCATCAACGGACGACCGCCTTCGGGGTTAGGTTCCCAGTCTATCTCCTGTACTTTCACCCCGGTAAGTTGTCCTTTCTCGCCAATGAATTCGAGGGTGTTGATGTTCCAACGGCGGGTGCATCCTTCCTCGTGGCTGCTCGTCGTCTTGAGCGTGCGCGGCCAGTTGGGCCATGGGTTTTGCGGGTCTTCAGGTCCCTCTACGGGTCGTGGCATGATTTCTATTTGTGTCACGCTTTTACAACCTTGCCGGTGGGCAGTACCGATGCAGTCGGAACCGGTATCACCACCGCCTATGACGAGGACGTCCTTCCCCTTGGCAGTGATACGCTCACCTTTGCTGAACTCCATGCCAGCAAGGACACGGTTTTGCTGTGAGAGGAGTTCGAGGGCAAAATAAACGCCTTTCAGTTCTCGTCCCGGCACTTTCAGGTCACGGGCTGTAGGAGTACCGGTTGCGATGACGACCGCGTCGAAATCTGAAAAACTGGAGATATCTGTGAATTCAGTGTTATATTTGAATTCGATACCCTCCGTTTCGAGCAAACGGAGGCGGCGGTCGATAATGGCCTTGTTGAGTTTGAAGTTAGGAATACCATATCTGAGCAGTCCGCCTGCCGCCTCGTTCTTCTCGAATACTGTGACCAGATAACCCATCCTGTTCAAACTGTTGGCTGCGGCAAGTCCGGCAGGACCGGCACCGATGACAGCCACCTTTTTCCCGTTGCGAGGGATGTCTGTGCGCGGCTGGATATAACCTTCACGGAAAGCGGCCTCGGTGATGGATGCCTCATTCTCACGGTTGGTGGTCGGCTCATGATTGAAACGGTTGAGCACGCAGGCTTTTTCACAGAGAGCGGGACAGATGCGACCGGTAAACTCGGGGAAGGGGTTGGTGCTGTTGAGAAGGTTATAAGCCAACTCCCAATCACCTTTGAACAAAGCGTCATTCCACTCGGGAGCCTTGTTTCCCAAGGGACAAGCCCAGTGGCAGAAGGGTACGCCACAGTCCATACAACGTGACGCCTGCAGTTTGCGTTCGCGGGTGTTGAGCGTCTGCTCCACCTCGCCGAAATCATGGATTCTATCGTGAATCGGACGGTATCCCGCCTCTTGGCGGTGTATCTCTAAAAATGCTTTAGGATTTCCCATTTCTTTAATCGTTTTGTTTTTTTGTCATTTAGTCGTTTGGGATTTTTACCATAGCCATTTGTGATGTCTCTAAACGGCCAAACGACTAATCTCCCAATTTGCCAAATTAATAGTCGCGCTGCATGTCTGCAATCTTTTGGCGCAGTTTGTTCATCTGCTCCTCCTGTAAGACGCGTTTGTACTCGATGGGGACTACTTGTATGAAGTCTTCCACGTAGCGGTGCCATTCGTCGAGCATACGTCCTGCGAGCGCGCTTCCGGTGTGGAGATAGTGCTGACGGATGAGTTCAAGCAATTCCTTTCGGCTGACGCTATCCTCCACGAGATTGATTTCTACCATATCCATATTGCAGTAATAGTCGAAAGTATGATGAGGATCATATACGTAGGCCACGCCTCCAGACATACCTGCGGCGAAATTGCGTCCTGTCTCTCCGAGAACGACCACACGACCTCCCGTCATATACTCACAGCAATGGTCGCCTGCTCCTTCAACCACGGCAATGGCACCGCTGTTGCGTACGGCAAAACGCTCGCCTACCTTTCCGTTGACGTAGAGTTCTCCGCCTGTGGCTCCATAGAGGCCTGTATTACCGGCGATGATGTTTTCTTCAGCGCGGAAGTTCTCATTGCTGCGCGCCGGGGGCAGGATGCTGATACGTCCTCCGCTAAGTCCCTTGCCGAAGTAATCGTTGGTTTCGCCCTCGAGTTTCAGATTGATTCCACGAACGGCAAAAGCACCGAATGACTGTCCTGCCGAACCCTTGAACTTGATATTGATGGTGGCGTCAGGAAGTCCCTGCTCACCGTATTTCTTTGCGATAACACCTGAGAGCATGGTTGTCACCGCACGGTCGGTATTGCGGATGGCATAGTCGAGCGTCACCTCTTCCTGGCTGTCAATAGCCTTCTGCGCGGCTGCGATAATGGTCTCATCCATCACACCCGTGACCTTCGTGTACTGTCCACGATCCCAGTAGAGGGCTTTTTCAGTGTCGGGCTTGTGCAACAGCCGCTCAAAGTCGATGGTCTTCTGCTTGTCGGTAGCGTTAGAGGTGTTGACTGCGATGAGTTCGGTGCGTCCGATAATCTCCTTGAGGCTGTGCACACCTATTTCGCTCAAGTATTCCCTCACCTGCTCAGCGAGGAAAGTAAAGTAATTGACCACATATTCCACACGTCCCTCGAAGTGTTTGCGCAACTCAGGATCTTGTGTCGCCACACCCATTGGACATGTGTTGGTGTTACATTTCCGCATCATCACGCATCCAAGCACGATAAGCGGCAAGGTGCCGAAGGAGAACTCGTCAGCGCCAAGCATTGCCATGATGATGACGTCCTTTGCGGTCTTCAACTGGCCGTCGGTTTGTAGGCGAACCTGATTGCGCAGACCATTACGGACAAGCGTCTGCTGTGTCTCGGCGAGTCCTATCTCGGGCGAGATACCCGCGAAACGCATGCTAGATGCCGGACTGGCACCCGTTCCACCTTCCGCGCCGCTGATAACGATGAGGTCGGCTTTGGCCTTGGCCACACCGGCGGCGATGGTGCCCACACCGCTCTCCGCGACGAGTTTGACGCTCACGGCAGCGGTCGGGTTCACGTTTTTGAGGTCGAAGATGAGTTGTGCCAGGTCCTCGATGCTATAGATGTCGTGATGTGGCGGCGGCGAGATGAGCGAGATGCCGGGAATGGCATGTCGTGTCTTGGCGATGATGTCATTCACCTTGAATCCCGGCAACTGTCCGCCCTCGCCCGGCTTTGCGCCCTGTGCCACTTTAATCTGGATTTCCTCGGCGTTCACAAGATACTCAGTGGTCACACCGAAACGACCGCTGGCTATCTGCTTGGTCTTGCTGCTAAGCGACACACCGTCAACCTCGGTGTGGTAGCGGGCATTGTCCTCACCACCCTCACCGGTATTGCTGCGCGCGCCCAGTTTATTCATCGCCAGTGCCAGTGCCTCATGGGCTTCAATGCTCAATGCGCCGAAACTCATGGCACCTGTCACAAAGTGTTTGACGATACTCTCTACGGGTTCCACCTCGTCGAGGGGCGTAGGCACAGACGCCTTCTTCCAACCGAAGAAATCGCGGAGGAATATGGGAGACTCTTTCTCGTCGACCAGCATCGACCACTCCTTGAATTTCTTATAACTGCCCAATCTTGTGGCCAGTTGCAAACCTGAGATGGTCTCGGGGTTCCACGCGTGCTTGATGCCGTCCTTTCGCCAAGCGAACTGACCGTTGTTTTTCAGAATATGGGTTTCATTGTTTGCCGCAGCAGCGCAACAGGAAGAATGTGCCTCTTTGTGAAGAGCGATGGCGTCTCTGGCTATCTCTTTCAATCCGATGCCGCCAATGGTGCTCACCTCTGTTCCGAAGTATTGTTTCAACAAATCCTCGCTCAGTCCGATGCTCTCAAAAATCTTCGCGCCGCGATACGAGCGGATGGTCGAAATACCCATTTTCGACATAATCTTTTTCAGCCCCTTGTCCACCGCTTTGATATAGTTTTTCTCCGCCGTGGAATATTCCTCCTGAATCTTGTGTTTCTTCACGAGGTCGTCCAGCACGGCAAAGGTCATATACGGACAAATGGCGCTGGCGCCATAGCCCAACAGCAATGCCGCATGCATCACCTCGCGAATCTCGCCGCTCTCCACAATCAGGGCCGTCTGCACACGCTTACCGACGCTGATGAGGTAATGATGCACCGCGCTCACCGCCAAAAGGCTGGGTATGGCGGCATGTTTCCCGTCGATGTCGCGGTCGCTCAGGATGATATAGTTCACTCCTTCGTCCACGCTCGTCTCAGCCTTTTTGCAGAGGTCTTCCAAGGCTTGGCGCAGTCCGCCCTCGCCCTTTTCGATATCAAAGAGTATAGATAGTTTTTGTGTCTTGAACCCTTTATATCTTATATTACATAATATATCGATTTGTGTGTTGGTCAATACCGGCTGCGGCAGTCGCACCATCTTGCAGTTCGACGCATCGGGTGTCAGGATGTTTGTACCCACGGCACCGATGTACTCGGTCAGGCTCATCACCAATTCCTCGCGGATGGGGTCGATGGCGGGATTCGTCACCTGTGCGAACTGCTGACGGAAATAATTGAAAAATATCTGCGGACGGTCGCTGATGACTGCCAGCGGCGTGTCATTTCCCATGGCGGCCACGGGTTCCTGCCCTGCAGTGGCCATCGGAATGATGGTCTTGTCTATATCCTCTTGTCCAAAACCGAAGTTCACGAGTTTATTCTCGTAGTCGCTGACACCGTTGTCCACATGGCGTCCGCTTTTCAGTTTCTCCAACTGCACCCGGTTCTCATTCAGCCATTCGCGGTACGGATGAGCCTTCGCCAGTTGTTCTTTTATCTCACCGTCATAGTAAATCTTGCCTTCCTGCGTATCTACGAGAAGGATTTTTCCCGGTTGCAAACGGCCTTTGCTGACCACGTCGCCTGGCTCAAAATCCATCACACCGACCTCGGAAGCAACAACCATCATGCCCTGTTTCGTAATCGTATAACGGCTGGGACGCAGTCCGTTACGGTCGAGCATACCGCCCGCATAACGGCCGTCGCTGAACAACAACGCAGCGGGTCCGTCCCATGGTTCCATCAAGATGGAGTGATATTCGTAGAAGGCCTTCAGGTCTTCTGAAATCGGGTTTTTATCATTGAAACTCTCCGGGACAAGAATTGCCATGGCCTGCGGCAGACTCAATCCGCTCATAAAGAGAAACTCGAACACATTGTCAAGGCTGGCAGAGTCGCTCATACCCTCCTGCACAATGGGCCTCAAGTCTTTAATGTCTCCCAACGCCTCACTGTTCAACACACTTTCACGGGCTTTCATCCATCCCCGGTTGCCCCGGATGGTGTTTATCTCTCCGTTATGTGCTAACAGACGGAACGGCTGAGCCAACGACCATGTCGGGAAGGTGTTCGTGCTGAAACGGGAGTGCACCAGCGCCAGTCCGCTCGTGAAATACGGATTCGACAAATCAGGGAAATAACGCCTGAGTTGTCCGCTGGTCAACATGCCCTTATAAATGATATTCTTGTTGGAAAGAGAGCAGATGTAGAAGTCCTTGTCCGTAACACGGTTTTCGATTCTCTTCCTCACCTTATATAATATCCGGTCGAGAGTTGATGTCTGCTCTTCAGTAGCACCCGTAACAAAAATCTGTTTGATCTGCGGCTCGACTTTTCTTGCCGCCACACCTAACACCTCGGGGCAAGTAGGAACTGAACGCACATGCATAAGGGTCAGTCCCTCGCGCTCGATCTCTTCGATCATCACGCTGAGAATCATCTCCTGCTGCTTCTCGTCCTGGGGCAAAAACACCATCCCAGTGCCGTATTTTCCTTTCTCCGGTACCGGGATGCCCTGTAAAAGAATAAACTCATGCGGAATCTGAACCATGATACCTGCGCCGTCGCCAGTCTTGTCACGGGTCTCGGCACCGCGGTGTTCCATGTTCTCCAGCACTTTCAGTGCATTGTCGACCAATTCGTGACTTTTTCCCCCATGGATGTTTACCACCATGCCCACGCCGCAAGCGTCGTGTTCATAACTGTTCTGATATAATCCTTTTGTTGTTTGAGTTTGCTTACAATTTGTCATATTATCCTTATTGAATCTCTTATTTTGTCTGTCAACTGGGTGCAAAGGTAAATCAAAAAGCAATCAAAACAAAGTATTTGCTTACTTTTTATTCTAATTTTACACTATAAATGACATTTTGTTTTAATTTTCCATAAAATTGCGACTATTTGTAAATCAATCGGTTTATATCCCTACCGAATTCTTACATATTGTAAGTTGAGGTAAAATACTTGCATTAAAAAGTAATATTTATAAAAAAATTACCCCCTTTTCACATTACCTTTGCACCGGAAACGTTTCAGAGTGCAACCCAAAGAGGGGGTTTAGTAAGTATTATTAAGGTAAAAAGAAAAGGTATGAAAAAGATTGAAGCAATCATCCGCAAGACAAAGTTCGAGGATGTGAAGGAAGCGCTACTGCAGTCGGACATCGACTGGTTTGAGTACCACAACGTACACGGTATAGGTCAGAGTCGACAGGAAAGAATCTATCGTGGTGTGCAATACTCAACAGACGTGATTGAACGCGTGGCACTGACCATCGTATGCCGCGACCAGTTTGTCGAACCTACGGTGAAAGTGATACTCGACGTGGCACACACCGGCGAGGTTGGTGACGGCCGTATCTTCGTCAGCGACATGATTGACACATGGAGCATCAGGACCGGCGAGCACGGCGACACTGTTTTAAGAGATAAAAAGTAAAAATTACATTCATTTTTTTAAGGTAGAAAGATTATGAACGAAATAGGATTATCACTCGATACTGTATGGATGCTATTGGCAGCCATGTTGGTTTTCTGGATGCAGCCGGGCTTTGCGCTGTGTGAAGCAGGTTTTACCCGAGGTAAAAACACGGCCAACATCCTGATGAAGAACTTTGTCGACTTCATGTTCGGCTCAATCTTGTTCTTTTTCCTCGGTTTCGGTTTCATGTTCGGAAGCGAAGGTGCAGGATTTATCGGCATGCCCAATTGGGGCGACCTTAGTTTTTATAAGGGTGACTTGCCCGTGGAGGGCTTCTTGATTTTCGAGACGGTATTCTGTGCTACCAGCGCGACAATCGTGAGCGGTGCGATGGCCGAACGCACGAAATTCTCGATGTATCTGATTTACAGTGCAGTCATCTCGCTTTTCATCTACCCCATTGAGGGACACTGGACATGGGGCGGCGGCTGGCTCTGCAACGACGCAGCCGACGGTTTCATGATGTCAACATTCGGCGACGTGTTCCACGACTTTGCCGGTTCAGCCATCGTGCACAGTGTGGGCGGTGTGTTGGCGCTCATCGGCGCAATGGCCCTGGGACCCCGTATCGGAAAATATTCAAAAGACGGCAAGAGCCGCGCTATTCCCGGTCACAACCTGACAATGGCTGCCTTAGGCGTCTTTATCCTTTGGCTCGGATGGTTTGGTTTCAACCCCGGTAGTCAGTTGGCTGCTTCAGGCGAGGTGAACCGAGTGGCTATCTCTCACGTATTCCTGACCACCAACCTCGCGGCTGCCGCAGGCGGTTTGGCTACAATGTTCCTCACATGGCTGAAGTATGGCAAGCCCTCACTGTCATTGACCCTGAACGGTGTGTTGGCGGGACTCGTGGGCATTACGGCCGGTTGCGACCTCGTATCGCCTATCGGAGCGGTCATCATCGGTCTTTTATGTGGCATAGTATTGGTATTCGCCATCGAGTTTATTGACCACAAACTTCATATCGACGACCCTGTGGGTGCTTCTTCTGTACATGGTGTCTGCGGTATCCTCGGCACATTGATGACGGGTCTGCTGTCCACCTCCAACGGTGCCTTCTACGGTCACGGATGGGGATTCTTCGGGGCTGAATGCTTCGGTATTCTGATTATCGACCTCTGGGCGGCCGCCTGTGGATTTGCTCTCTTCTTTGGCATTAAGAAATTACACGGTCTCCGCGTCGGCAAACGCGTCGAGGAGGAAGGACTGGACATATACGAGCACGGAGAGGCTTGTTATAACTAAAAGGGAAAAAGACATGAAAAAGATAATAATATTTGCAATGGGGGCGATGATGAGTGCCCCGACAATCGCACAAGATGAGTTAGAGACAACGGTCGCGGCTGATGTCGTCAGCCAGTACATCTGGCGCGGCCAGGACTTAGGTCACGTGTCACTGCAGCCCACACTCGGCATAGGATACAAAGGCCTGTCGTTATCGGCATGGGGCAGCGTGGGACTAACCGACTCGCAAGACACAAAGGAACTGGACCTGACGCTCGCCTATACTGTCGGAGGGTTCAACATCGGCATCACCGACTATTGGACCAATGCAGGACTTGACCCGGAGAACAGATATTTCAAATATGACGCACACGGCACCAACCACGTGTTTGAGGCCAACGTCGGTTACGATTTCGGACTGGCCAGTGTGCAGTGGTTCACCAACTTCGCAGGCAATGACGGAGTGAACAACGACGGCAAACGGGCATACAGCAGTTATATGGAAGTCGCTGTTCCCTTTCGGCTCGCAAAGGTAGAATGGGAGGCAACGGCCGGTGCCGTCCCTTACGCCACCGACTACTACGGAACAGACGGTTTTGCCGTCACCAATCTCTCGCTGAAAGCGACGAAGGATATCAAAGTGACAGATTCCTTCTCGATACCGATATTCGGACAGGTGGTCGCTAACCCCTGTTCGCAAAAAGCCTACCTGGTTTTCGGGTTTACGCTGCAACCATAATCTTTTCCAGGTTACACCTCTCTTCTGTCATTTTCAGGAGAGAGGGTTTTATCGTTAAAATATATACTATAGATATATGAAAGTGAAGAAGCGTTGGATAATCCTGATGACGGCAATAACAGTGATTGCCATAGCAGGACTGACCGTAGGAGAGCCTACTTTTGAATGCGACTGGTCAGTCATTTCCGCAGCCGACGTGGCATGGCTGATCACAGCAACGATTTTCGTGTTGATGATGACGCCCGGTTTGTCATTCTTTTATGGTGGCATGGTGGGTGCGAAGAATGTCATCTCGACGATGCTGCAGTCATTCATCGCCATGGGTCTGATTTCGGTGCTGTGGGTAGTAGTTGGTTTTTCTCTCTGTTTCGGCGATGACATTGGTGGAGTGATTGGCAACCCGCTGACATTCCTGATGTTTCATGGAGTAGGTGCTGAAGTCTATACCACGCCTGCAGGCAACATATTGGGCGGAGCGACAATTCCCCTGGCATTGTTCGCGTTGTTCCAGATGAAATTCGCCATCATCACGCCGTCGCTTATTACAGGCTCGTTTGCCGAACGCGTCAGATTTTCAGCGTACATGTTCTTCATGATGTTTTTCTTCTTTTTCATCTATTGTCCGCTGGCACACATGACGTGGCATCCCGAGGGACTGTTTATGCGCTGGGGAGTGATTGACTTCGCGGGTGGTATTGTGGTGCATGCCTCATCGGGCGTGGCGGCATTGGCTGGAGCCATCTTCCTTGGCAGACGCAAGGCTGAGACGCGCAAGAGTGAACCGGCCAACATCCCCTTCGTGCTGCTTGGCGCCGCCCTGTTGTGGCTCGGGTGGTTCGGTTTCAACGCAGGTTCTTCGCTCCATGCCGACGGACAAGCGGTAAAGGCGTTCCTGAACACGAACACTGCCTCTGCCACAGCCATGATGACGTGGATCTTCTTCGACTGCCTGCGCGGTCGTAAGCCGTCTGCCATGGGTGCTGCAGTGGGTTGCGTGGTTGGTCTGGTGGCCATCACGCCTTCAGCGGGATACGTCACCGTGGGACAAAGTATCTTTATCGCATTCGTCATCACACTCATCTGCAACGTGGCCGTCTATTGGCGCTCACATTCCCGGATTGACGACGCGCTCGATGTCTTTCCCACACACGGCACTGGCGGTATCTTCGGCACCGTGTTGACCGGTATCTTCATCCAAGAGGGCCTCATCGCCGGCACATGGGAGGGCTTCGTCATCTTCCTCTACCATATTTTGGCTATCGTCATCGTATTCGTCTATACGTTTGCCATGAGTTGGCTGGGTTATAAACTCATCGACCGTCTCATCCCGATGCGCGTCTCATCCTACAGCGAAAAGGTGGGTCTCGATTTCTCACAGCATGACGAGCACTACGGACTGGCGCATATCGGAGAGCGCGAACTGGCAGAGTATGAGGAGCATATCAGGGAAAAAGAAAAGAAAGTTGAAAAGTAATCATTCAAAAATGATAAAGATAACAAAATACGGGCATTCGGAGTTGTTGTCCTTTGAGATGATAACAATAGAAGCCAACCTGGTTCTTGGTTTCGCGCTGCAACCCTAATCTTATCCAGGTTTCCCTCTCTTCCGTCATCAATGGCGGAGGAGAGGGTTTGACAGATATAAAGCAAACTTTCAAACAATAAGGAGATATGAATACAAAGTACATTTTCGTGACTGGAGGCGTGGTTTCCTCGCTAGGCAAGGGTATCATCTCCGCAAGCATCGGTAAACTGCTGCAGGCACGCGGCTACAAAGTCACTATCCAGAAGTTTGACCCCTACATCAACATTGACCCGGGCACCTTGAACCCGTATGAGCACGGCGAGTGCTATGTCACTGTTGACGGCATGGAGACAGACCTTGACCTCGGACACTACGAGCGGTTCACGGGCATACACACCACCCGTAACAACTCCATTACCACAGGACGCATCTACAAAACCGTCATCGACCGGGAGCGGCGCGGTGATTATTTGGGCCGGACGATACAGGTGGTGCCGCATATCACGGACGAAATCAAGCGCCGCATGCTGAGGGAGGATGGGAAGGACGAGACTCTCGACTTCGTCATTACCGAAGTGGGCGGCACCATCGGTGACATCGAGAGCGCGCCTTTCATGGAGGCAATCAGACAATTGCGCTGGCAACTGGGCCGCGATGCCGTGTGTGTACACCTGACCTACGTACCCTACCTGAAAGCCGCTGACGAGTTGAAGACCAAACCCACGCAGCACTCCGTGAAAGAGTTGCAGGGGTTAGGCATTCAGCCCGACATCTTAGTATTGCGCACGGAGCGCCACCTCGATGACCATATACGCATGAAGGTGGCCTCGTTCTGTAATGTCGATTTGGAGTGCGTCGTGCAGAGCGAGGACATGCCCAGTATCTACGAGGTGCCGGTGAGCATGCAGCACCAAGGACTCGACGCTGCCATCATGCGAAAAATAGGCATACCCGTAGGCGAGACGCCAGCCATGAAATCCTGGCATGACTTCCTTGACAAGCAGCGCCTTGCGACACGTGAAGTCCATATCGGCCTGGTGGGCAAATACGACCTGCAGGATGCCTATAAGAGCATCCGTGAGAGCCTCAACCTCGCCGGTATCTATAACGATGTGAAGACACGGCTGCATTTTATCAATAGCGAAGATATCACGCAACAGAACGTGGGCGAAAAACTCGACGGCATGGCAGGCATTGTTGTCTGCCCCGGCTTCGGACAGCGCGGCATCGAGGGAAAGATTATCGCCGCTGAATATACCCGTAAGCACGATATACCCACTTTCGGCATTTGTCTTGGTATGCAGATGATGGTCATAGAGTTCGCCCGGAATGTGCTGGGGTATCAAGACGCGAACAGTTGTGAGATGGATGCCGACACCTCCCATAATGTCATCGACCTGATGGAGGAACAGAAAAATGTCACGCAAATGGGCGGAACAATGAGGTTGGGCGCCTATGAGTGCGAGATACAAAAAGGCAGCCGCACATGGGAGGCATATGGCAAGAACACCATGATCAGCGAGCGCCACCGCCATCGTTATGAGTTCAACAACGCCTACCTCGACGAGTATGAGCAGGCCGGCATGAAATGCGTGGGTTTCAACCCCGCCGCCAATCTTGTGGAAATCGTGGAGATTCCGTCTTTGAGATGGTATATCGGCACACAGTTCCACCCCGAGTATTCATCAACGGTGCTGCATCCGCATCCGTTATTTATGTCATTTGTAAAAGCCTGCATCAATGGAACAACTGAAGCATGAGTGTGGCGTGGCGATGATTCGCCTGCTGAAACCGTTGGAGTATTACGAGAAGAAATATGGCACTTGGCGGTATGCGCTGAACAAACTCTATCTCATGATGGAGAAGCAGCACAATCGCGGTCAGGAAGGTGCAGGTTTGGCATGCGTCAACCTCAATGCGCTTGTTGGTGAAGAATACATGTTCCGCGAGCGTGCTGAAGGCAAGGACGCCATCACGGAGATTTTCAAGCGGGTGGACCATTCGTTTGCCGGGCATATCTACATGGGGCATCTGCGTTATTCCACCACGGGCAAGAGCGGATTGCAATATGTGCACCCCTTCCTCCGGCGTAACAACTGGAGGGCGAAAAACCTCTGTCTGTGCGGCAACTTCAACATGACCAACATCGACGAGGTCTTTGATTTCCTGACCCTGCAAGGACAATCGCCACGCATCTATGGCGATTCGTACATCACCTTGGAACTGATGGGTCACCGGCTTGACCGTGAGGTGGAGCGTAATTACGACGACGCACGGTTGAGAGGGCTTAAGGGGTTGTTTATCACCCGATATATTGAAGACAATATACAAATGGCAAATGTGCTGCGCACGACCATGTCTCATTTCGACGGCGGCTATGTGATGTGCGGCCTGACCGGTTCCGGTGAGATGTTTGTCATGCGCGACCCTTGGGGCATACGTCCTGCTTACTACTATATGGATGACGAGTTGGTGGCTGTCGCCAGCGAGCGCCCTGTGATTCAGACCACCTTCGAACTTGAGACCGATGACATTCACGAACTGCTTCCCGGACAATCGCTCATTGTCAACAAAAGCGGGAAAAGTCAACTGGAGCAGATACTCCCGACAAGGAAATACAGCGCCTGTTCCTTTGAGCGCATCTATTTCAGCCGCGGCTCCGACCATGACATCTATCTGGAACGCAAGCGGTTGGGAGAGCAACTCACCCCTGCCGTCATGGAGGCTATCGGCGGCGACATCTCGCACACGGTCTTCTCTTACATACCCAACACCGCAGAGGTGGCTTTCCACGGATTAACCGACAGTTTCAGAAGGTTAGAGCACGATGTGCGCATAGAGAAGGTGGTATGGAAGGACATCAAATTGCGCACGTTCATCACTGAGGACGCGGAAAGAAATGACCTCGCAGCCCATGTGTATGACATCACCTACGGCTCGGTGAATCCCCACGAGGACAACCTGGTCATCATCGATGACTCTGTTGTCCGAGGCACCACGTTAAAAGAGAGTATCTTCAAAATTCTCGACCGTCTGCACCCCAAGAAAATAGTCATGGTGTCAAGTTCTCCACAGATACGTTATCCTGACTATTACGGCATCGACATGTCGAGCCTCGGTGAACTTTGCGCCTTCCGTGCAGCCATCGCCTTAATCCGTGAGCATGGCATGAGCAGGCTGATTGACGAGACCTACTCTGCGTGTAAGTCACAACCGTTGGCAAGGAATCACGTCCGCGCCATCTACGCCCCTTTCTCGGCAGAAGAGATAAGCAGAAAAATCGTCGAGATGCTGCGTCCTGAGGGCATGACCACACCTGTTGACATGGTATTCCAGAGTATTGAGGGTTTGCACGAGGCATGTCCCAACCATCCCGGCGACTGGTACTTTACCGGACATTATCCCACTTTAGGGGGCATACGCATGGTCAACCAGGCATTTGTGAATTATGTGGAAAATGAGGAAAAAAGAAATATAGACACAACGATATGATGAAGAGAAAAGCAAAACTGATTCTCGAAGACGGCACGGAGTTCTGCGGATGGTCATTTGGCGCAGAGAGCAACGTGTCGGGTGAAGTGGTGTTCAACACGGCCATGACGGGTTATCCAGAGAGTTTGACCGACCCAAGTTATGCCGGACAGATATTGGTGACGACCTATCCGTTGATTGGCAACTACGGTGTGCCATCGACTGCATCTGAAGACAACGGGCTTCCTACGCTGATGGAGAGCGAGCGCATCCACGTCAAGGCGTTCGTGGTAGCCGACTATAGTGAGACCTATTCGCATTGGAATGCGAAAGAGTCATTGGCCAGTTGGCTGAAACGGGAGCAGATTCCCGCCATCACAGGCATCGATACCAGAAGGCTGACGATGGTGCTGAGGGAACATGGCGTGATGACAGGAAATATAGTGATTGAGGGTTGTGACACTGTCGCTGCAAAGGAGTCACAAGAGAAAGACTACGGCGCCGTGAACTGGGTGGAGCGTGTCAGTTGTAAGGAGGTTATCACTTACCAACCCCAGGGAGAAAAGAAACACCGCGTGGTGCTTGTTGATTGCGGAGTGAAAGCAAACATCATCCGCTGCCTGCTCAGGCGGGGCATCGAGGTGGTGCGCGTGCCGTGGGATTATGATTTCAATGAAATGGAGTTTGACGGACTCTTTCTTGCCAACGGTCCCGGCGACCCGGAACGATGCGGCAAGACGGTAGAGCACATCCGTACTTTCCTCCATAACGAGACGGTACGTCCCTGCATGGGCATCTGCCTCGGAAACCAACTGTTGGCACGGGCAGCAGGGGCAAAGACGTATAAACTGAAATATGGTCATCGTTCACACAACCAACCTGTCAGAAAGGTCGGCACCACACAATGTTTCATTACCTCGCAAAACCATGGTTATGCTGTGGATGACTCGACGCTGCCAGACGATTGGGAACCATTGTTCGTGAATATGAATGACGGCTCAAACGAGGGTATCCGTCATAAAACAAAACCATGGATGTCTGCTCAGTTCCATCCTGAGGCGTGTTCGGGTCCCGTGGATACGGAGTTCCTGTTTGATGAGTTTGCAAAAATGCTTGGTGGTTCAGTAGATTCGTCATTTGGTCGTTTAGAAAATGTAACAGAATCTCCCCAACAGCCCAACAACCCAATGACCAAACAACCCAAGAAAGTCTTGCTTTTGGGCAGCGGTGCCTTGAAAATTGGTCAGGCCGGTGAGTTTGATTACAGCGGTGCACAAGCATTGAAAGCCTTGAAGGAAGAGGGAATACATTCGGTGCTCATCAACCCCAACATCGCCACGGTCCAGACTTCAGAAGGTGTGGCCGATACGATGTATTTCCAGCCGGTAACGCCAGAGATAGTGGAGCGTGTCATTGAGAAAGAGCGACCCGACGGCATTCTGTTGTCGTTTGGCGGACAGACAGCCCTGAACTGCGGCGTAGAACTCTTTCAGCGAGGCGTGTTGGAGAAATATGGCGTGAAGGTATTGGGCACACCCATTCAAGCCATCATCGACACTGAAGACCGTGACCTCTTTGTGAAACGTCTCGATGAGATTGACGTAAAAACAATCAAGAGCGAGGCATGCAGCACAGTGGAAGAAGTGCAAAAAGCAGCCCATGAATTAGGGTTCCCTGTGATTTTACGTGCGGCATACGCCCTTGGCGGTCTTGGCTCAGGCTTCTGCGACAATGAGGAACAGTTGTTGGTACAAGCCGAAGAGGCCTTCTCCTTCTCGTCGCAGGTGTTGGTGGAAAAGAGTCTGAAGGGTTGGAAGGAAATAGAATACGAGGTGGTGCGCGACCGTTTCGACAACTGCATCACCGTGTGTAACATGGAAAATCTCGACCCGCTGGGCATACACACGGGCGAGAGCATCGTGGTGGCTCCGTCGCAGACGCTCAGCAATACGGAATATCACAAACTGAGAGCGTTGGCCATCAAAATCATCCGTCATATAGGCATCGTGGGCGAATGCAACGTGCAATATGCCCTCGACCCGCAATCGGAGGATTACCGTGTCATCGAAGTTAATGCCCGTCTGAGCCGTTCATCGGCACTGGCATCGAAAGCGACAGGTTATCCCCTTGCCTTTGTCGCCGCTAAACTCGGATTGGGCTACGGACTTTTCGATTTGAAAAACTCTGTGACCAAGACCACCAGCGCGTTCTTTGAGCCTGCTCTCGACTATGTGGTGTGCAAAATACCGCGTTGGGACCTGACCAAATTCCGTGGTGTGAAACGTGAGTTGGGTTCCTCGATGAAGAGTGTGGGCGAGGTGATGGCTGTCGGACGTTCATTCGAGGAGGCTCTGCAAAAAGGTCTTCGCATGATAGGTCAAGGCATGCACGGATTTGTGGACAATCACGAAATAAAAATCAACGATATCAAGAAGGCGCTGCATGAACCCACAGACATGCGCATTTTTGTTCTTTCAAAGGCCATGCAGATAGGATATACCGTTGAACAAATCCACCAACTGACGATGATTGACCGGTGGTTCCTGCAAAAACTGAAGCACATCGTCGATATTAACCAGAACCTGCGGCAGTATGCCTTCTTCTCGGATATTGTGGACTGGATGGAAGAAACAGAATTCATGGAATATGTGGAAGAGCCGTCATTCATACATCTGTTGTATGAGGCTAAAATCTACGGGTTCTCCGATTTCCAGATAGCCCGCGCTTTGGGGCTTGAGGCTAAAATGAATATGGAGAAAGGCGGTTTGTTGGTCCGTAAGTGGCGAAAAGAACTGGACATAGAACCTGTTGTCAATCAGATAGACACCCTTGCGGCGGAATATCCTGCCCAGACCAATTACTTATATTTGTCGTACCTATAAAAAATTGATGATATGTGTGGAATAGTTGCCATATTAAACGTAAAAGAACAGACTTCAGAACTGAGGAAGAAAGCATTGAAGATGAGTCAGAAAATCCGTCATCGCGGACCTGACTGGAGTGGAATATACTGTGGGGGTAGCGCCGTCTTGGCACATGAGCGGTTGAGCATCGTTGACCCTGAGAGCGGCGGGCAACCGTTGTATGCCCCTGACCACAAGCAGGTGCTGGCCGTGAACGGTGAGATATATAACCATCAGGAGATACGCCGTCAGTTTGCCGGATACTACGAGTTCCAAACGGGCAGCGACTGTGAGGTCATTCTCGCTCTCTATCGCGAGAAAGGTATTGACTTCTTGGAGGATATAAGCGGCATCTTTGCCTTCGTGCTCTACGATGAGGAGCGCGACGAGTTCCTGATAGCCCGCGACCCCATCGGTGTGATACCCCTTTATATCGGCTATGACGATGATGGCACCGTATATGTGGCCAGCGAGTTGAAGGCGTTGGAAGGCCAGTGTCAACGATATGAGCCGTTCCTGCCGGGTCATTATTATTGGAGCCGTGAGCCGGGCATGAAACGATACTACAAGCGCGACTGGTTCGAGTATGATGCGGTGAAGGACAACCCCGCCAGCGTCTCTGCCATCCACGATGCGCTGACAGATGCCGTGAAACGCCAACTGATGTCAGATGTGCCGTATGGTGTGCTGCTCTCGGGAGGTCTTGACTCATCGGTCATCTCCGCCATCGCCGAGAAATACTCTGAGATGCGTATCGAAGACGATTCAAAGACAAAAGCCTATTGGCCGCGCCTGCACTCATTTGCCGTGGGATTGAAAGGAGCACCGGATTTGGCCAAGGCCCGTCTCGTGGCCGATCATATAGGTACCGTGCATCATGAAATTAACTATACCATACAAGAAGGGTTGGACGCCATCCGCGATGTCATCTACTTCATCGAGACATATGACGTGACGACTGTTCGTGCCTCCACGCCGATGTATCTGCTGGCGAGGTTCATCAAGTCGATGGGTATCAAGATGGTGCTGAGCGGCGAGGGTGCTGACGAGATTTTCGGCGGTTACCTTTACTTCCATAAAGCGCCTGATGCCAAGGCATTCCACGAAGAGACGGTGCGCAAACTCGGAAAACTCTACCTATATGATTGCCTGCGTGCCAACAAGAGTCTGTCAGCATGGGGCATTGAGGGACGTGTGCCTTTCCTCGACAAGGAATTTCTCGATGTTGCCATGCGCACCAACCCTGAGGCAAAAATGTGTCCAGGCCAGACGATGGAGAAACGCATCGTGCGCGAAGCCTTTGCCGACCTGCTCCCCGCAGAGGTAGCCTGGCGACAAAAGGAACAGTTCAGCGACGGCGTAGGTTATTCATGGATTGACACCCTCAAGCAAATCACCTCAGAGGCTGTTTCTGATGAACAGATGGCCAATGCTGCCGAGCGTTTCCCCATCAACCCGCCGAAGAACAAAGAGGAATACTACTACCGCAGCATTTTTGCCGAGCATTTCCCCTCGGATTCCGCCGCCAAGAGCGTCCCCTCAGAAGCCTCCGTCGCCTGTTCCACCGCCATCGCCCTCGAATGGGATGCCGCATTCAAAGGCCTGAACGACCCCAGTGGCCGTGCTGTCAAAGGCGTGCATGAACAGGCGTATTGACTATGAACATTAGAGACCGATAAAAGAAACAATCATTATTATACTCTAAAAGCATCCCCTCTCTGCCCAGTCGCCCCTATCCAAGTTTCGATAGCCTATAGCCTCTGCAATATGTTGGCTTTTTATCTGCTCGCTGCCTTCAAGGTCAGCGATGGTGCGGGCAACTTTCAGGATGCGGTTGTAGGCGCGGGCGGAGAGTTTCAAACGCTCCATGCCCATGCGCAGTAGGTTGAGGCACTGCTCGTCGGGTTCGGCAAACTGGTGTATCATGCGCTCGGTCATCATGGCGTTGCAGTGGATGCCTTTGTAGGGTTTGTAACGCTCCTCTTGGATTTTTCTTGCCGCGATGACACGCTCGCGGATGACCGCGCTGGGCTCGCCCGGCTGTAGTTGCGACAGTTGGGCAAACGGCACGGCCTGAATCTCGCACTGGATATCGATGCGGTCGAGCAGGGGACCGCTGATTTTGTTCATGTATCGTTGTATCTGCCCGGGTGTGCACACGCAGGTGTGATTGGGGTCGCCGTAGTAGCCGCAAGGGCATGGGTTCATCGATGCGACGAACATAAACGAGCACGGGAACTCAGTGGTGTATTTGGCGCGCGAGATGGTGATTTTGCGGTCCTCAAGCGGCTGACGCAGCACCTCGAGCGTCGATTTGTTGAACTCCGGCAATTCATCTGCGAACAACACCCCGTTATGCGCCAGACTGATCTCTCCTGGCTGCGGGTTATTGCCTCCACCTACCAGGGCGACTTGCGATATCGTGTGGTGAGGTGAGCGGAACGGCCGTTGCGAGATGAGGCTCATGTTTCGTCCCAGTTTGCCCGCCACACTGTGTATCTGCGTCGTCTCCAGACTTTCTGAGAGCGATAATGGCGGCAGAATGCCCGGCAACCGCTTGGCGAGCATCGACTTTCCCGAACCTGGTGGCCCTACCATGATCAGGTTATGTCCTCCGGCAGCCGCTACCTCGAGAGCACGCTTCACGCTCTCCTGCCCGCGCACATCTGCAAAATCGAGGTCGAAATGGCTTTGTTGCTCATAAAACTCCCGCCGTGTGTCTATGCGTGTCGGCTCCACGTTGTTGTGACCGTTGAGAAACGCAATCACCTCCGTCAGGTTCTCCATGCCATAGACGTCGAGTTGGTTTACTACGGCCGCCTCGCGGATGTTCTGCTTGGGCACAATCAATCCCTTGTATTTTTCCGCCCTCGCGCGGATGGAGATTGGCAGCGCGCCGCGTATGGGTTGAAGCGTGCCGTCGAGTCCCAGTTCCCCCATCAGCATATAGTCGCCCAGCATGTCGGCCTTAATGTCACCATTGGCCGCGAGGATGGCGATGGCTAGTGGCAGGTCGAATCCGCTGCCCTCCTTGCGTATGTCTGCCGGAGCCATGTTCACTGTGATATCGGCCACAGGGAATTTGTATCCGCAGTTCAACAGTGCTGCGGTGATGCGGTCACGGCTCTCACGCACCGCTTCATCGCCCAAGCCCGTCAGGTGATACATAAATCCTCGTGTGATACTCACCTCGACGGTCACGGTGGTCACATCCAGTCCGTTGACTGCCGCGCAATAGGTTTTTACCAGCATATCAGATGAACGTTTTCGTCGGTTAGTGTGATAGGTTTACTTTGCAAAGATAATATAAATCGCCCTCAAAACGAAATAAAGAAGAAATAATCTGCATGAAAAAAGAACCAGGCTTATTTCCCCATCTCCTCCAGTCTCGTGCGCAGTTCTGCGGGAGTAAGACCGCGGTCGGTGATGCGTCCGTTGTCGAGGAGGATGTTGTCGGGCAGAGAGGTGAGGCCGAGTTTTTTCACCAGCGGTCCCTCAAACATCTGTTCGTCGCAGATGTTATGCCATGTGATGGTGTCATGCTCCAGTTGCTCGGTGCATTCTTTCTTGATGGCATCGACACTGATAGACAATACTTTCAGGTTACCGCCTGTCCGGCGGACCGCTTTTTTGATTTGTTTCATCAATTCTTTGCTCTCGTACTTCCACGATGCCCATAGGTAGATGATGGCCTTTCCTTCGCGTAAGTAACTGTCGTTCACGGTGTTGCCGTTGGTGTCGATGGCGGTGAATGTGGGCAATGTGCTGCCGGCAGAAACGGCACCAAGCGTCTTCAACTCTTGGCGCAGACGGTTTAACATACCGTTCTTCTCTTGTTTCTCCAATAAAGCGGTCACCATCTTCTCGGCTTTTTTGAAATCTGGTTTGTCGCTGATAATAAAATACTTACGCAACAGATAAACCGACACAGCCGATTCGGGATGGTCTTCGATGAAAGTCTCGGCATATTTCTGTATCTCTGGTGGTGAGGCTGACACGGTTTGTTGGCGGAACCGGGTCATCAACTCATTGTCGTCGGTACCCGTCACCTCCATCTCTTTCAGGTGCGACGCGTCGGCTTTCATCTCGGCCACACCACCAGACTCGGCAAAGATTGGCTGTTCGGAGAAATTGGGGAACACGAGCATCAATGTGGCTTCGTGCTCACACGGTATCTGATAGGAGAAACGCCCGCCGTTGACCTTGATGGTGTCAATGCCGTCGGTCACCTCGTCAAGGCTATATACATAGAACTCGCCTTGGTTCATGTTCAGAAATTTGCCTTCGATTTTGAAATATCCGCTTTTGCCACCGCATGAAGACAGCACCGCCGTCAGTGCGACAGCGATAACTGTTAAGAAAACGTGTGAATGACGCTTGCTGATGCGAATCAATGACAATAGGGGTGATAAACTCATAGCAAGACGATTTGTGTGGTGCCGCGAGCGGGACTCGAACCCGCACAGCCATTCCTGGCCAAGGGATTTTAAGTCCCTCGTGTCTACCAATTCCACCATCACGGCTTTGGGGTGTTGTAAGGTGTGAGGTTGGTAATTAAAAATGAGAGCGGCAAACGAGACTCGAACTCGCGACCCCGACCTTGGCAAGGTCGTGCTCTACCAACTGAGCTATTGCCGCATGCTGCGTCTTTTTTGGCTTCGCCTCAGCATAAAAACAAGTTTTCTGCGTTCGGCTCGCACAAAAATTGCCGCATACTGCGTCTTTTTTATAAAGCGACTGCAAAAATACGCTGAATTATCCGAACAGCCAAATATTTTGCCTTTTTTTTCATAGATGCTCACCCGTGAAGCCGGAAAAACCGATGTTTCCGGTGATCCCGTAACTGCAGTGGAAACTATCAGCACAGCCAATAAATGGCGAGATACCAGATGACGATGACCACCAAATGATGAAGCAGTTGGTCGAATCCATAGAGCATCCAGTAGGTTTTCCGCCTCGCATCCGCTAATATGGGGAAATGTGCGCTGAGGCGGGCTTTCAACGTGTCAATAATGTAATGTGAGGCAAATTCCAAGAGCAGCAATTGTGCCAGCAACTCCCATCTTACGCCGAATACCAGCAGACATACGCCCATGAGCACGGCGTGGACAAGCGCATGCAAGGCGATGGGCCATAACGGTTTGCCGTCGGCCTTCGCGCGAATCATCACTGGCATAGTCAGACAAAAATCCGCCAGATAATGACAAAAGAGCAGGGTTATCAGTAGTGCAAACATAGGGAATAATTACAATTCACAATTCACAATTGAACAATTCACAATTGACAATTCACAATGAATAATTGACAATTAATTCACCGCTAACGTGCCGAAAGGTCCTGTGCAGGAGGCGTGGTAACGTGTCATTTTCTTGCCGCCGTCGCCTTTGCAGATGACACCGCCGTTGTTCATGTTGTATTGCCGTTGACACGAGGCGCAGGTGGCGATGCCGTCACTGCCCATGCTCAGCGGTTTGGAGCGCACAGGCAGTGCGTCAGGGTCGAAGCAGTTGGGACATTCTTTGTCGAAAGCGTAAAAGGTGGCAGGGAAGTCCAGATTACCGTACCCCACGATGATACCTTCGTTATAGCCCAAGATGATGGTTCGCCGCTGGTCGACTGCGTTGGCCATTTTGCTCGATGTCAGTCCGGCGTTGTTCTCAAAGTCGAAACACATGGCACCATTCTTCATCGATCGTGTGATACGACAGAAGATACCCGGGACATTGACGTTCATGGCCGAGGCCAACGTAGCGTCCTGATGCGTGGCGTTGTCGAATATCAGATAGCAGGTGCGCACAGTATATTCGTGCTGCGAGTCGCCACATGACGACAGGGCAAAAACCAACACGACGAGTGTCAATAATCGAGCCTTCATTTTTCGCAAGCGCTTAATCTTCTTTCTGCCTCTTCCACACGTTCGAAATGGAATTCTTTTATAGTCTGGTGCATCAAGGCGGCTATCTCTTCGTTGCAGAGATTGCCGATGCTGCCCTCGTGAGTGTGATGGATGTTGCGCTCGGGCGTGAAATGCCCCGCTTCAATGTCGAGACCCACCTTCTTATACGCATCGCGGAAGGGCATGCCCTCGGCTGCCAGGCGGTTCACCTCCTCGACGGAGAACATCGGGTCATACATCTGATTGTCAAGGATATGCTCATTCACCTCCATGCGGTTGATGATGTAGGCGGTCATCTCCAAACAGTCTTTCAACTCGTCAAATGCCGGCAGGAATACCTCCTTGATGATTTGCAGGTCGCGGAAATAGCCGCAAGGCAAGTTGTTCATAATCATCGTCACCTGATAGGGAAGCGACTGCAGTTTGTTGCTCTTGGCGCGTATCAGTTCAAACACGTCGGGATTCTTCTTATGAGGCATGATGCTGCTGCCTGTGGTGCACTCCTTCGGCAGGCGTACAAACGAGAAGTTCTGCGAGTTGAACAGACATGCGTCGAACGCCAATTTTGCCAACGTGCCGGCGATAGAGGCGAGGGCGAAGGCCACATTGCGCTCCATCTTGCCACGTCCCATCTGGGCATATACCACATTGTAGTCCATCGATTCGAAACCTAACAATTGGGTCGTCATCGTGCGGTTCAGGGGGAACGAACTGCCATAACCGGCTGCGCTGCCCAAGGGGTTGCGGTTGGTGATGCGCCAGGCCGCCAACAACATCGCCATGTCATCGACCAGACTCTCAGCATAGGCGCCAAACCACAGTCCGAACGATGACGGCATGGCTATCTGCAGATGGGTATAACCCGGCATCAGCACCTGTTGATACTGCTCGCTCTTGGCTTGTAACTCATCGAAGAGCGACACCACCTCATCGGCTATCTGTCGCAACTCGTGGCGGGTGAAGAGTTTCAAATCTACCAACACCTGGTCATTGCGCGAGCGTCCGCTGTGTATCTTCTTGCCCATGTCGCCCAAACGACGGGTTAACAACAGTTCCACCTGAGAGTGCACATCCTCGATGTCGTCTTCGATGACAAAATCGCCGCGTTCTATCTCGTTGTAGATATTGCGCAATTCGGCCAACAGTGCCGTCAGTTCGTCCTTCTCTAATAGTCCGATGCTCTCCAGCATGGTGATGTGCGCCATGCTGCCCAAAACATCGTATTTGGCGAGATACATGTCCATCTCGCGGTCGCGGCCCACGGTGAACCGTTCTATCTCTTCATTGATTGAATAATTCTTCTCCCAGAGTTTCATGTGATGTATATCGAATCGGTTCTAAGTATATTTCTATTCCCCGTATTTCACGCTTGCTATCATGTCGGCCATTTTCTCCAACGCATCTTGCAGATGGCTGCCCACCATCGCTTTCATAAACGGGTTGAGGTCGGTCTTGATAGTGAGGCGCATCTTGCATGATTCCTCGGTCAGAGGCAGCAACTGTATCCAGAAGTTGAAGGGGATGGGCGACTCTTCTGTTTCAAATTTGATGCATTTCGGTTCCTCACGCTCGATGATGCGCAGGGTAATATTGCCAACGGGTTGCACCGCCACCGACAGTGTGTCGCGGTCGAAAGAGAAATCTTGTATCTTTTCGTCGGGCATCTTGTCTTTGATGCGCTCCAGATTGGTCAGGTCGCTCAAACAATTGTAAACCACGGTTTGTGCGTAGGGTATCTCCCTGACGTTACTTTCATATTTTGCTTCCATGTTTTGGTCGTTTGGTCGTTTCTGGGATTGGTCGTTTGGGAAATTAGGGAGGGGAGCACTGGGAGTTATAGGAGTTATGGGAACATGGGGAGTAACCTCTTACCTCTTACCTCTATTATTTTCCCCACTCACTTGGGTTCTTGCGCCATTCGTTGAGCACTTCGATGGCTTCAGGAGCGATATATCCTGTGGCAGCGGCTTCTTTTACCACATGGTCGTAATCGGTCAACGTCACCAACTGCACACCGGCGTCGGCGAACGCCTTCTCTGCCACGGGGAACCCGTAGGTATATGAGGCCACCATGCCCACCACTTCGAAACCTTTCTCGCGCAGGGCATCCACGGCTTTCAGACTGCTGCCGCCAGTAGAGATGAGGTCTTCCACCACCACTACTTTAGCACCCTCGGGCAGTTCCCCTTCGATGAGGTTGGTCAGTCCGTGGTCTTTGGGTTTGCTGCGCACATACACGAAAGGCAGGTTCAACTCGTCGGCCACCAACGCTCCTTGTGCGATGGCACCTGTGGCTACACCCGCCACAGCATCGGCCTCGGGAAAATGCTCAAGAATGGCGCACACCAGTCCGAGTTTCACATCGTTGCGTAGGTCAGGATAGGAGAGTGCCTTGCGGTTGTCGCAGTAGAAAGGCGATTTCCATCCCGATGCCCATGTGAAGGGATTCTCGGGCTGTAGTTTGATGGCTTTAATCTTCAATAGTTTTGACGCGAATGCTTGTTTCTGGTTGCTCATAATTATGCTTTGTTTTATATCGGATGCAAAGGTATATATTTTTCTTGAATAATGCAAGAAATGGAGGATTGGTCGTATAGTCTTTTGGGGGATGGGAATTATGGAATCGATGGGAGTGTAGAGAATTATGGGAAGGTATCGGCGGAACCGCTGTTTACAGATAAGGGAGGGGCGAATTGGGCAATTCTCTCACCTCCAACCTCTAACCTCTCACTTCGCCATTCCCAGCGACAGCACGCTTATGCGCAGGCCGCCTGCAGGTTTCATGGCGTTCACACAGGCGTGGATGGTGGCGCCTGTGGTCACGATGTCGTCGATGATGAGGATGTGTTTGCCTCGGATGGCTTCAGCATCGACCAGTGTGAATGCGTTCTCCACATTCTCTAACCGCTCTTGTTGTCCGAGATGCGTCTGACTGTCGCTGAATTTCTTGCGTGTCACCACATGGTTGAAGATGGGCAGTCCTGTCGCCTCGCTCACACCCCGTGCTATCTCCATGCTCTGGTTGTAACCGCGCTCGCGCTCACGCTTTTTTGCCAGCGGCACGGGCACTATGGCGTCGATGTCCTCGAAAAAACCTTGTCTGGCAAATTCTTTCGCTGTGCGCCGTCCCATGATGACACCTATCTCTGGATGGTTGTGGTATTTCAATTGGAAAATGATGCGGCTCACCTCTGACCCTCCCTCATAGAAGAAAAGAGCCGCTGCCCGCTCGATGGGGATGCGCCCGTAGAAACGTTTCGCCAACTCGTTTTCATAAGGTTCTACGGCATAATTCGTGCGCGGCAGGTGCAGGTCGCATTTGCCGCAGATTACCTCTTCGGTGATGCTCAGCCGTTCGCCGCAGATGACGCAGGTACGCGGTGAGATGAGATCGAACAACCGGTGCCAGAAACTAATCGTCGTCGCCATCTTCGAAATCGTGTTCGTCGGCATCATCGATACATTGACGGATAATATCAAATGTGAAACCTTTCGACAATGCGTATCTGATGACCTTTGCGCTGCGCTCATAGTCGCTGGCGGCTTTTGTGGCACGCCATTTGGCTTTGACCAGCGGGCGCAACACTTGCAGATATTCCTCATCATCCACTTCGTCGAGCACAGCCTTGGCTACATCCCGGTCGATGTGTTTCTGCCACAATCCTTGTTCAATTTTCCTCCGCCCCCATTTGCTGTATCTGATTTTGTCTTTCACATAGGCGCGGCAGTAGCGCTCGTCGTCGATATAACGCCCATCGATGAGATAGGCCATGATGCGCGCCTGCGCCACCTCATCAATGCCCCATTTGCGCAGTTTTTCCTCCATCTCGAAAGAGCAGTGCTCCGCCTGGGCGCAGAGGGCTGTCAACCGCAATCGAGCCTCATTTTCGGATAGTTGTTTCGGAGAATTATCTTGCCTCATCTTTTCGTATTTCGTATTTATCTCGTCGCCTTGACGAACCGTTGTTTGCCGAACGAGTCATGGGTCAACGTCACGTTGGAAAACCCTATCTGCCGCATCAGCGACAACAGTGCTTCAGCATAACGGGGGTTGATTTCGAAATAGAGCGCGCCGTCCGGTTTGAGCGCATGGATGGCATATAGGCTGATGGCATTGTAAAACAACAGCGGGTCGTCATCGCTGACAAACAGAGCCTCCTCGGGCTCATGACCGGTCACGTTGGCGTGCATCGATTCACGCTCTCTCTCACAGATATATGGAGGATTGCTCACTATGATGTCCCAACGGTCATGGTCATCGGGTGGGGTGAGCGCGTTTTGCTGCACCACATCGACCATCACCCCGGCTCGACGGGCGTTCTCCTCGCAACAAATAATGGCAGCCGGCGAGATGTCCCATGCCGTGACCGCCGCCTCAGCCACCTCGTATGCCAATGTCACGGCAATGCAACCGCTTCCCGTGCCGATGTCGAGGATGTCGGCACCGCTACAGCCTTCTGCGTCGCGGATAATCTGTTCACACAGTTCGGCCGTCTCGGGGCGGGGTATCAGCACACCTTTACCTACGGCAAACCGATGCCCCAGGAAGTCGGCATACCCCAAGACATATTGCACGGGTTCGGCTTTTTCCAACCGCTGCATGATACCTTCCAGTTCACGCCTCGCTTTGTCAGTCAGTTTCGCAATGCCGTCGGTATAAATATCAGCGGTGCTCATGCCGAATTTGCTTTCTAACACCATTCGCACCACGGCCTTGGCCTCGCCCTCGTCGTAGAGAGGGGTCAACCGCCGCCAAAGCGACATCCATGTGTCTATGCTTTGATATGCCATAAACAGAATTTTGCCACAAAATTAAAATAAATTTGTGGCAAAACAAAGTTTTTATTGGAAATTACTTCTTTCTCAGCAGGATGCTTGCCCCAATGATAAGGGCAATGACGATGGCAAGGGAGAAGATGTATTTAAAGATCTCATAGTGTAGGATTTTCAGGTAGAGAATGCCATAGTTGAACGCAAATAGAACAAAGCCTCCGGCACAAGCGATGAGCAAGGCTTGTGCCGTTCCCGGCAAGTTTGTCTTCCAAGTCCGTCCACAAACCACCTGTTTGCCGATAACCGCTAACGGAACAATGGCTATCAGGAGGGAGACAATAAGAATAAGCATTTTCTTTTCGCTTTTCTCCTGCTCCGCTTCCTCGATTTCCTGGTTCATTCGATCCACCTTTTCCAGTAAGACCCGGTTTTTCCCGTCCTTGTCATAGATACTGTATATGTCTTCGGGTGAAGCCATGACTTGCAGGGCAAGGGGGAAAAACAATGCAGCCAGTACTGCTTTCATTGCTGATAGTACTGCTATTTGTTTTCTTCTAACTCCGGTTCAGAGAAATACAGATGTTTCTCTAAATTCAGTTGGTCAGGGTTGGCGGGTATATTGGCCTTGTCGCCAATAATGACAGTCATGAGTTTCGCATCAGGCGGACAGAGTATTTGGGGGATGTTGCCGTTGGCCACACAGACTACTCTCACCCACAGTGCTTGCTCCAGGCTCACGTGCTCCAGTTTTGGGTTGTGACTGAGGTCGATGCTCTCGACGGTAGTGTTGCCTACGTGGAGTGCTGTTAGGTTAGGGAAATACTTCAGAAAACTGTAGTCCTCGATGATGTTAAGCCTACCACCGTGACTGAGTGCAAGGATGGTGGCTTCAGCCGCCTCGGTGTAGGTCACGATGTTGTCGCCGTTTTGGTCGCAACTGACGAAACACTTCGAAAACATATTATCGTCGGTGATGCGGATGAAAACGTCATCATTCCTGATTTGTGCTGTGACGCCGACTACACATGCCATTGCTAGCAGAGATAATAATACTCTTTTCATGGTTGATTATGTTTTAGGTTGTCTAAATACGTCCTGCCGCAATACATTCAGGGCATCGCCACTCTTTTTGACCACTGCCGCCGCAGTTGAAACAGGAACTGCTGCTGGAGCCTTGGCAACTCTCACACATCACGACACCGTCGCCGGAGCATCGCTCACAAGTGATGCGCCCCCTGCCACTGCATCTGGAACAAGTTTCGTCGTCATCGTCTTTGCCCGTGCCATTGCAGGTGCTGCACTCGTATGATCCTTCTTTCATGCAAACAGTACACATCTTATATCCGTCGGTGCAATAATTACAGCCACGCGAGCCACTGCCGTGACACACCTGGCATGTTTCTCTTATCCGGCCCGTGTCGCCGCAACGATTACAGGTCTGTGCGTTGATGATGGTAATGCCAGTCACCATCATCAACATTGTCAAAAATAATCTTTTCATTGTCATCTTGTGTTAAAGGGTTAATATGTTAAAAGGTTAATAAACGATAGTTTAAGGGTAGCATCCCTCCGCAACAATTACTTCTATTTGCAAATGTATAATAATTTCTTTTTAGTTGGTAATTGTTTGTTATAAAAAATGTTAACATCTTCTTGAATGTATAAAATGCATCTCATATCGTATGATAAATAGACATACCAGATGGCATTTATAATTGTTTTCATACTGATATTATCGTCAGTGTGCCAAGAAAACCTTAACTTTGCAAACAAATACAATTTATGCGATTCCAATTTGTTAATCTAAATCATGGACAAAGACATAAACAAACATACCGCAAGTAAGTTCTCCCCCTCCTTGGGAGGGGGGCGGGGGGAGGCTCCTTTTTATATGCGCCGCTGCATCCAACTGGCTCAGAATGGGTTGTTGACCTGCCGTCCTAATCCGATGGTGGGAGCGGTCATCGTGCATGACGGCCATATCATTGGCGAGGGTTATCATATCCGTGCCGGTGAGGGACATGCCGAGGTGAATGCTTTCGCTTCGGTGCGCACCGAGGATGAACCTCTGTTGCCCGAATCGACCATGTACGTCAGCCTGGAGCCCTGTGCCCATTATGGCAAGACACCACCTTGTGCCGAACTCATTATTCGTAAGGGTGTGCGTCGTGTGGTGGTTGGTTGCGTTGACCCTTTTGCCCGTGTTCAGGGTCGTGGCATCCAGATGCTTCGCGATGCGGGCATCGAGGTGACGGTGGGCGTGTTGGAGGATGAATGTCGTGAACTGAACAAGCGATTCTTCACTTTTCATGAGCATCATCGACCGTATATTCTGTTGAAATGGGCACAGACTGCCGATGGGTTCATCGACGACCATTTCCGTCCTGTGAAGATTTCCACGCCGTTCACACAAATGCTTGTTCATAAACTGCGTGCTGAGAGCGACGCCATCCTCGTGGGGCATGTCACCGACGAGCGTGAACATCCCCGCCTCGACGTGCGCCATTGGAGCGGTCCGTCGCCCCGCCGCTATGTCCTCTCGCATGCCACTACACTGCCTGACCTCATGGCGCAGATGTATGCCGACGGCATCAAGTCGCTTTTGGTCGAGGGCGGTGGAATGACCTTACAGAGTTTTATCGATGCCGGACTTTGGGACGAGATTCGTGTTGAAAAGGCCCCTCTTACAGTCGGTGACGGCACCCGAGCCCCCATCCTTCCTGCCGCGTCTATCACTGTCCGCGAAAAATATGGAGAGAATGTGGTGGAGTGGTATAAAAACAACAGATAAAGTTTTTCCTATGAGAAGAAACGTGTTATTCGCTGTCGTGGCATTGGTGATGCTGACGCAGGTGGTGCCGATGAAGGCGCAAAGTGGCAAGATGCCACAGGTGGCAAATGTGATGGGGCGGCAGACGATGTCGCTCTGTGGCGAGTGGAATTATATCGTCGACGTGCAGGAAGAGGGTTATTACGACTACCGGATGAATCCCACACCATGGGGATTCTTCCGCGATGCGAAACCGCAGCGCCCCGAGGATTTGATTGAGTATGATTTCGACAAGGCTCCGACGATGCATATACCCGGTGATTGGAACACGCAGGACGACCGCCTGTTTTTCTATGAAGGAACGGTGTGGTTCAAACGGAGTTTCCAATATCATCCTTCCGGCAAACGCGCGTTGCTCTATTTCGGTGCCGTCAATTACGAGTCACGGGTATGGGTGAACGGTAAAGAGGCAGGTTATCATGTTGGCGGATTCACGCCGTTCAACTTCGATGTGACCGATTTGCTGACTGGCGGTGAGAACTCAGTCATCGTCAAGGTGGATAACAAGCGTCATAAGAGCAATGTGCCGACGCAAATCTTCGACTGGTGGAACTACGGCGGCATCACGCGCGACGTGCTGCTGGTCGAGGTGGCACCAACCTATATCGAGAACTTCAAAGTAAGCATCACTGACTACGACTTGAAAAAAGCCGCACTGCAGTTCTCCGCAAAACTCAATAAGGCCGAGGCGGGAAAGCAGATTACTTTCAACATCCCCGAACTGAAAATCAACCAGAAGGTCACTACCGATGCTGACGGTGCTGTCGCTGATTTCACCATCAAAAGCCCGAAACTGAAAAAACTGCAACTGTGGTCGCCCGAGACACCTAAATGCTATGACGTGGAGTTAGTCCTTGAGGGCGACACCCTGCGCGACGCTATAGGATTCCGTACTATCGAAACACAAGGCAAACAAATCTTACTCAACGGCAAACCTGTCTTCCTGAAAGGCATTTCCATCCATGAGGAGAAAGCCTACGGAGGCGGACGAGCCAACTCTGCCGAGGATGCACGGACATTGTTGACATGGGCGAAGGAGTTGGGTTGCAATTTCGTGCGTCTGGCTCACTATCCCCACAATGAGTATGCTGTGCGCGAGGCAGAACGCATGGGTATCCTCGTGTGGTCGGAGATACCCGTCTATTGGACTATCGACTGGACCAACCCCGACACTTACGCCAATGCCGAACAACAGTTGACCGACATGATACACCGCGACCAGAACCGCGCCAACGTCATCATCTGGTCCATTGCCAACGAGACGCCTCATTCGGCAGAGCGCGACCAGTTCCTGAGCAGACTGGCGCAGAAAGCCCGTAGCCTAGATGACACGCGCCTTATCTCTATGGCGATGGAAGTGACATCAGCGTCCAACTACAAAAACCGTTTGCAGGACAATATGAACCAGTGGGTGGATGTCGTCTCTTTCAACCAATATATCGGCTGGTATCGTGATGTGAATGACGCGCCTAAAATGGAGTGGGAGATTCCCTATGACAAACCTGTCATCGTCAGCGAGTTTGGCGGTGGGGCAAAGTATGGGATGCACGGTGCCAAGAACCAGCGGTGGACGGAGGAATTCCAAGAGAACCTCTACCGCGAAAACATCGCCATGCTGGAGAAAATTGACGGACTCAGCGGCACTACGCCATGGATTTTGAAAGATTTCCGTTCGCCACGCCGCGTGCTGAACGGCATACAAGACTACTACAATCGGAAAGGTCTCGTGAGCGACAACGGAGAGAAGAAAAAAGCCTTCTACGTGCTGAAAGAGTGGTACGCAGGGAAATAACAAAAAGATTCATCGGGATGCAAAGCGACCAATTCGCTGGCATCCCGATGATTGATAATATCCGAAGACACGCTGGCAAGTACCGTACTCCGGGCACAATAAGACATTGTCAATATCCCAGTCCGATATAACTGTGAGCAGGCAGGGAAAGATTGAATACGGTTTGTCCTTCGTCATAGCCAAAGAAGCGGTATCGGCTGTATTGCACCTCTACAGGTTTGATTTGCTCTCCGGTGAGAAGATTCCGCAACGCACTCACCTTGTTGTTGATGACCACACGCAGACTGACGGCCTCGTCATTGAAATTCTCAACCACCATCGTCTTGTTGTCATACGGGAACAAAGCCACTTTCGACGGTCCTTCGATATATGCGCCTGTGTCTTTGCTCATCACCTTGCGTATGGTATTGAGTGCTCCGGCAGGATAATCATACAGATTGCCGAAATCGTCGGGGATGGTAAGCACAAACAGGATACCTTTGGAATAAGTGTCCCGCAAGAGAATGGGATAACCCGATACGCCTCCTGTGAGCGGCCGGCCGGCACTGACCACCTCCCATGCGTCATTGGTGAAATATTTCACCTGCGGTATGATAAACTCACGCTCTGACTTGCCGTGCCATCCGAAGTCGTTGACGATGGCTTTCAGGTCGCCGCAGTAGAGTTCGCATACGTCGGCAAGCGGCTCGTGGATGGCTTTCAACAGTCCTGTTGTGATAATGACGTCGCCTCCGTTTTTCAGATGCCGTTTGATTTTCTCTGTGATTTGCGGGTCTTTGGCGGCTTGCTCGGTGAGCAGTATCTGTTTCTGTCCCTCTTTCCATTGCGGGTGCATATCCATTGGGAGACCAATCATACCAAGGTAGTTTTGCAGGAACTCTTCACCAGATGAGTGATAGGGCTTGTATGAGACCAGGCCTATGGGGTTGCCCAGTTTTCCTACCAGTTGGTCGGTCTGGTGGAGTGTGTGGTGGGCGAAACGGGCCATGGTGGTGGGGGTGATGGTCTTGCCGTTCTTGGTGTAGGGTGCCACCATATCGTCATAGCGGAAACTGTTGCCGCCTGCGTTTTGCCATAGCGCGCGCATATTTGGAGCGATTTTCACCTCTGCCAGTTGCATATAGTTCCACAGGATGATTTCGGGTGTGCGTGCCAGCATGGTCAGATGGAGTTGCTCCGCATAGCGGTCCATGCTCATGTGTATGCCTCCGGCATCGACCCAACCGCCATAGTTGCGACCTGGGGCGATGTTATCGAAATAACGGATAATGTTATAACTCAGATAGTTTTGCAGATGTTGGGCGGATGCCGGGTCGCGTGTCTCCGTGCCGGTCCATAACCCGTCGAAATAGGTCGGCTCTTCTTCAAGATTGAATCCCAAACCGTGGAAATGGTCATACCAATTGGGATATTTGATGATGACCTTCACCTTGGGATTGACGGCCTTGGCAGGGTTCACCACCAGTTCACGCCCTGCGTCGGCCATGAGCCGCAAACGGTATTCGGTCCAACTCTTGTCTCCTTTGGCGGCTATCTCGTCATCGTTTTTCAGGTCGATGAAGAAGAAATCGTCGAGGATGAAATCATCGAAGTGCTTGGCGGTAAATTCTGAGATTTCCTTTACCTGCTGCCGTTCGTTCTCACGTGCATAACTGTATGTCTCGAAATCCGTCGGCTCAGAGCGTGTGAAAGTGATACCTCCGCCCACCTCCAGACCTTTGGAGAGAAAGAATTTCTTGACTTTCAACAGCGTCTTTTCCGGAACGGTGAATGCGTCGCGGTGTGTCTCAAGGTAAATTTTGTCGAGGTCAACCTGGCTGCTTACTGTCTCCCAAGTGTTTTTGAGGAACTGCTCGTCTTCCATCCGTGCCACGTCTTGTGCGCGGATATAGGTCGAGACCTTGAAGTTTTGGTACTTGCCCGCTGTCATGTGGCAGGGCATCAGCGGTAATAGAGCCGCCAGCAGGATAGTCCTAAAAAGGTTACGGTTCATATGATTGTATTTTTAGGTTGGTTTCGGTGCTTTCTCAAATATTCCGACGGGGTTTCGCCGTACATGATTTTGAAATAATGACCAAATTGTTTCGGGGAGAATCCCACCATATCCGATACTTCGGAGATATTGGTCTTTCCTTGTTCCAAAAGGCTCTTGCCTCGTTTCAGTTTGATGATTCGGATTAACTCCAGTGGTGATTTGCCTGTGATGGCCATGAGTTTCTTGTAGAGGTGACCGCGTGTCATGCCCACGTCGCTGCTGAGTTGCACGACAGAGTAGTTCTGGTCGTGGATGTTGTCCTCGATGTAGGAAATGACGTGACTGATGAGTTCTTCATCCAATGAACTCACCGTAATCTCGCTCGGTTTGATTTCTATGCCCGTGGCCACACTTTGGCGCACATCCTTCGACCATTCCAGGATTTTCTTGATGCGTAACCGTAAGACCGACAGATTGTAAGGCTTGGTGATATAGTCTGCCACGCCTTCCTCCAATCCGGCCACGATGCTCTCTTCGCTGCTTTTGGCAGTGAGCAGAATGACGGGTATGTGAGAGTAATTGATGTCGCTCTTCACTTGCCTGAAAAATTCTATGCCGTCCATTACGGGCATCATCACGTCGCTGACAACGATACATACATTCTCGTTCTTCTCCAGTTGTTCCAGCGCCTCTTTGCCGTTAGCAGCCGTGAGCACATCGTATTCGTCGGCAAGGCTTCTTTGCAGGAACTGACGTGCGTCCATGTTGTCGTCAACCACCAGGATGAGAGGTTTCTCCTGCACTTCTTGGTCGCTGATGGTCGCTTCGGCGGGTGTGTCATTTTCGTAGATGGACAACTCTTTAATCTCGGCGTCGGTCTTTTCCACGACAGGTATGGTCACGGTAAAGACGGTGCCTTTCGGTTGGTTGTCTTTCACGGTAATGCTGCCGCTCATCATATCAACGTATTGCTTGACGATGTGCAGTCCGATACCGCTTCCCTCTTGTTCCTGTCCGTGCGTCTCCTGCATGAAACGGTCGAAAATACGGTTCTTGTCGTGCACGCCTATACCCGTGTCGGCCACACTCAGTTCCACTTTCCGTTGGTCGTCTTCCTCGTGTATGTCTAGTGACAGTATCACGTTGCCGTTGTCGGTGTTGTATTTGAAGGCATTGGAAAGCAGATTGGTGATGACACGCCTAAGTTTATTCTCGTCGAAGTTGATTTCTACGGGTGCTGTCGGCAGTTTCAATGTCATCTTGATTTGTTTGAGCGTGATGAGATAGGCAAATCCCTGAGCGGTTTGCCTGACGAAACCCACGATGTCGCCATGACGGAGGTTCAGCGTCTCCTTGCCCGCATCCAGACGGTGGAAATCGAGCAGTTCCAAAACGAGATCATACAACTGCCGTGCATTGCGCCATGCCATATCCACCTCTGTGCGAACAGCGGCGGGCAGGTTGGTTTCGCGGATTTTCTCCAAAGGTGCGACCACCAGGGTCAGCGGGGTCTTCAAATCGTGACTGATATTGGTGAAAAATCTGATTTTCTCTTCTTCCATCTCATATTTTTCCAGATTCATCTCCAACCGTTTGATGGCCAGTTCGCGCTTCTGCCTGTATCGCAAAATTCGGGTGATGAGATATCCCGCGGCGATGAGGGCGAGGATGTAGAAGATGACGGCGGGTGTTGACAGCCACCACGGCGGAAGCATCCTGAAAGCCAGTTCGGCTGGCTCGCTCTCCATGAGTCCGGGTAGCACCGCTTTCACTTGCAGCACATAGTGCCCGGGGTTGAGCGAAGCAAAGTAAAGAATATTGTTGGGGGCTCTCATCCATACCTCGTCACCCTTGAAACGGTAAAAATATTGTATCTTCTGGCTGATAACAGGGGCCATGGCAGAGACCGACACACCGAGGCGGTCATTGTGGCCGATGGTGTGGTCGGTCAGGAAATCAGGATTGTAAACACCGTTGATTCGGAATTCCGTAAATTCCACGTGCAATTTTGGATAGAGTGCGACAATGTCTTCGTTTGGTATGCTGACATATCCGGAATAGCAACCTAATAATATTTCGTTTTGTGTTGTGGTGATGCTTGCATCATTGGAGAAGACAATATTGTGCAGTCCGTCGCTGTCATGGAAAGGATAACAATTGTAGGACAATGTGCCATTTACATCATTTTTGACTGTGATGCAGGTCAGTCCGTTGTCGGTACTTGCCCAAACGTGGTCGCCAATGAATGCCAATGCCCTGACAGAGTTGTGCGACATACCCTGCTCGGTGGTCAGGTGCTTGATGGTTCCTTCTTTTTGGTTATAGACCCAAAGACCATCTCTGCAACCTATCCAGAGCAGGTTCTTTCGGCATACCATCAGTGATGACACATACGACCCTTTCAACTGGTCGAGTTGCGAGATTGTCAGAAAACGGTTTTCTCCAGAGTGATATGCGCTCACTCCTGTGGATGTGCCTATATAGATAATGTCGCGTAGGGAGTCGCATGTCAGGCAAATGGTGCCGTTTGAAACGAGCGCCGAGTTTTCCTTGGTGTAATTGACGATAGAACCGCCGCTGTTGACCTTGACCACGCCCTTGTCAACGGTGGCTACCCATAAGTTGCCATGCACATCGTTTGCCAATGCTTTGACATACTTCAGTACGGATGATTCAGGGTAGAGGGGGGCGAACTTGGCACCGTCAAACCGGGCAAGACCGCTGCCGTAGGTGCCTGCGATGATTGATCCGTTGGCATCCATGACAAGCGACGTGACAATGTCTGACGGGATTTGATGTTTTTGTGCCGCGTAATAGGTGGTGCCGCCGGAGGGTTGGCGTCTTATGATGCCGTTACCGTCAAACCCTATCCAGAGGTTGCCTTGTCGGTCTTGGAGCAGCGTACTCACGTCTTGGTAGTCGCCGGTAGAAATGAGGTTGAATTCGGGACGGTTCATGTCGGCGAAGGCGACTCCCAGTTTTGCCGAGCCCACCCACATGGTATTGTTGTCGTCGAGATAAAAACAGGAGATATGGCTCATCTTGGCCATGAACGGATTGATATTGGTCATGCTGACTGACACAAACCCTCCGTTGCGTCTTTCGAAAACAAAAATACCGGCGTTGCCTGTGCCTATCCATAGATGGCCGCTGTTGTCCTCGGTGATGGCGTTTACAAACACATTGCCCATCTGTCTTAACTCTGTCGGCTGATACCATTGCCGGGTTCTGAGTGAGAGCACCCATTGGGTGTCGGCCGTTGAGTGCGAGCCATAGAGCCAGAGGTTCATGTCATTGTCAAGATACACTCGTCTGTCACGGCTGTAAGTCGCAGTGGGTGATTTGCCGATAAAGATGAGTTTGCGCTCTTTTAGTGCCACCTCATAAACCTCGTTGTCGGAGGTGACAACCGCCACATACTCGTTTTTTGAAGCGATGTGTGTGATGGGCGATTTGCTGTAATTGGCGATATGCAGTCCTTTGCGTTGAGAATAGTCATAATGATACAATCCTCTCTCGGTCGTTACCCATAGATTGCGACGGTCATCCACATAAAAGACTCGCATGGTTCCTTGCACTCCCAGTTTCGACAATTTGGCCATGCCGTCTTTCTGCCATTTGTTTATTTTACGCGAATAGGTGTAGAGGTCGCCTGAGCACAACATCCATAAGGTGCTGTCGGCGGTTTCCCTGACGAACGTCACGTCATTGTCATGGTTCCCCATTTCCTGTGGCATATAGTTGTACATACGGTAGCCGTCATAACGACTGAGACCGTTGATGGTAGAGAACCATATAAATCCGTAGCTGTCGCTGGCAATATCTCTCACGAAATTGTCAGACAAACCGCTTTTCACATCTACCGTTCGAAAATATAAATTTGAGGCCGCACATGTCATAATTGGTGCCATCAGCAGCCAAAATGTCATTTTGAGTATTTTTCTCATCTTTTTTTGAGGATTGCTTTACAAAAATAACAATTAATTGCCATTTTCTCAGGATTAGTCGTTTTTTTCTGATGTTATAATAAAACTTTTTAACGTTTGTCTTCCGTAATGTATTTATTACTGTCCGTAATGTATCAGTGATACAAATCGGACTAAATACAATACGGAGTAAATTTGCCAAGTAAGTTTTTTGGGCTTATTTTGCACATGAAATCGACGCCTAGTGCTTTTCGGCACCTGAAGAAGAAATAATCAACACGAAATATCAATATATAATACGCAATTAAATTTTTATGCGTGCAAACCTTTACGATATCCCCACAGCGGTCAACGCAATCATTGTCGATATAAGGTGTATTCAAAGAATAAAGAAATCCGCGACGGACGACACAACTTTTTGCCGCACATAAGAACGGCACATTACGTTTTCCAAGACACTATATATATCAGATGTGGTGCTAACACTTAACTGTAGCAAATAAGTGAAAGCACATTTTATTTCATCCTGTTGCTTACCCGTAGCAACATACAGGATAACAAATAATCCCTCAATCGAGGGATTTTATTTTTTTCTTCCAAAGTCTGCGGGTATCTCGCCCCACTGTTTTGTCTCCCATTTCAGGATAGGGGTGCTGACGGTGTGGGTGAGGAGCCAGTTTTCGGCACGGGCGATAATCTGGTAGAGTTTCTCGGTCTGAGGCGTGCGTTCCAACGTGGTCTTGCATTTCTTTTTGTTGACCCACAAGATAGCGTTGTAACTGTCGCTGTAAATCACTTTATCGAGGATACCTTGTTGCTCCATCAATGCCAAGGCATGTACGATGGCGAGAAATTCCCCGATGTTGTTCGTGCCGAAGACAGGACCGAAATGAAAAACCTGTGCACCGGTCGCCAAATCAATCCCTTGATATTCCATTTGACCAGGGTTGCCCGAACAGGCTGCATCCACCGCCCAAGCAGAGGTTCTCCAAGCCTCCCCTCCCAAGGAGGCGGACACGCATTCGGGCATGCTCGTTGGAGAATCGACGGGTGTATTTGTTGGTGTGATGTTCCCCATTATTTCGGCTTTGATGGTTTGGATGATGTTGGGTGTATTTCCAATTATTTCATCATTCGTAAAACGAAGAATCTTAAAACCTTTTTCTTTGAGTGTATTATCTCTGATGGCATCGTCAATTTGTTGACCCATATAAAAATGGTACTTACCGTCAATCTCTATAATCAGATGCTTTTGTAAACAAACAAAATCTACGATATATTGTCCGATAATATGCTGTCGGCGGAATTTTGTGCCCAATTGCTTGCTCCGAAGAAAATCCCAAACAATTTGTTCGGCATTGGTATGCCGGTTGCGATTATCCTCAGAGTAATCTTTTAGCACACTATAATAGGCACCGTCAGCAGTCTCATATCGGTACATAGACGTTTCAATTTATTAGAAAAAAACAATTGACAATTCTCAATTTTTTCTCATTTTGTGTCCCCCTCCTTCGGAGGGGGTACGGGGGAGGCTTTTCCTTCCTTCGGAGGGGGTACGGGGGAGGCTTTGAGGGTCCGACCTTACATTCTCTCCGGCACTTCTATGCCTAACAGAGCCATGCCGTTTTTGATGATTTTCGCCACGTTTTTCGCCAACACCAGACGGAAGGTCTTCTGCTCAGTGGTTTCGGCATTGAGGATGCTATAGTCATGATAAAATTGGTTGAACTCCTTCGTCAGTTCGTAACAGTAGTTGGCGATGCCGCTCGGGCTGTAGTCTTTGCCTGCCTGCTCCACCGCTGTGCCAAACTCGTTTATCTTCTGTATCAGGGCTATTTCCTTGTCATTGACCTCGAAGTCGCCTGTCAGTGTGTCGGGCACCTCTATGCCTTCGGCGGCAGCCTTACGCAGGATGCTGCGGATGCGTGCGTGCGTATATTGGATAAACGGACCCGTATTGCCGTTGAAATCGATGCTCTCTTCGGGGTTGAACAGCATGTTCTTGCGGGCGTCCACCTTCAGGATGAAATATTTCAGGGCGCCCATACCCACGATGCGGGCTATCTCGTTCTTCTCCTCCTCGCTGATGCCCTCGAGTTTGTTCACTTTGTCCTCGCTCAACATCTTTGCGTCGGCTATCATCGTAGCAATCAGGTCGTCGGCGTCCACTACCGTGCCTTCACGACTCTTCATCTTTCCGTTAGGCAGTTCCACCATACCGTAGGAGAAATGCACCAGGTCTTTTCCCCATTTGAAACCGAGACGGTCCAACAGAATGGAGAGCACCTGGAAATGGTAGTTCTGCTCATTGCCCACAACGTAAATCATCTTATCGATGGGATAATCGCGGAAACGGAGGTCGGCGGTGCCGATATCTTGCGTCATATACACCGAGGTGCCGTCGCTGCGCAACAGCAGTTTTTGGTCAAGTCCCTCGTTGGTGAGGTCTGCCCAAACGCTGTTGTCGTCTTTTCTGTAGAAAAATCCTTTCTCCAGTCCTTCCTCCACTTTCTTCTTACCCTCGAGATAGGTGTTTGATTCGTAATAAATCTTATCGAACGATACACCCAGGGCGCGGTAGGTCTCGTCGAAACCAGCATACACCCATGAGTTCATCTTCTCCCACAGGGCACGCACCTCGGGGTCGCCCTGTTCCCATTTCACCAGCATCTCATGAGCCTCGCGGATGAGCGGTGCCTCGTCTTTGGCTTTCTTCTCGGCGCTCTCTTCGTCCATGCCCTCGGCGATGTATTGGGCTTTCAGTGCAGCCACCTCTTCGCGGTAGTGTTTGTCGAATGCCACATAATAGTCGCCTATCAGGTGGTCGCCTTTCTTGCCCGATGACTCCGGTGTTTCGCCGTTGCCCCATTTCAGCCATGCCAGCATCGACTTGCAGATGTGTATGCCGCGGTCGTTCACGATGTTGGTCTTCACCACGCGGTTGCCGTTAGCCTCCATGATTTGTGCCAGCGACCAACCCAGCAGGTTGTTGCGCACATGGCCCAGATGCAGCGGCTTGTTGGTGTTGGGCGATGAGTATTCTATCATCACCAGCGGTTGCTTGCCGTCGTTTTCGGCAGCCTTGCGCTCGGCGCTGACATAGCCGAACTTCTCGTCGGCATTGATGTGATTGAGCAATGCTATCCATGAGGCGGGTGCGATGTTGAGATTGAGGAATCCTTTCACCACGTTGTAGTCGGCGATGTTGACATCATTCTTTTTCAGGTATTCGCCTATCTCTTGTGCGGTTTCTTCCGGTCGTTTTCGCGACATCTTCACAAAGGGGAACACCACGAGGGTCAGGTTGCCCTCAAATTCGCTTCTCGTCTTCGACAACTGCACCATCTTGTCTGGCACTTCCTGTCCGTACAGTTCTTTGATGGCGTTGTGCACCGAACTGCTGATTGCGGCTTCTATATTCATGATTTATAATGATTGTATTTCGGGGTGCAAAGGTAACCAATAAAAATGAATAACGGGTGGTGTAAAGGCAAATATTCATGAAAAATCCGAAGAAATCGTATCTTCGGATTTTGATATTTACCTCCAGCCATTCGGCGGTTAGATATAAGTCACCTGTCTGAAAAACAAGCGTTTTACCCGTTTTGAGAATCAGCACGGTATATTTGCGCTTGTCTTTTCAAATAAGTCGCTATTCGTATTTTAGCAGGAAGTTGATGTTGTAGTTCTCGTATTTGTTGAACTCCTTGGCGGGCACCTCGTTGCGGGTGGGGTTGTACCAACTCTGGCTGTTGAAATAGGCACGCAGATTAGCATCCTTGAACTTACGGCCGTGACGGGCATAGATGGAGTTTTTCAGCACACGTACTTGTCCGCGGTCCATATATTGGATGTCGCTATAGGTGACGTAGCGGGTTGAGAGCCAGTCATACTGTGTGCCCCAAGCCACATTAGCGCGGCGTGTTGTGGTTCTCTTTGTGGTTGTCTGTTTGCGGGGAATGGAGGGTACTTGCGCATCGGCCACCATATTGAAACCGAATGCCATACATACTACCAGGGCGATGCGTCCGCCCCATTTTTGAATGGTCTTTTTCATTGTTATTATATGTTTTAGGGTTAAAGTTTTGCAAATATAATGTTTTTCCGTGTAATAACCAAATGAAACAACATGAAGTTAGTTTTTTTGCGTCATGGTTGTTTTACCGGGGTCCACATTTGTTTCTAATCGTGTGCGGGTTTTCATTGATTCTCTTTCTTCGTTAATACCAGTTTGCCTTTCTTCCATTCATAGCGGAGATAGACCGACTGTGAAAAAGAGACGGCTGACACGCTCTCAATCCACTCCTTCTCTGGGTTTTCGGAGGGGCAGGGTATCTCGTGGTATTTATCTACGCGAGTATAACTTTTCTTGGCGGTGTCCCATACCCAGGCGTCGTAAAAGTCGAGACCCAAGTTGCTGTACTGACCCAAATAGACCAAGATGTCGGGATGACCGTCGAAATTGATGTCGTTGCGGCTCAAGGTACCCACCTCTTCCTTGTTGTTGGGTCCGGCCTCCAACCACTCCGTCGTCTCCAACGTCTGCTGTAGGTCGCCGTCATTATAGACGAAGAGCGTCACTTTCGTGATATTTTCGTCATCGTCGTAGTCCCAGGCTGTGTCTATTGTCTCACCGCCTTTATTACCATAGATGTCATATTCAAACCGACGATAGGTCCTTTGCAGTTTGCCGTCGCGCCATTCATATTGCTCGACATCGGCAGTCTCTTCAAACGAGATTTCCCGTCCCACGATGCATTTGCTCTCGACATCGATGTTTGGACTGACTATGTCGCTGTACCCCTCCACGGGGAGAAAGGTGTGCGTGTCGGTGTTCCATACGAAACCGTCGTAAATGGCATTACGACCTGTCGCGTCCACAAAGCAGAGAAACACTTGCAGGTCAGGAATCCCGTCGAAATTGATGTCTTCCTCTGTGATGTCGCCTCCGACAAACATATCGGCTGACACGGGCCATGGCATTTCGCATATCAAGTTGTGCTCCTTGCCGTCGGGTGTGTTGTAGGCGAGGTATATCTTTTCGATTTCACCTTCTCCGTTCGACGGGGCGGCGGGTGCCTGCCAAGTTATTTTTTGGCGGATAGGATCCGTCTTTTTCATCTCAGTGACGTTGGCCGACACGCTCATGGCGCCGGCCAGCATAATTAGTGATAAAATAGTTTTTTTCATAATTTTGTTTAGTGTAGAGGGTTTAGTGTTTAGTGTACTAATTGGTATATCCGTGACATCCGTTTGTATTTCTAATTCGTAAAATTCGCGAAATTCGTAGTTCCCAAAAAGGTTTAGTGTTTAGGGTGGAGTGTTTAGTGTTCTCGCCCCTCATACAAATTCATTTCATCCGTTTCATTCGTGAAATCCGTTGTTTTGAAACAAACTTGTTTCTGGAATTATATCTTCACTCTTAATTTGTCAGTCTTTTTTTAATCTCCCCGATTTTTTGTTGCCGTTCAAAGGATAGTGTTTTGCTGTGGCTGTCGATGAAGGAGAAGAGCATGAGTGCGCGCTCAAGCAACTGTGTCCGTGTCGGCTCCGACTTCATGTCCGATTCCACGTAGTAAAGTTCAGCCAACATCTCCATGCGGTAGATGCGTTGGTCTGCTTCATAGCGTGCGAACGACTGCATCACCTCGTCCATCGTCGAGATGTGATACTCCTCATATCCGTCCAGATATTGCCGGTACAAGTCTCTGATGGCCTCAGAGCGGTCTTCTATCTCTTTTTTTTGTAGAATCCGTCGTAAAGCCGCAGCAAATTCTTGTATCAGCCGCATGATATAGTCTTGTTGAAGCATTTTTTTCGTGGTTTTGTGAATGTGTGGGCAAATATAGATAAAAATCACGAAATCGCAAAAGAGTTCAGGAAAGAAATTGAAATAATGAGGTTAATTATTTACGATAAAAAGCGATGCTTCCTAATATAAGTTTTTTTAACACAGTGTAAACTTAATTTCCGGCAATAAGAGCGTATTGTATATAGTTAAGAAAATAGGAAATCGTAAAATTGAAAACAGTTGTGATACGCAAACAAGCGTTGCACTGTGAATAAAACAAACATCACATGATGAAGCAAGGTGTTATCACCATTCTCCTAGCCCTCGTTGCGATTACAGGACATGGACAAGTACATTATCGGTTGGAGGGCAAAGTGGGCGACTCCACGATGAACACCAAACTGCTGCTAACCCAGTGGATGTCGGCCATGCGCATGGTCAATGCCGCTGTTGATACCGTGGAGATTGTCAACGGAAATATCATACCCAAGGAAGGGGTGCTTGACGAACCGGGCGCCTTCAACTTGCAGTCAATCACTCAGCGCGACGGTATGCCGGAAATCATGTCGCCATATTTCTTCTTGGAGAACGGAACGACCAATTTCTGCATTGATTTGCAAAACCTCGCCAAAGATGATTCGATACGGTTCATGCTTCAACCATTGGGCACGCCGCTGAATGAGGATTTCGGGAGGTTTCAGAACACATATCCTCCTTTGCTGCATGGCGATATCGTCAAGCGTGAGCGTCTCGACAGTCTGATGCAGAGTGAACTCGCCCGGCATGGTGACGATGTGTTGGGTATGGTAGAATTGGCGTTTGCCTTGTCACACGTCTCGCCGGAGAAAGTCGCCTCGTGGCTCGAGTTGATGAGTCCGCGTGTCAAGGCCGGAGAAGCGTGGGCTGAAATGAAATTGGCCCTCAGTGCAATGGGAGTAAATATGGAGTCGAGTGAGCATTATTTCAGTCCCGCAGAGGGTGAGATGTTTGTCGATTTCGCTGTGGAGTATGAAGGTAATACCACCCAGCTCAGCGACTACGTCGGTTGCGGGAAATATGTGCTTGTGGATTTCTGGGCGTCGTGGTGCGGACCCTGTCGTATGGAAATCCCCAACATCATCGCCGCCTACGATAAATACAAAGACCGTGGGTTGCAAGTCATCGGTATTGCCGCATGGGACAAGCCCGAAGCCTCGTTGCAGGCCATCAAAGAAGATGGAGTGAATTACCCGCAAATCATCAACACGCAGGAGATTGCCACCAACGCATATCATATCCGGGGCATCCCTCATATCATCCTCTTCGCTCCTGATGGCACCATCCTTGCCCGTGGCCTCCGTGGCGATAATATCGACATGGTGTTGTCGGAGATTTTTAAGTAAACCTTTTACGTTATTCGTCATGCCCATGCCAATTCCCCCCTAACAGGAGGAGAGGGCATCGCCTTTGTGATATTCAGATTTTTAGCGGACACCAATAAAAAACGTTGCAAGTTGATTCCCTTTTAGAATAATTGCGTACTTTTGCATACAAAAAAAGGATTGCTAAATGGTTATCGATTATAAAGATATTCATGATTTTGACCAGAAAGAACTACAGGATTTGTTCCTTTCTGTTGAATGGTCATCAGGTCATTTCCCTGAAAAACTGGTTGTGGCGATGAAAAATTTTGAGACCGTCTATACCGCCTGGGACGGTGATAAACTTGTAGGACTTATTTGCGCCATGGACGATGGTGTAATGACGGCCTATGTTCATTATCTGCTCGTACGCCCGGAATACCATCATCAGGGTATCGGCAAACGGCTGGTGGAACTAATTAAAGAGCGCTATGCCGATTATTTGCGCATTGTCGTTGTGGCTTATAATGAGGAGTTGGACTTTTACCAATCCAGTGGTTTCAAAAAAGCCGATGATGCCAGCGCCATGTTCATCACCAGTTTATGGACGTGACTACTCGCGCCCCTCATTTCATAATTCATAATTCGTAACTCGTAATTATTCCTCCATCCCCTCTACATACTCATACAATTTCTTGTAGAAGGGGTGGCGAGTCATAGTGGTGCTGTCGCCCAAGATGATGAGTTTCATGCGGGCGCGGGTGATGGCCACGTTCATGCGCCTGAGGTCGCGCAGAAAACCTATCTGTCCGTCGTCGTTGGCGCGCACCAGTGAGATGAGGATGATGTCGCGCTCCTGCCCCTGAAAACCATCTACTGTATTCACGCTGATAAGATGGCGGTAGGGTTTGAAAAACTCTTTTTTCTTGATTTGCCGCCGCAGGTACTGCACTTGTGCACGATAGGGTGAGATGATGCCCGTATCGATGCGCTCGTCGAGGATGCGCTGTTTGCCGATACGGCTCAGATACCGCTCCAAGGTGATGAGTGTCAGTTCCGCCTCCGATTTGTTGATGCGACCGAAACTCTCGCCCACGAACTCCTCGCGGAAGTCCATGTCGGCGGTGTCTATCCATGTCATGGGGATATCATATTCGAGGATGCTGCGGTGACGTATCTGAGGGGCTGTCTGCACACGCCCGTGGTAGAAATAATCTGATGAGAAACGCATTATTTCCTCGCACATGCGGTATTGCACCTCGAGCAATGTCACCACCTCGGGCTTGTTCTCCACAATGCGCTCCATCAATGTCTTGCCCAGACCGCCTTTCAGCGCGAGGATGCTCTTCACCGTGGGTGGCAACTGGCAGTGGTCGCCGGCGAAGATGACACGCGAGGCACGGCGGATGGCTATCCAACAGGCAGCCTCTAACGCTTGTGCCGCCTCGTCAATGAAGAGCGTGCCAAACTTCTGTCCGTCGAGCAGGCGGTTGGCGGCGCCGGTGAGTGTGCTGGCGATGACGCGGGCGCTGTCGAACAACTCGGCGTTGATGCGAATCTCTAGTTCTGCGGCGCGCGATTTCAGGCGGTCCAACCGTTGGTGGTAACTCTCGGCACGTTTCTTTTGACCGCGCAGTTCTCGGATGGCCTTACGGATGCTCCACAACTGCGGATAGTCGGGATGAGCCTCGAAGCGACGTTCGTAAGTGAACCCCAGCATTTTGTCATTGACTCTACTGGGATTGCCGATGCGCAACACGTTGATGCCACGGTCCACCAATTGTTCGCTAATCCAGTCAACGGCCATGTTGCTTTGTGCGCACACCAACACCTGACTTTCGCGGCGCAACGTCTCGTTGATGGCTTCGACCAAGGTGGTCGTCTTGCCTGTGCCCGGAGGTCCGTGTACCACCATCACGTCTTTTGACCACAGCACCTCGTTGACCGCCCGTTCCTGTGTGGGGTTGAGCCAGGGAAAGCGCATGGGCTCGAAGGTGAAGCGTGCCGCCCGCTGATTTGTGTAGAACAGGTCGCGCAGGTAAGCCAGACGGTTGTTCTTTGCTGCCATCACACGGTCCAGGGCTTCAAACATCAGACGGTAGGACGTTTCGTCAAACGACAGTTGGATACCCAACCGCTCGGTGTTCTGCAATTCCGTCGGTTGGGCGTTGTCGGGCAGTGTCACCACCATCCGGTTGCCGTCAACGTAACTCACCATGCCCGTGTAGCGGAAATACTTGATGCCTTGATTCTTCGTGCCCTCGTCGGTGAGATGAAAGAAACTGACGGGTCGCCCGAACTCAAAGTTATGCTCTATCTCCTCGTCATCGGTCCTTAGTATTTCGATGGTCAGTTGGTTGAGCGAGTTATAATAACTGCGCCCGGCGCGCACAGGATACCATGCGTCACCGCGCTTCACCTTCCGTTGCAGCCCGATGGCTTCGGTCTGCTGCTCGAAGGCTTGTTTCTCGCTCTGATACTCCAACTCCAGTAAAAACCGCTGCTGTCGAAGGTCCAAGATAGGGGAGGAGGGCATTTTTGAATGACGAATTACGAATGTGGAATGAGTGTGTTGATGGTAAGGGCTTACGGAAAGAAATGGGAATAATGAGAATAATTAACCAAGAATTAATATTATCTGATTATATGATAATCATTGCTCCAGAAACAACACTTCTTTCCCCGAGATTCTTTCTAAAATGTTCAAATAAAAACGGGGCGGAATCATTTCCGCCCCGCTATATCGTGTGAATCAGTTAAAGATTACTCTTTCACAGCCTCTTCGATAGCCTTCACAGCCTCGTCAGCAGCCTTCTCGATATCTGCAGCGGCATCAGCAGCAGCGTCTTTTGCGGCGTCAACAGCCTCTTCAGCCTTCTCCTCAGCCTTCACTTCGGGAGCAGCCTCTGCGCCGTCCTTGCTGTCCTTGATCTTCCACTCGCCGGCCTTATTCTTAACCATGTTCATCTTTGAGGTGGTCTCTTTGCCATCCTTCTGCTTGATCTTCACTTCGACAACAGCAGCGTCCTCGCCCTGAGCCTCTTCTTTCAGAATCTCGTACTCAGTCACAGGATTCTCTTTGTACAGTTTCTCAGCAGCATTGGCAGCCAGTGTGATGGCGTTGTCAACAGCCTCTTTGTTAGCACCCTCGTCTACATAACTGAAAGCAGCATAGCCTTTGTAGTCCTGAGCCACGAGGCATTTCATAGCAGCGTCAACGGCGTCTTTTGCAGAACCACCCTTGGTACAAGCGGTAAACATCACGGCCACAACAGCAGCCATCAAAAATAATACTTTTTTCATTGCTTTTAAATGTTTAATAAATGAATAAAAAATAAATAATACTCTCTCTTATTTCCTTGATGATAGGGTTTCGGTCAGAATCGCACGACGGGTTTCAGGTGCTTCGACTGGTAAATGTCGATGGGCATCCAGATGATGGAGTGAATGCCCGGCACATCGTAGGAGTGGGTGGGTGGCCCCGTCAACTCTACACCGGCTTTGCGGAACGCATGGACTATGAATTCTGAACAGTAGAATTTCGTGGTGTCGGCACTGTCGTAATCGTGGTCGAACAGCACATGACGGAAGAAATCGGCTTTCGCCTCAGTGGCTGCCACACAGGCCGCCACGCTGTCCAACGGACGGCACACCTCGCCGGCCACAGCATTCTCACCAGAGAAGAACCGCTCGGGAGTATCCATCTTCACACGACCCACATCGCCCTCGAAATCGGGCTCGCCGGGCACAGCATGAACGATGCGTGTCACTCCCGCCGAATCAACAACAATGCCGCAATGCGAATAGTGACCCATAGGGTCGGCAAGCACCACCGCACGGCTCTGCATCGTAGTTCCCAAACGGAATACCACATCCCCCTCCTGCAAATGCACCGTCTCTGGCATGATACTCGCTTTGTCGTTCCTAAAGCAGCCACATAACATGGTGAGCGCGACGCATAGTACGGAAAAGAGACAGGGTAAACTCTTTTTGGTGGTCATTAGTCCATTATTTCGTGCAAATATACACATCAAATGTGAATGTTGATTAAAAACATATTTTCATTTAAGTAATTTTAACGATTATTCGCCCTAATCTGCCAATAAACTGACATTTGTTTCGCCAAATCGATTTTTTGCCGTAACTTTGCAGTGCTCAAGCAACATCGCTATAAATGGTGCAAGGAGCAAGGTGCAAGGAACAAGAGATTACTCCAGTAATTACGCCCTCCCCTCGGGGTTGCCCTCCCCCGACAAACCGGGGAGCAAGGAGGGGGATGGGGAAGGGGGCTCCTCAGTTTGCAGACTATTGTCTTCACTCCTCAACTCCTTCACTCCTGACGGAGTAATGTCTTTAACTCCTTAGCGAACGTAGTGAGCGGTAACTTCCTTAACTTCTTTAACTTCCAGAATCGTTTGAACTTCTAAATAAAATTAATATAACTATGGCAAAAAAAGCATTATTGATGATACTCGACGGATGGGGTATCGGAAAACATGGCGAGGGTGACGTGATTTTCAACACGCCGACCCCTTATCTTGACTATCTTAACGCTGTCAGCGCACACGCTCAACTGGCCGCTTCGGGCGAGGACGTGGGTCTGCCCGACGGACAAATGGGCAACTCCGAGGTCGGACACCTCAACATCGGCGCAGGACGCGTGGTCTATCAGGACTTGGTGAAAATCAACCGTGCCTGCCGCGACAACTCCATCTTGAAAAATCCCGGTATCGTCAACGCATATTCGTATGCGAAAGAAAACGGCAAACGCCTTCACCTCATGGGTCTGACATCCGACGGTGGCGTGCACTCTTCACTCGACCATCTGTTCAAACTCGTGGAAATTGGCAAGGCATACGGACTGACGCAGACCTTCGTGCACTGTTTCATGGACGGCCGTGATACTGACCCGAAGAGCGGTATCGGTTTCATCCGCCAACTCGAAGAGGTCTGCCGACAGAACGATGCTCATATCGCCAGCATTGTGGGACGTTTCTACGCCATGGACCGCGACAAACGTTGGGAACGCGTGAAAGAAGCATACGACCTGCTCGTCGAGGCCAAGGGTAAACAAGCCACTGACATAGTGAAAGCCATGGAGGAGAGTTATGAGGAAGGTGTGACCGACGAGTTTATCAAACCCATCAACAACGCCAACATCGACGGTACCATCCAAGAGGGCGACGTGGTCATCTTCTTTAACTTCAGAAACGACCGTGCCAAGGAACTCACACAGGTGCTTACACAACAGGATATGCCCGAGGCTGGCATGCACACCATCCCCGGATTGCAGTATTATTGCATGACGCCCTATGATGCCAGTTTCCAAGGCGTGTATATTCTCTTCCCGAAAGAGAATGTGGAAGACACCCTCGGCGAATATCTCAGCAAACTAGGTAAGAAACAACTCCACACTGCCGAGACGGAGAAATACGCTCACGTCACATTCTTCTTCAATGGCGGACGCGAGGCTCCCTTCGAGGGCGAGGACCGCATCCTTGTGCCTTCACCCAAAGTGGCCACATACGACCTGAAACCCGAGATGAGCGCTTACGAGGTGAAAGACAAACTCGTCGAGGCCATCAAAACAGAGAAATACGACTTCATCGTGGTCAACTTCGCCAATGGCGACATGGTGGGTCATACGGGTGTCTATCATGCCATCGCAAAAGCTGTTTGGGCCGTTGACCACTGCGTGCACGATGTCATCGAGGCAGCCAAGGCCGCTGACTACGAGGCCATCATCATCGCCGACCATGGCAATGCCGACAATGCCATTAACGAGGATGGTACACCCAATACCGCACACTCGCTCAATCCCGTGCCCTTCATCTATGTGACCAACAACAATAGTGCACGTGTGAAGAACGGCCGTCTGGCTGATGTCGCTCCCTCCATCCTCCACATCATGGGTTTGGAGCAGCCCGCCGATATGACCGGCGAAAACCTCATCTCTGATAATTGATAATAACCGAGGCTTTCATAGAAACATTCAGCCTCCATCAAAACTATGGACGTAAAAATAGAAAACAGTTGGAAACAGCGGTTGCTCAATGAATTTGAGCAACCCTATTTTCAGCGGCTTACCGAGGCCGTAAGGGCGGAATACCGGAGCACCACTTGTTATCCTCCCGGTTCGCTGATTTTCAATGCGTTCAACCTCTGCCCCTTCGATCAGGTGAAGGTAGTCATCATAGGCCAAGACCCTTATCATGAGCCAGGTCAGGCTCACGGACTGAGTTTCTCCGTGCAGGACGGTGTGCCTTTCCCGCCGTCGTTGCAAAATATCTTCCGCGAGATTTATGACGACGTAGGCGCACCTATTCCCACTACGGGCAACTTGACCCGTTGGGCGCAACAAGGCGTGCTTTTGCTCAACGCCACTCTCACTGTTCGTGCTCATTTGGCCAACAGCCATGCGCGACTCGGTTGGCAGACATTTACCGATGCCGCCATCCGTGCTCTTGCCACCGAACGTGAACACCTCGTTTATCTCCTTTGGGGCGGATATGCACGTGGCAAGAGTTATATGATTGACAAGACACGCAATCTGGTGCTCGAGTCGGTTCACCCCTCACCCCTCTCTGCCAATCGTGGCGGATGGTTTGGCAATCATCAATTCTCCCAAACCAACCGCTATCTCATTGACCACGGCATGACCCCAATAGAGTGGTAGGCCTCACCCCCGGCCCCTCTAAAAAAGAGCCTCACCCCCCGCCCCCTCTCCAAGGGAGAGGGGAGTGAATACTCCACTAATCACGCCCTCCCCTCGGGGAGGGAAGGGAAAGGGGTTCCCTATTCACGGACTATTGTCTTTAACTTCTTTAACTTCCTTAACTTCTTTAACTTCCTAAAATATGCTTCCTATCATTCAAGTAGGTAATGTGCTGTTGTCGCCCGACATCCTGACAGAGATGTTCTGTTGCGACCTCTCCGCTTGTCACGGCATTTGCTGTGTGGAGGGCGACGCCGGTGCACCGGTTACCCTCGATGAGATAGCCGAGATAGAAAATGCGCTTGAGACCGTTTGGCCCGACCTTTCCGCTTCGGCGCAGTCGGTTATCGACCGGCAAGGCGTGGCTTATACCGACAGTGAAGGTGACTTGGTGACGAGCATTGTCGGTGGCAAAGATTGTGTGTTCACTTGTCATGAGGACGGCTGCTGTCTGTGTGCGTTGGAAAAAGCCTATCGCGCGGGAAATACGACCTATTGCAAACCCGTCAGTTGTGCGCTCTATCCTATCCGCGAGAAACAACTCTCTGCGGGTTATATCGGACTGAACTACAACCGGTGGGATGTGTGCCGTGATGCCGTGGCGCTGGGGCAAAAAAAGGGAATACGCGTCTATCAGTTCCTCAAAGAACCCCTCATCCGCCGCTTTGGCGAAGATTGGTATGAGGAACTGTCACGTACTGCTGAAGAACTCTTGAAAGTTGAAGATTGAGTGTTTAGTGTCTTTTCTATGGAGTTCAGGGGTCCGCATTTCTGCTATTTGTCCTCCGTTTGCGGAGTAATCTCTCACCTCTGACCTCTCACCTCTTAAAATAGATATCCACGTAGTCTGCGCACATATCGCAGGGGTTTTCCATTTGTTGTAGACGCCAGTATTTACGGTTTTGCGTGGATTCAAAGTCAAATGTTCCCTCGCGCAAACATTCCTGGCCGTTGTTGATGTGATAAATCTTGGTGGCGATGGTACCTGTGAAAACCAGGTGCTTGGCATCGACGATACTGATTTCTCCGTCTATCCGCAAATAGTCGTCGTTCTCGCGCGACAATTGTTCGCCTTTGCAGCGCAGTGTGCCGTCGGGTTGTTTGGTGATGTTGCATGTGCCGTAATAGTCCCATGAAATCCATTGCAGACTCAGCATATGTTTGCCTATCACCATTTGTTCCGGGGTACGGGCACGTTGAGTGACTGTCGCTTTGCGCTTGGTGGTTCTTTTCTTCGTTTGTCCATTTACGCCGACTACGACGAATGACAACAATAATAAAATCAGATACTTTTTCATAAAGGTTTAGGGTTGGGTGTTTAGGGTTGAGTGTTTAGGGACTGTGGAATGGGGCATCAATCCTTCATTCTTCATCGCGTCAGCAAACATTTCGCATTCCACATTCGTCATTCGTCATTCCACATTCAAAACGTTTTCCTGTATTTTGAGGGCGACATGCCGACGTGCTCTTTGAAATACTTGCCAAGGAATGATTGGTTGGGGAAATGCAATTCTTGTGCTATTTCCTTGATGCTCATCGATGAGTTCTTCAGCAACACGCGTATCTCCAGTGTCACATAGTTGTCTATCCATTCGTTAGGGGTGCGTTTGCTTACCGATTTGATGGTTTCCGACAGATATTTCGGGGTGATGCACAGTTGCTCACCATACCAACTCACGCGGCGCTCATAGCGGAAATTCTTTTTCACCAGATTGATAAACTCGGTGAAGATGGCTTCGGCGCGCGTCTTCACGGGGTCGCGTGTCTGCTGCAATTGATATATCTCGTTGCTGATGTCGTAAAGCATGGCTTTGAGGAGTGCTGTGACCAGTTGTTTGCGGAAGTGGTGGCTGGCATCGTCGGCCTTCTGACGGATCAGTTGGAAATATTCCAAAAAAGTATTTGCCTTCTCCGGTTTCAGATTGAATACGGGGTGTGTGTTGGCGAACAAGAAAAGCGATGAAACCTCATGCACCTCTTTGATGATTTCACTGAAATAATTATTCGATGCCATGATGGCTATGCCACGGCAGTCACGGCTCAACATGTAGTCGCCCACTACCTGACCGTCGTTGATGATAATCACGTCGTTTTTCTTTACCATCCGCTCTTTTGTATCCACACTGTACTGCGCCGAACCCTCCATGCAGAGGGCGACTAACAAACAGCGGATGCGGCAAGGTTCTGACGGTATTGGCACATCCTCGAACTTATCAAACATCAACAAGTCATTATCGATAAAACTGCCGTTGTTGACGATGCTCTTTGCCTGAGGTACAGTTATCTCAAACAATTGCTCTTTTCCCGTTTTCATAAAAGTGTTCGTTTTTTACGTTTAGTTGTGCAAAAATACCAATCAAAAATGATATATGCAAATTTTTCCAGTAAAATCGAACAATAAGGGCTTAAGGTTTAGTGCAGAGGGTTTAGTGCAGAGGTTTTAGTGCAGAGGTTTTAGTGTTCTATTAGCGGAGTAATCTCTTGCCCCTTGCCCCCTGCTCCTTGCCCCTTTAATCAGAGTAATCTCTTGCCCCTTGCCCCCTGCCCCTTGCCCCTTTAATCAGAGTAATCTCTTGCCCCTTATCCTCTTGCTCCCTGCCCGGCTGAATTTGATGGCGCGTGTCTTGCCTTGCCAGCGTACGATGACAGAGCCAGGTTGTGAGGTGCGGATGGTGGCATCGGTCAGTCGCCCCTCATGCCATTTCATCGCCACGGTGTAACCGCCACGCGCACGCAGACCGCTGATTTCACCGTTGCGCCAAGCCTCTGGCAGGGCGGGCAGCAGGTCGAGGTGGGTGCCGTCGCTCTGAATGAGCATCTCGCAAACGCCTGCCGTGCCGCCGAAGTTGCCGTCAATCTGGAAAGGCGGGTGGGCATCCATCAGGTTAGGGTAGGTGCCGCCGCCATGTTGGTAGTTGGGTGTCGTGTCGCCCTCGGGAGCCACGGCGGTCAACAGTTTCTGGTAAATATGATATGCCTGTTGGGCATTGTGCAATCGTGCCCATAGATTGATGCGCCACCCCGTGCTCCATCCCGTGGTCTCGTCACCTTTTATCTCCAGTGTCTTGACACAGGCGCGTGCCGATTCGGGTTGATTCTCTGGGGTAATATGCCGTCCGGGGTAGAGGCCTATCAAGTGCGATTGGTGGCGGTGATGGTCATCCACGTCGCGCCAGTCATGATACCACTCTTGCAGATTGCCACGGCTGCCTATCTGATAGGGACGCAAGCGGTCGAGCGTGAGTTGTATCTCTCGTCGTAAGTCATCGTCGATGCCTAAGGCCGAGGCGGCGTCGTGCGTGTTGATGAGCAGTTCGCGTATGATGGCCAAGTCGGCGGTGCCACCGTAACAGGTCATGCCGTGATAGCCGCTGTCGGCGATATATTCATTCTCGGGCGAGGTGCTCGGTGCTGTGATGAGAGTGCCGGGGTTGTTAGGGTCTTCCACGAGCCATGCCAGACAAAATTCCGCGGCTCCTTTCATCAGGGGGTAGGCTGTGTCGCGCAAATATGTCTTGTCCATCGAGAAGAGATAATGGTCATAAAGTGTGTTCACGAGCCATGCCCCGCCCATGTTCCAGTTGGCCCACATCGGCATTCCGCTTTTTGCGCCCACGGGGTTTGTCATCGCCCAGATGTCGGAGTTGTGCGACGAGCACCATCCCCGGTCGATGCCGTAGTAATGGTGTGCGGTGTGGTGTCCGTTCTCGGCCAAGGCGCTGACAAACGTGTTGAGCGGCATCACCATCTCCGAAAGGTTGGCAGTCTCGGCTGGCCAGTAATTCTCCTCCAGATTGATGTTCACGGTGTAATTACCGCGCCAAGGTGAATAGAGGTGGGGCGTCCATAGTCCTTGCAGGTTGGCAGGCACCCCAGGCGTGCGCGACGAGGAGATGAGCAGGTAGCGCCCGTATTGCATGTATAGCGTCTCGAGATAGGGATTGCCGCCGCCTTGTGCGGTATAGTCGCGCAACTGACGGTCGGTGGGACGCAGACTGTCAACCTTGGCCCCCTCGATGTGCATCTTCAGGCGTGAGAAGAGTGCCTCGTAGTCTTTGTAGTGGCGCAGGCGAAGTTGTTGGTAGTCGAGGTTTTGCAGGTGCCAGAGGGCATTGGTGGCATTCTCGATATAAGGTGCGCCTTCGGTCACAGGATGCTTGTCGAAACCAGCAAACGAGGTCTCATTGACGATATAGAGGGTCACCATGTCGGCGCCAAGTACATGGATGGTCGAGTCGCTGGTGTAGGAGGTGCCACCCTTGTTGTCGGCTTTCATCAGCGTGCAGTAATGGATACTGTTGTCGGTGTCGCCTGTAGCGTGGCCGGTCATCGTCAGTTGGCAGTCATTGCTGGCTTTCACACGGTGCGGCACCTGTGCGCCCAATCGTATGTCGCAGTTGATGGCTCCGTGATGGCTCGCCCTGATTTGTATGGCGATACAATGGTCCGGGTAAGAGGCAAAGTATTCGCGATGGAAGTGTACCCCGTTTTTCCAATATTCATCGCGACATATGGCATGGTCGAGATCCAGTTCGCGACGGTATCTCGTGGCTTTGCCCCCGTCCGTATCGATGATATGAAGTGTTCCCAACGGCTGGTAGAATTGTGAGTCATGACCTTGCACATGCCGCTGCAGTGTGTCCGCTGCTGCATAGTCCTCGCGAAACAGTGCCTCGCGTATCTTTGGAATCCATTCCGATGCACCCGCATCCTCGTTCACATCCACTGGACTTCCCGTCCACATCGTGATGTCGTTCAGGTAGATGAGGTTGTCATTGGCGTCGCCGTAAATTAGCGCGCCCAACTTGCCGTTGCCGATGGGCAGCGACTCTTCAAAATACGTCGCTGGACGGTCATACCACAACTTCATGGGCAGTTGCTGTTGTCCCGCCACATGCATTGTCACCACAAGTGTCGCCAATATCAAAAAGTATCGTCTCATAATCTTTGCCGTTATTATACCCTCAAAAAAACTACGAATCTTACGAAGAAAACGAATATATGGAGTAATTTGGTACCTGGAAAATTCGTTTTATTCGTAAAATTCGTAGTCGTTATTTCTCAAATGCTCTTATGGAGCCGCTTATTGAGCAATCGCTTCCATAATCTTTGCCTCAAGTTCTTCGCAGAGTTCGGGGTTGTCTTTGAGCAGCGCTTTGGTGGCGTCGCGGCCCTGTGCAAGTTTGGTGTCGCCGTATGAGAACCAACTGCCGCTCTTCTTGATGATGCCGTTCTCCACACCTAGGTCAACGATTTCGCCGATTTTGGAGATGCCCTCGCCGAAGGTGATTTCAAACTCTGCCTTGCGGAAAGGAGGAGCCACTTTGTTTTTCACAATCTTCACGCGAACCTGATTGCCATAGGCTTGGTCACCATCTTTCAACGTGGTCACGCGGCGGATATCGAGACGAACGCTGGCATAGAACTTCAGCGCGTTGCCGCCAGTGGTAGTCTCGGGATTGCCGAACATCACGCCGATTTTCTCTCTCAACTGGTTAATGAAGATGCAGCATGTGTTGGTCTTCGACACGGTGGCGGTCAGTTTGCGCAATGCCTGACTCATCAGTCGGGCGTGCAGTCCCACCACGTTGTCGCCCATGTCGCCGTCGATTTCTTTCTTCGGGGTCAGGGCGGCCACGGAGTCGATGACGATGATGTCGATGGCTGACGAACGGATGAGTTGGTCGGCAATCTCGAGTGCCTGCTCACCGTTGTCAGGTTGTGATATCCACAGGTTATCGACGTCCACACCGAGACTGGCTGCATAGAAACGGTCGAAGGCGTGTTCCGCGTCGATGAAGGCTGCTATGCCACCGGCTTTCTGTGCCTCAGCGATAGCATGGATGGCGAGCGTGGTCTTACCCGACGACTCCGGACCGAATATCTCGATGATGCGCCCTTTTGGATAGCCGCCCACTCCGAGAGCCGCATTCAATGCGATGCTGCCGGTTGGGATGACTTCCACGTTTTCGACTTTTTCGTCGCCGAGTTTCATGATTGAGCCTTTGCCGAAATCCTTCTCAATTTTAGACATGGCTGCTTGCAGGGCTTTCAGTTTGCCTTCCTGCTGATTCTGTATTTCTTCTTCTTTTTTTGCCATAATTGTGTATTTAGGGGCAAGGAGCAAGGGGCTGGGGGCGAGAGAATAGTCCCATAACCCTTATTACTTGCCGGATGTTAATATTGTTGTTTGTTTAATTTTTCTTCTAATGATCTTTTGAGGCCTGAGAGCAATCGGGACACTAAAATCATTTTTTCTTCACATATTCGGAGTTCTTCATCAGAAATATATGTTAGCATGTGGGCAATTTCAAGTTGACACATGGTTTCAGTTATGGAGCCGTTGGCAATTTCTAAGAAATGTATCCTTTCTTTAATGGAATTTCTCCCCATTCCCTCTGCAATGTTTGAAGGTATGGATATGACAGCCCGTCTGATTTGACTTGTCAAACAATGCGTTTCACTTGCTGGGAAGCGATTAGTCAGGGCATATACATTCTTTACTTGAATTAATGCCTCTTGGTATGCCTGAATTTTCCTATAGAAGAAATCGTTCATATCTCTTTGATCGGAGGACTAATCTCTTGCCCCTTGCTCCTTGCCCCTTGCTCCTAAAACTCTTATAACTCCAAATCTCCGTCGAACACCTCGTGCCACGGCAACCCTTGCTTGTTGAGTTGCTCCATGAATGGGTCGGGATCGAACTCTTCCACGTTCCATACACCGGGTTTGCGCCAGAGACCTTTGAAGAACATCATGGCACCAATCATCGCCGGTACGCCCGTGGTGTAACTCACGCCCTGCATACCCGTCTCTTCGTAGGCGGCCTGATGTGAGCAGTTGTTATAGACGTAGTAGGTGCGCTCCTTGCCGTCTTTTACGCCACGGATGCGGCAACCGATGGATGTCTCGCCCTCGTAGTTCTCGCCTAGGTCTTGCGGATTGGGCAATACGGCTTTGAGGAACTGCAGGGGCACAATTTTCACGCGTGTGGTGCCGGAACCGTCGGCCAAGGGTGCCTCGTATTCCATCTCGTCGATACGGCTCATACCGATGTTTTGTATCATGTCGAGGTAGGTGAGATATTGCTGTCCGAAGGTCATCCAGAAACGTGCTTGGCGGATGGTGGGGTAGTTCTTCACCAGACTCTCCAGTTCCTCGTGGTGCATCAGGTAACTCTCGCGCGGACCGATGTTGGGGTAGGTGAGGGGCATGTGCACTGCCAGCGGCTCGGTTTCAATCCATTCGCCGTCCTTGTAGTAGAGTCCTTTCTGGGTAATCTCGCGGATGTTGATTTCGGGATTGAAGTTGGTGGCGAATGCCTTGTGGTGGTTGCCGGCGTTGCAATCCACGATGTCGAGAGTGTGCATCTCGTCGAAATGGTGTTTGGCGGCATAGGCGGTGTAGATGCCGCTCACGCCCGGGTCGAATCCGCAACCGAGGATGGCGGTCAGTCCGGCCTGCTCGAAGCGTTCTTTGTATGCCCACTGCCATGAGTATTCGAAATGAGCCTCGTCTTTCGGCTCGTAGTTGGCGGTGTCGAGATAGTGGCATCCGCATGCCAGACAGGCCTCCATGATGGTAAGGTCTTGATAGGGTAGGGCGAGGTTGATAACCAGTTCGGGCTGATAGTCGCTGAAGAGCGCTTTGAGTTGCTCTACGTCGTCAGCATCGACCTGAGCCGTTTTGATGGGCATGTCATATCCTTTGGCATGAATGGCCCGTACCAGTGCGTCGCATTTCTCTTTGCGGCGGCTGGCTATCATGAAATCGGTGAAGACATCAGCATTCTGCGCTATTTTGAATGCTGCTACGGTGGCGACGCCTCCGGCGCCGATCATTAATACTTTTCCCATATTCGTGTTTTTGATGATGATATTTCGATTTGCAAATTTACATGATTTTTTTCAGACATAAGGACAAAAGGCCATTTTTTTTGACATAAGGACATAAGAAGTTTAGACAAAAGGACATAAAAACATAAAGACATATTTTTCGTCTGGCTGGTGCTCGTTTGTCACTCCACATTCCACATTCACAATTCTTCAACCTTCAACCTTCAACATTCAACGTTCAACCTTCAACGTTCAACGTTCCATGTTCCACGTTCCATGTTCAACGTCCCACGTTCCATGTTCACAATTCCTCTCCCTTGATTCCGAGGGCAGACATGAGCGAATAGCCGAGAATCTCCTGACGGAAATTGCCGCCGGGCATGGGTTGCATGGCGAAGAGGGTGATGTGTTTGTCGGGGTCGGCTTGACGGAGCAGTTGGCGCACGGTGTCGTAGTCGCGTTCCTCGTCGGGAATAATCATGATACGCTTCACCTCAGGCTGTGCGGTGATATACGCCACGGTGTCGCATAGCAGGCGGTCGCCACCGACGTTCTCTTCGATCTGTATGGCCGAGATGGTAAATTCGCCCAACGGTCCGTTGAATGCTTGCCCGTTGAGTTCGTTTTCAAAATGTGCCGGTGTGAAGTTGTCGAAAGCCGCTTTCTTCGGGTCGTGTATGAGGATAAGGTGCGTGTGATGGTCTCCCTCGCGCAGTCCGCCGTCCAGTACGACGCATTCAGCCCAACGCGCCAGGTCGGCACGGGGTATGCGCCGCTCCAGCATCCGCTCGAAATTGACCGTCAGGTCGAATGCCACACGGTCTAAATGGTCGGCGTCGGCGATGATGACGTTCTCAGCCCAACCGCTGGTGTTATTTGATGGCATCTTTGTTGAATGATTCTAAGAAGGCCTCGTGGTCGAGCATGCGACGGCTGAGGATGAAAAAATAGAAGATGGTGACGATGGCTACGGCGGCATCGCTGATGATGTCGTTTCCAGAGCGGTGAAGTATCAGATTGAGCACCAGATGCAGCACAGCGGCCAAGGCCATGAGCAGTCCGGTGAAAGACAATTTGCCGTTGTAACTGTCAAGGATGCGGTATCCCAGAATAACGTATGCCACCTCGGCGGCAATAAGCACGTAGGGTGCCACGCTCACTATCACGGGACGGAGTGCTGCAGGCACCAACCAATGACCGATATAGGGTAAAACGGCAGCAATCAGATGGTAAGCGATGAGCAGTACGATGGTCACACGAAAGAGGATAGCCAGCCGTTTGTATTCAAACCTCAGTCCGCGCATCAGGGTGTAGAGCAACGCCGTCTCGCCTGCCATCTTCAGCACGTGGCCGAAGCATAGCATCATGCGTTGGTTCACCAGGTTGTCTAGTGTTTTGGTCGAGAGAAACAACATGATTTGCCCTATCGCCGCCAAGAGGAAGAAACACGTCAATGTCGGCCGTGAGAGGGTGGTCTGCACATGGTCCACCTCATATACACTGGGGTCGTCTTTGCTCCAGCGCAATAGCCATTGGCATTCTTCACAGGTCTTGTCATCTAAAGCCACTTCATGGCCGCAATGGGGACAAATTTTCTTTTCTTGCATAGTATTTGGTTGTTTGGAGGATTGGTCGTTTTGTCGTTTGGGGGAGATGGGAGAACCGGGGGGTATGGGAGCATTGGGAGTATTCTCTTACCTCTCACCTCCAACCTCTTACCTCTAAAGAGACCTCTCACCTCCAACCTCTCACCTCTAAATTGATGGGGGCTTCTTAAACAGTTTTTTGATACCGCTGCGGTAATAACCGTTCAGGAGTAGGCGGCCCTGTCGGCCGAAGAGGCGCGAGCGTACCCAGTACAAGCGCGTGTAGTGCTTCATCGAATGCCATTTATGCGACAAAGTGTACTTGGGCATGAATTTCATCAGTTTCTCATGCTTCTCAAACCCGAAATTGCTGTCTTTCACTAGTTCGCGCATCAGAAGGTCGGCTGCCCGTGTGCGTCGCCCGTCATAGAGCGGCATTGCCTCCTGCGGCATGCCCAGATGGCGTACCGCCATGAGGCCGAACAATTGCCACGCCTCAAGCATCTCGAACTCCCGTAGCAACCGTTCCAGTTCCGTCGTGTCAATCTCGTCACGGTTGGCGTAGAGCGTGCGCAACCAGTCGCAGATGTGGCGCAGTCCGATGCCGTCGCGCAGAAAATGACGGTAGAAATGGTGGAAGACGTAGATGGCGTCGAATATTGCCGTTGGCACCGTTACCTCGCATCCGCCAATAATGGCGGTGCGTTGGTCATCGCTGCGCAACATTTCTTCCGTCCACTCGTGTATCTCTATCGCTGTGGGCATGATACTCATGTTCGTTGCCCGGCGGTGCAGTTCTATCTCCACGCCTCGCAGCGTGCCGTTTTTGTGCTTGGCCTCGTTGCCGCTGAGGTGGTAAAAGATGTCGGGTATGTTCTCTTGTAGCCGCTCAGCTATTTTGTCGGTCTTCTCGCCCGTGTAATAGTCGATGTCGCCTGGGCAGCGCAGTTCGGGCTGAGGATAGTAGCGTGCCACCCCTTGTCCTTTGAGCAGCACGGTGTGGTAGCCGCCCTCACGCATCACACGGGTCAGGTCAGCCAAGATAGCGTTCACATGGCGGTTATCGTGCGAAGTCTTCATCAGCACCTTCATCGCAGCGCGCATCAGCGGTTCGTTGTCGGTCTGCTCGGCCAATTTCTTCACCTGTTGCGCCACCAGCCCGTGCACAGTGTGACGTCCCGCCGCCACCATGATGGCTTGCCAGTCAGGAGCATCGCCCAACTGCTGTGCGTCCGGTTGTTGTTCCCATAGGGCACAACGCAACAGATACACCATCTGCCGCTCCGCTACCGTAATTTTCCTGTCCTTCCTCATTTGATTGCAAAGGTACGAAAAAAGCTTGTAAAGAACAACGGATTTTGGAAGATTAACGCAATTCGGCCTGTAATAAAGGCAATACGGGGAAGAACGAGGAAGTTCAATTTGGGGCTAAAAGCAAATTGGGGAGGATTGGTGAAGGAGTTAGGTTGCCAAATCGTAACCCAGAAATTGGACTCTGAGGCGGGTTAGTTTTCCTAAAGCGACAACGCAAATCTGGGCAAAATAGCGCACCTTCAACCGCCTGTTCGCAGCCAGTTTCTTATTCCGCAAATTGCTACATTTTGCATAGCGATAGATGCCTAAAAAGATAGTAGTTTTGCAGCCAAAATTAAAAAAGGAGTAAGAAACATGAGAAGTACTTTTAACATTCTGTTCTATGTGAACAAGAGTAAGGAGAAGAATGGTGTGGTGCCAGTGATGGGCAGGGTAACGATTAACGGAACCCAAAGCCAGTTTAGTTGCAAGATGACGATCCCGCTTGACATGTGGGACGTGAAAGGCAATTGTGCCAAGGGCCGCAGCAAGGAGGCATTGCAGATTAACCGCGAACTGGATAATATCAAGGCGCAGATTATCAAGCACTATCAGCACCTGTCGGATAGAGAGGCTTTCGTGACGGCAGAGATGGTGCGCAACTCATATCAAGGTTTCGGCAGTGAGTACGAGACTTTGCTGAGTGCTTTCGACAAGGACATCGCCAATCAGAAAAAGCGCGTAGGCAAGGACAGAGCGGCAAGCACACTCTGGGCTATGGAACGTTCGCGGAAGGATGTGGCAGAGTTCATCCAGTCGCACTATCGTCGCACGGATATGTCGATGCTGGAACTGACGCCTGAGTTTATCAAGGACTTCGCTGCTTATCTCAGTACAGACCGAGGATTGGCCAACGGAACTATCTGGCAGAGGTGTATGTGGCTGAAAGGCGTTGTGATGAGAGCGCACTACAACGGCAAGATTCCTCGTAACCCGTTTGCACAGTTCCATATCAGCCCCAACTGCAAGGAAAGGGAATTCCTGACCGAGAAAGAACTGAAGGCTGTCGTAACCCATGAGTTCGAGGACGACAATCTGGCCTTCGTGCGTGACATTTTTGTATTCGTGTGCTTCACCGCCCTCTCGTTCATTGACGTAAAGAACCTGACCACGGACAACATCGTAGACATCAACGGTGACAAGTGGATTATCAGCAAGCGTCACAAAACCAACATCCCCTTCCAGGTGAAACTGATGGACGTTCCCTTGCAGATTATCGACCGTTACAAGCACCTACAGGAAGACAAACTTGTGTTCGGTAAGATGAACTACTGGTCAATGTGCAAGAAGCTGAAAACAGTGATGACCGCCTGTGGCATTGAGAAATCCATATCCTACCATTGTGGCCGCCACTCATTCGCAACCTTGGCGCTTTCAAAAGGAATGCCTATTGAGAGCGTGAGCCGAGTATTGGGTCACACCAATATCGTGACCACCCAGATTTATGCCAAAATCACAAGTCAGAAACTTGATAACGACCTGACGATGCTCGGCAATAAACTCAATGCATCATTCAAGAAATTTTTATAATATAAATCAGCCCCACACGTCGTTATGGCGGATGGAGCTGAATACTTTCTATTTTACATCTTCTTACTTATAGACATAACATATATGTAGTTTGAACATCTACTTGTTCTTACAATAGGAGAGAAAACACTCAAATAAACCTTGCATCTTCATAAGATATTTTTCCAATTCATATGTTAGATAATCACCTTCTAATTTGTTCCTGTCTTTAAACACTTCCAACTCTAGCAACAGAGTTCTTTTGGAATCCAAAATATAGTTATAATCACTTGCTGTGATATAATCAGGATGATAGACATCTACAAGTTCTTCTATCGTATCATATATACGTTTAGCACAATAATAAAAGCTACTTACATCGGGGCGTATAGAACGACCATTAGCTCTTTCTCTGCCATAAGTTGAGACTTCCAAATCGGAAAATAGCCGAGTGATATCCTGTAATATTTGTTCTTCAGTTTGTTTCATAATTATCTTTGTTTTTTATCATTTTAGTATTGAGTAATCTCAATTCTCAAGAAAGTATTTTTCTCATTCTTTGAAATCGCGTATTATATCCCAATCTTTCATTTGGTTAACAATGTCAAGGTATTCCTGCAAACTTGTCTTGCTAAAGAAAACTTCCATCATATATGATAAAATATCTAAGTTGCAGGTATTGTTTAATGTAAGGAAGGAATCTAATAGTTCTATATCATTGATAATCTTTATCATGTCTTCCTCGCTTTCAATGTGATGACCAGTAAAGAACTTTAGCCCGTTCCACACCTGATTGCGATGGTCTTCTTCCACATATCCACCGTCTGATTCACAATATGTACCTCCTATGGTTATGTCTATAGATTGAAGATACTTTGCTAATTCGTAGGTCAAAGGAATATTTTTATGTGTATGCATCTCATCCCATTTTGTAATTACCCAATAGAAAGAATAATTGGTATCAGGGGTTCTCTGCATGCCAATAAACTTGTTTCTTATTGGTGTTGACCAATCCTTCAAGTTCTTTTTTATATTATCTATTGTAAATTCTTTACTCAACTCGTCATAATCGAAGTCATGATTGTAGCTAACTATGTCCCAGAACTTTTCGTCTTTAACATGAGGTTGAGCTAATTCTTTTACATTTGGTATCTGCATAAAGATTTTATGCAATCTCTTATATCCTGGGATACTATTCCAAAAGTCATCATGAAGTTGTAAATAGGCATACAGTTTTTCTGCATCCCAGTTAAAATACTCATTTCCTAATATCGCTTCTACGTCATACGTGGGACGTCCATATCTACCATTAAAGATATCTGGAGATGTATATTTTTCGTCATGGTTGAGCACATATCTACAAAAATAGTCTAGCTCTTCTTTATTCCAACTGAATTTGCATCTCTCCAAAACTTTTTCCCAATCTAAAACATCAATATGTTCATGCAGAAAAGTGTTACTTAAGAAACCAAAATGATCATAGTCCTCTAATCTTCTACTGGAATTATCATCATATGGGTAATCTGGAGCATTCTCATATTTCTGGTATGGTATATATTTGTCATATTTGACAAGCATCTTCTCTTCCCAAAAAAGATTGGAGTCATCCATAAGACGTTCCCAAACTATCTGGTCTTTATACTTTTCGACCAATTCAAAAGTCCATTCGATTTGTTTATACAATGGCTTATATGCGAAGATACCGAACTTTTTGATGTTCTCAATAATCTTTGGCTGGTAATCAGAAAAACCACTTAATCCAATATATCCCCAACTTGATACAACATATAAATTGAATTTATAATCCCGTTCCCTCAAATAATCATGTTTGCTCTCCAACCATTTGATATATGCCACGGCTTCTTCACCATTAAGTCTGGGAAAACCTTCTGGAAACGAAATGTCACCAAGAATATCATAATGACGCACAAGTAGTTTCCCTATTTGAGAAGTAAGACAATATCTCTCATAAGTATTGCCAATATCAAATAATTCAAAACCTTCCGAAACTAATTCTGCAAAACTGCCATTGCGGAGTTTGATTTTTGTGAAATCTTTATCCCAGCAGCTTCCTGATATTCTTTTACTTCCATCACGGTTTATACAATACACCTCACCTTTGTATGTTTGAAAATATTGAGGTTTAACTTCTTTTGGTGTGTATAGCACAAGTCTGTCATCCTGTTTATCTACCTTCTCATTTTTTATAAGCCACCCAATTATTGTAGCATGGTATTTTACCATGCTGCGAAACAATTTTATCTCGTCAATCATAGTGTAAACTCAATAAGATTCATAAGTCATTTTCTTGCCTGTAGGTAGAATAATTTAGGGAAATCAATACTACATATTTCTTGTTTGTTCATCTGATTAGTTTATGTAGTTTTATCCATTTTTGGTCATCATTTTATTCAATCGTGATGCCCTGCGCCGGCATACGGAATGAGAAAATTGTCTCGTCGTTGACAGTGGAGACGCAGAAATCGCCCTTGGTGATGACATCCATGCCTATGAGCACGTCGTAGTCGCTATAATCCTCGCCGCTCAGCACCGGCAGGTTGGCTATGCGATAGCCGTTCTCGAAGCAGAGATCTATTAGGTAGGTGTTTGAATCGACGATGCCGCCGAAGGTGGATAGTGCCTGCTTGCCGCTCGGAGTGAGACCCAGAGCCTGCACCACTTCAGGCGCAATCACGGTATTGGTGGCTCCCGTGTCCCACGCAGCGTTCTCAATCTTGCAGTAGCGGCGGTTGCCCTCGTCGTCGGTCATGCCTTCGGGCATCACGACGAAGCAGTCGGTGATGACGGCATCCTGCCTGCGGCCGTATTTCTTGACGAGTGCGCTCATCTGGGCAGTATGCAGGCTTTAATGGATTGACGCTGACGGGACGTGGCCGGCATGGCGCGGGTGGGCGTAATGCGTGCCACATGACCATCGGCCCAAGGCTCAGCCTGGACGGTGGTCGTGATTTTTGGGAAACTTACATTGTTCATTGCAATAGCTATTAATATGAATTCGAGGGCAAAGATACGCATTTTTTTCCAATTATATTGCAGGATAATAATAGTTTAACATGATTTTATCGAATAAATTGTTCATTTATCCACTAAACAGCTCTGTTCTCGTTGCAACTAAACTGATAGTCCATCTCCACGATGATTTTCAAATCTCTCAATACGCCAGTCATATTTTCCATCGACAACATCTCTGACTTCAGTGTCGGCACGATGTAATTCCGTGTTTGTCAGCTGTCCTAACTCCTTGGCAAGCCAGACGAGCCATTGAGCCACATGCTCGATGTTGGTGGCTGCGAGTCTGGCGAACTTGATCATCAGGGCCTTGATGGCTGAGGATTCTTCATCATAGAAGTACGACCCATGATTGCCGCCACGACAGCCAGAGCCGGATTTCGCAAAGTCGATAATGGCATCGACACAGAACTTTACCATCTCATCAACGGCATAGAGGTACTTGCTCATGCCTGTGAACATCGGTTCCTGCCAGTCGCTACGATTCTTTATCTCATACTTTTCTTCTATCGCCTTACTGATCTGGGTATTGAGTTCTGTAATCTTATTGCTCTTGGCGGTGATTTCATCATCAATTTGCGTGGTCTGCGCAGTTTTCTTGGTAATCTCATCGTCAAGCTCAGAGTTACGCTTGCTCCTTAACTTGTTGCATGTATTAAGCATGTTGTTCTCTTTACGCATTTCCGCAAGTGATTCGTCAAGTTCTTTGCGTTTCTTCTCGTACTCTTCGTTAAGTCTTTGCTGTTCATCGGCTGCTTCCTGACGTAAATCCTGTAAGGTCTCTCGGGCATATTCTTTTTCTGCCTGAAGGAGATTGCAGTCATCGATGGTGGTTTGGAGGTCTTTTTGCGCTTCCTCAGTTTGCTCTTTCAGTTCATTAAGTTCCTTTTTCTGCTTCTGAAGGATGTAGTCGTTGCGCTTCAGGTGCTCGGCTCCTGTTTCTTCCTTGCTCATACCTCGCTCCATGCCCAATGAATCTGCAACCATATCCTGTATTAGCTTACAATCATTGCCATTGAGTTTATAGGATTTGCCTGTCTCATGGTTCATCCAGTCCCAGATGATGTGCGCATGGAGATTGGGAATCCAAGTCTCAGGGTTGTCTGGATCTGCGTAGTGTCCTTCGTCTCTATGGATGTGGATTTGGATGGCTCTTACGCCCCACCTCTCATGAACCTTTTGAGCGTATCTCATCAGGTCATCCATCATGGTGTCGGGCTTGATACGGACAACACTCTCACGGAGGGGACTGCTGCCGTTGCGTTTCTTCTTCCGTCCTTTCTTGTCGGTAACTTCAACTATCCGTTCCTGCATACGTCGACCTGTTTTCTGCTTTACCATCACCTTGATTTCGTCGTAGACATCCTGAAGGGTCTTGCCCTCCACGTCAGGTGCGACATATACATTATTATTATGTGTCAGTTCCAGACGTACATAAATGGTACGAGGGTCGAGAGACGCGATGTACTCTGAATCACGCCTGTTATGGCGCTCACTCTGTTCGATATTGCATGGCTCGATATGGTCGCATGCTAAATTTCTGTTTTCCTTCATTATCTATTTTAGTTTTTGTCTAATGCTTAATTTACGATGTAAGTAGGTGCCCTAATGGGGGTATCGGGGTGTGAACCCTGATCGGAGAGTCCAGAGAGAGGGTCACTCTATGGTCCAGGTTCTCAGGAGTGAAACGCCTGAGCGGGGTTTCGGGGCAGAGCCTTGAATGGGTCAAGGGCACCGCCTTTGCCCTCGGAGAGCCCACTAACTACGCTTGTAGTTATAGTGGGCTACATCATGGGCAAGCCCATTCCTTCCCTGCAAGCAGTTGACGGCACGTCTACCAGTATTTCAATTTCGGCTGCGAAGTAACAACTTTTCCGTGACATGGCGGGTCACGAAAAATAATCTTTTCTTTTTTAACACTTTCCACGACTCCATTGAGTAATAATAACAACGTTCATCTTTCATGGAATTGCAGCATAACAGTCTCTTGCCAAGTCTTCGTATATGTTAAATTTGAAAATAAAATTTTCTCATACGGTCTGTCTCGCCTAGATGTGTTACCTTTGCCGCCAAATTAATAAATCAACACAAAAATATACAGACATGGAAGTTATATCAATTGAACGCAGCACCTACGAGGAGCTGCTGACGAGCTTCAACAGCTTCGTCGCACAGATGAAGGCGATGGCCAGCAGAGACAACGACAAAAAGTTGGGCGATTGGCTCGACAATCAGGACGTGTGCCAGATACTGAACATCAGTCCGAGAACATTACAGACGTTCCGTGACAACGGGACGTTGGCCTTCTCCCAAATCAACCATAAGGTTTACTACAAGCCGGAGGACGTGAAGAAGATTCTCACCGTAGTAGAGGACAGGAAGAAATCTCAGTTTATGAACTTAAAGCGCAGTGCCTATGAACGAACTGATCATGCCGCATAATGTTGGAGTGAAGAATGTGCTGGAAAGCATGAAAGAGTTGCTTGCACTTTACAAGAACGTTACTGGCAATTATCGTCCGATGCTTGATGGTGAACGATACCTGACGGATAGGGAGGTCTCGGAGATCTTGAAGGTCAGTCGACGGACACTGCAGGAGTACCGCAACGACGGCATTCTACCTTATATCCTATTAGGTGGCAAGGTGCTCTATCGTGAGCGGGACCTGGAAGAACTCTTGGAGAAGTGCTATCACCCTGCCTATAAGATGATGGACAGGTGATGTGTTATTCCAGCCATAGTGATTCCCCTTCTCAAAGGGAGTAGAAACAGAAAGGCGGAAACGCTGATTGATTTCAGATTTCCGTCTTTCTGTTTTTTATGATGTGCTATTCCGTCCGTCGCTCATCCCCTCTGCTGATGCATGGAAAAGAGCATGGGCTTGAAACGGGCGGGGCTTGTGTGGGAAATACGCTCACAGCCTACTGTGAGGAAGATTTTCCATGCAAGTATCGTCCGTTTCGTATAAAGCCCGTGCTACCTTTGCATCGGCAGAGGGATGAAGTGGACGGAAGAATATTATATTCCATCTGTTCGCTTCATCCAATCGAATGCTATATACAACTATGAATAATACAAAACTCATAAAAAAGTAGCATAACATTTGGTCGTATCCAAAGAAATGATTACCTTTGCACTCGATGATGAGTCATAAATGGTTGCTGGCTCAGCGTCAGGTGTTCATTGAAAGCAATTCATAGCAGAATGTGGAATTGAGTACGGTTACCAAATCGTAACCCAGTTTTTCCTCAATCCCCCAGACTGCCTTTATACAAAGAAAAGCTGAGAATTCTTACAAAGTTACGAAAAAACGAGTGCAGAACACGATTTAGTCCTTAAGCGGACAAAATCTTCGAAACTTGTTTCTTTTTTATGCCGAGTGATAATACCTTCGACGATAGTCAAAGGTACGAAAAAACGAGTGAAGAACACGATTTAGTCCTTAAGTGAACCTAAAAATGACACTGATTCATTCGTTATAATCGCAATCATTCGTGTTCGTTAATATGTCCTTTTGTCCTTATGTCGAAATAAATAGTTAGCAAACATTTTTTGCTTTTTCGAGCGAGAGTACTTTCGACGTCAGTCAAAGATACGAAAATACTTTGAACTTTGAGTGTTGAGATTCTCAAGTAGGTGTCCCCTTCCTTCGGAGGGGGAACGGGGGAGGCTTTTATAAAAAAAAGAAGGGGCGGTCCGAAAACCGCCCCCATCTTGTCGATTAGTTGAATGCAATCGGGCTCCCCCCGGTTGATCCTCCAAAGTCCATGAATGAAATGCCACTGGCGCCGAAATCATGTGCTCCGCCTTCACCAGACCCACCACCGATGATGATGTCCTGCATCAGGTCGTCGCCCATTTCGACCAACATGGTCTTTGGTGCTACATACTCTTTTTTCATTTTCTTTTTGTTTAAAATGTTAAGAGAACCTATTGTTTTTTGAGAAAAACATTTTTCATTTATAAGTAGATATTAGAAACAAGAAGGAGAAAGGGGGGGAGATAAATGACTTTTCCATTATCTTGGAGTATCGTCTTCTATCTCCCGCCGCCCGCAAGCGGCTATCTCCTTTTTTCTTCCTGTATCTTCATAAGCGTTACTTGATATACACCTTCTGCACCGTGTTGTCCTTCATCTTAATGATGTTCAGACCCTTCATCGGATGGTCAAGTTTCTTGCCGTCGATGGTGTAGACACCCTCGATCTCATTGTCCTGAGTGATGTTCAGACCGTCGATATCGGTAGGCTCGCCCTCCTCAACATTGAAGATGAACATATCTGCATAGTTAGTGTTCTCAACACGTGAGGTGGCTTGTACACACCATCTGTATGCACGGAGTTTATCGCTAGGATTCATCCATACATATCGTCCTGCATTGTTCAGAGAGAATGCGTTTGACTTTCCGGTAGCACCATATTGGTATACTCCAAAGAAATCGAACCTGTCTTCTGAGGTTGATACATCCAGACGAGAGGTCTTGTTGATGGCGAGCAGGTCGGTATCCTCAACGGTAAAGACAAACTCCAGTTTGCTGCTGTTTTTCACCCAGACCACGTAGGGTCTGTTGCCGTACATCGTGTCGCCAGCGCTTAACTTTTCAAGATAGATATACACGGTCTTCTTGTTATACTGGACTTCACCGGCTGTAGCGGATGCGGCAATCAGGTGAATCTTGAAGAACTCGAGGTTATCCAAATCGTCCGAGGTAATGGTATAATCGAAGGGCACAAACCAGCATTGATATCTCTTGTTGGTGATACCATCAGTCTGATCGGTGTACGTACCCGTCTGATTTGAGGTGAACGAACGTCTATAAGTGATAGACTCGGCATGTCTGGTTGTCGTGAATTTGTACGGGTGATTGTTATCTCCAGCCAAATCCAGCAACTCGAAGATTCCGCCTTCCTCCTTCGTCATACAGGTGTACTTGTAGCCGCCGCTCACGGTCTCCTCCTTCACGATGTAGGCTGCGTCAGAGGGAGCGAAGAGGTTAGCATTCTGCTCATCGGTCGTCACAGATACACCGTAGTTCAGAACGATGTTATGACCATTGCTGTCGAGCGTATAGTCGCCGGTAGTCAGTGTGAACGATGCGGAGGCAGTGAAGTTATCTGTCATCTCCACGTTGTCAAGAAGCGTCAGAGTGCTACCACCCGCAGAGATTGCTGCGAATGCCTCCTCAAGCGTCTCATACTTCGTGTCGTCAACCTGTGCCACGTATTCGCGTGCTTTCACAGTGTATTGTGCAGAAGCGTTAGGAGCGTCGGCGTGTGCCTCTGTATCGGGTTTGACTTCGTCAGCGCAGTATTCTTCTGCAACGACCGTTGAGAACCAACCGCCGGAGATTTCAATCGCCTGCTTGTCTAAGCCTTCGGGGAGTCCAGCCGTCACAGCATCTTTGCCGGAGGCACCGATCAAAATGCCATCAGAGATGTTGATGCCACCTGCGGCCAGCGTAGCGTCGGTCTGGTTTGTCCAGTACTGTGCCGCATAGCCATTGGCGCTGGTTAATGTGCCACCAGTAATATTAACAGTGGGATGGTAGTTTGCGCCATAGGTGTCTTCCACATAGATAGCGTCGCCAGTGTCACTGTATCCGCTGGATGCAGCGTGAGCCTCACCAAATGCGCCGTTGGCAGTGATGGTTCCGCCCGACACATTGACTGTACCGCCCTTGACAGCAATACCCGTGCCGCCAGTCAGAGTACCGTCAGTAACATTCACTGTCGTTCCGCCGTTCGGGTTGTAAATCGCGGCATAGTAGGCTGTAATCTCACCGCCCGAGATATTAATCTCGTTCGGACAAGCATGAGTTCCGTTTGTAGAGATGGCAGTGCCTTCGGTGCTGATGATAGTACCGCCGGTCACATTGAGCGTCTTACCTGCTTCATTGTCTTTCGACTCGAACAGGGTCACTGCATTCTTCTTACAACTGATGTAAGCGTCATCGCTGATATTGACGGTAGCGCCGCTCAGAATCTGGATACCGCTGCCTGCTTCGTGGTACATCGAACCGCCTGTAAAGTTAAGCACTCCATTTGCACCCGCTACAGTAAGCATATATCTATTAGCGTCGTGAGAATCAACCATCTTTCCACCAGTCACATTAACAGTTGTGTTAGTGGTGTAGAAGATGCCGTAACGCCCTGATGACTCTAAGAGACCCGACTCAACAGTAATCGTAGAATTGCTGACATCGGCAATCTCATAATTGCCAGTAGCATTGATCTTACCTGTGCCTGTGCCGTCAGCGTTGGTGTCGCTGCTGTCCTTAATGGTCCAGTTGGCACCAGAGCCCGTGAAAGCATCTGCTGCGGTGAGGTTCACCACCTGTCCGTTCAAATCCAGTGTGAAGGTCTTGTTCGAAATATCGATGGCAGCCGTTTCGGTCGTTTCAGCAATCATCTCGATAGTTTCGTTAGCCTGTACGGCTGCCACGGCATCAGCAAGAGACTCGTACTTCACTGAACCGATTTGAGCGACGTATTCGCAAGGCACGAGCGTGCTGGTTCCGTCACCGTTGTCTCTCCACTTGTAATCAGCGGGAGCATCTTGCTCGTAGGTGTTGTTCTTCATGACGGTGGCCTGATCGGCTCCGTCAGCCATGACAATCTCACCTCCGTTGTGCGTGCCGCCAGCGAGCATCAGCGTGGGTGCAGTGCCAGTGCCGTAGAAACTAACCTCGATAGGACCGGTGATGTCGCTATCGCCAGTCACTGTCACATTGTTGCTGGTATAACCGCCCCATCCCGTGCAAACGTCGAATGCGATACCGCCATCCTTGGCCACAATCTTGGTGTCATTGATGGTCGTGTTTCCGTTGTTTGTCGAGAGCACGTACTCAATGCTGTTGTTGCCTTGTGTTGCATCCAACGTCATATTGTCGAGCGTCAGGTCTGCATAGTTCTGGATGAGCATCTTCACGTCAGCGTTGTTGCCCACCAGAGTACCGTTCTTGAAGACAATGGTATTGCCCTTCAACAGTTGGAATCCTTGTGTTTGAGTTCCTGTTGAGCCAGCCAATCCTGGGCCTACGATGGTGTAGGTGTGGTTGTCAAAGTCAATGGTCACATCCTTATTGATGGAAATACCGTTTCCTTCGCAGTCAGCCAGGACTAAGATTTCATTGGCTCCTTCAGTGGCTGCGGCAATAGCCTCCTCAAGCGTCTCGTATTTCACGTTGCCAATCTGAGCAACATACACGCCCGTCTTCACGGTGTATGGTGCTGCTTCATTAGGAGCGTCTGAATGCTGAGTGAGGTCAGGAATTAGACCCTCGCCGCAGTAGTTCTCAGGCACAACGTTCGAGAACCAGCCGCCAGTGATAAAGTTCTCGGCTCTTTCAGTGCCGTCACTTGTTTGGGTAGCATCATCAGAGTTGATGTAACTGGCCACAGCCTGCGCGTTGTCGCTGATGAAAATACCACTGGTAATGCTGACAATGGTGCCAGAGTAGGTTGAACCATTGAAGGTTTCGCCGATGTGTTCACCATAGTTAGAGCGTTCAATCTGAACAGCATCACCGGTGTCGCTCGAACCGCTGCTATGGAAGTCATAGGCATTAGCCTCGCCAGTAGCATGGATGGTGCCACCAGAGATGTCCAACTTACCATTTCTCATCACAACACCTGTACTTGCAGTAAGTGTGCCGCCGTCGATGGTCAGGTTACCCATGCCCGGATGGTAGATGCCTATGTTAGCGTTGATAGTACCACCGTGGATGGTTATGTTTGTACCAGGAGCATCGATTTCTCCATGGTTACATATACCGATACCATTGGATTGGATAGTGCCGTCATTCATTGTGAAAGTGCCAAAATTGACAACAGCCCATTTTTCACTTTCGACTGTACCGCCGTTGATGACAAGTTTAGCATCACCGCTCTGTATGCGAATAGCCTCGCTGGCACTAGAGATGGATCCGCCGTTCATTGTGAAGGTGCCATCTCCATTGACGTATACAGCCTGCCCGCTGGCACCAGTATTAGACACAGTACCACTGTTAAGTGTCAGGTCGCCCATATTCATTACAACTCCGCAAACTCCACCTGTCACGGTGCTGTTGCCATTGATTTCTGCGCTGTTGGTTGCTTTGTCATAAGAATACAGAGCATATGAATTTGCTGTCAGTATTGAACCTTCGTTCAGTGCTATATGCCCGTCTTGGATTAAGACACCAAGTTGACCTCCGTTGACGGTAACCTTATCCAAAGTAATTGTCGCACCATTGAGCACTTGTGCGCCGCGACCTCCATTGCCAGTGGCTTGAATGTTGCCACCGCCGTTCTCAGAACTGTCGGTCACAGTCAGGTCAGCCTTCACATTCATGGCAACACCCTCTCTTGTCACGGTCTTGCCGTTCAGGTCGATGGTGATGGCTTTGTCAACCACAGTTGTTCTCGTTTCGTTCGAGTCGTCGGTCATCTGGATGGTTTGACCTGTCTCGGCTGCCGCTACGGCCTCTGCCAGTGACTCGTACTTCTTGTTTGTATCGACATTCTGAGCCACATACACCTTCGGGGCGAGAGTGCTCATGCCCTCGGTCTCGGCTGCTACCCACTTGTAGTCCTCAGGAATGTACGAGTTGGTCGTGAATTCGTCTTTGACAGTCACGGTCACACCCTCGAGGTTACCTCCCTCCGGATCGACTACGGCAATCAGAGGATTGTCGCCTTGTGCAACCAGTGTGCCGCCAAGCACCTCAACAGTAGTGGCGAGGTGGGTGGTGTGCTGGGCCACGGTGATGGCGGGACCTGCGGTGGTCGTGCCGCTGCCGTTTGATGCAGTAGCGAAGTCACCCTCAAACAAAGAGGTGATTGTGCCGCCGTTCACAACCAGATGGCCGGCGCGGACCTCGATGCCGGATTCATTCACGCCAGTGATAGAGCCGCCGTTCACATTGAGGGTTGCGAATCCGTTGAGTGCGATACCAACGCTTTCGCCTACGATGCTTGCGCCTTCGTTCACATTGATTACGCTGTTGCCTGCAGTGATATTACCCATCACCCAGACAATACCATTAACTGTACCGTTGATGTCAACAGTGATGCCGTTTGCCGTGCCACCGCCTAACTGTTCAAGGACGATACCATAATCTGCAGTAATCGTAGCACTTTCATCAAGTGTGAAGTGGGTCGTTCTTTCATCATTGTATCCATATACCCATATTGAACCGGCTAAGGTACCATTCTTGATGACAAAGTTACTGTCAAACTGGGCAAAATCCATGGTCAGGGTATGACCATCCAAGTCGAGTATGATATTCTTGTTGTATTGGATGACATCTCCTTCTTCAGTATCGTCAACCAACAGGGTGATAGTCGTTTCAGTTCCGTCAGTAGGAACGTCATCGATAGCATCGGCCACCGATTCATACTTCTTATTGCCAATCTGGGCGACGAACTGGCCAACCTTCACAGTGTAGGGGTTCGTTTCTTTTGTCGCCTCATCAGTGTTGGCAGTAGGTATATAACCCTCGTGGATGTATTCCTCATCAATCTCTAAGGCATAAACACCGCCAGTAATGAAACCTTCTTGGCTTTCGCTGTAAACATAACCGTTGAAAATGCCGCCAGAGATACTAACATGTCCATCTCCCCATGTGGCGATATTCGTGTCGAATGTGCCACCGGTAATGGTGATGCTCATATTCTCATTACTGGGATACATATACAAGTAAGAGCTGCCTTCATAAATGGCTTTTTCACCGTTAACAACAGCCTTCTCGGTGGTCTTGAACGTACCGCCGTTAATCGTCAGGTTGCCTTTGTTGGCATTGTTGTTAGAACTTTGTACCCAAATAGTGCAATAACCTTCAACGATACCGCCATTAACTGTTACATTGTCTTCTGCTGTAGTGCTGTTGCAGAACAAACGGATGGCACTGGTGAAGTAGTTATACAGGTGACCACCGTTGATGATAGCATTACCTCCAGGATAGTTATCTACCACGTAAGAGGCGTAACGTGAATGGCTCTCAAGATATCCGCTTTCGATGGTTAAGTTGCCGCGGTTCGATATCAAATTCGTGGCGTAACCGTAACTAGAAGAGGGTTGAGCAGCCTCACTGTACATCTTACCTGTTCCTGTACCGTCCTTGTTGGTATCACTGCTGTCTTTAATGGTTAGGGTTCCATTGTTGGTAATAAGAGCACTTACATTCGCATCAGGAGCGTTTTGTGAAACCGTCTTACCGTTCAGATCGAGGATAATGTTCTGATTGGCTGATATAGTAACGCTCAAGTTATTATTAAACGTCTCATTGTCAATCATCACGATGGTAGTCTCTGTACCGTCAGCCGGAACGGCTGCCACGGCGTCGGCCAGTGACCAATACTTCGTGTCACCAATCTGAGCCACATAGGGTCTCGGTGCGAGAGTGCTGGTACCAGTTCCTTCACCGTCACTTACCCACATGTAACCGGCGGGTGCAGCCTGGTCGAAGGTGTCATTCTTACGGATGATGCCCTTTTCGGGTGTGGCGGCCATGGCTGCTCCCGCGGTAGCATCAATCACGATGTTGCCGTTGAGGGTACCTGATTCGAGCATCAGAGTGAATCCGTTGCCGGCACTGTTGTCAGATGCGTAAACCTCCACGTTGCCGTTGATAACGCTTTCTCCCTTCACAGTCACACTGACCGACTCATAACTTGCGTAGCGGCAGACGTCGAATGCGAAGCCTCCGGCCGGGTTGGCGTTGATGGTCGAGCCGTCAATCACCACCGTACCGTTATTATTAGATAAGGTGTAAGCGCTGGTGTAGTTCGGGTTGTTCAGTGTCAGGGTCATGCCCTCGAGCGTCAGGTCGCTGTAGTTCTGCACAAGAATCTTCGCCTTCTCCGAGGTGATTGTACCATTCTTGAAGGTAATCTTGTTGCCCTTCAGCAATTGGAATCCGTTGGTCTCGGTTCCGGCCGAGCCTACGGTCTCCCCGTCCACGGTGTAGGTCTTCTCGTTGAAGTCAACGATCAGGCCTGTGGTGTATTTACCTTGCGGAACAACGATACCATTACCTGCGCAGTCAGCCAGCAATGTTACGGTTGCACCATCTTTAGCAGCCGCCATGGCAGCCTCAAGAGAACCATACTTGTGGGTTGACTCTCCAAGAGTAACCTGAGCGACATGGGTGCCTTCCTCTACACTATAAGGAGCATTTTCGACTGCATTGTTCTGAACGCCAATCTTGCCTTCAGCAATGAATGGTTCGTATGTGGTATCAGTAAGGTCGGCACTGAACTGACCGCCAGAGATGACAATCTTACCGGTGGCAGCAGCAGTCTTTGATATTTCGCCTACATATGTACCACTCTCAACATTGATTGTGCCGGCAGTTACAGCAGTGGTTTTACCCAATACAACAGCATTGGCTGCAGTGAATGTGTTGTCGGTCAGAGTGATGACAGCAGTAGAAGTGCCGTTTTCACGCACACCATAACCATTAGCACCTTCTGCGCTAGTGAAAGTGTTGCCAGAGATAGTGAAATTGCCACCGCCACCATTCACATTTACAAAACTCTCGCTGCCAGTAACTGTACAGTTAGTAACGGCTCCACCCGTGGTGCCAATCAACTGTGCAAGGCTGTGCATCATCGTGCCAGAAGCGGTACAGTTGCTGATGACAACGTTGTAAGCACCTGCGCCAGAAGTAGACTTGATACACACAACGTCATATTCTTCAGATGTACTTGTACTCGTGAATGAGCAATCTGTAACTGTAATGTTATGAGCGTAGTTGTACTGATTATCAACAGACCAGGGTTTACCAGTGTCCTTTGTACTCGGTATGAGAATAAATGCGTCAGTTCCGGAATAGAAGTTCGACGTGTTGCCCTCAAACTTAATGTTTTGAATGGTCAGTGTTTCAGTGCCTGAAGCACGACCGTTACCGTCAATAAAGATCTGTCCGGCAACCGTCTTATCCTTACCGTCGATGGTCACGTTAAGACCTGACTTCTGATGAACGATGGAGTAACCATCAATGTTGTCAAGAAGTTCGATGGTCACATCGCCTGTCATGGCATAAGCCGCGTCAACAGCTGCTTGCAGAGACACATACCCGGTCTCGCCGATTTGGGCCACATAGTGCGGATCGCCAATGGTGAAGAATCCTTCCTTGTCTGTAGCAGGAACACAAACTTTACCCTGGGCAACAAGGTCTGCGGCAATATACTCCTGTGGGAACTCTTCAGAGAAATATCCGCCAGAGATTTGGAGCACACCCTTCTTGCCGTTAAGAACTTTGACATGTCCAGTATATGTGCCGCTTTCAACGTTGATATGGGCAGAACCAACAGCACCAGCCCTATTCACGATAACACCTTCGTCACTTTCTTCTGATGTGCTGACAAAGGTGTTGTCTTTAAGAGTAAAAGTGCCAGCATAATCGTCAGAATAATCACGGAAGGCATACTTAGCCGTGGTGACTTGACAGTTTTCGATGAGAGCCGTGCCTGATGTCTTGACATTGAAACCGACTGTGCAATTGTTGGTGGCAGTGATGTTCTGGAACACTGCATCATCAGCCAAGTTTCCATATATCAGTCGAGCATTTTCAACCGTCACATTCTTGACAGTAACTCCATACAACGGGCCATCAGTACTAGCATTCAGGAACCACTTGTTGTTGTCGGAGCCAATGTATGTGCAATCCTGAATTGTCAGGTTGTGCGGGTAGTGACTGGCTTGAATGCCATCCGTGGCGGTTGTCTTCACGAAAGCAATGTTCTGGATCGTTACGGAAGCACCATTGGTGGTGCTGCCAGTGCTGCCACGTAAACCGTCAACAATTATTAGGGCGTCAACAGTGTAGTTGGAGCTTGCGTCCTTCTGTCCGTCGATGGTGAGTTTAAAGTTGGCTACTTCATTAATAGTAACGGTCTCGCCACTGATATTGTCAAGTAGGGTAATGGTCTGCGAACCACCCAATGCTTGAGCCGCATTCACAGCCGCTTGCAGTGTCGCATACTTCGCACCGCCCACGATTTGAGCGACAGGAATAATCTCGCCAACAGTCCAAGTGCCATTACCATTGTCTCTGGACTCATAACCTTCGTCAACCAAATTGCGGGTAACGCCGTTAACGGTTGCTTTTGACGGGTCAAAACTCCAAGTGCCAGCCTGAACTTTCAGTGTATAAGTGCCTGAATAATCGTTGAGGCTTGTAATAGCAAGAAGGAGCAAAGAGGCGTCGGAATTGGTCACGGTTCCTGTCTTGCCCTCGCTGCTGTCGATGATAGTCAGTGTATAGTCCGCATTGTTGCCTGCATACACGCTGCCGATGCCGATACTCTTGCCGTTCAAGTCGAAGGTGGCTACGGTTTTACCATCACCACCAGTTGCCGTGCCATTGGTCACGATGCCAACATTTGTGACATCTTTCTGTAAAACGATAGTCTGGTTGTCTGTCGTTCCATCGATAGCATAGAACGCATCATATACGGTGCTGTAATTAGTGGAACCAACAGATGCCTCAGGATCGGTAACATTTGATATGACAGAATATGTACGTGTTACAATACCATTTGTTACAGTTTCGACAACATGCAAATTACCAGTGCTGGCAGAAACACCATAGTGCCCCTGACCTTCGGGGAATTTAATGATGAATTTAGCATTGTTACCGGTCAACGTAATATTTCCTGTATACGCAGAACCTTCGGCAGAGGCATCGATGGTAAGAGTTCCAGATCTGAAACTCTTGTCTTGGGTGGCTGTAACGCCTTCTGACAAAATAATCTCGATGGTACTAGAACTATATTTATTAATAGCATCATCTGCTTTCTCATAATAAACATAATCGGAGTAATTAACTCCTTGATTAGATGAAAGAAGCAGGGTTTTCGTTGCTTTAGCTTCGTAAGTCGCAGGAGCACCGTTAATGACATCAATGCTCTCATCCGATCTTACGAACACCTTGTAATTTCCAAAGATAATACCCTTGTTGTTACCTGCAGATGGGAAAGTACTGATGGTTTTGAAATGTCCACCGTTGAGGTTGGTATTTGCGGTGGAAGAAACTGGGTATGTGTTAAAACTCGTTCCGTTGAAATATCCTGCATAAAGGTAAATAGGACATTTGAAAAGCCCCAAATTACCATTAAAAATCGGCTCTGTGCCATCATTACTTTTGTAAAACCATGTTGAGGGGCCATTAGAAATGCTAGTGTTGTTCCATTGTGATGAGAAATAATAAACCACGTAACTACCATTATAGGTTCCTCCATGTATTTCCAATCTGGGGCGGTATCCGGCTGAAGTGTTGTCATAAGTGCATTCAATGCAATATTTACCAGATGCAGTGATACCACCATTTTGGTTGGCGTAAATCTTCAGACCATAATTTTGGGCCATGACAGTGCCACCGGCTGCATAAAGTTTAAATGCATTACACCCATTGGCGGTCCATGTGTAATCGCCCAAATTCAATTCCCAGTTGCTTGTACTCTTCGTTGCGTTCACCTCAACCGTGACGGTTGAAGTGGTTGTTACATTCGCTAAAAGCGTCAAGGTTTTTCCTGGTCCCCAATCTGCAACGGCTTCTTCTATCGTCGCATACTCAGTGCTGCCAACCTTGGCAACATTTTGCGCCGACGCAGTGCCTGCGACGAAGACCATTAGGAACAAGGTTAATAACTTAATCCAATGTTTCATGATGTAAAGGTTTTAAATTAAATTTTTGTGTTTATTTGTTGTTAAATTTTTTAGTTCTTGGATGTTGTCGTGATTTTAATCACATTTTTAGCATATCCATTTTGTAAAATACAAAAATAGTATGTTTTTTTAACTAAACAAAGGATTTTTTTAAGAAATCGAGCAACGACTATAAGTTTTATGTTTTTTAACAATTGTGTGCGCACACCAAGAAAATTCCAAATCACGAAATCCGTATTTTTTGTGGGTTTAGTGTTGAGTGTTAAGGGTTTAGTGTCGTGGCGACACCCAATTTGATTTGGTGCCCTTGAAGCCCCCTCCCTGACCCTCCCCGAGGGGAGGGCATGATTAGCAATCCCCTAGGGCGTCTGCCCACTCCCCACCCCTCTAAGGGGCGAGGCAGACGCCCTAGGGATGGCAGAATTTCCGCAAGTCAGTTCAAATCTTCCCCGACATAAATTCTCATAAATGACTCACAAATATAATTGACGGTAAATTCATGGTCATTTATGTGTAAGAGAAAAACATTTTTGACGATTTGTATTCAAGCAGTCTAAGGAATATAGGAATTCTTGTTTTTTCATCTGTCCTTATGTTCTTGTGTCTATAATATTTATGTCTTTATGTCAAAAATCTGTCCCTATGTCTTTATGTCTTGTCAAAAAAAGTCCTTTTGTCTTTATGTCGAAATTATTAGCCCTTTTGACTCCTTCGAAAGTCTTTTGCTCGGAAAACTGCAAATTTATTTGCGTGTTCTCTCGCTTCTTTGTACTTTTGTCAGCGGAAACCAAAACTAAGAAAGACATGACCTCATTGACTACGGCGATAGTAATCGTGTTTATCGTGGGTTATCTGTGCATAGCCCTGGAGAGTGTGACGAAAATCAACAAGGCGGCCATCGCCCTGCTGATGTGTGTGGGATGTTGGACGCTGCTGATGTTGGCGCCGGGCTCGTTCTACCCCGATGTGGCGGGCGACAGTGTGGTGCATCACATATCCGAGGTGATAGAACATCACTTGGGCGACGCGGGCGGTACCCTTTTCTTCCTGATGGGAGCCATGACCATCGTAGAGATAGTGGACAGCAACGGCGGTTTCAACTTCGTGCGCGATGCCATCAAGACGCGTTCGAAGCGCAAACTGATGTGGCGCATGGCGTTTATGACCTTCTTCCTTTCCGCTATCCTCGACAACCTGACCACATCGATTGTGATGATCATGGTGCTGCGCAAACTGGTGCAGGACCGCAAGGAGCGCCTCATCTACGCCGCGCTGGTCATCACCGCCGCCAACTCGGGCGGCGCGTTCTCGCCCATCGGCGACGTCACCACCATCATGCTGTGGATCAAGGGCGTCATCACCACGCAGGGCGTCATCACCGAGATTTTCATCCCGTCGCTCATATCGATGCTCGTGCCGGCGTTTATCCTGCAATACCAGTTGAAGGGGAAGTTCGACAAGTCGCAGAACCTGCCTCATGCCGACGTGAGCCATTTCACACAGACGCAACGCACCATCATCTTCTGGTTGGGCGTGGGTGGACTGGTGTTCGTGCCTATCTTCAAGACGTTGACGCACCTGCCGCCGTTCATGGGCATCCTGCTGGTGCTCGGTCTGCTGTGGACCGTGACGGAGATTTTCCACCACAACACCGACGAGGACGACACCATGGCGAAGCGTGTGAGCGACTTGCTCTCGCGTATCGACCTCTCCACAATCATGTTCTTCCTCGGCATCCTGATGGCTGTGGCTGTGCTGCAAGAGGTGGGCGTGCTGACAGCCTTGGGCCGTTCGCTCGACGAGATGTCGGGCGGCAACCATTACATGGTGACGGGCATCATCGGCGTGCTGTCGTCGATAGTCGATAATGTGCCGCTCGTGGCGGGTTGCATGGGTATGTATCCCGTGCAGGCCGTGGGAGACCTGGCCGTCGACGGCGTCTTCTGGCAGTTGCTCGCTTATTGCGCCGGTGTGGGCGGTTCCATCCTCATCATCGGCTCTGCCGCCGGCGTGGTGGTCATGGGTCTGGAGAAAATCACCTTCGGCTGGTACATGAAGAAAATTTCATGGATAGTCTTCGTCGGCTATATCGCCGGCATGCTGTCATATTGGGCGGTCGATAATCTGATACATTGAACGTTGAACGTTGAACGTTCAACGTTCAACGTTTTAGAGTGGGTACTCCTCAAACGCGTAGAGCACGGTGGAGAGGTAGCGCTCGCCGGTGTCGGGGAGGAGCACCACGATGCGCTTGCCGGCGTTCTCGGGACGCTTGGCCACTTCTGCGGCGGCGAAGGCGGCGGCTCCGGCGGAGATGCCCACGAGCAGTCCTTCCTGTTGTGCCAGTTGGCGGCCGGTGCGGATGGCATCGTCGTTCTCTACGTCAAACACCTCGTCTATCAGGCTGCCGTCGTAGGTCTTCGGCACGAAGCCGGCACCGATACCCTGAATCTTATGCGGTCCGCTGGCACCACCGTTGAGCACAGGCGAACTGAGCGGTTCCACCGCGATAATTTTCACGTCGGGGTTGGACTCGCGCAAACGACGTGCCACACCCGAGATGGTGCCACCTGTGCCCACGCCAGCCACGAAGATATCCACCTTGCCGTCGGTGGCGTCGAGTATCTCCTGACCTGTGGTGTCATAGTGTTTCTGCGGGTTGGCGGGGTTCTCAAACTGTTGCAGGATGATGCTGCCGGGGATGCTGTCGCGCAACTCGTTGGCGGCCTTGATGGCACCAGGCATACCGTCTTTGCCACTCGTCAGGCGTACCTCGGCCCCGTAGGCCTTCACCAGGTTGCGTCGCTCGATGCTCATCGTCTCAGGCATAGTCAGAATCAGGTGGTAGCCCTTGACAGCCGATACCAGAGCCAGTCCCACACCTGTGTTACCGCTGGTGGGCTCGATGATGGTGGCGCCGGGTTTGAGCAGTCCTTTGGCCTCAGCGTCCTCTATCATCGCCAGTGCGATACGGTCTTTCACCGAGCCGCCCGGGTTGAAATATTCCACTTTGGCCACGATGGGTGTAGCCAGTCCTTTACTCTCTGAAAATTTGCCCAACTCCAGGAGCGGGGTGTTGCCGATCAGGTCGGTCAGTTGTTTTGCGATATGTGACATGATAATATGGTTTAGTGTTGAGGTTTTAGTGTTCTTATTGAATTGTGTCGATGATGACGTTTTATGTTTTATGGGTTATTTTACATTCCACATTCTTTATTACACGCTCTCCAGCGCCTGCTCGATGTCGGCGATGATGTCGTCGATGTGCTCGGTGCCGATGCTCAGACGGATGGTGGAGGGGTAGATGTGCTGCTCTTCCAGTTCCTCGGGCGTCAACTGCGAGTGGGTGGTGGTGGCGGGGTGGATGACGAGGCTCTTCACGTCGGCCACGTTGGCCAGGAGTGAGAAGATCTCGAGTTTGTCGATGAATGCCCAAGCCTCTTTCTCGCCGCCTTTGATTTCGAAGGTGAAGATGCTGCCGCCGCCGTTGGGGAACAGTTTCTCGTAGAGTGCGTGGTCGGGATGGTCGGGCAGCGAGGGATGGTTCACACGTGCCACCTTCGGGTGCTTCGACAGGTATTCCACCACGCGCGCCGTGTTGTAGGCATGGCGCTCCACACGCAGCGAGAGAGTTTCCAGACCTTGCAGCAGAATCCACGCGTTGAAAGGCGAGATGGCAGCGCCGGTGTCGCGCAGGATGACCGCACGGATGCGGGTGACGAAGGCTGCCGGACCGGCCACGTCGGCGAAGACGGCTCCGTGGTAACTGGGATCGGGTTTGGCCAGTGCGGGATATTTGTCGGCATTGGCTTTCCAGTCGAACTTACCACCGTCGACAATCACGCCTCCGAGCGAACTGCCATGACCGCCGATGAATTTCGTGGCAGAGTGTACCACGACGTCGGCACCGTGCTCGATGGGACGGATGAGGTAGGGTGTGCCGAAGGTGTTGTCCACGATGACGATGGTGTGGTTCTCGTGGGCTATCTCAGCGATGCGGTCGATGTCGGTCACACTCGAGTTGGGGTTGCCGAAGGTCTCTATGATGACGGCTTTCGTGTTGGGGCGGAACAATGTTTTCAGCGTGTCGAAATCCTCGGGGTCGAAGATGGTCGTCTCCACGCCCTGTGTGCTCAATGTGTGCTCTACCAGGTTGTAAGTGCCGCCGTAGAGGTTGTTGGCAGCGAGGATATGGTCGCCCGCCTGAGCCGCATTTTGCAGGGCATAGGTGATGGCAGCCGCACCTGAAGCCACTGCCAGACCTGCCACGCCGCCTTCGAGGGCAGCCACACGGTCTTCAAACACGCCCTGTGTGGAGTTGGTCAGACGCCCGTAGATATTACCCGCGTCGCGCAGACCGAAGCGGTCGGCGGCATGCTGGGAGTTACGGAACACATACGATGTGGTCTGATAAATAGGTACCGCGCGTGCGTCGGTTGCGGGGTCAGCACTCTCTTGTCCTACGTGCAGTTGCAGCGTCTCGAAATGTAATTTTTTGTTACTCATAATTATTTAATTTTATGGTTTATTCTTTAGGAGTTCAGGAGTTTAGACATTAGTCCGCTAATAGTGAAGTAATCTCTCACCTCTTGCCTCTCACCTCTTGCCTCTTTATTTCTGTCGATGCAAAGGTACGGCGGTTTTTATGCCCCCAAAATAGCACAAACGGGTCATTTCGACTACCACATTTGTGGTATTTCGGAAAAAAAACGACATTTTCGTGCGATAATCAAAAAAAAACACTATTTTTGCAGAAAGTCAAACTGTCCAACTATTAGCCTTATGTCAAAATATGCGGAATATATCGAGCAGATAGAGATTGATTCTCTCTGGAGCGGCAAGAAACATATCAAATGGGACTTGGACCGCCATGTGAATATACTCAGCGGTGTCAACGGAATGGGAAAGAGCACGATTATCAACAAGGTGGTCAAGGGCCTTTCCGCCGGTGGCGAGTTCCCTTCGCACATGCTCAAAGGTGTTCGTCTGAGAGTGTCGCCCGCTGAGGCGAAGTGGATACGTTATGACGTGATACGCTCCTTCGACCGTCCGCTCATGAGCAATGAGATGATTGGCAAGATGGACCTGTCGCTCGCTACTGAACTCGACTGGCAACTCTTTCAGTTGCAGCGCAAATACCTCGATTATCAGGTGAACGTCGGCAATAAGATTATCCAGGCGTTGCAGAGTGGCGCCCCCGATGCGGCCGCGAAGGCGCAAGAGTTCTCCGCTCCCAAAAAACGCTTCCAGGATATCATTGACGAACTTTTTGCCGATACCGGCAAGAAAATTGTGCGAACGGAGAATGAGATACGTTTCTCGCAGATTGGCGAGACACTGGTGCCATATCAGTTGTCGAGCGGTGAGAAACAGATGCTCGCTATCCTGCTCACCGTGCTCGTGCAGGACAACCAGAATGCCGTGCTCTTCATGGACGAGCCCGAGGTGTCGCTACACATCGAGTGGCAGAAACAACTGATAGACCTTGTGCTCGAACTTAACCCCAACGTGCAAATCATCCTTACCACTCATTCGCCCGCCGTCGTGATGAACGGGTGGGTGGACAGTGTGACGGAAGTGTCGGACATCACAGACCAAGACTGATGGCTAAACGGCTCCGCGACAACATATCATCTGATTATATCAATGCCGCCAACCGACTCAGGTCGAAGCGCGCGCGCCGACGCATCGTGGCTTACGTGGAGAGTTACGACGATGTGTTTTTCTGGCGTTTGGTGCTTAGCGAGTTCGAGGACGACACCCGCTATTTCGAGGTGATGCTGCCCTCGAAAATGAAACTGAGCAAAGGCAAGAAACAGGTGTTGATGAATATGGTGAAAAACAAGGTCGGAGCCGATATGATAGCCTGTGTGGATGCCGACTACGACTTTTTGGAGCAGGGTTCAAACCCCATGTCGAAATACATCATCGACAATCCCTATGTCTTCCACACCTATGTCTATGCCATTGAAAACTACCAGTGTTATGCGAGGTCACTGCACGATGTGTGCGTGATGGTAACGCTCAACGACCATCTCGTGTTCGATTTCGATGACTGGTTCGCCCAGTATTCGCAAGCGGTGTTCCCCCTCTTTGTGTGGAGCATCTGGTATTACCGAAGGGGCGAGCACAATGACTTCTCTATCTCCGACTTCAACCGTGTCATCGAGACGGGCAACTTCAACATGCAAGACCCCTACCGCGGCATCGCCAACATCCGACAGAAAGTGGGGCGCCGTATCATACAATTGCAGCGTGAAAACCCCGACGCCAAAGAGTCGTATCTCGCACTGAAAGAAGAACTGAAGGCACTGGGCGTTACCCCTGACACCACCTATTTATATGTCCAGGGACATCATGTGTTCGACAAGGTGGTGCTGCCGATGATGAACAAAATCTGTGAGAAGTTACGCCGTGAGCGCGAGAACGAAATCAACTACAAGGCAGTACATGGCACACAGCGGCAAAACGAACTGTCGTGCTACACCCATAGCATGTCGTCGGTGGCGCAGATGCTGAAGAAAAACACCGGCTATTTCCGTGCCGCTCCCTACCTCCGCCTGAAAGCAGACATCGAGCGTTTCCTCAAAGCCACCTCGCCCGTCACTCTCGCAGCAGACACCTTATCAGACCCGGCAGGCTCTTCATCGTCTCTCGCCTCTAACGACGACGTCTCCGCAGTGATTGACGCACTGTAACATGAAAACGCACAATAACATAAAAAGAAGTGCCCGAAACGGGCACTTCTTTCTTCATAGTTAAGTGTTTGGTTTTTGTGTTGATGCTATAGGTCTTAGAATTAAGGTTTTGTGTTGGTGGTTCAATGTTTCAAGTTAAGTGTTTAGTCTTAAGGTTGAGAGAACCGTGTTTTGATGGTCTGTGTTCCATCCTGATGATTTGAAAAGTTTCTACTAACTCATTTATTCACGTCTTTTCGACAATTATCTATATTTGCTTATCTATTCGTCATTCACTATTTGATTACCAGTCTTCGTCGTCATTTCCTACGATGCCGTTCTTGATAGCCTCTTCCACCTTGTCCATGATAGCGTTGGAGTAGGCGTGTGTCATCACGAGGGCTTTGGCGCAGGTGCGTTTCTGGGGGTCCTTCTCAATGAAGGGATAGTGATGGGCTATCTCCCATTGCTCGTCGTAGAGGTATCCGTTCGTTTTGTCATCCTTCTTGCGTTTAGAGTCGCCGAAGGTCCTTTGGTCTGCCTCAGTCAAAGAGAGCCATCCGCCGCTGATATCGGCCAGGATATCGTAATTTTGTACGGTGTAAGTGACACGAATTTTGCCTTCCTTGATATCGAGGCGGATGACCGGTGTGATACTGACTGAGTATTTATTGATGGTTCCTGTGTGGTTGACGATGTCGGGAATGGTTGATGAGATGATGATGCAACCGGCTTCCTTGTCATTGAGTGTGATGGCCTGCTTGTCTTTGAAGGTGGCGGTAGCCCAATAGTTCAGTGCCAGATAGAGTTGTTCTTTTGTCTTGCCCGGAGCCTCAATCACCTGTTGGTAGGTCAGCGACTCGTTTTTGTCGAGTGTCAGTCCCTGAGAGAGATTCATTGCAGCGTCGAGCCATTTGTCACCATATCTTTCTTTAGCATATTTTTCCAAATCGGCTACTTTCATCACTTGTGCCTGTGCACTCATTACGCCGCAGATAGCGAAGATGGCGGCGAACATCCATTGTTTCATCTGTTTCATAATACTGTCTAAACTTGTTGTTTTTTTTGTTTTTACTGATGCAAAGGTATGGCGTTGTGATGATGCCTGGAATTTTTCACTCAAATATCTCTCAAAATACAACGGACAACCCTCCCAATTTCGGACAAATCGGAAAAACATGTCTTTTTCTGTCCGAAAAAAGGAGAAATAAGTACAAAAAACGAGATTAGAAGTGTGAACGCCTGTAGCAATCTGCGGATATGTCAATCAATTTAGTACATATATACGCGCACATACACGTACAATAAAAATCCTGCTCTCTGTGAGAGCAGGGTTAGTATGTTTATGGAGTAGTGATTGTGCCCTTCCCTCGGGGAGGGATGGGGTGTGGGCTGCTAAATCCCGCTAATTGTGCGGAATTTCTTCCATCCTTTCGCTTTCTTATAGAGGCTGACCGAATCGGCAGGCACAACCAAGGACACTTTCTCGTCAGTCACCTTGCTTACCTCAGGCGGGGTGGGGCACAGACTGAAGAATGTGTTCAGATGTTTGCAATCGTAAACAATCTTGTCGCCCATCTTGGTCACGCTCTCATACATTTTGAACATCGTCATGTTCTTGCATCCGCGAAACGCCTCTTCGCCAATGGTCGTGACACTGCGTGGCAAGGTCACCTCCGTGAGTGAGGTGCATTTGTGGTAGGCTCGTTCGCCGATGCTGACCACACCCTCGGGCATACACGTGCTCATCAGTTTGTCGCATTCGTCAAACATCTCTGCGGGAATATGTGTGAGTGTCGTGGGCAGTGTGGCCGATGTGAGCGACGAGCATCCGCTGAGTGCTCCCTTGCCGATGTGTGTCAGTGTCTCGGGCAATGTCATTGTGGTCAGCGATGTGCATTTAGCAAAAGCATAATCACCAATAGACATTACCGTCTCGGGAATGTCAATCATGGTGATGTTGCGGCAGTTGTTCATGGCAAAATCACCAATGGCGACTGTGCCTTCAGGGATGCTGAACAGACCCTGACGTGTGTTTGGTACCAACAACAGGTGTGCCAGGTCGGCACTATAGAGCACGCCGTCGATATCGGCATATTGGGCATTTCCTTGTTCCACGAAGATGTTTCGCAGCCGGTCGCAGCGGTTCACTGCTGTAGGACTGAAATAGGTAACTGTGGCGGGAATGGTCAATTCGGTGATGGAAGTGCCTTTGAATGCGTAATCTCCAATTTCGGCCAGATTATAGGGCAGGGTGATTGTCCTGATTGCTGTGCCGTAAAAAGCCCTGTCGGGTATCACAGCCAATTGTTCGGGCATCGACACGTTCTCTAAACGGTCGCAACTTTCAAAAGCCCCTTTCCCAAGTGTTGTCAGTTCATCGGGCAGATAGATGTCTCTCAGACCGTCGCAGTCATAAAAAGCGTTGTTGCCGATAGTATGTATGCGACGGGGCAGTGTGATATGGTGCAACCGGCGGCATCCCGAAAATGCGGCATTGCCGATGATACGCACATCGCGCGGCATATCCACACGCTCCAGTTGATAACATCCGTAAAACGCATGGTCGCCGATTTCCTCTGTGGTGCGGGGCAGAATGACGCTGCGGAGCAGACGGCAACCGGAAAAAAGCGATGACCAGATGGCACGGCTGTCAGAGTGACCGCCCAACAGACCGCCGCGAACCAAACGGGCCTCTTCCATGTCGAGATCCAAATAAGCCTCCACTTTATCGCCTTTGGCGTTGACCACTTTCGAACGGTCAGCCAGACGCTTCACAAACCGCATGTCGTCGCTGTTGAGTGGTCCGCGCAGATGAAGCACGCGCACCATGTCGGTCTTCTCCTTGGGAAACTCATCTGCCAGTTTGCCGGGTTGGCGAAGGTCGAGAAACACTTCGTCAAGAGCGATACTGCCCTTACTATGGTTATGCTGAGCCCACAATGTCGGTGTGTATGCCAGCAACAATAGTAGTGTCGCTATTCTCATCACTTTCTGCATGGCAGAGGTTTTCATGTTCGCAATCATTGCTGTTATATAGAAATAAAAATGGGGATTCTGGTAATAACTCTCAAAACAATCACACGTACGTCTCTAAAAACCTGACCGTGCCTTCCACCTGTATTGTTTGAGTGGTGGCGGGAGCGAGGATGGTGTCGCCGGTCTGAAACGTGACGGTATTGCCCTCGTCGTCGGTGAGTGTGCCGCTACCATTGAGGCAGATGAGGATGACAAGGCTGTCGAGTTCGCTATAGTCGAGCGTCATCGGTTCATCGAGGTCATAGAGGGCCGTGCAGAAATGTGGGCATTGCACGAGCGTCACACCTTGATTGCGGCGCGCCACATAGTCGGTGCGGTAGTCGCGCTCCACATGGTAATGTATGCTCTCTGCCGCCTCGCGTGTATGCAATTCACGGTAATTGCCGTTTTTGTCTTTGCGCTTATAGTCGTAGATGCGATAGGTCACGTCGCTCGTCTGCTGTATTTCAACCAGAAAACAACCTGCACAGATGGAGTGGATACGTCCGGCGGGCAGAAAGAATACGTCACCCTCCTTGACCATATATTGCGCCAATGCGTTGGTGATGGTATCATCTGCCACCATCTTCTCATATTGCTCAGGGGTAATTTTGCGGTTCAGACCGCAGTAGAGTTTCGCATCTGGAGCACTGTCCATGATATACCACATCTCAGATTTGCCGTGACCCTTGCCTTGTCTCGCTGCCGTCTCGTCATCGGGATGCACTTGAATGGACAGGTCTTGCCTTGCGTCGATAAATTTGACAAGGAGCGGAAACTCGTTACCTGAACGACGGTATTTTTCCTCGCCCACGAGTCGTCCTTTCATCTCGGCGAGCACATCGTTGAGTTTGCATCCGTCATAGGGTCCGCCGGAGACGACGGTCTCGGAACCTTTAACACCGGAGATTTCCCAACTCTCGCCCACCTGCTGCTCATCGCTCTGCAGGTGTTTGAAAGGAATGATTTTATCACCGCCCCAAAGGGTTGTTTTCAACAAGGGTTTGAATTGTATGAACATTATTATTTATAGTTTTGGAGTTCAGGAGTTTTGGAGTTTAGATGGGGTGTGGCTGCGATGGAATCGCAGCGTACGGGAAAGACCCGAATATGAATCATATCTGGCACATTTTTCCACGTTCAATGTTCCACGTTCAATGTTCCACGTTCAATGTTCCACGTTCAATGTTCCACGTTCCACGTTCCATGTTCCACTGATTCAGTTGTCTTTCCAGAATGCACGGGTGAAGAGGACCACCACACTGAATATCTCGAGACGTCCCATGAGCATGAGCACGGAACATATCCATTTGACAATGACCGGCAGGGCACTCCATGTAAAATCAGGCCCGATGACGTTGAGTGGTAATCCTACGTTGCTGATGCAACTCAGTGAGATAATCATCGAATTGGCCCCGTCGAGCCCGATGCTGGCCATTAGAGCCGCTGTGCCGGCGATGGCGATGACGTAGATACCAAGGAATGCCAGCAGGTTATTGATGAGTCCATGAGGCACACTCTGTCCGTTGATCTTCACGGGCAGCACGGCCTTGGGATGGAGGATGCGGAGAAACTCATTCTGTATCACGCGGAAAATCATGAGCGCACGTATGCTCTTGAATCCGCCGCTGGTGCTACCAGCGCAAGCACCGATAAACATCAACACCGAGAGGATAATCCACGTGAGATGCGGCCAAGCGCCCACATTGTCGCTGAAGATGCCGGTGGTGGTCATGAGTGACACCACTTGGAAAAGACTGCTACGCAATGCCTGTTCGATGCTGTAGCCGTTGCGTGTCATCAGCAGGTATCCTATCCATACCGTCGCCAGCAACACCATCAGACAATAGAATCTCACCTCGGAGTTATTGAGCAACGATTTGATTTTCCGCTTGAAGATGCTCATGTAGATGACCGTGAAGTTGATACCGGCCAAGAACTGGAAGAGAACGCCCGTGTACTCTATCAGGGGAGAGTGGAAATGGGCGATACTGTCGTTATGGATGGAGAAACCGCCCGTAGCGGTGGTGGTCATCGCATAATTGATGCTGCTGAACCAGTCCATGCCTCCGAAGAAGAATGCCAGACAGCAGGCTATGGTCAGCACGAGATAGACCGTCCATATCCATTTGGCGGTTGTGCTCAGACGCGGGTGCATCTTCGCACGGATGGGGCCTGTGGCCTCAGCCGAGAACACTTTCACACTACCTCCAACCATTGAAGGCAAGATGGCGATGGTGAAGAACACGATTCCCAAACCGCCAACCCACTGCGAGAGCGAGCGCCAGAACAGGATGGCATGTGGCAGACGGGCATCCTCCACGTCATTGATGACCGAGGCCCCTGTCGTGGTGAATCCCGATATGGTCTCGAAGAAAGCGTCGGTGGGATTGGACAATATGCCCGAGAAGAGATAGGGCAGTGTGCCGAAGACAGAGAAGACCAACCAGGTGAGCGTCACCACCAGATAGGCGTCTCGGCGGTTCATGTTGTTGTTGGCTTCGCGTCCGAGATATTTAGCACCGAGCCCGCCTCCGATGGTGATAAGGGTCGCTCCAATGAACGGCAGCAGGTCGTGCTCTTTGTAAAAGAACGACATGATGACGCATAACAGCATGAACCCCGCTTCCATCAGAAGCAGCGAACCGATGATCTTGTATATGAGCCGCTTGTTGATCATGAGTCTTAGTTCTTGAAAAATTTCTCTATCTTGCTCATGTTGATGTCATGGCAGAACACCACTACGGAGTCGCCGGCCTCTATTTGAGTGCCGCCGCTGACAAGATGTCCCACACCCTGACGGACCAGTCCGCCGATGGTGGCGCCTTTGGGCAATCCCAGTTCGAACACTTTCTTCTTGGTTACCTTCGAACCGGGTTGGGCGATAAACTCGCCCACGTCGGCGTTGGCGCTCATCAGGAAACGGATATTCTGCACATCTGCGTCGAGCATCATTTGGTAGATGTAACTGGCCGCCAATGCTTTCTTGTTGACGATGGTGCCGATGTCAAGGCTCTCGGCCATGTTCACGTAGTCGAGGTTCTCGACCATGGCCACGGTTTTGCGTACACCCAAACGTTTGGCTGTAAGGCATGCGAGGATATTGGTCTCGGCATTGCCGGTAAGTGCCACAAAGGCCTGTGTGTTTTTGATGCTCTCCTCCATCAGCAGTGCTATGTCGCGTCCGTCGCCGTTGATGACCATGATATGGTCAGTGTCGAGCAGTTCGTTGAGTCTTTCACATTGCCGCTCGTCGCTCTCGATGATTTTCACATCCATGTATTCGGGTATGTTCATGGCTGCGCGTATGGCGGTCTTTCCGCCACCCATCATCATGACGTTTTTCACATCGACATAATGCTCTTTTCCTACGATTTTGCGGATGTAGGGGATATAGTTCTTAGTGGTCATGAAATACACCAGGTCATAGAGTTTCAGTGTGGTGTCGCCGGTGGGTATGATGGTGTCACTGCCACGTTTGATGGCCACTACATGGTAGGGGTCTTGCGGTCCGCAGAGTTCTTTGAGCGGCTTGTCGAGTATCTGGCTCGTCTCGCGCTGTTTGATACCGAGCATGACGAGTGCCCCGTCGTGCACATCCCACCGTTGACGCACCCACGACATCTTCAGTCCGTTGGTGATGTCGCGCGCCGCCAGAATCTCGGGGTAGATGAGCGAGTCGATGCCCAGTTTCTTGAAAAAGTCACGGTATTCGGGCGTGGCATATTCATAATTGTCCATCCTTGCCACGGTGCGTTTGGTGCCCAAGGTGTGAGCCAGAATGCAACTGTTCATGTTGAGGTTCTCATCGGGCGTGACTGCGATGAACAGGTCGGCGTCGCCTGCCTCCGCGTCTTTCAGTGTCTTCACACTGGTGGGCGAAGCATGCATGGTCATGAGGTCGTAGTCGCTGCTCACGCTGGAGAGCCTCTCCTCGTCTTCGTCGATGAGCACCACATCTTGGTTGGTGCGGGCCAACAATTTGGCCAGATGTGTTCCGATGGCGTATGCGCCGGCGATGATGATTTTCATGACTTCAGTATTTCTTGTTTGATGGATTCGGTGTCAATGCCCGTGATGTGTTGCAGTTGGCTGATGGTGCCATGCTCCACGAACGTGTCGGGCAGTCCCAGGCACGTCACGTTTTTCTGATAGCCGTTGTCGGCAAACCATTCCAGCACGGCGCTGCCTAAACCGCCTTTCTTCACGCCATCCTCAATGGTGATGATGCGGTCGAAGCGCTCGGCTACCTCGCGCAGCAGTTCCTCGTCAATGGGTTTGAGGAAACGCATGTCATAATGGGCCACGGAGACGGTGCTTCCTTCGGCTTTCAGTTCGTCGATGGCTCGCGTCACGTTGTTCCCGACAGGTCCTAATGACAGGATTGCCACATCGGTGCCCTCTTGGAGGCAACGTCCGCGCCCCACGGTCAACTCTTCCATGTCGCAACGCCAATCGACAAGTACGCCGCAACCGCGCGGATAGCGGATGACGAAGGTGCCTTTGTCAGGTAATTGCGCCGTGTACATCATGTGGCGCAACTCATGCTCGTCGAGGGGCGAGGCGATGGTCAGGTTGGGGATGGGCCGCAGCGCGGCAAGGTCGAAGGCGCCATGGTGTGTGGGACCGTCTTCGCCCACGAGTCCGGCGCGGTCTAAGCAGATGACCACGGGCAGCGACAGGATGGCCGCGTCGTGGATGATGTTGTCGTATGCCCTCTGAGCGAAGGCGCTGTAGATATTGCAGAAAGGTTGCAGTCCCTCTTTTGCCAGTCCCGCGGAGAAGGTGACGGCATGCCCTTCGGCGATGCCCACGTCAAACGCCCTTTCGGGCATCTCTTTCATCATTATGTTCATCGAGCAGCCAGATGGCATGGCAGGCGTGATGCCCACGATGCGCTCGTTGCGGCGAGCCAGTTCCAAAAGCGTCTCGCCGAACACCTGTTGGAATTTCGGCGGTTTGTTCTCTTCGTCGGATTTGATGCGCTGCCCCGTTTCCGCGTCGAATTTGCCCGGCGCGTGCCAGATGGTCGCCTCCTGTTCGGCGGGTCCGAAACCTTTTCCTTTGATGGTATGCAGGTGGAGCAGTTTGGGACCTCTCATGTTCTTCAGTTGGCGCAGCAACCGCACGATGTTTTTCACGTCATGTCCGTCGAAGGGTCCGAAATAACGGATGTTCATGCCCTCGAAGACATTCTGCTGGTGACTGATCGCCGATTTCAGGGCGTTGTTCAGTCGTATCAGCCCATGGCGCCGGTCGTCATTCATCATACCGCGTTTGTTGAGCCATCGCGAGAGTTTGAATCGTACTTTGTTGTACGTCTCGTTGGTGTTCAGACTCAGCAGGTATTGTTTCATTCCACCCACGGAGCGGTCGATGCTCATGTTGTTGTCGTTGAGGATGACAAGCAGGTCGTTGGGTGTGGATGAGGCGTTGTTGAGCCCTTCAAAAGCCAGTCCGCCGCTCATGGCACCGTCGCCGATAACTGCCACGACATGACGTTTCTCTTTTTTCATCGCCGCTGCCACAGCCATGCCCAATGCCGCCGAAACGGAGTTGGAAGCGTGACCGCAGGTGAACGTGTCGTACTCGCTCTCCATGGGCGAGGGGAAGGGCCGTATGCCGTGCATCTTGCGGTTGGTGCAGAATTGGTCGCGGCGACCCGTCAATATCTTGTGCCCGTATGCCTGATGGCCCACATCCCACACGATGCGGTCCTCGGGGGTGTGATAAACATAATGCAAAGCAACGGTCAGTTCCACCACCCCCAGGCTGGATGCCAGGTGTCCGGGATTGACCGACAGTTCGTCTATGATGTCTTGCCGCAACTCTTGACACAGTTGCGGTAATTGTTCCACACCGAGTTTTCTTAGGTCTTCGGGGTATTTTATTTTGCTTAACAGTTCGTATTTTTCCTGTTCCATAGCATTTGGGATACGAAAAGGCGGTTGCAAAATTACAGCAAAAATATCGAATTTGCACGCAAAATGAAAATTTATTTTCATTAAGGCCCCTGAGATATATTCGCAAAATTGAGACAAATCAATGAAATCGGCCTCTTTTTTGTCGTTGGCGTTGTCGTTTTTGCCGTTTATCCTCATTCAGTCGGCCTATGACCGATACTGACTTATCCTATCCCGTCGTCATCATCATCGTCAGCAATGAATTTCCAGTCTTTAAATAATGCTTTTGCCTCGTCGTTGAAATATTTGATGATTTCGCCCAGGTCGATTTCCGCCTCAATGGTACCGAGAGAATTGGACGCGATCTCACCTTCCTGATAGACGTATTTCAGGCTGCCGTCGGCCAGATAGGGTGAGGTGTTGGGGAGTCCTCCGTTGAGCACACTCTGTTTCGCTTCGGTATCCACATCTTCCGCTATCAGTTTCTTGATGATGTCTTCGGGCGTTTTGTCAAAGAATTTCGTAATTTGCTTTCCGTCGGATAAGCGGAATGTCATGCCTCTTTGTTCGCGGGTGGGATGTGCGCCGCCCATATATTGATATGCCTTCGCTTCGTAACTGACATACAGATTGTTGGACTCTACCCGCTCAATATCTAACTCCACTTCCATGCCGGGACAATTATCGTCCCAATCCTCCGACAGATAATCCATCCATGCCTGTGCATAAAACTCTGCCAATGCGTCTTTGTCGTTGAGGTCGCCAGTGTATTGAGGTTTCTGTTTGTTATCTCCTGGCATGAAGACCATGGGCGCAACCAATTGCTCCATGATGTATTCGCGGGTAGATTGTAATGCTTTTTCAGGGCCTGAAACGGGATAGTCAATCTCAATCTTGAGGTCGATATTCTTTTTGTTGTCGTGTTTTGTCACTTTTACTTTTTTCTTCTCGAAACTCTCTTCGGTGGCGTCTCCTCCTTTGCCTGTTGGCTCATCCGCCGAGATTGTGGTTTGGTCTTCACTGCCAGCGGTGGCAGCAGGGGCCGACTCTTTCGATTTTTGGCATCCGCTCAACGTCAGGCTGAATAATGCGATGCTTGCGAAAATATAAAAATATTTCTTCATGGTTTTGACGGTTTGGCAAGTTAGTTGTTTGGTCGTTTGAGGTGATGGGAGTTGATGGGAGTTTTGGGAAATCAAGGCGTTTTGAGAATCCAGGCGTTATGGTTGTTTGGCGGGGTAAGGTGTGACGTCATATCCTGCCTCGCGCAGTAGGTGGAGGACGCCTTTTTCGCCAAAGAGGTGGGCGGCTCCTACGGCAAATAATGTTGACTTCTCTTGCATGATGGCGGGCATCTTCGTCAGCCAGTCGGCATTGCGGTTGTAAATGAGGCGTGCTTCCTCTTCGGGTGTGTTGTCGCACTCGTTGCCGAGTTTGTTGTCCATGGCGGCTTTTAAGCCCTCAAGGTCTTGCGCATGATAGCAGTTGATGATGTTGTCGGCCATCTCTTCGTTGAAATCAGCATTATCGACCAGACACAGGAGCATTTGCTTCTGCCTTTCAAGCGTCTGTCCTTTGTAGAGGGCTTCGAGTTGGAAATCGACGGTCTCGAGGCCTCCCACTTTTTTGCCCATTTCAGTGGCGCATCGCTGCAAGTAGATGTCGATGGTGCTCGTCACATCTAATCGCATACTCTTCTTGGTGTAAGTGAGCAGTTCGAAAGTGGTGCTTACAGCCGAAGGACTCATCTGCTCCATCTGTTTCAGCAACAGGCTGGCAGTGGGTCCCGCCAGATTGGTCGCATATGTTTTGATACGCTCCATCTCTTCGGGCGTGAACAACTGGCTGAGCGTCATGCCCTCGGGCAACATCAAGGCTTGTTGGTATTTCATTATGTTGGCGGGGTCGAGCATCTCTGACTGCTCTATTTCGCCATACACCTGTTGGCATTGGTCCAATACCTGTCGCAGTCCTGGGATGGAATCAACGAAAGCAGGTGCTGCCAGGTGGTACGTGCCTACGATATAAGAAGGCTGCTCCAAACCGTTGCCACTGATCTGATAAAGCAGTTGTGCCTGTGTGTTTGTTACCAGACAGATGGAAAACAAAATGAATGTCAATATTTTTTTCATACCTGTTAGTGTTTTTTATGCTGCAAATATAAGTTATTTTTTTGAAACAGCGTCAATTTCCCTTCAATAATATGATTTCGTGTTTCGTAAATCGTATTTCGTAATTATTTATGGTCATTTGATTATTTTGTCGTATATTTGCAGCGACATTAAAGAAAAATGAGATACGCAGTGATTGGCACAGGCGCCATCGGAGGCTTTTACGGGTCGAAGTTGGCGCGCGCGGGGCAGGAAGTGCATTTCCTGCTTCATCGTGATTATGATTATGTTAAAGAGAACGGACTGACGGTCGATTCGTGCGACGGCTCGTTTGTGCTGCCTCATGTCAACGCTTATCAGTCGGTAGAACAGATGCCGAAGTGTGATGTGGTGCTTGTGGGACTGAAAACCACCAACAACCATCTCTTGGCGAAATTGTTGCCGCCTCTGCTGCATGAGCGGTCGCTCGTGTTGCTGATACAGAACGGCATCGGCGTGGAGCATGATGTGGAGCAGATGGTGCCCGGGGCTTGGCTGGCCGCTGGATTGGCGTTTATCTGCAGCGCGAAGACCGAACCGGGACGCATTTCGCACCAGTGCTACGGCAGCATCAATATCGGCAATTACTCTTGTACGGACAAGGCTGTGGTGGCTGCGCTCATCGATGATTTCCGTGAGGCGGGCATCCAGACTGCACCGGTGGAGTATCTGGAAGCGCGATGGCGGAAAGCAGTATGGAATATGCCTTTCAATGGTATGACCGTGGCACTCAACACACAGACCGACATGTTGCTGAATAATCCTCAGACTGAGCGCCTCATCTATGACCAGATGATGGAAGTCATCAATGCGGCGAGGGCGTGCGGTGTGACCACACTCGATTCGACGTTTGCCGACAAGATGATGGAGATGACGCGTGCGATGATACCCTATTCACCGAGCATGAAACTCGATTACGATTTCCACCGCCCCATGGAGATAGGCTATATCTATTCGCGCCCCATCCGCATAGCAGCCGAGGCTGGATGTCCGATGCCTAAACTCGAGATGCTCGAAGCCGAACTGCGGTTTATAGAACAATATAATAAGAAATAGGGTTTGATGGGTGAACTATTGTCTTCACTCCTCACTCCTCCACTCCTACTATAAATATACATGCCATATGATGAACCAACAATTTAGAATCAAAAGCCTGTTTGCCGCAATGATTGTGGCGGCCACATCGTTTGCACAGACAGACAACGGCGGCATCTCACCGCAAATGTTGAAACAAATAGAACAGTCGCAGGGCTCGGGCAGTGTCAATAAAGCATTGTTCAACGCCATCGCCGCCAATTCCATCGACAATCTGGCGAAGAACTTCAGCAATGAAGGACCTGTCGATACCTATTTCAGCGACGAGACGAAAAAACAGTCGATACATGACCAGAAGAGCAGTGGCCGTTGCTGGCTGTTCAGCGGACTGAATGTGTTACGGTCTGATTTCGCCTTGAAGAGCGACTCGCTTACCGTGGAGTTTTCACAGGCTTATCTCTTCTTCTACGACCAGTTGGAGAAAGCCAACCTGATGTTGCAAGGCATCATTGACACGGCCAAGAAACCCATCGACGACCTACGGGTGCAGTTCTTCTTCAAGACACCCATCGGCGACGGCGGCACGTTCTGCGGTGTGGCCGACTTGGCCGAGAAATACGGTCTGGTGCCCATGAGCGTCATGCCTGAGTCGTACAGCGCCGACAATACTTCGCGTATGTCGTCGATTGTCAAGTCGAAACTGCGCGAGTTCGGTTTGGAACTGCGCCAGATGGTGGCCGAGGGCAAGAAGGCGGCTGCCATACAGTCGCGCAAGACCGAGATGCTCGGCACCATCTACCATATCCTTGCCATCACACTGGGCGAACCCGTCAAGGAGTTCACCTACGCATTCAAAAATAAGGACGGCAAGCAGCAGACCGCTCCGAAACGGTACACGCCGAAATCATTCTACGAGGAGACGGTGGGCGGACCTATCAACGGCACATTCATCATGGCGATGAACGACCCGCGCCGACCCTATTATAAAACCTACGAGGTGGAGTATGACCGCCATACCTACGACGGACATAACTGGAAATACATCAACCTGCCTATGGAGGATATCGAGAAAATGGCTATCGCTTCCATCAAAGACGGACATAAGTTGTATTCCTCATACGACGTGGGCAAGCAGTTCGACCGCAAACGCGGTTATCTTGACCTCGAAAACTATGATTATGAGTCACTCTTCGGCACCACCTTCACCATGAACAAGGCGCAGCGCATCGATACCTTCGACAGCGGTTCGACACATGCCATGACGCTGACCGCCGTTGACCTCGACGAGAACGGCAATGCAAAAAAATGGAAGGTGGAAAACTCTTGGGGACCGAGTTATGGCCAGTCGGGTTGTCTCATCATGACCGAGCGCTGGATGAAGGAGTATATGTTCCGCTTGGTGGTCAACAAGAAGTATGTGCCGGCAGAAATCTTAGAGATGGAGAAACAGAAACCTGTCATGGTCATGCCCGAAGACCCGCTGTTTATGGAGGACAAATAAGAGGTTAGACAATCCTTGTCTTGAGGTCGTTAAGGACCTTAAGGACTCTAAAGTCCTTACACCTCAATAAGAAAACTATTGTCTGAACTCCCGAACTCCTGAATTCCTAAACTCCCCATATTAACTCCTGGCAGTCTTCTTGTGCCCTTTCACATCTGTGGTATATTCAAATTCATCGAAGTCGTGGTAACCCATGGCTTCGAGTTTTTTTCGGCTCTCGGCAATGTTGTCAGGGGTATTGAACTCGGGTATATGAGGCAGTCGTATCGTTACGTTGTCACATTTGCCTTGCTCGGCAAGCCATCGCAAATTGTCGATGACACGTTGGTTGTCTCGCCCGGTATAAGCACGATAAATATCGGGATTCATATCTTTGATATCTACCAGATAATAATGGATGCAAGGCAGGAGCCTCACCAGATGCTCATGGTCAACATTGAGGCTCGTTTCCATGGTGATATGCCATTCCGCAGGCGCAATGCGGCAAAATTCCTCAATAAATACGCTCCTTTGCGCAGGTTCGCCTCCGCCAAATGTAATGCCTCCGTCGGTAGCGAGATAATAGAGATTGTCAATCATCACCTCATCAAGTACTTCCTGTGGTGTTTTTTCCCACCTGACGCCTTCTGCTATCAGACATTGGTAGTTGAGACAATAGCGACAGCGAAGCGGGCAACCATGAAATGCAACCAAGGTAGTCACACCGACACCATCGGTGCCGATGCGGTGGCGTTCTATGCCGATGAATGGACATTTAATCATGGGCTGTCTTATTCGGAGTTCAGAAATTTAGGAGTATAGACAAAACTCACTATGAGGGAGAGCGGTTGTAGGGGCATACTTATGTATGCCGGTTGTCGGACTATGTATGGCCATCGCCCCTAATACGCGGAGTAATCTCTCACCTCCTACCTCTCACCTCTTACCTCCAACCTCTTATTATCAATACCCCGGATTCTGTTTGTTATTGGGATTGAGAGAGAGCACATTGCCGGGGATGGGGAAGACCGTGGTGTAGCGGTTCTCTTCTCCTTTGACCTGTGGCCGTTGGTCATAGGCGCGGTGGAAACGGTCGAAGCGGATGAGGTCTTGCCGGCGCCATCCCTCCCATGCCAGTTCCATTAGACGTTCGTCAAGGATATTGTCCAGCGTGGCAGGGCGTGAAGGCATCCCGGCACGTTTACGTATCATATTCAGGAATTCCGAGCCGTCTTGACCGTTACGCACCAAAGCCTCGGCCATCATCAACACAGCATCAGCATAGCGGAAAAGCACAATGTCGTTGTCTTGCAGCAGTCCGTCGCTGAGTGCGGTGCGGTCGGTCTCATATTTCTTCATGCGTGCTCCGCCAGTCTTCTCATATCGGGAGCCCGTCATGTCGAGTTTCACCTCCAATGGTTCGTAAAACAGCGGTTCGCCGTTGTCGAGATTGACTAATTTGCCGTCAACGGCCACGTTGCCCGCAAAGAAATTCTCGGTAAAGCGGCTGTCCAAATCATCGGTGCCGTAGCCATAGGTCTTTACCGTCGAGATGGTGGCGCAGGTTCCGTTTTCTGCCGCCATGCCGAGTGCAGACCCATGATTATAGTGGCGTGAGCGGAAGAGGTTCTTGAATTGGTTGGTGTAGAGGTTTTTGTCCATGGGAATGACAAAAATGTTCTCTTTTGACGATTCGTTGCTCACAGCGAAGTTGTCGTATGCGTCCTCTTCCAGTTGATAGCCGTTGTCTGTCAGACGCCAGAACCAATACATGCAAGCCTCCCATGTGTTGAACTTTTGGTTGTCAATGTCGAATATGATGTTTTTCCCGTCGGGACGGTTTTCGTCGGTCCAGTCATTGTCAGTCCATATCTCTGCATTCAAGTTCATCTTGGCCAACAGGAAAAAGACCACGGGCTGGGTGATGCGTCCGTAGTAGGAGCCTTTCAGGTTGCTGTGCGTCGGCGAGAGATGGGGCAGGGCATCGGTCAGATCATCATAAATGAGATAGAACAAATCCTTCCGCTCTATTTGTTCAGCCTCTGAGAAGTCGATATCAGAGGATGTGATGTAGGGCACCCGCCCATATAAATCGAGTAGATAGTAATAATACATGGCGCGCAATGCCCGCACCTCTGCGGTAAGTGCTTGGAACTGGTCGTCGTTAAGTATTGCATTGCCATATTTTTCCAACCGCTCCAGCGACTGGTTGCAAAGCACAATCACTTTATAAAGATATTTCCATGTGTCACCGCTGGGCATACAGGCGGCAGTCCAAGTGTGCAGGTATAATTCCTGCCATAGTCCGCCGTCGTACCAGTCGCCTCCGCGTGTGGGCAGCATAGCCTCGTCGGTGGTAAAGGTGCACAGGTCATACACGCCCCGTGAAGTGCCTTGTAAGCCCTGACTGTCGGCATTGCCGCCGATATAGTTATATAGTGTGGCGACGGTATTCAGGTACAGTCCCGATGCGTCGCTGAAGGCTTGGTCTTCGGAGAGTTGGTCATGAGGATACTCATCCAGACAACTGCTGAAGAATAACAGGCCAATCAGATATAATAATGGATGTTTCATTGGTCGTTTGGTCGTTTGGGGAATGGGAGTGTTGGGAATTGTGGGAATATTGGGAGTTATGGGAATAATGTGAGCGCTGGGAGTTATATAGATATTGGGAGTTATGGGAATAATTGGAGCACAGGGAGTAATCTCTAACCTCTAACCTCCTACTTCTAACCTCCAAAGAACCCCTCTAAAACTGTATGCTCACCCCGAAACTGTAAGAGCGGTAGGGGGGATAGGAGCGTTTGTCATCGATGCCGAGGGTGTTGTTGACCACGTAACTGTTAATCATCGGTGTGAGACCGCTGTAACCCGTGATGGTGGCCAGGTTGTTCACACTGCATGACAGCCTGAGAGAACTGATGAAACGGCTTTTCATGGGCACGTTCCATCCGATGGTCAGATAGTCGAAATTGAGGTAGTCGCCGCGCTCCAACCAGTAGTCAGTCACTTCCTGGTCGTAGATTCTTTTCTTCGGCGCGTCTTTCATCACATTGTAGTCAGGAAATGACCCCATATTCATGTACGAGAGCGATGTGCCGTTGTAGATTTTGTGCCCGAAGGCGCCGTTCATCTGGAGCGACACGTCGATGTTTTTGTATCTGAAACTGATGTTCGAACCAAGCGTCATCTTAGGAGTGGCCTGACCCGCGATATAGCGGTCGCTTTCACAGTCGGCAACCCCGTCACCATTCAAATCGGCTATACCATAGTAATAGTCGCCGTCTTCATCTTCATAAAGACCTGTGCAGTGGGGCAGGTAGAACACACCGAGCGGCTGACCAATGTCTCTATAGACAATGTTGTTATTGCTGCCGTGGAATCCCGCTCCGTTGAGTTTTCCGATGTCTGACATGCTGCCCCCTGACATATATTGCCCTTGGTAATACCCTGACAGGGAGATGAGTTTGTTCTTCTGGAATGACATGTTCATATTGATATTCAACTCCATGTCGCGTGTCTCAACGGGGGTGATGCCGATACCCATCTCAAAACCGCTGTTGCTCATCGAACCGAGGTTGGCAAGCAGTTTGTCGTATGCGAATGGGGGCACGCTCACGTCGTAGAGGTAAAGCATGTCGCGGGTCTTGGAATAGTAAAATTCAGCGGTCATGACGATACGGTTGCGCCACAGACCGAGGTCCATACCAATGTTGAACGAGGAACGAGTCTCCCATTTCAGGTCGGGGTTGGCGTTCTGCACATATCCCAAAGTAACTGCTGTGGTGCCATATACGGGCACAACACCGATAGGTTGGAGCAGTTGCAGCGAGTTGTAGGAGTCTATGCCTCCCAGATTGCCCGACAGACCAGAGCCGGTGCGGAATTTCAACTGGCTGATGAGTGACGCTTTTTTCATAAACTGTTCTTTCATCACGTCCCACTCGAAAGAAACGGAAGGGAAGAACCCCCATCGGTTGTTTTCACCAACCATGGATGAACCGTCGGCGCGGGCGGTCACATTTATTGTGTACCGGTCGAGCAATGTGTACTTCACGCTTCCCATCCATGAGGCGAGCACGGGTTTCTCCCAGTCCGACCCCGTTCCGCCATAGGGTCGGAGCGCCCCGGCTTTCAGGTTGTCATACCCGAACTCATTGGTCGAAAAACCCTTGACCGTGGTGTAGAATCCCGAACGGTGGCTCTCCTGGTATTCACTCAGAGCGGTCAGTTCCAAATGGTGGACACCCCATGCGCGTTGGTAATTCAGTGTCACGTTGCTCAGCCAGTCTTCTGTTTTCCGCTCTCCCCGGTAGGCTTGTCCCTGCGCCCATACCCATGTGGGCAGGTATTGCATATTCTCGGTGGAGTTGAAGGTGTAAGAACCGAAGAGTTTGAGTTTCAGGTCTTTAGTGATGTCGAAAGTGAACCCGATGTGAGTGTTGACATTCAGAATTTTCTCATGGTCTTTCTCTTCCAGAAGTGCCATGGGGTGGTTGATTTGTGAAGCGGTGGTGTTTGTCTGCCAATCTCCGTTTATGTCTCTGTGACTGAAGAAAGTGGGATTTTGCGCAGCAGCAGAGTAAAACAGCAGTTGCTCGTCAAAGATGTTCTTGTTTCTGTGTGAGGAACCGAATACGCCGAGGTCGATTTTCAGGCGGTTGTCGAATGCCCGCTGTGTCAGGTCGAGCTTCGTCATGATTGAACTGTATTCATTGTTGCGTATCACCGTGTTGTTGTCCATCAGACCGATAGAGGCTCGATAGTTAGAAGTCTCTGAACCCCCGCTAAACGCCACATGGTGGTTTTGTACCAAACCGGTGCGGGTAATGGCATCGCGGAAGTTGGTGTCGGTTCCACCGTCGATGTATGACAACCCCATTTGTTGCGCAGTGGCGTTGTATTCATATCGGTCGAGCATCTCGATGTTCTTATGCACTGACTGGAAACCGATGTTGCCATCATAAGAGATATGGAACTGTCCGCCGTGTCCTTTCTTCGTGGTCACCTGAATGACACCCGAAGCACCGCGCGAACCGTACTGCGCTGTCTCGGCGGCGTTTTTCAGGATGGAGAAACTCTCGATGTCGGCAGGGTAGATGCTGGAGAGGGTGGCAAGGTCTGATGACACACCGTCGATGATGACCAATGGGTCGTTGCCGCCAGTAAGCGAGGTGGTACCGCGCACACGCACGCTCGAGAGCATGGCCATACGATTGTCGCCGCTCGTCACGTTCACACCGGCAGCCTGACCGCTCAGCGCTGAGAGCGAGTTGGTAACCAGACCTTTGTTCATACGGCTTTCCGTCACCTTATCGACCGAACCGGTCTGTATGAGACTTGTCGCAGTGCTGTCGGTGGTGGTATATTGCCCCATGGCTGTCGCCATGGCAAATGAAAGGACGGTTGTCAGGATGATTTTTTTCATCAAAAATTATCGTTATGAGATTCAGACCACAAAAATACAAATTATCTTGAACAATTATGCAATTTCAATCCGATAATTTGTCATCAGTAAAATAATCGGTTGTTTTTTTTGCTAATTAAGTAAAAGAGTGCTATTTTTGCACGATTAACTGATAAAAATGAGATGAAAGATTCTATGAAACATCGATTATGGGTGATACTTTCCATGTTCACCATGTTGTTGACATTATCATCTTCGTCATGTGACAAAGACGATGACGAGGATGACGATGCCGCGTCGGAACTCAGTATCTTGGGCGTGTGGCAGGAACAATTGAAGGATGATAAGACATTCTCGGACGGGATTATTGTCGTGGAGCAAAACAGATGGGTAGTTTACGGCAAACTCAGAACAGATGTCATTGACCAGATGATGGCCTCTGTAGGCAAAGATGCCCCGGCACTCAGCGCTGATGTGTTTTATAAAATACGGGAGGTGAAAATCAAAAAAATAGAATATTCGTCGAAGGACAGCGGCAAGATAATCGTGGAAAACGACAGAGAAGTGTCAGTGCTCTTCCGCAATCTGACTGCCCGGACAGTAGAGACAAAAGGCGATGACCCCGCAGCGAAATGGGAAGCCCTGAAAAGACTCGACAAGATGCCCGCCGTCAAGGATTTACCCAAAGAGTATAAAACGGAATGAATACTTAGGCCTTCCCCGATTTTCTTAGATTCTCGTAGAATTACCTAAAAATACAGAGGCACCCCCCATGGGCGGTGCCTCTGTTATCTTCTTACCTATAAAAACTGCTTTTATTTGCGGTTTTTGAAATATTTCAGTCCGCGGCGCACATTTTCGATGACGGCTTTCGACGAAAGGGTTGCTCCGGTCACCACATCTACTTGTGCGGTCTGTGCTTTGGCCACGGTCATGCCGTTCCATTTATCCAAAAGATTCTTTTTCACTTTAGCGAAATAACGCGGTGTCTCATCATTGGGCAGCGCTTCAATTTTCTCAATCTTATTGCCTTTGATGTAAATCTTCACAGGGGTGATGTTGTTGTATCCGACCACATCCTTTGCCAGTGTGGTGGTGTTCACCACAGTCATGCCGCCTTCTTTCGTGATAACGTTATCCTTTCCGGGCATGGCGGCGGTCAGTGTGGCAGTCAGCGCAATGACGCAAAGAGCCACTGTCAATAAAGTCATTTTTCTCATTTTTGTGCTAAAAATTGGGTTGTATTGTTTTTTTCGTTGCAAATATAGTGCATTTCTCTGCAAAAACTACTAATTTTGCCCTGAAAATAATAATCATTAACTTTTTCACCCATGTCTGAAACCGGAAAGTTTGAACCTACCCGTCTGTTGCCTGTAGATACTGTCCTTCATGGCAAGTATCGTGTGCAGCGCTATCTGTCGTCGGGCGGATACGGCAACACGTATGCCGTGTCATCGGTCGATTTCGGTCAGCGTCTGGCTGTGAAAGAGTTTTTTATCCGTGGCGTGAATCATCGCGATGCTGACCAACTGACCGTGAAGGTGAGCAACAGCGAGAATGTGTCGATGTTTGAGAAACAGTTGGCGAAGTTCAAACGCGAGGCGGAGCGTATCAGTTCATTGCACAACGACCACATCGTGCGGGTGCATGACTGTTTCGAGGAAAACGGAACGGCATATTATGTGATGGACTATATCGACGGTGAGTCGCTGGATGCCCGCCTGACACGTATGCGACAGCCACTGTCCGACGAGCAGGCGCGGCGGGTGCTCATGCAGTTGCTCGATGCGTTGCGCACCGTCCATGCCCACGGCATCTGGCATCTCGACTTGAAACCCGCCAATGTGATGATAGACCAGGACAACCGCGTGCGACTCATCGATTTCGGTGCCTCCAAACAGGCACAGTCGGTCGAAGAGCCGACGTCAACCACACTATGCTATACGCGCGGTTATGCTCCTTCGGAACAGATACGGATGCAGATAGACCGCTTCGGGCCATGGACCGACCTTTATGCCTTGGGTGCCACCCTCTATCACCTGCTCACCTGTCACCGGCCGCCCGAGGTGGACAGCGATGAATATTCCGAGGCGGTGTTTCAGTTCCCCGAGAGCGTGGGCGGCACACTGCGCCAAATCGTTTTCTGGCTCATGCAGCCGACCATTGCCCGCAGGCCCAAATCGGCCGATGAAGTGTTGGCACTGCTTTCAGGAAAGGAGGTGCCGACGGATAGTGCTGATGATTCGGATGATTCTGAGAATTCGGACACTCCAAACGTGCCGGGCGATGACCATATCCCGACAGTCAGGGTTGAACCGCTGGAAAACCAGTTTCATAAGCGCGACAAGATGGTGGATCGTCGTCAGCACATTTTGGCCATCATCTGCATCATCGGTGTGCTTCTGCTGTTGGCGGCATGGCTTTTCTCTGAGCACCTGAAAACCCTCCAGCCCGTCCGCAATGTCGATACCATCGTGATTGAGAAGAAAACAAATGCTTAGCAACCATTGCTCATCCTTAAATAATACACGACATTAGAAGAATGCATTGAACACGCTGTCCAAGATGCCGTTCAGCCACTCGGGGAATACCCAGAAGAACAGGATAATGAAGACGAAACCTATCCAAGCGCAAATCTGAGTGAATTGCTGCGACGGTTTATTGCCTGTAATTATCTCGTATAGCGCAAACACGATAGCCCCGCCGTCAAGCGGATAAACGGGCAGGATGTTCAAAAACGCCAGTAAAAGTGATATTACCGCTATCGGCCTGAAAATGTCGTAGCATCCGTCAGACATGTATGGCAAGGTAATATACAAAATGAGGAATGTGGCGATGTTGAACAGTACTCCCGCTGCGGAGACAAGCATACGTTGCCATGCTGGCTTGTCTTCGATATAGGGAGAGACTGACGGCCCTGGCTCTATCTCAAAAGTGTCGGCGTCTGATTCTTCCTCCTCATTTGATGTCCGTGATTCGAACACCGTGACACCACCTAAGGGCAGTGCCCCCAAACTCCATTTGATGTTTTGCCACGAACTGCCTCTCGTGTCTTGTTTGGGCTTGTAACTGATAAACGGGAGGAAGAACACCTGCATCTCCTTGATATGGCAACCGAAAGACTTGCCCATTATCACATGGCCCAACTCATGAATGATGATAACCACAGCCAGAAAGAGATAGAATTTCCAATCTGAAAAACTTTCACTGCCATGAAACAGCACGAAACAGATACCCGCCCCCAATAACAGATTAACCCAATTGAAGGTTAACCCGTCTTGGGGCTCTTCGTCATCTTCAAGGTACGACGGTGGCGGTGTCTGCTCCATTTCTTCGTCAGACACTTGTTCTTCCATTTCTTCTATGGGCTCAGGATTGCCCTCTGATGGATAATTGTTGATTTCGTTCTCGTTCATCATAAATTAAAATAGTTTTATGTTTTTCACCACAAAGATAATATTAAAATCTGAGAAACTCGCTCATCTTTATTGATAAGAATTGAAGAAATGAAGGTGTGGAGACTATCGTTATGTTAGAATAACTAAGGAAGCCCACCCTGGGAGGGTTAGGGTGGGTCTCTACTTGGGGAGGGTCAGGGTGGATTGCTGTTATAACAAATCTGAGGGTGCCACCACCTTTTGGTCAGGTTTGATGCCTCTATTTTTCATCGCCCCCTGAATCTTTTTGTCACTGATGTTGTAGTCTTTCACCGGGCGAGGCTGACAGAGTTCGATGCCCAACTGTTTTTTGTAGATGTCATAAATCAGTTCCGAGCAGTACCATTTGTCGTTGTCGAAGCGGAAAGCCAGGTCGTATGGCTTGCCCAAGTACTGTTTGTAATCAATCTTGAGTGTCCGGTCTATCACGCGCCTGCTCTTGATGCTGCCGCCGTCACCTTGGGCTATCCATAGCTGCAGGGGTGTCAGTCTCACTGTTTTCGACGCTTCCAGCACATACATCTCTTTATCTTTCTCGATAATGATGCCGCAGTGGGTCCATTTCGACCCTGTCGCCTTCTTAATCAGAGATGACTGCTTGCTCTTGGATATTTGAAACACAATGTCGCCTTCTTTGTATTCGGCATGGCCCAGACAGGCGAATCCGCTGACTGCGATTAGAATAATCGTTAATATGAATAGTATTTTTTTCATTTTTTTGTTTGTCCGGTAACGGTTTGTGTATTTTAACTTAAAAAATTAGTAGTAAAAAGTCTCTTTTACTTTGTTTTTTTCCATACTTTTTCTTTCGAATCATAAACAAAATAATCATCAAACCCTATGCAATAATAAACCTGGTAATTGGCACTATCTATTTTCATGTAATGTGGTCCTTCTTGCATATTCTCTATATAGTTTAATTCATTTAAGTCTTCTGGAAGCATATTCGTCTTTATTCTATACATTTCTATTTTGTTAATGACTTCTTCTCCTTTCTTTATATAATCGTTTTCTTCCCATTTTGTCTTGAGTATTATAGTAACAATTAAAACGATAAAAAACAATAATAACAAAACGAACAATATCCTTTTCATATTACATTATGGATTATCTTTTGTATAAACAGGTCTTGTGGACATATTAGTTCTTGATGTTTTGTCGCTTCCCGTTCAGAGTTTTATTTTCGCCTTGCAATCTGCACACAGACGTTTTTCCGACGACCTCATGGCTCCTTCCCGGATGAGACAGGTCGGGTCGTTTTTCGCGCAGTGGTGGAGTTTGCAGAACGAGTGGAAGAACTCGTGCATCATCACCTTCCAGAATTGTGATTTGTCTTTCACTCGGAAATCGGATGCCACACACGTTTTTTTCGACATGATGGACAACCCCTGCACGCCCCAGTCGGGGATGTCGCCCTTTGTTGCGGAGATGTCATCATGCAGGATGATGATGGTGGCATTGTGATCGTTGTCGGGGAAGTGATTGATAATCTTCTCCGCACGGTAGCGGCTCTTATTGTCGTTCTTGAGTGTCTCGGGTAGTTTCACGTTGGGCAGGACCTCAACGTCGAGTTCGTAGCCTAAGTTCTCCTTGAGGGCTTTCTTGATGCTCGGTATCAGCGCCTCTGCTTGTTTCTCTGTGAAAGTGTTGCAGGGTTGCAACTGCACGACGGGCGGACAGGTGCAGCGCATCGCTACGCCTTCTTCCTTTGCGGTTTGCTCTTCAGTGTCCACGGTTGGTGTTTCATTGCCGGACTCTTGTTTGTTACAACTGGTCATAAAGGTCATGATGGCCAGAAAACAACACGCGATAATTGCTTGAATGGATTTTTTGTTATTCATGTTTGTTGTTATGTTTGATGTTTTGTGTTGCAAATTTAATAACAACAGTATAGGCATTCCAAATATATTGATTGGTTTTGTATGAACTGTGGGGATTTCTGTACGAAATCATGAAGAGTCCCCATGAGCCCCCTCCGAAGAGGGGGTAGGGTGGGGGGGCTTATGCCCGTTCGGGCTCGTCTCCTGCGGAGACCTTCTTCACGTACATGTATTTGGGGTAGTGCCCCAGGACGAACAGGGTGACCGGGCACAGCCAGATGTCGCGGTCGAAGCCCTCGAGGTTGCGCACCTCGTAAGTGGAGCCGCCGGTCAGCGAGTGCTCCTTCTGCACCAGTTCGGCATAGCCGTCGAGTTCGAGCCTCTTCTTCGAGGGGCGCACCAGCACCTCGGTCGTCATGTCATCGTCCGACAGGAAGGCGCACATCTTGTCTGCGCCAGCCACCATCAGCAGATTGTGATGGTCGAACGGCCAGTTGGGGAAATCCACGTACCAGAGACCGTCCTCCTCGTGGTTGAATTTGATTCTGTACTCGTCTCTCTTGCCGAAGACGCTTCTCGACATGGTTTTTGCACCATGCACCAGATCACGGATTGTGTACTGCATTGTAATCAGGTTAGTTAAACAAAAATGACATCTATTGCGTGGTATTTACGCAACAAATATCATGCCAAAAATACGGCTGTCATTTTGCCGTGTATTTGCGTAGTCGAAAATATTTTTCAAAAAAGTGCATTTTTTTCAAAAAAACAGGAAAAAAACGTGTTGAATTAACAAAAAATCCTATATTTGCATCATCATAAACGACAATTATCCTCATAATAAAACTTTTCAACCCATGACGATTATTCCGATAATGAGAAAAACGCTGACAGCAGCACTGTTTTTGGTTGCATTTTCAATCAATTGTTTCGCCGACAATCGCGACACGTATAAAACCATCTCCTACGAAGTGGAGCAACCTGGTGCCACTTCCGAAGTGTCGGTCGATTTTCCCGTAGATGTGCGCGAACCGGTGCGCACCGCCGTCATCGATTATATCTTCGAGACGTTGAGGGCGTTTAAGGGCGATGCGCTGCCCAACACCCCGGCACCGAAAAACTGCACCGAAGCGGTTGTCAAACCCATTCTCAGCCAGTTTACCGAGACACTCGCTTCATGGTATGGTGGCGAACAGCAGGAATATGCCGCATCGCTGGCCGAAGAGGGCGAGACCTACGATGTGCTATGGTACATCAACATAGCCGTCAACAAAGCAGCGGAAACACCGCAGTATGTCAGTTACACCAGTTACCTCGGTGACTTTCAGGGTGGTGCGCATGGTCAAAGTTATTCCGACGCCATCACCATTCGCAAGTCCGATGGTAAACGCATCAAAGACATCTTCCGCGATGGCGTTGAAGCGCAAATCCAACCGCTGCTATGGAAATATCTGCTCATCGACTATGAGTCTGAAGAGGATAAACAAGAGTACCGTAATGGGATTATGGACTACCTTGACTTTCAAAATACCGACATCGTCCCTTTACCTGAAGTCTCTTACCTCGCCCCAGACGGTGTACACCTCACATACCAATATTATGAAATATGTCCCTGGGCGATGGGGGCTCCCGATCCCGTCATCCCTTACAGTGAAGCCCTGCCCTATCTGACCAAAGAGGCCGCCCAACTGGTGAAATCTGTCAAGACAAGGAGATAAATAGGATAAAGGGATTTGAGGTTAGATATCTTAAGGTTATAAGGCCTCCACGTTCAACGTTCCACGTTCCACGTTCCACGTTCAACATTCAACATTCCACGTTCCACGTTCAACGTTCACTGCTTCTGTATGCCAGTGGTGACATGCCTGACCGTTGCTTGAAATAATTGGTGAAGGCCGACTGGTCGTTGAATGACAGTTCGTCGGCTATTTCGCCGATGGTCATGGAGGTGGTTTTCAAAAGCCGGCACGCCTCATTGTAGAGAAAATTCGACAAATACCCATAGACTGTGTTTCCGCTTACGGTGCGCACCGTTCGCGACAGGTAAGCGGTGGTGATGTTCAGTTTGTCGGCATAAAACTTTATCTGCCGCTCTTTGCGGAAGTTTTGTGCGGCGAGGTAAATGAAAATCTTGAAAATATTCTCCTTGTGTTTTAAGTCATGTGTGCCCACCGTGTCGCCATACAACTGTTCGGCCAGAAACAGTTGCATAATATGCACCTGATATTTCACCATCTCATCTTTATATATGCGTGGCTGTTGGATGGTTTTCCTGATTTGCTCAAAGTGATTGTATAGTTCTGATGCCTTCGACTCGTCGAGATGGAACAGGGGCAAAGTGGTGAAAATCTCAAATGGTATCGTACTGCGCAGGTTGTCATCCAAACGAAGCATCTCATCGAAATATGCCGCCTCAATAAGCAGAATTGCCGCTGCGGCACGCGAAGAACATCCTTGGCACATGAACGTCATGTGGGGAGGCATAATCATCAGATCGTGCATTTCCAGATGTATTTTCCTGCCGCCGATGTCAAAATCCGCGTCACCATAAATCATCAGCACCAACGAATAGAAATTGGGTATCACGCTCTGCCCGAACGTCTGCGACATCAACTCTTGATGGAAATCGACACAAGCCACCGATGCTCCATATACATCGGGTATATGAAACTGGTCGGTAAAATCGGGCAGATTAAAAATCGTTGTAGGCATGAATGATTATTTAGGTTTTGCAAAAATAACAAAAATAAATGATTTGTGCAAAAAAAACAAGGTGCAATAAAACATGAAAAACGCATTTGGTTCGTTTTTTACAAATTTCCGTCGCTTTTTTATAAACGGCCGTGACCGGAATGCCATTATCTTTGCAACCGGAAACCATAACTATTAAAAGCCTACAGTCGAATCTAATCAAACAATATATTAACCTTATGGCAACAGCACTTATCTTATTACAACTGGCCATCGTGCTGGCATTGATTTTCATCGGTGCGCGCGTGGGCGGTATCGGTCTGGGTATCTATGGCATGGTGGGTGTGTTCATCCTTGTGTTTATCTTCGGATTACAACCCGGCAAACTGCCCATCGACGTGATGCTCATCATCGTGAGTGTCATCACGGCGGCTGCGGCGCTACAGGCGGCGGGAGGTCTCGACTACATGGTCGGACTGGCTGCCAAGTTCCTCCGCAAACACCCCAACCACATCACGTTCTACGGACCGCTTACCACATGGCTCTTCTGCCTCGTGGCGGGCACCGCGCACACCTCTTACTCATTGCTGCCCATCATCTCGGAGATAGCCAAAAACAGCAAGGTGCGCCCCGAGCGTCCCATGACCGTGGCCACCATCGCCGCATCGCTCGGCATCACGGGCAGTCCCGTTTCGGCAGCCACAGCGGCCATCATCAGTGCCGACCTGCTGGGCGGACAGGGCATCGAGTTGAAAGACATCATGATTGTCTGCATACCCGCCTCGCTCATCGCCATCCTTGTGGCTTCGTTTGTGCAGAATTTTGTAGGGAAGGAACTGGAAGACGACCCCGAATATCAGCGCAGGGTGAGAGAGGGCATCATCAATCCTGAAGCAGAAGCGCAGAAGATGCAGCAAATGGAGACGAATCCCAACCCGCGTGCCAAATACTCCGTGTTGGCGTTCCTCTTTGGCGTGTTCCTTGTGGTGCTCTTCGGCAGTGTGCCCTCATTGCGCCCGTCGTTCACCGTCGATGGCGAGACCACACAACTGGGCATGCCCCACTGTATAGAAATCATCATGATGTCTGTCGCCGCCCTCATCCTTTTGGTGGGCAAGGCCGACGTGAAGAAAGCCGTCACAGGAAATGTCTTCGGTGCCGGTATGAACGCCATGGTGAGCATCTTCGGTATCGCATGGATGGGCGACACCTTTTTCAACGGCAACTTGGAGTTCTTCCGTTCCAACATCGCCGATCTGGTCACCCAGTACCCGTTCCTCTTCTCTGTGGCACTGTTCTTTATGAGCATCATGCTCTTCTCGCAGGCAGCCACCGTGCGCACGCTCTATCCGTTGGGCATCGGTCTGGGCATCTCGCCTCTGGCACTGGTTGCCATGTTCCCCGCCGTCAATGGCTATTTCTTCATCCCCAACTATCCCACCGAGGTGGCTGCCATCAACTTCGACACTACCGGCACGACACGTATCGGCAAATATGTGCTCAACCACTCCTTCCAGTTGTCGGGTTTCATCACCACCTTTGTCTCCATCGCCGTGGGCTATCTCATCATCACACTATTCTATTAAAAAACCATTTTCCAACCTTTAATACCAAAAACTGTTATTATGAAAACAATGCGTAACATTTTCGTGCTCTTAGCACTGTTGGTTTCTGTCAACATCGTTGCAAAACCTAAAATCCGTATCATCGCCACAGGCGGAACCATCGCCGGTGTGAGCGAGTCTGCTACTTCTTCCGCTTACAGCGCCGGACAAGTGGGTGTGCAAACACTTATCGACGCTGTGCCGCAAATGCTGTATCTGGCCGACATCAGCGGCGAACAACTGGTGAACATCGGTTCACAGGACATGAACGACGAGGTGTGGCTGAAACTGGCCAAACGCATCAACCAACTGCTCAATGATGAGGGTTATGACGGTGTGGTCGTCACTCACGGCACCGACACCATGGAAGAGACCGCCTACTTCCTCAACCTGACCGTGAAAAGCGACAAACCCGTCGTGCTCGTGGGTTCCATGCGCCCCTCTACAGGCATCAGTGCCGACGGACCGGGCAATCTCTATGCCGGTGTGGCTGCCGCTGCCAGTCCCGCATCGAAAGGCCGTGGTGTGATGGTCTGCATGAACAACCTGCTGCTCGACGCAAAGGATGTCATCAAGATGCACACCACCGACGTGGCTACTTTCCAGAGTGCCAACTACGGCAAAATCGGTTATGTCTATAATGGCGAGGCTATCTACAACCGCACCATCGACAATGCACACACCGTGAACAGCGAGTTTGACGTGAAGAACCTCGACCGTCTGCCCCGCGTGGGTATCGTCTATGGCTATGCCAACTGTTCACCGCTGCCTATGCAGGCTTTTGTCGATGCCAACTTCGACGGTATCGTGCTGGCTGGTGTAGGTGACGGCAACTTCTACAAAGACGTGTTCGATGTGGCACTGAAAGCCCGCGAGAAAGGCATCAACATCGTGCGCTCATCGCGTTGTCCCACAGGTCCCACCTGTCTCAACGGCGAGGTTGACGACGATAAATATCAGTTTGTGGCCGCTCTCACGCTCAATCCGCAGAAAGCACGCGTACTGCTCATGCTCGCTCTGACCAAGACTCATGATTGGAAACAGATTCAGGAGTATTTCAAGAAATACTAATGAGAAGTGAGTGAACAACAAACAATCTTTATTACAAATCAATACTTATGAAACGCATTCTATTATTCGGACTGTTGCTGGGCGCCGCTGTCACAGCCAACGCACAGGGCAACAACACCCGCATGGGCGGCAACGACGGTGACTACCAGAGCATCGTGGAGCGCATCACCAAATTGGAGAAGAAGAATGACATGTTTAATGTCTATTTCAACTATGCTGCCAGCGCACGGGCTACTGAAAACGACGGCACTTGGGAGACAGGCATCGCCAACAAACAGTTGCGCTTGGAAATCAAAGGTAACCTCACCGACAAACTGTTCTATCGTTTGCGTCACCGCATGAACAAGAGCAATGCCGCCAAAGGCCAGGACAATTTCGCCAAAGCCACTGACATCATGATGGTGGGATACAATTTCAGCGACAAACTCTCGGTCATGGGAGGTAAGATGTGCCAGATATGGGGCGGATTCGAATTCGACGAGAACCCCATGTATATCTACGAGTATTCCGACATGGTCGAGAATATGGACAACTTCATGGCCGGTGTAACCGTCTCATACAAACCCGTGCCCACACAGGAAATTGCAGTCGAGGTGTCCGATGCCAACAACGGCAGATTCTTCGAGGATCATGGCGATGATGCCATGGCGGTAAACAACGGCAGCGTGAGACCTCTCCAACAGTCGCACAACCCGCTGACCTATATCGTCAACTGGAACGGCTCGTTCTTCAACGACATCTTCCAGACACGCTGGTCATGGGGATTGCAGACACAGGCTCGCGGCAAATACTCGCGCATGTTGGTGCTCGGACAAAGGCTCAACCTGCCTACCTTCCAATGGTATGTCGATTATATGGGCGCATTCGACGGCATGGACCGTCTGGGCATCGCCTCCGGTGAGGCTATGGATGCCTATTTCGAGTCAGCAAGAGCCACCGACTACACCATGCCTGTCGCTCCCGACAACGGCTATTTCAGCGATGTGCATTACAACTCGTTCATCACCAAGGCCAACTGGCAGTTTGCTCCGAAATGGAACTTGATGCTTAAAGGCACCTACGAGACAGCAAGCGTCAGCAAAATCGAGATGCTCAAAGACTATCGCAAGTCGCTGGGTTACATCGGTTCTATTGAGTATTATCCCGACAAGACCCAAGACCTGCGCCTCTTCCTAGCTTATGTGGGCAAACACATCGACTACAGCGACAAGTGCGGGTTGAAAGACTACAACACCAACCGCATCGAACTTGGTTTTATGTACCGCATCAAGTGCTACTAATACTCAATTCACAATCAAAATCTTCAATGCGCGCAGCGCAACCATTCAACATTCAACATTTGTAAATAAACATTCATAATACTATGTCAGATCAAAAATTTAGAGTAGAGAGCGACCTGTTAGGTGAACTCAAGGTACCGGCCGACGCATTATATGGCGTACAGACACAACGTGGTATCAACAACTATCATATCTCACGCAAAAAGATGCGCGACTATCCCGACTATGTCATCGCCATCGCATACGTGAAATTGGCTGCCGTGCAGACCAATCACACACTGGGTGTCATCAATGACGAGGTGGCTGGCGCCATCAGTCAGGCATGCCGGGAAATTATCGACGGCAAATGGCACGAGAACTTCCCCATCGACATGATGCAGGGCGGTGCCGGCACATCGGTCAATATGAACGCCAACGAGGTGATTGCCAACCGCGCACTTGAAATCATGGGTCATGAGAAGGGCGACTACCAGTATTGCCTGCCCAATGACCATTGCAACTGCGGACAGTCAACCAACGATGTCTATCCCACGACCATCCGTCTGGCGCTCATCCGCATGAACAAGAGTCTGGTGGCTTCACTCACCGGTCTCATCAGCGCTCTGCGCTACAAAGCAGAGGAGTTCCGCGACATCATCAAGATGGGCCGCACACAGTTGCAGGATGCTGTGCCTATGACCAGCGGACAGGAGTTCAACGCATACGCTAACAACCTGGAAGAGGAAATCCTCAACCTGGAGCGCAATGTGAAACTGCTGCACGAGATTAACATGGGTGGCACAGCCATCGGTACAGGTTTGAATGCCGTGCCGGGATTCGCAAAATTATGCGCCGCCAACCTGAGCAAACTTACTGGCGAGGCTTTCGTGTCTGCCGCCGACCTGGTCGAGGCTACTCCCGACACTGGTGCTTACGTGAGTTACTCCAGCGCACTAAAACGACTGGCTGTGAAAGTGTCTAAGATGTGTAACGACCTCCGTCTGATGGCTTCCGGACCGCGCTGCGGACTCAATGAGATTAACCTGCCGCCGAAGGCTCCCGGCTCATCCATCATGCCGGGTAAGGTCAATCCCGTCATCCCCGAGGTGGTCAACCAAGTGTGCTTCAAGGTCATCGGCAATGACACCACCGTGACCTTCGCAGCCGAGGCCGGACAGTTGCAACTCAACGTCATGGAGCCAGTTATCACCGAAGCGCTCATCGAGAGCCTCTTGTGGATGAAGAATGCTATCGACACCCTCACCGAGGAGTGTGTGCTCGGCATCACCGTCAACAAAGAGCGCTGCTTCGAGATGGTGAAGAACTCCATCGGCATCGTCACAGCCCTCAACCCCTACATCGGTTACAAGACCTGTACCAAGGTGGCAAAAGAGGCGTTAGACACCAACCGCTCGGTGTACGATATCGTGCTCGAGAAGAAACTGATGTCACAAGAAGAACTCGATGCCGCCCTTGACCCGAAGAACATGCTCAACCCGCATTCCTTCAAGGTGAAGTAAGCAATAGACAAATACGGTAACAAGAGGGTATGCCCAAAAAACAGGCATACCCTCTTGTTTGTGTTCGGTATTATTGGTGTCCGCTAAAATAGTGCAGGATTTATCAGAGTGCGGAGAAACATTGGCTTAGTCGTGCATTTCTACGGATGTGGGCTTATCTTCGCCCCGGAGGGGCAACGAGCACACAGCCCAAGGCAACGCCTTGGGTAAATCGTTGTAAGAAAAACTTCGCCCTGTAAGGGCAAAAGCGGTTGACAGTCAATGCTTTTGCCCTTATAGGGCGAAGGCTACACACACGTTTATCCCCAGGGCAGCGCCCTGGGCTATGTGCAGATTGGCCCTGCAGGCCGCTTTTTAGCGAATACCAATATTTCAATACCTTTCAATGAAATCGGTCACTAAACGGAATACGGGTTCGTAACTGTCGAAGACGGCATGCTTCCAATTGTCATAGATGGTGTGGTAATACTGGAAAGCATCGCCCTCTTGATTCTCGAGGAAGATGCAGGGCACATGACGCGCTGCAAAAGGATAGTGGTCGCTGTTAGCAGCCAGTTCTCCCTTATCCAGCGCTTTGAAGTAATGCTTCTCGCCGTTAATCTGCTCAAAGAGGTTGTAGCCCCGCATTCCCTCTTCGCTCACCTCGCAATACTGCACGGGGTTATTGTCACCAATCATGTCGATGTTGAACAGATAGCGTATCTGCTCCAGCGGGACGATGGGGTTTTGGACAAAGTACTCAGAGCCTCTGAGATTTGCATCCTCGCCCGAGAAGGAAAGGAAATACATGTCGTAAGGAGGACGGTGCTTGGCATAGTATGCCGCCAATGTGACAATCGCTGCCGTGCCTGATGCGTTATCGTTAGCGCCGGCATAAAATATCTTCTTGCCCAAGTTGCCTATGTGGTCATAATGCGCCGTAAAGACATAGCAACTGTCGTGCCTCACTCCCTCTACCTTGGCGATGACGTTAAACAAACCGTAGTCCTTCAGGAATTGGTTGTCAACATTGACGCGTACAGATTTCACTCCCTCAATGGCTTCCGGTGTCACCCAGATGATTGGTTTGTCCACCACCTTCTCGCCATAAGCCTTATAGAATTTGATTGGTGAGGGCCATGTCTGGAGCAGGCCGGCATTGGTGCAACCGCCAGCCTTCTGAAGACGGGAGAAAGCCTCGCGATGATTGTAGGCGAACCAGAAGTCACAACATACCAAGGCATTGGCATATTCGGGCTTTTGCAAGTCGGCAAACATGCGGTCGGCATCAAAATTCAGCGTGTCCACATGATACACAGGGAACTCCCCGTGAACTCCGGGAGAATACTCTCGCATGGAGAAATCCACACCTGCCCGCAGTTTCTTGCCGTCGGCCCACATTTCCATCTTTCCGCAAAAGGTGTTGATGTCTATGGTGAAAGGCTGTACGATTACCTCGTCAACACCAGCCTTTTTATACTCCTTCTGCAGGTATTTCCCGGCCTTGTTGGCACCGTCTTTCGCATAGCCCCTGCCTTGGTACTTGGCGGAACTAATCGCCTTGACTATCCGCTTGTAATGCGTTAAATCCTGGGCCTGCACCTGCATGGCCGACAGTATCAAAATGAGAAACAGAATACAATTGCTCTTTTTCATCTTTTTTATTGATTTATCCCCTCATAACTCCTTACCTTAACTACCGCTCATAACTCCCTAACAATCTAAGAGAGTCCGCTAATCACCAGGAAACCTCCCAGTACGACGAAAACAAATCCTAATGCCCGCGTAACAACAACATAACTTTTAGATGGTTGCTCTCCTCCTTTCGTTTTCCACTTTTCTGTGATTTTCCATATTTTGTTTGGCATTAGCAACAAACAAAAACCTATTAAACACAGAACAATCCCCGCAATGAATTCTTGTCTTATCATTTCCATGACTGATGTATTTTTTTAATTTTACAGAAACCTCTTATATTATATAGGCGTTGATTTCTGCGGCAAAAATACAGCAAAAGTGTCATATCTGCAAATATCTGGGATATTCTGTGCAATTCTGTGATGAATGGTCGGGTATTCCGCAAATAGTCAACCGATATCCGCATTCGTCACGAAACCGTTTCGCATTTTTTGGATAATAAACATATGTAGATTGTGACAGGTATTTTCACTAACCAAAGAAGCAATTAGAACACTCAACCCTAAACACTCAACCTTCAACCTAAACAATCGGCAACGCCACGCCCATGATTTTCTGATAGACATCGAGGGCGTAGATGTCGGTCATGCCGCTGATATAGTCGATGACGGCCATGAGGCGTGTCTCGAGGTCGGGGGCGTCGATATCGTATTGGCTGCTGACGCGCCCGATGAGTTGCTGCGAGTAGAAACGGTCGGGCGTGAGCACCGCTTCGACCATGTGGCTCATGAGTGTCTCCATGATTTTATAACCCGACAGTTCCACGTCGAGCACCGGCTTGCTGTTGTAGATTTTTCGTTTTGAAACTTTCTTACAAACGTCATAAGCGTCACGCGCCCTCTCGCTGATATGTTTGATGAGGCTGCCTTGGAAGGTGCCGCAGAGAATCTCTTCCTCGTGTTCGATAAATGCCTTGGCGCATTCATACTCTAACAATCCGATGACGCGCGCCCGCATGTAATTCACTTTTTCGTTGTTGTCTGTCACCCCTTCTTCCACGATACGCTCGGCCATTTGTTTCTGCGTTTTCTCGTCGAAAAATCCTGACAATAATTGCCGGGTTTCATCGTATGACAACAGCCTCAGTTTGTGGGCGTCCTCAATGTCCATAATCTCGTAGCAGATATCATCGGCGGCTTCTACGAGATAGACCAGCGGATGGCGCGCGCAGCGCAGCGGCTGCCCTTCGCCGGAGAGCCGCAGCAGTCCCAGTTCGTCGGCAATCCGCTCGTAGTACGCCTGTTCAGTAGAGAAGAATCCGAACTTCCCGTGTTCGCCGGCGAGCGACGAGGCGAAGGGATATTTCACAATCGATGCCAACATAGAGTAGGTGAGCACGAACCCGCCCGGCCGGCGGCCCTTGAACTGGTGTGTGAGCAGACGGAACGCGTTGGCGTTGCCCTCGAAATGCGTCACGTCGTTCCAAAACGCCTCGCTCGTCTGGTGTTGCAGCGGTTGTCCTTTGCCCTCGCTGAAAAACGTCTGTATCGCCTTCTCGCCGGAATGGCCGAAGGGCGGGTTGCCCATGTCGTGTGCCAGGCATGCCGCCGACACGATGGTGCCTATCTCCTCGAACAGTGTGCCCTGCAGATGCGGATGCCGCTGGCAGAGCGCATGCGCCACGTCGTTGCCGAGCGACATGCCCACGCTGGCCACTTCCAGACTGTGTGTCAGCCGGTTGTGCACGAAGATGCTACCTGGGAGGGGAAATACTTGTGTCTTGTTTTGCATACGTCTGAACGGCGCGGAGAAAATCAGACGGTCATAGTCGCGCTTAAACTCCGAACGGTCGTCGTGGCGCAAGGGATGACGGTATTCTTGTCCCAGCCGTTTATTGGATATCAGTCGAAGCCAATCCATAGTTGTTATTTAGTTTTTTTCTAGGAATTCCTAGGTTTTCCTGTGTGAGTGAAGAAAGAGATAGAACAGGGGGCGTTCAAGCCGTTTTTCCCTGTCTGAGTTGCAAAAGTAATCTAAATTTGGTAAAAAACGCTCATTTCGCGAATGGAAAATGCCGTAAAATGATTATTTCTCTTTATTTTTGCACAAAATTTATCAATAAGCATCAAAAGCGAAACTCAATCAGTCATGATACAGATAAAAGTCGTCAACAAGGGACATCAGCCCCTGCCCCAATACGCCACCGCGCAGAGTGCCGGAATGGATTTGCGTGCTAACCTCTCCGAACCTGTCGTGCTCCGTCCGATGGAGCACCGCCTCATCCCCACAGGACTGCATATCGCTTTGCCCCCGGGATTTGAGGCGCAGGTGCGTCCGCGCAGCGGATTGGCGTTGAAGCATGGCATCAGCGTGCTCAACAGTCCGGGCACCATCGACGCCGACTACCGCGGCGAAGTGGGCGTGTTGCTGGTGAATTTCTCCGACCGTGATTTCGTGGTCAATGACGGTGAGCGTATCGCCCAGATGGTCATCGCCCGTCACGAGCAGGGCGAGTGGATAGAGACCGCCGAACTGGATGCCACCGAGCGCGGCGAGGGCGGTTACGGACACACCGGAGTCAAATAACAGAAAAAATGAGACATCGCCATCTACTCATAGTCATGATGGCCGTCATCGGATGGATGGCGGCAGCATTGCCCTCGGCAGCCCAGAAGAAATGGAAGGTTCCGTCGTCGGATGCCGAAACAATGATTGACACCCTGTCGGCCAACGACCAGCGGCGCTATGAGTATTTCTTCTTGGAGGCCATCCGCGAGCAGGAGCGTGGCAATTATTCCAATGCTTTCAGCCTGTTGCAACATTGTCGTGACATCAATCCTGATGCCGCAGAGGTGTATTTTGCCCTCTCGTCGTATTATGTCGAGATGGAGAATGACACGATGATGATACAGTGCATGGAGCGCGCGTCGGCACTTGCTCCCGACAATGACACTTATCTGGAGCGGTTGGGGCAGACCTACTTGAAGATACGCGATTACGATAAGGCTGTGGATGTGTATGAGCAACTGGCATCGCACAACCTTCACCGTACGGATGTGCTCGAGGTATTGCAACAGTTGTATCATTTCAGAAAGGACTATGACAACCTCATCAAAACGCTCGACAGGATAGAAATCATCGAGGGCAACTCCGAGGAGACCGCGCTCGCCAAGATGCAGATTTACGCCATGCAGGGCAAGAAAAACGAGGAATATAAGGTGTTGCGCGACCTGGTGAAGAAACACCCGTACGACCTCAACTACCGCGTCATGACCGGCAACTGGTTGTTGCAAAACGACCGTGCGAAGGAAGCCCTCAACGAATACCGCTACGTGCTGAAACAGGAGCCCGACAATCAGGCCGTTCAGTTCTCCCTGCTTGATTATTACAAGGCACAGGGGCAGGAGAAAGCCGCACAGCAGTTGCGCGACCATCTGCTCATGAGCGACAAGACCGATGCCGAGAACAAGATACTGCTCATCCGCCAGCTTATCAACGAGAATGAGCAGGCTGGAGGCGACAGTACCGTAGTGCTGAGGTTGTTCGAGCGGTTGTTGCAACAGCCGAAACCCGATGCCGACATCGCAGAACTGCGCGCCGCCTATATGGACTTGAAGAAAATGCCTGCCGACAGTGTCAATGCCGCGCTCGAGCGTGTGTTGCAGATAGCGCCCGACAACGCCGGGGCACGCTTGCATCTGATACAGTCTGTCTGGCGCACGGAGAATTACGATGCCGTCATCCGCTTGTGCCGCCCGGCGTTGGAATACAATCCCGACGAGATGGCCTTCTATTATTACCTCGGGTTGGCGCATTACCAGAAGGATGAGCGCGACGAGGCCCTTGACGCCTTCCGCCGTGGGGTGGGGCAGATCAATTCGGAGAGCAACCGCGATATCGTGGCCGACTTCTATTCCATCATGGGCGACATCCTCCACCAAAAAGGACTTGACCAGGAGGCCTTTGCCGCATACGACAGTTGTCTGCATTGGAATCCGGACAACATCCCTTGTCTGAACAATTACGCCTATTACCTGAGCGAACGCGGACAAGACTTGGTGAAAGCCGAGCAGATGAGTTTCCGTACCATCAAGGCACAGCCCGACAACAGCACCTATCTCGACACCTACGCATGGATTCTGTTCATGCAGGGCCGTTACGAGGAGGCCAAAATATACATCGACCAGGCACTCAAGAATGACAAAGACCCCGGTGGGGTGGTCATCGAACATGCCGGCGACATCTACGCCAATCTCGGCGACATGGACAAGGCCCTCGATTATTGGCAACAGGCTGTAAAGGAGGGCGGCGGTTCCGACCTGCTCGAAGAAAAAGTAAGACAGAAAAAATATATCAAATAAATGGGTGGATAAAGTAGTTAAGGAAGTTAAAGAAGTTAAAGGGCAATACTCCAGTGGCGTTGGTTTTTAGGCTGCTAAAGACTTTAAGCAGTCTATATCGTCATCAATGGGGCTCACTCCATAAATATTCGGATTATGAGAAAATATCTATCAATATCGTTGCTGGTGGCGGCTCTCCTGTTGAGTGGCTGTGCATCCAAGCGTAAGGTGGTCGGTCCCGGACAAACGACCGTCAGCGGACAACAAAGCACCAGCGGCACCAGCACGCTTGATGCAGCAGAGAAACTCAATATCGTCAGAGCGACTGCCGACCAGGCGGTATATCAGCGTAATATTGTCGCAAAAATCGATTTCTCTGTCAATACGGGCAAGAAAAACATCTCGCTCGACGGGCAGTTGCGCATGCGTCGCGACGAGGTGATACGTCTGCAGATTGCGCCCCTCGGACTGGTCGAGGTGGCTCGCATCGAGTTCACACCCGATTATGTGCTCCTGATGGACCGCGTGCATAAAAACTACGTCAAAGGCGGTTACGATGAGGTGGGGTTCTTACGTGCTAACGGACTGAATTTCTACTCATTGCAAGCGCTGTTTTGGAACCAATTGTTCAAGCCCGGAGCACAGAAGATTGGCGAGGCGGAATATGGCCAGTATGATGTGGAAAAATCGTCCGTATGCCGCATTTTGCTGCATCAGGACAAGATGGATTACGCATGGACCGTGGCCACTGGCAACAATGCGGGGCGCATCCAGCAGGTGTCTGCGGTGTTTCATGACCCCAAAAACGGCGATTCCACCCTCGAATGGAACTATGACAAATTCAAGTCGATGGGGTCGAAATATTTCCCCTATGACCATCGTGCGACTCTGACCACCAACGCATTGAAAGGAAAGAAAACCGTCACGGTGGGCTTGGAAATCAACAAGATAACAGATGACGCCAACTGGGAGACGCAAACCAGTGTGTCGAATAAATACAAGAAAGTGTCGGCAGAAGACATTCTGGATCAAATAACGGGTATGTGATGATGAAGAAAACCGGTTTACTCATATTGCTCATGATGGTGTTCGCTTTAGGGGCGAATGCCCAACAACGGCGCGGCGGAAAAGCAAAAGCGAAAACACAGACTACCGCCAAGAAAACTACCCCGCAAAAGGGAAAGAAAAGCAAAGGTAATAAAGGCAAGACCGCTGATTACACCAACGAGGAAATCCGCGGACTGCAAAACCAGCGCACGAAAATTCAGCAGGAAATCAAGACCCAACAGGGGAAACTCAGCGCCAACAAGGCCGATGTGCAAAAACGGTTGCAAAACCTGGCGGAAATCAATGGTGAGATTGACGATAAGCAGCGTGATATCGACGGGTTTGAGGAGGAAATCACAGACCTTAACGGCAAAATCAAACTCTTGGAGGCTCAGGTGTCGAGTTTGCAGCGCCAACTCAACGAACGCAAGCAGAAATACGTGAAATCCATGCGCTATTTAGCGCGCCACCGGGCAATACAAGACAAATTGATGTTTGTGTTCAGTGCCAACAATCTCACACAGGCCTACCGCCGTTTGCGCTTTGTGCGCGATTATGCCAAATATCAGCGCACCCAGGGTGAGTTGATTAAGCAGAAACAGGCCGAGATAGACAAGAAGAAAGACCAGTTGCGTGTCGCCCGAAATGATAAGAATGTGCTGTTGAAGAAAGGCAAGGACGCAAAGCGCGAATTGCAATCGAAGCAGGATGAGCAGCAGAAGGTGGTCAGCAGTCTGCAAAAAGAGCAGAAAGCCATTCAGGGCATCATCGATGAGCAGCAGCGCAAATATGCAGCCCTTAACACCGAGATTGACCGCTTGGTGGCGATTGAGGTGGAGAAGGCGCGCCAGCGTGCTGAAGCCGAACGTAAAGCCCGTGCCGAGGCAGAGCGCAAGGCCCGTGCCGAGGCAGAGAAGAAACGTAAGGAGGAATTGGCCCGCAAGAAAGCCGAGGCTGAGGCCCGTGCCCGTGAGAATGAGCGTCGCATAGCGGAGGCGAAAGCCGAGGAGGCGCGTCGTCGCGAGTTGGCGCAAAAGGCGGAACGTGAGGCGGCTGCCGCTAAAGCCCGTGAGGAAGAGATTCGTCGGAAGAATGCAGAGCGCGAGGAGGCCGAGCGTAGTCGTCGCGAGATAGCCCGTGCCGAAAAAGCCGAGCGCGAGCGTCAGAAAGCCGAGCGCGAAGCCGCAGCGGCAGAACAGGCTGCCCGTGAGGCGGAGGCCGCCCGACAGGCTGCCGAGCGCAAGGCCGCAGCAGAGCGTGAGCGCGCGGCACAGGAGATGGCCATGGCCGACCGTCGTGCCGAGGAACCCGCCGCCGATCCCCTCTCTACCGCCGACCGCAGGATGAGCGGCTCGTTCAGCAGTTACAAGGGGCGTCTGCCCATGCCGCTGAGCGGTTCATGCCGCATCGTCAGCCATTTTGGCACACGCAATGTTGACGGATTGAAGGATGTGAAACTCGACAATAAAGGCATCAATATCTTGGGGCAGTCGGGGGCGCAGGTGCGCAGTGTGTTCGACGGCGAGGTCAGCGCCGTGGTCGAAGTGAACGGCATGATGGTGGTCATGGTGCGTCACGGCAGTTACATCTCTGTGTATTGTAACCTGAAAAACATAGCAGTGCGTCAGGGACAACACGTGACCATGAACCAGAAACTCGGAAATCTGAGCAGCGACAACACCCTCCACTTCCAGTTAAGGCACGAGAAAGAAAAACTCAATCCAGAAGCGTGGCTGGGGAGGTAAGAGCGTAGGTATTTCTAGACATTCTAGATGTTCTAGGTATTCTAGATGTTCTAGACCTTCTAGATATTCTAGGTATTGATAGGACACCTTAAGTTATCCTATCAATAACTCCACATACTTCTTAATGGCATCTTCCACTTCGCTGATGAGGATATACTCGTCGGCGCTGTGGGAGCGTGACGATTGTCCTGGACCCAGTTTCATCGACGGGAAAGGCATCAAGGCCTGATCGCTGAGGGTGGGCGAGCCGAAAGGAGTCATACCCATAGCGATACACCGTTGCACCAAGGGATGGTCTGGGTTGATATGCGAGGATTGCAGACGTGTGCTGCGCGCTTTTACCTCACTCCGCACTTGCGACTGGATAAAAGCCAACACCTCCTCATTGGTATAAAGTTCGTTGGTACGCACATCGACCGTCATTTCGCAACGGTCGGGCACCACATTGTGTTGGGTGCCGGCGTGGATGACCGTGACGTTCATTTGCGTGGCGCCCAAGAATTCGCTCACACGCTGAAAACGGTAACTGCGCAACCACTGCAGGTCGTCGAGCGCCTCATAGATTGCATTCACGCCCTCTTGACGCGCCGCATGGCCCGACTGTCCGTGTGCAGTGATGTCGAGCACCATCAGCCCTTTCTCTGCGATGGCGGGTTGCATACCCGTAGGCTCACCCACAATCGCTACATCTATCTTCGGCAGATAGGGCAGAGCCTTACGGAATCCGTCGGCACCTGACACCTCCTCTTCGGCAGAGGCCAGAAAGACCAGGTGATAGGGGCATGCGTGCACCGACAGATAACGATATGCTTGCAACAGCGACACCAAGCCGCCGCCGCAGTCGTTACTGCCTAGACCGTAGAGCCTGCCGTCTTCGATGACAGGGGTGAAAGGGTCGCGTGTCCAACTGCTCACGGGCTTGACTGTGTCGATATGCGCGTTGAGAAGCAGGGTAGGGCGCTGATCGTCGTTCTGTCCGCTGTCAATGAGGATGTTGTTGCCGATGCGCTGCGGTTCCAGTCCGTAGTCGCAGATGGTATGTTCCAATGCGTCGGCGGCACGTGTCTCGACACGGCTGACGGACGGGATGCTAATCAATTGCTGAAGCAGCCGTATGGCTTCGTCGGTAAAGGTCTGATTCACATTCATGGTTGCAAAATAACGACTTTTTACCGGAAAAACCACGTTAATGTGCCTTTTTTTCTCTCAAAACAGGTAAAAACATGCCCTTCAACCCAATAATTGTTGAAAAAACGTGGCGGATTCCCATAAAAATCATATATTTGCACACCAAATACAAGTATATCAACCATTAAAAAACCAAGCATCATGAAGAGATTGCTCATATTAATGTTGACCATGCTGTTGGTCTCCACGTCGCTGATGGCGCAAAAAGTGTGGGAACGTTACGCATGGGAGGGAACGCTTAACGGTAAAATCTCTATCCGCCTTGCCATTGAGGTCAATGACGTGGGCATCGTGGCGGGAAGCATCTGTTATTACAAGGCGAAGAATGCCAAACCCATCTTGGTGGTGGGCGACTACAACGAGAATGCTTACATCTTCCTCTCTGAGTATCTTCCCGACGGCACCGTCACGGGTTATATCAGTATTCAGGTGAAGAACGGCTTGCCCGTGGGTACATGGACCAACCCCAAGACCGAGCAAGAATACACATTTCAGGGGATGCGTAAAATAGCCTTTCCTGCCGGATATGGAGGAAAATTGACCCCTGAGAACCCCGGGAATATCGGTCAATATTACGGCTATTCTATCTATAACAAAAACATGGAGGACTATACTGGCGGTCACTTCAAATTCCGTGGCGCCGGCAAGAACAAGATACATTTCGATGCCACAAATGTGCCGCGTAATATTGCCGAAGGTCAGAGCGAGAAGGGACGGCCCGCCGTGCTGAATGGCAACCACTTTGTTTACAACAATGTCAACGAGTGTGGTTACGGCTTTGAGGCGTATTTCTATCCGCAGTTCATGGTGGCTCGTAACATTTCCGACTACGACACTTTCGATTGTTTCGGTATGGGCGCTACGCTCAGCGGCGTGTATATCAAGAAGAAACAGTAAAACAGGAGCAAGGAGCAGGGGGCAAGAGAATACCTCAGTGCAGTAGTGGCATTCCCTATTCCCAGGGTTTCCACCTCTCCCGGAGAACCCAATTCTCCCATCATTCCCCATAACCCTCAAATAGTGAACTGTTGCCTCCACTCCTCCTCTCCTCAATACCCCCCCTCAATCATAAAATCAAATGAGAAAATTATTTTATTTTGCACTTTGCCTGTTGGCATTGACCACGGCATGTAAGAAAGAGCAGACACAACCTGTAGCACAAGAAGGCATGGACACGACAGCGACAGAACAGGTTGACACCGCCGCCCAGCGTTTGGAGGCCGAACGGCTGGCAAAGATAGAAGAAGAGACCAAGGAGATTGAGAAATCGGTAACGCACATCTACCAGCAGGTGGATGTGGCCTATCGGAGCAGTCCCGTGGGCAAGAGCATCGATTTGGATGCGTTGTATTGTACTGCCGACTGGTTGCAAACAATGGAAGCCGTCCGTGCTAAGGATGCCCAGAAACAAGACGAGATAGGGTTCTTCGATGCCGACTACTGGGTGATGGGCCAGGATGTGGCAGGTTCGATAACAGTCAGCGACATCGCTGTGGACAGTCTGGATATAGACGAGGGTAAAGCACAGGTCTTCCTTAATTTGCACAACGGTCCCGGCAATGAGCCTCTGCGCCTGAACATGCTGTATGAGAAGGACCAGTGGCGCATCGACGAGTTTACGACGCTCGAGCCCGACACGTTTTCGTGGAAAGCGAACATGAAGGAGTATTTGAAGAAGAAATAACCCCGTGTAACCCATGCCGCCCCGCATAATTTCATAAAAATCGCCAAAAACTTTTGATTTTAGGCGATTTTTTGTATTTTTGCAGTATCTTTGCATGTTATAAAAACTTTGAGAGTATGCAGACGAAGTGTCATCTTTCTATTCTGATACACGAACAGGCTAAGAAATATGGCTCAAGGCCTGTTTTGACCTATCGTGAGTTTGGCAGCCTGAAATGGAAAACAGTCACATGGAACTATTTCTCGCAGCGGGTGAAGCAGGTGTCCAACGCACTGCTCAACCTCGGCGTGTCCGTGCAGGAAAACATTGGCGTGTTCTCGCAAAACACGGTGCAGTCGCTGTACTGTGATTTCGGGGCTTTCGGCATCCGTGCCGTTACCATCCCCTTCTATGCGACGAGCAGCGAGGAGCAAATCCGCTTCATGATTGCCGACGCGCAAATCCGCATCCTTTTCGTAGGCGAGCAGGAACAATACGACAAGGCGTTCCGCGTATTCGCACAATGCCCCACCATGGAGCGCATCATTGTGTTCGACAACAGTGTGCGCATCAGTCCCCATGATGCCTCCACCATCTATTTCGACGATTTCCTCAACCTCGGCAAGGATTATCCGCGCCAGAGCGAGGTGGAGAAACTGTGGGGCGAGGCCAACGAGGAGGACATCGCCAATATCCTTTATACCAGTGGCACCACGGGCGACAGCAAGGGTGTCATACTCTCCTACAGCCAGTACCATGCGGCCATGGAGGCCAACGACAAGTGCGTGCCTGTGGGCGAGAATGACCGCGTGATGAATTTCCTGCCGTTCACCCATGTGTTCGAGCGTGGATGGACTTACCTCTGCCTGACTGAGGGCGCAAGGCTCATCGTCAATACATACCCCAAAGAGATACAGGAGTCGATGCGCGAGACACATCCCACCTGTATGTGTGCTGTTCCGAGATTCTGGGAAAAAGTCTATGCGGGCGTGAAAGCCAAGTTGGATGATGCGTCGGGGGCGAAAAGAGCGTTGTTCAAGAACGCGCTCAAAACAGGCCGTAAGCACAACATCGAATATCTGAGCAATGGCAAGCGTCCGCCCGTAGGACTCAGCCTGCGCTACCAGTTCTACAATAGGACCGTTTTCAGTCTCATTCGCAAGGAACTGGGACTTGAGGACGCCCATTTCTTCCCTACGGCCGGCGCGCGCGTGTCGGAGGAGGTCGAGGAGTTCATCCACTCCATCGGCATCAACATGATGGTAGGTTACGGACTGACTGAGAGTCTCGCCACGGTGTCGTGCAATCATTTGGGAGAACCGTTCACCATCGGGTCAGTGGGAATACCCATCGAAGGCATCGAAGTGAAAATCGGCGAGAACGACGAGGTGCTGCTCAAGGGACCGACCATCACACGTGGCTATTACAAGCGTGAGCAGATGACGGCCGACGCGTTCGATGAGGAAGGATTCTTCCATACAGGCGACTCCGGTTATCTGCAGGATGGCGAGTTGTTCCTCAAGGAACGCATCAAAGACCTGTTCAAAACCTCGAACGGCAAATATATCGCCCCGCAGATGATTGAGGCGAAACTGCTCGTGGACCGGTATCTCGAACAGGTGGCCATCATCGCCGACGAGCGAAAATTCGTGTCTGCGTTGGTCGTGCCCAACTACGAACTGTTGGAGGAGTATGCGCGCGAGCACGGCATGATATTCGCCTCGCACGAGGAGATGTGTGCCGACCAGCGCATCATCGACATGGTGATGGAGCGTATCGACACCCTGCAGCAAGGGCTGGCGTCGTATGAGACGGTGAAGCGTATCACCCTCTTGCCGGAGATGTTCAGCATGGAGAAAGGTGAACTGACCAATACGCTGAAGATACGCCGGAGTGTGCTCAATAAGAACTATGCGGCACAAATCGAGGAAATGTACAAAGAGTAAGACATGATTACGAGCGACCAACTGAAAGATGTGCTGGAGCGGGCCGACGCATTGTACCGCTACCTTGACATCGACCGCAAGAAAATTGAATACGAGGAGGAGGAACTGCGCACGCAGGCACCTGACTTTTGGGAAGATCCCAAACGGGCGCAGGTGCAGATGAAAAAGGTGAAAGACATCAAACGATGGATTGACGGCTACAAACAGGTGCGCGACTTGGCCGACGAACTGCAACTGGCTTTTGATTTTTATCGCGATGAGATGGTGACCGAGGAAGAGGTCGATAACGACTATGCGGCTGCCATCAAAGCCATTGAGGACCTGGAACTGAAAAACATGCTGCGCCAGAAGGAAGACCCGATGGACTGTGTGCTGAAAATTAACAGTGGTGCAGGAGGCACGGAGAGTCAGGACTGGGCACAGATGCTCATGCGTATGTATATGCGCTGGGCTGAGGCTCATGGCTATAAGGTGACGGTGAGCAATATGCAGGATGGCGACGAGGCCGGCATCAAGAGTGTCACCATGGAGATTGAGGGCGGTGAGTATGCCTACGGATACCTGAAGAGCGAGAATGGTGTGCACCGGTTGGTGCGTGTGTCGCCTTTCAACGCACAAGGAAAACGCATGACCAGTTTCGCCAGCGTCTTCGTCTCGCCACTGGTCGATGACACCATCGAGGTGTATGTCGATCCCGCCAAACTGTCGTGGGACACTTTCCGAAGCAGTGGAGCGGGCGGTCAGAACGTCAACAAGGTGGAATCGGGTGTGCGCCTGCGCTATTGGTACACCGACCCTGACACGGGCGAAGAGGAGGAAATCCTCATCGAGAACACCGAGACGCGCGACCAGCCGAAAAACAAGGAGAAGGCGTTGCTCTTGCTCAAATCACAACTCTACGACCGTGCCATGAAGAAACGCCTGGAGGCACAGGCGAAAATCGAAGCCGGCAAAAAGAAGATAGAGTGGGGCAGCCAGATTCGCAGTTATGTGTTTGACGACCGCCGTGTGAAAGACCATCGCACCAATTACCAGACCACAGACGTGGATGCCGTGATGGACGGTAAAATCGACGGTTTCATCAAAGCCTATCTCATGGAATTTCCGGTCACGGAGGAAACCTGATATCCCGACTCAAATCTCAAATCTCAAACCTAACATAATATGAGCAACAAACAAAGAAAAAACGCAAAGATTGCCGCTCGTCAGAAGAGAGAGCAGCAACAGGGCAGTACAGTGGTGAAATGGATTTTCGGTGCGCTGATACTATTGGCCATCGGTTTCGTGTGCTATACCATGTGGCTGACAACCTGATATGAGCGGACTGGAGATTGAGCGGAAGTTCCTTGTCAAGAAAGGCATCGATTTCAAAAGCCGCGCTTACGCTTCCCGCCATATCCGGCAGGCCTATATGCCTTGTAAGGGTGTTACGGTGCGGGTGCGGACAAGCGACGATCAGGCGTATCTCACCATCAAGGGACCGTCAACAAACGGCGGTCTTTCGCGTTATGAGTTTGAAAAAGAAATCACACTCGACGAGGCTGAGCATCTCATGCAACTCTGTGAGCCGGGCATAATCGACAAGCACCGTTACCTCATCAAGAGCGGTGACCTGAAGTTTGAAGTCGATGAGTTCCATGGCGACAATGAGGGGCTTGTGATGGCCGAGGTGGAACTCCACTATGAGGATGAAGCCTACGAGAAACCCGATTTCATTGGCATGGAGGTGACGGGCGACCGCCGTTTCTACAACTCACATTTGCGCCGTATGCCGTTCATCATTTGGCGCGCCACCTTACCAGAAGAATACCGATAAGGGCTGCCAGGGTACAGCCCGTGGCATTGGCGGCAAAATCGAGCCACTCACCGCTTCTGCGCCCTCCGGTGCAGTAGGCCTGTAGCAGTTCGATGACTCCGCTCATCACCACCGGTGCGAGCCAAGCCCAAAGAAACAGTTTGCGTCCGTCGATACGTTTGTGTCGGCGGACGTATTCCGTCCATATTACCCCGCAGGTGAACAGATACATCAACGTGTGTTCCCATTTGTCGATGTAACTGATGTTGTCGAGCGGTGTGGATGGTGGCGTGCAGAAACAAAGCACCCAGATGATGACTATCATCGCGCACGAAAAGGGGTAGCAGGTGATAAAATGACGTAAAATCCGCATCTTTTCTTAGAATTTCCTAATTTGTTGCAAAATTAAAGCATTTTTTTGTAATTTTGCCGAATTAAAGGAGGGTTTTTCTGACAGTGCCGCATAGAGGCATTTTTTATTTTTGAAATGATGGAAAAGACGACAAGAGCAAGTTTCGGCAGCAAATTAGGCATCATCTTGGCTACGGCAGGCTCAGCGGTTGGATTGGGCAATATCTGGCGCTTCCCTTATATGACGGGTTCTAACGGCGGTGCGGCGTTTATCTTTATCTATGTCGCATGTGTGTTGGTGCTCGGTATCCCCTGTATGGTCAGTGAGTTTGTCATTGGCCGCCGGGGTGCAGCCAATGCCGCGCGCGCTTACGGCCGTGTGGGCAAGAGCAAGATGTGGAAGTTGGTGGGTTTCCTCGGCGTTTTAGCCGGTTTTCTCATCGCAGGTTATTATTCGGTGGTGTCGGGCTGGTGTCTCGAGTATGTCTATGGTTCGGCTTTCAACAAGATAGGCGAGGGCACGGACGCCATCCATGGCTATTTCCAATCGTTTGTCCAAGACCCGATTCGTCCGGTGTTTTGGGCTGTGCTATTCTTGCTGATCAGCCATTTTGTGATTATCCGCGGTGTGCGCAACGGTATTGAGAAAGCCTCGAAGGTGCTGATGCCTACCTTGTTCATCCTCCTTTTGGTTATCGTAGTGTCAGCGTGCTTGCTGCCCGGTGCCGGCAAAGGCATAGCCTTCTTGTTCAAACCTGAGTTTGACAAGGTTGACGGCAATGTGTTCCTCGGAGCGCTCGGACAGTCATTCTACTCATTGAGTTTGGCCATGGGTGCCATTTGTACCTATGCCTCTTATTTCTCGCGCGATACCCATTTGACGAAGTCGGCGGTGCAAATCAGCGTCATCGACTGTCTGGTGGCCATCCTTGCCGGTTTGATGATATTCCCTGCGGCCTTCTCCGTGGGTGTCAATCCCGACTCGGGACCGTCGCTGCTGTTTGTCACCCTGCCCAATGTTTTTCAACAGGCATTCTCGCCTCTGATAGGTTATGTGGTGTCGCTGATGTTTTATGCGTTGTTGTCGCTGGCGGCATTGACGTCCATCATTTCGTTGCATGAGGTGAGCACGGCCTACCTTGAGGAGGAGATGAATATCTCGCGTAAGAAGGCGGCGATGATTATCACGGCTTGTTTCGCAGTGATAGCGACGTTCTGCTCGTTGTCGCTGGGTAAGTTCGAAGGTTTGTCTCTCTTCGGTTTGCCCCTGTTTGATTTGTTCGATTTCTTCACCGCTCAGATACTCCTGCCTATCGGCGGGTTCCTCACTTGCATCTTCCTTGGCTGGTTTGTGCCCAAACAGACTGTGCGCGACGAGTTGACCAATGGCGGCACCCTGCGTGGCACGTTCTTTGCCGTCTATCTCTTCCTCATCCGCTTTGTCTGCCCGTTGTGCATCCTCGCCGTCTTCCTCCACCAGTTCGGAGTCTTCCACTGGGTAGGATTCTTGTAAGGTTCAGGAACACCCTGGATAATGCTAAGAAATCCTTGAACCTCTATAAGCCCTCTCCCTTTGGGAGGGTCGGGGTGGGTAAATACTTTCAATAAATATGTCAGAAAGAGGTCACTTCAACACCCGTTTGGGAATCATACTTGCCACGGCTGGCTCGGCTGTAGGCTTGGGCAACGTGTGGCGTTTCCCGTTTATGACAGGCCAGAACGGGGGAGCGGCCTTTATCCTTATCTATCTGGGGTGCGTCTTTCTGTTGGGCATCCCGGGCATGGTGGCGGAGTTTATCGTAGGCCGTCACAGCAACACCAATGCCGCCCGTGCTTACCGTAAGTTGGCAGGTAAGACCCCGTGGGCTGTGACGGGTTATCTTGGTGTCATCACGTCGATGATTATCCTCGGTTTTTATGCCGTGGTGGCTGGTTGGTGTCTGCAATATCTGTTGGTGTCTATAGGCGGTCAGTTGGTCGGCAATCCGCAGGAGGTGGCAGATTATTTTGGTTCTTTCGCCTCGAATCCATGGAAACCGGTTGTTTGGACTGTCGTGTTTATCTTCCTCACTCATCTGGTGGTGGTCAGGGGCATACGTCATGGCATCGAACGTGCATCGAAACTGATGATGCCCGTGTTGCTGGTGCTGTTGGTGGTCATCGTCATTGCCTCGTGTTTGTTGCCGGGTGCCTCGGCGGGGATTAAGTTCTTGCTCCAGCCCGATTTCTCGAAACTTAGCGGTAGCGTGTTCTTGGAGGCATTGGGACAGGCCTTTTTCTCTCTTAGTTTGGGCACTGCCTGCCTGTGTACCTACGCCTCGTATTTCAAGCGTGAGACGCATCTGGTACGCTCTGCCACGCATATCGCATTGCTCGATTCATTCATCGCCATCATGGCGGGTCTGATGATATTCCCCGCGGCCTTCTCCGTGGGCATCAATCCCGACTCGGGTCCCTCGCTCATCTTCATCACGCTGCCCAACGTGTTCCAACAGGCCTTTTCGCCTGCTGTGGGGTACGTCATCTCGATATTGTTCTATTTCCTGCTGGCGCTCGCAGCGCTCACCTCCACCATCTCCATGCACGAGATAGGCACTGCCTTCTTCCATGAGGAGTTGCACGTCTCTCGGCAGAAAGGGGCATGGGTGGTCACGGTTGTCTGCTGTGTCATTGGCGTGCTCTGCTCACTGTCAATGGGTGCGGTTGACAGTTTGAAGATTGGCGGCATGACGCTGCTCGACTTCTGTGACGGTCTCACCGCTCAGATATTGCTGCCTGTGGGTGCATTGCTCACATGTCTGTTCGTGGGGTGGTACATCCCGCACAAGATTGTGGCCGATCAATTGACCAATTGGGGCAAAGGCAAAACCACGGCCTATCATGTGTTCCTCTTTTTGGTCAGATTCGTCTGCCCCCTCTGCATCGTTGCCGTCTTCCTCCATCAGTTGGGAGTGATATAAGATGAAAGGGCAAGGAGCAAGGGGCAAGGAGTAAGAAACGACTGCCCCGGTCCTCCCCAATTCGTAAACTATTGTCTTTAACTTCTTTAACTTTCTTAAATTCTTTAACTACCCTCAACCTTCCCCCATGTCTTTCAAAGAATTCCTCACTTTTCAGAAGTCAGACCGTAAGGTGCTTATCGTCGTGCTGGTAGTGGCGGCGGCGTTGGCGGCGGTGTTATTCTTCGTGGGGGGCGGCATGGAGAAGACGACGGTCAGCGAAGAGGATTCTCTGGCGGTGGCTCCTGTGAAATGGAAGAAGAACGACAGCACACGTTACGGTCGCAAATACCCTCCCCGTGAACGAAAATACTATCAGGTGAACGGTCGTCAGGCTGAACTCTTTCCCTTTGATCCGAACACTGCCGACAGCACTGATTTCCAAAAATTGGGACTACAGGACTGGCAGATTCACAATATTTATAAGTACAGAGCAAAAGGCGGCGTTTATCGCAAGCCCGAGGATTTCGCGCGGCTCTACGGATTGACCGTCAAGCAATACAAGCAGATGGAGCCATATATCCAGATTTCCTCCGACTATGCCCCGGCTGCCACGTTAGTCGAGGAACATGAACCCTACGTGCGCGATACGCTGATGTATCCCGTGAAACTGACTGCCGGCGAGCACGTAGTGCTCAATAGCGCCGACACCACCATGCTGAAGAAGGTGCCCGGCATAGGCAGCGCTTTCGCCCGTGCTATTGTGCGCTATGGTGAGCATTTAGGCGGTTACTACAGTGTGGAGCAGTTGCGTGAGATAGAAGGCTTTCCTGAAGCGGCGTTGCCCTATTTCGAAATCAGAGGAGCGCAAGTACAAAAACTCAATCTCAATAAAATGAGCGTTAATGAGTTGAAAAAACACCCGTATCTTGGGTTTTATCGCGCTCGTGCCATCGACGATTACCGCCGAATGAAAGGCCCGTTGCGAAGTCTCGACGACCTGCGTCTGCACCGCGACTTCCCGCCCGATGTCATCGAAAAACTCAAACCCTATGTGGAATTCTGAGTACGTTGAACATTGAACATTGAACGTTGAACATTGAACGTTGAACATTGAACATTGAACATTGAACATCCATTTCTACACTTCTCATCATTGGACTATTGTCTGAACTCCTGAATTTCTGAACTCCAGACTCCTGAACTTCCCGTTAGATAACTATTGTCTAAACTCCTGAACTCCAGACTCCTAAACTCCTAAATAGCACACCTATGAAAAGAAAAACTTTTTTAGTGGCATTGGCAGCCCTTCCTTTCTTGCTGGCAGCATGTGGGGATAAACCAGCCAACCAATCGCAATCCGCTGATAATCAAGAAAAAGCGGCAGTAGAAGAAAAATCCGAAACATCAAAAGCAAAGAAAGCCGATGCTGACAAGAATGTGGCCGACGACGATCCGGATGCTTTGTTAATTGGACAAATAGATGCCATCCGTAGTGTGTGGGCATCAAAGCCTCTGAAAGGTGTCGCTGCCGGTAAAACAATCGATATCGAGCGCTTCGCCTATGCTTTCTGCAAGGAATATCCCAATTTCGATGCCAACAAGGCCATCTACGACTATATCGTATCTCCTGCGACGTATAAAGAGAAGAATTCGTATTTCCGCGTCGAGAGCCAGAAGAAGTACGGATATCTCTCATGCAGGGCTGAGTTGCAGGTCAGTTGGGATACGTATTGCTGCTACTGGAAACGCAACAACGGCCATTGCCTCGTGGCTTTCTGGATGGAACAGGGGCATGAGAGCGAACCGCACGCCACCGACGGGTTGTTGGTCTTCTATGACTATAATCCCGCTACCGATACTATGACTCCTGAGACCAGTCTCGCCAAGAAAGTGGAAGAGGCCATGAGCCCCTTCGATGAATTTAGTGTCAATCTTCCCGCGCAGGGTAAGGACATCGAACTCACCGGTTATAAAATTGATATAGAAAATGACTCCGCCGAGGGCACCGATTACCTCCTCCGCTGGAACGGCTATGACTTCAAGATGGAGAAAGTGAAAGAATGACCTGACTCCTGACCACACATGATATTATCAAAAAGAGGACACGCCAAATTGTCCTCTTTTTTGTTAGGTAAACAAATATTATGAAAAAGCCATCATCGAAACACAACTCTTATATTGACAGGAGAAATCCATGCCTCATGACCCTACTTGTCTAAAAAGACAAAAACCGCTGAAAACAGCGGTTTTTTATAGTGTCGGGATGAGGCGACTCGAACGCCCGACCCCTACGTCCCGAACGTAGTGCGCTACCAACTGCGCTACATCCCGATTGCCCTTGATTTCTCAAAAAGCGGTGCAAAGGTAGTCAGTTTTCACGATACTGACAAATTTTCGGGCATTTTTCTTTTGGAAATTGTCGGAGATGGGGGGTTGACGCGCTATCTTCTTGTTTGTGGTGAAGCAATCTCTAACCTCTCACCTCCAACCTCTCACCTCTAAAGCAGGGGTGGCAATTGATACAGTTTCGTTCCGTTGCTGCCCTTGATGAGAATGTAATAGCCGCGCGGTTTCTCTTCGGCGATGGCGGCTTTTACGGTCTCTACATCGGTGAATTTGCGGAAGGGGCAGTCAGTCTGGGCGAAAGCATCGCCTACGAGCCATACCACGTCGATGCCGCTGGTCTTGAGCAGGTCTGCCACCTTCTGATGCTCCTCGGCGGTGGAGGCGCCCAGTTCGCGCATATCGCCCAGAATGGCCATCTTCGGCGATACCTCCATATCGCGGAAATTGGTCAGTGCGGCGTTCATGCTGGTGGGGTTGGCGTTGTAAGCATCGATGATGAGGTGGTTGTCGGCCGTATGCTCCAGTTGCGAACGGTTATTGCTCGGGATGTAACCTTCCAGCGCATGGTTCACCTGTTCGATGCTGACACCGAATTGTAGTCCGATGCAGGCTGCTGCCAACATATTAAAGATGTTGTATGCGCCGATGAGATGCGTCTGCACGGTTTGGGGCTCGCCCTGTGCCTGTTGCCATGTGAACCGCAGATAAGGCGCGCATGAGATGACGCTACCTTTGACGGCTAGGCGCGGATCGTCGGTGGTTCCGTAGCGCACGAGTCGCAGTCCGTCGGCGATGCCCAGCAGATGCTCGTTCTCGTTATGGATGAAGACAGTGCTGTCGTTTCGCGTGCGCAGGAAATCATAGAGTTCGCCTTTGGTGCGGATGACACCCTCAAAACTGCCGAAACCCTCGAGATGCGCCTTGCCCACGTTGGTGATGATGCCGCAGTCGGGTTCCACGATGTTGACCAATGTGCGTATCTCCCCCGGATGGTTGGCACCCATCTCCACCACGGCGATGTCGTGTTCGCGGGTGAGTCGCAACAACGTCTTCGGCACCCCGATATGATTGTTGAAGTTGCCCTGTGTGTAAAGCACGTTGTACTTCTCGCTGAGCACCGTGGCGATGAGTTCCTTGGTCGTGGTCTTGCCGTTGGTGCCCGTCACGCCGATGATTTTCGTGCCGATGGCGCGCCGGTGTTCACGGGCAAGCATCTGGAGTGTTGTCAGACAGTCATCGGTCAGGATATAACGGTCGTCGCCCTCGACGGCATACTCCTTCTCGTCGATGACGGCATAGGAACAACCTTTCTCCAGTGCCATGGCAGCAAAGGCGTTACCATTAAACGACTCGCCTTTCAAGGCGAAGAAAATAGACCCCTCGGGACAGTCGCGACTGTCGGTGGTCACCTGCGGATGGCGCAGGAATATGCTGTAAAGTTCTCTTATTTCCATGTCTTTTTCTTAATGTGTTTGCAAAAGTAATGTTTTTCGCCGAAACATCGTTTGATATTTGATTATTTTTTCGTAACTTCGCAGCGGAATATACTTAAATCGTCAGAAAGCGAATGCAGTATCATGATACCATCCGTGTGGGGGGCAAGTTGCTCGACTTGTCGTCACCCGTCGTGATGGGCATACTCAATGTCACGCCCGACTCTTTCTATGCCGGCAGTCGCCAGCAGACGGACGATGCCGTGGCGCACCGTGCAGAAGAAATCGTTGAGCAGGGCGGTGTGATAATTGATGTGGGCGCCTGCTCTACGCGTCCCGGTGGTGAGCAACCCACGGCAGAGGAGGAGATGTCGCGTCTGCGTCGAGGACTGTCGGTGGTACGTCATGTCTGTCCCGATGCCATCCTCAGCATTGACACCTACCGCCCGGAAGTGGCGCAGATGAGTATCGAGGAGTTTGGCGCGGCCATAATCAATGATGTGACCGGAGGCGTTGAGCGTGACGCGGAGGGCGTGGCTGCGATATTCCGTGTGGCGGCACGCGAGCGTGTGCCATACATACTGACCTCTGTACAACCATCGATACGTGAGGTGCTGCTGACGTTTGCCCGCGATGTGGCGCAGTTGAATGCGTTGGGTGTGGCGGATGTCATCCTCGACCCGGGCTTCGGTTTCGGCAAGACGCTGGAGCAGAATTATGAGGTGCTCTCACGTATGGGTCAGTTACAAGTAATGGGTCTGCCGGTGCTGGCAGGTGTGTCGCGCAAATCGATGATTTACCGTGCACTGGGCATCACACCCGACGAGGCACTCAACGGCACTACCGCCCTCCATATGACGGCGTTGCGCCAAGGCGCGTCTATCTTGCGCGTGCACGATGTGCGCGAGGCTGTGGAGTGCTGCCGATTGTGGAAAATGATTATAGAATCGGAGGTTTCGGAATAATCCTGGGGTCCCCTACAATCCCCAGGACTCCCAGACCTCCCAGAGTTCCCAGGACTCCCATAACCCCCAGAAGGAATAATTTAAACAGTCAGATATGTTTTTAGATTTTGGTGTGAAAGATGCCATTGACATTATTCTGGTGGCGCTTTTATTGTACTATCTCTACCGCCTGATGCGGGTGTCGCGTTCGCTCAACGTGTTCATCGGCATTATGGTGTTTGTCGTCATCTGGCTGTTTGTGAGCCGTGTATTGGAGATGCGTCTGCTCGGGTCCATCCTCGACAAGTTGGTTAGCGTGGGTGCCATCGGCATCGTCATCCTGTTCCAAGACGACATCCGCAAATTCCTCTATAACCTGGGCGCACATCGTCGTGTGGCAAGCCTGGTCAATTTCTTCTCGTCGTCAAAACGACGCGATGAGCGAAAGAAACAGCAAAACGACTCCATCCTGCCCATCGTGAGAGCCTGTCAGAATATGGCAAGAGGCAAAGTGGGAGCGCTGATCGTGATGGAGCGTAACAAATCGTTGGAGGAGGTGGTTGTGACCGGCGACCTCATCGATTCGGCCATCAACCAACGGCTCATCGAGAATATCTTCTTTAAGAACTCTCCCCTCCACGATGGCGGTATGATTATCGTGCGCAACCGCATCAAGGCGGCGGCGTGCATCTTGCCAGTGTCTCACGATTTGCATATCCCCAAGGAATACGGACTTCGTCATCGCGCGGCATTGGGTATCTCGCAGGAGACCGATGCCGTGGCTATCGTCGTGAGCGAGGAGACAGGACGCATCAGCGTAGCCATCAACGGAAAACTCAACCCCCGCCTCTCAGCCGAGGATTTGGAGAGTATCCTCAGCACCGAGATGGCTGTCATGGAAGAGTGACCGAAAAAACCATGAGAGATTTCAATCAAATAATAATAACCAATAACCTTAAGACTATGGATTTAATAAAGCAAATCATTGAGCGTGCGAAGAGCAACAAACAACGCATCGTTCTTCCCGAGGCTACAGAAGAGCGTACACTGAGAGCCGCCGACCGTGTGTTGGCAGAGGATGTGGCCGACCTGATACTCATCGGCAATCCCGACGAGATTCATCGTTTGGCAGCGGAGTGGGGACTGACCCACATCGACAAGGCCACATTGATAGACCCTGAGAATAACCCCAAGAGCGAAGTATATGCCCAATTGCTGGCCGAGTTGCGCAAGAAGAAAGGCATGACTATCGAGCAGGCCCGTGAACTGGTGAAAAACCCGCTTTATCTGGGTTGTATGATTATCAAGACCGAGGGCGCCGACGGGCAAATCTCTGGCGCGCTGAGCACTACGGGTGAGACACTGCGCCCTGCCCTGCAAATCATCAAATGCGCACCGGGCATCACCTGCGTGAGCGGTGCCATGCTGCTGTTGACAAAGAAACCCGAGTTTGGCGAGAACGGCGTGCTTGTGGTCGGCGATGTGGCCGTCACTCCCATGCCCGATGCCGACCAGTTGTCGCAAATCGCCGTGTGTACCGCCCAGACAGCCAAGAGCGTGGCCGGGTTTGACGACCCGCGCGTGGCGATGCTCAGTTTCTCGACCAAAGGCAGTGCCACACACGAGGTGGTGGACAAGGTCATCGAGGCCACACAGAAGGCTCGTGAACTGAATCCGATGCTGAAGATTGACGGCGAGTTGCAGGCTGATGCCGCTCTTGTTCCTTCAGTAGGCTCGAAGAAGGCACCGGGCAGCACCATCGCCGGCAAGGCCAACGTACTGGTGTTCCCCAACCTCGAGGTAGGTAATATCGCGTATAAACTGGTGCAGCGTCTCGGCGACGCCATCGCCATCGGCCCCATCCTGCAAGGTATCGCACGCCCGGTGAACGACCTCAGCCGCGGTTGCTCCGTCGATGACATCTACTATCTCGTCGCCATCACCGCCTGCCAAGCCATGGACGCTAAATAATGATTTTTTAGGAAAGTAATATTTCGGAAAGAAATTAGAATAATTAGCATAATTAAGACCAGAAATTGTATTATACACTTGATTCCTATAATAAAAGGAAATGAACAAACAAGAGTATAAAGATATTTACGATGTGGTGGGTGCCGCTATGGAGGTTCACAAGACTCTCGGAAGAGGACTCTTTGAGCCAGTTTATCAGGAAGCACTTGCTATGGAAATGGCAAAAAGAGGGCTGACTGCTGAACGTGAAAAACAACTGCGCTTGTATTACAAAGGAGTGCAGATGGAAAAAACGTATTTCGCAGATTTTTATTACAAAGGAATAATTATCGAACTGAAATCAGCCGACAGTATCTGTTCTGAACATCGTGCTCAATTGTTTAATTATATGCGCATAACAAAAACCTTCAAAGGGATATTAATTAATTTTGGCGAAAAAAGTCTTCGGGCAGAGCGCTATTTATATCTTCCTGATGAAGATAATTTTGTTCTGTTGTCACAAGATAATTATAAAGACTACATCACTGAATAAAAAATTTTTGGATAATTATTTTAATTATTCTAATTTCTTTCTGAAAAATAACAATTCAACATTCGTAATTCAACATTCAACATTATTCATATGAAAATTCTAGTATTAAATTGCGGTTCATCGTCTATCAAGTATGCCTTGTATGACATGGACACAAAAACAGTGATGACATCGGGCGGCGCAGAGCGCGTAGGACTTGATGGAGCATTTGTGAAAGTGAAACTGGCTAATGGCGAGAAGAAACAGATTATGCACGACATACCCGAGCATACCGAGGGCGTGAAGTTCATCTTCTCACTGCTCACCGACCCCGAGATCGGTGTCATCAAAGACCTGAAAGAGATTGACGCCGTGGGTCACCGTATGGTGCACGGAGGTGAAAAATTCAATAAGAGCGTCATCCTCACCGACGAGGTGCTCAAGGTGTTTGAGGAGTGCTCCGACCTCGCCCCGCTGCATAACCCCGCTAACTTGAAGGGTGTCAACGCCGTGAAGGAACTGATGCCGGGACTGACACAGGTGGGTGTGTTTGACACCGCTTTCCACCAGACCATGCCCCCGAAGGCTTATATGTATGCCATCCCGTACGAACTCTATGAGAAGTACGGCATCCGCCGATACGGATTCCACGGCACCAGCCACCGCTATGTTTCGGCACGTGCCTGCGAGTTCTTAGGCATCAAGGCTGAAGGCACCAAGATGGTGACTTGCCACGTGGGTAATGGCGGTTCCATCTGTGCTGTGAAAGACGGCAAATGCGTGGACACCTCCATGGGTCTCACTCCGCTCGAGGGCCTGATGATGGGTACCCGTGCCGGTGATATCGACGGCGGTGCCGTGACGTTTATCGAGAAGAAACTCGGTCTGGATGCCGACGGTATGTCCAACCTGCTCAATAAGAAGAGCGGTGTGGCTGGTCTGACCGGCGGCAAGAGCGACATGCGCGACGTGGAGCAGGCTGCCCGCGAAGGCGATGACCGTGCTCGTTTGGCACAGGAAATGTACTTCTATCGCATCAAAAAATACATCGGCGCATACGCTGCAGCCATGGGCGGACTCGATGTCATCGTGTTCACTGCCGGCGTGGGCGAGAATCAGGTAAGCATGCGTTCCGAGGTCTGTAAAGACATGGAGTTCTTGGGCGTGAAGTTCGACGAGGAGAAGAACAATGTGCGCGGCGAAGAGGCCGTCATCTCTGCCGACGACTCACGTGTCAAGGTTTTGGTCATACCTACTGACGAGGAACTGATGATTGCCACCGACACGATGAATCTGTTGTAGACATATTGGAGTGACAGGAGTGGAGGAGTGACAGGAGTGAAGACATTAGTCCGCGAATAGAGCCCTCCTCATCGGTGTTCCTGTGATTTCATATAAATAAAAACAAGGCGCGTCTCGTTTTGAGATGCGCCTTATTGTTGTTTTATAGTTTGCTTTCACCCTCGATGTATTGTTCGTAGAAGAGGTGCTCACCGTCGAACACCACATAGGTGAAATGCCATATCCAGTCGCCCAGAATCATCATCCTCGATTTTCGTGAGACGTTCAGGTCGAGTTCGATGTGGCGGTGCCCGAAGATGAAATAGTCGATATTGTCGTGCGTCTTGATATACTCCTTGGTGAAGAGCACCAGATGCTCTTTATCCTCACCCATGTAGGGCTCTTCCTTCCCGTCGGGATGTTTCATCCGGCTGTGTTTCGCCCAGTTCTTTCCCAGGCTCATGCCCCATCGCGGATGGATGAAATTAAGCATCTTCTGACACGTGCGGTTGTGGAATACTTTCCTGAGCAATTTGAATTTCTTGTTAGGGTCGCCCAGCCCGTCGCCATGCGCCAGGAAAAACACCTTGCCGTATATCTCGGTGGTGAGCGGTTGTTTGTGAACAGTCACACCGCATTCTTTCTCCAGATAGCCGTACGTCCACAGGTCATGGTTGCCGGTGAAGAAATGCACCTCAACACCCATGTCCGTCAGTTCCGACAGTTTACCGAGGAACCGAGTGAACCCTTTTGGCACCACATCGTGGTATTCGTTCCAGAAATCGAACATGTCGCCCAGCAGATAGACAGCCCCGGCCTTATGCTTGATGCTGTCGAGAAAGCGGACCAACCGCCGCTCCTGCGTGCGGGAGTGTTCGATGGCGAGCGACCCTAAATGGGCGTCGGAGAGAAAATAGATATTCTTCATGAGCGGTGTATGTCAAAATGATGATTTAGTCCAGTCCCAATTCCACGAGAGCCTCTTCGCTCATCATGCTCTTGTCCCATTCAGGCTCGAACACCAGTTGCACATTGGCCCCTTTCACGTCTTTCACCGATTCCACCTTCTGCCGCACGTCTTCAAGGATGAAGTCGGCAGCAGGACAGGTAGGCGCCGTAAACGTCATGTCGATATCTACCGTGTAGTCGTCTTTCACGTCTATCTTGTAGATAAGTCCCAAATCATAGATGTTGACGGGTATCTCGGGGTCGAATACGGTGCGCAGCACATCTACGATGCGCTCTTCTATCTGGGTTTTCTCTTCTTGAGTCATGCGAAGAATTATGGTTTAGTGTTCTAAAAAGGAGTTAAAGTGATATTGGTCTTAAAGGTTCCTGGGGCCTCGGTTTTCTTAGGAATTCCTAAGTTCTCCTAAAGTGGGATTTCCCTCCCTTTGGGAGGGTTGGGGTGGGTGCCAGGTGTATTGTCATAGCCGCCCGTGTTCATTGTAACTGTAATAGTTTCCGTCGGTGACGATGATATGGTCGAGGAAATGGATACGCATTATCTCGCAGGCCTTTTTGAATCGCTCGGTCAGTCGGTCATCGTCTTTGCTGGGTTTGGTGTTTCCAGAAGGATGGTTGTGACAGAGCACCAAGATGGTGGCGTTGTTGAGCAAAGCATATTTGAGCGCGATGCGCACATCGACAGACGTCTCGCTGATGCCTCCGTGAGACAGTCGCACCTCTTTGATGAGGCGGAAGTTCTGGTTGAGCAGTATTATCCACGCCTCCTCCACATCCGTGTCGCGCAGCCGTTCTACCATCAGTTGGTACATCAGGGCAGGACTGTTGAGTTGTGCGCGTGTCTTCACCTCTTCGAGTTGGCGGCGTTTGCCCAGTTCGCAGGCTGCAATGATGGTGACAGCCTTCGCCTCGCCGATGCCTTTATAGGCTTTCAGGTCGTCGATGCTCATCTTGCCCAGCATGTTCAACTGGTCATCACAGTCATGCATCACCTGCTTCATCAGTTCCACAGCCGACACACCGGGTTGTCCCGACCCTATCAGGATAGCCAGGAGTTCGGCGTTGGAGAGAGCGGCGGCGCCATGTGCCAGCAGTCGCTCGCGCGGTCGGTCTTCCTCAGCCCATTGGGTGATGCTCAGATTTTCCATTTCAGGAGATTTCAGGAGTGAAGGAATTGATGGGTGACACTGATTTGCTAATTACCCCTCTCCCTTTGGGAGGGTCGGGGTGGGTTTATTTATAGAACGTTTTCTCGAAGGCGTGATATTCGTCTTTGCCGAGTATGCAGCGTTTCCACCATGCGCTGATGAATCCGCAACCGTAGCCGAAGAGTTGTACGAAAGCCGCTCCGATGCTCATGAATCCGATTTTCAGACTCTTGTTGCGGATGGTCGAGTCGACGAGGATGATGAGGCAGAACAACAGAATGGGCAACCAGGGTGCCGCGCACAGCCAATAGTAACGGTGGGGATCGCAATAGTGCATCATCAGGCGTCCCACGGCCGAGGTGATGATGAGGGCGATGACGCCGACGGTGAACACCGTGGGCAACAGATGCACCAGTTTCAGCGAGTCGGGGTATTTCTTATATAGGTTAACGCGCGCGATGCCGCTGTTGTACACCTGTCGGAAAAACTTGCGGAAATCGGTGCGCCGTTTGTGCCATACCCAAGCCTCGGGGAACAGCCGGCAGCGGTATCCGCCCTTGAAGATGCGGATGCTCAGGTCGATGTCCTCGCCGAAGCGCATCTTGGAGAAACCGCCCAACTCTTGATAGACCTCGCGGCGGATGCCCATATTGAAGGAGCGGGGATAGAACTTGTCCAGTTTTTTCTTTCCTCCCCGTATGCCCCCGGTAGTGAAGAAACTCGTCATCGCGTATGAGATGGCCTTCTGCGTGTCGGTGAAGTCGGTGTGTGCGCTGTCGGGACCGCCGAAAGCATCGGCAGGTTCGCGTTGCAACTCGTCTTCCACGGCTTGCAGGTAGCCCTCGGGCAGCACCACGTCGCTGTCGAGGATGATGATGTATTCACCCTTCGCCCGTTCCGCGCCGTAGTTGCGGCTTTGTCCGGGACCGGAATTCTCTTTGAAAAAATAATGTAAGTCGAGTGTGCCGGACAGGCCGTCACACACCGACTTACATGTTTTTTCCGAACCGTCTTCTACGATGATGACCTCGAAGTCATTGAACGTCTGCTTGGTAAGGCTTACCAACAGTTCTTCAACCTCATCGGGGCGGTTGAAGACGGGTACGATGACCGAATATCTCATCCGTTTATTCCTTCACGCGCTGCAGGTAGGAGCCGTCGCGGGTGTCGACCTGGATGAGGTCGCCCTCGTTGATAAACAGCGGCACGCGAACTTCCACGCCTGTCTCGAGTGTGGCGGGTTTGGTGGCGTTGGTGGCGGTGTCGCCCTTGATGCCCGGCTCGCTGTGAGTGATGCGCAGGTTCGTCTTCACCGGCATCTCGGCATAGAGAATGGTGTTGGTGTCAGCGTCGCTGACCACCTCGACGATGTCGCTCTCTTTCATGAAGTCCACGCCGGTGATAAGGTCTTTGGCGATGGGAATCTGGTCGTAGGTCTCTTGGTTCATGAAGATGTAGTCCTCACCTTCCATGTAGAGATACTGGTATGAGCGGCGCTCCACGCGCACGTCTTCCAGTGCCTCACCGATATTGAAACGTTTTTCCAGCACTCGTCCGCTCACCACGTCTTTCAGTGTGGTGCGCATGATGGTGTTACCCTTGCCAGGTTTCACGTGCAGGAAGTCGATGCAGAAATACAACTTGCCGTCCATGCGGATGCACGTGCCTTTCTTAATGTCTTGTGATTTAATCATAATGGTATTTTGTAAATTTGAAAATAATCGTCTATTTAAGTGCCTTCGTGGCTGTTTTTTGTCAATTTTCAGGTGCAAAGTTACGGAAAATCCCGAAAAAATCATAAATATTCGCCTAAAAATCACTTAATTCTTTGTTATTATAAAAAAAATGTGTACTTTTGCAACCCAAAATGAAAAAATAAAACAAATAAAAATAGAACAAAGCGATGAAAAGAACATTTCAACCCCACAACCGCAGAAGAGTGAACAAGCACGGTTTCCGCGAGAGAATGGCTACGAAGAATGGCCGCCGCGTATTGGCTTCACGTCGTGCGAAAGGTCGTAAGAAACTGAGCGTTTCTGACGAGTTTCATGGAAAATAACCGTCGGTTCATAGGCGAACAGTAAGAGGACAGGAATAGGCACCCGCTTTGTTCCTGTTTTTTTTATGTCTGTTATTTAACGCCTTTTAACGGTTGTGAGTTCTATAACTCCGCGAAAAGCATTACCTTTGCAAGATGATATAACAGTCTGAAAACAATGAGTGGATTTTTCAAGAAATTTTTGAGCAAGCATCTGTGGGGCAACCTGTTAGCGATGGCCCTGATTGTCGTTTTGCTCTTCTGGGGCATCACATACGCCATGCAACTATATACTTATCATGGCCGTTCGGTCGAGATGCCTGATATCGTTCACAAGACTTTTGACCAGGCCGAGGCCACACTCGACAGCCTGGATTTGAGTATTGAGGTGAGCGACACCGGTTATATCAAGACGTTGCCGCCCGATTGCATTCTCGAGCAGTCGATATCCGCAGGCGAGGTCATCAAACCCGGACGCGTCATCTATGTGAAAATCAATTCAGCACATTCGCCCCTGAAGGCCATTCCCGATATTGCTGACAACAGTTCGCTTCGCGATGCCATCTATCAGTTGGAGACCATCGGATTCAAGCGCATCGGTGTGGAGAGTGTGCCGGGCGAATACGACTGGGTCTATCGTGTGAAGAGCCGTCACCGTATGTTGAACCCCGGTGATATGCTCTCCACTGAGGATACGCTCTCGCTCGAGGTGGGCGACGGTTCGCGCGACCAGAGCATCGAGGTGCAGGTGACCGACGCTCCCGTTGACCAGTTCAATGACGATGATGACGAGGTGAAACGCCCGCGTCCGAAACCGAAGAAGACCGAGGAAGGTGAGGGTGAGCGGCATCATGAGACAGCAGCACCTGCTGCCCCGGCACCACAACCCGCAGCGCCCGCTCCCGCCAACTAACCGATAGCCCATGACCGATATCAAGACGTTGATAGAAGAACTGGAAGAGGACGACGACCAGCAACTATTTGAACATTTCCGCCTTGAGGTGGATCCGGGTCAGGTGTCTGTGCGGGTGGATAAGTTCCTCTTCGAACACATGCCCCACTCATCGCGCAACCGGATTCAGCGGGCGGGCGATGCGGGGTTTGTGCATGTCAACGGCATACCGGCGAAGAACAGTTACAAGGTGCGCCCGGGCGACGTGGTGACACTGATGCTCGACCGCCCGAAAAACGACACGTCAATCATCCCCGAAGACATCCCGCTCAATGTGGTGTATGAAGACGATGTGCTGATGGTCATCAATAAACCCGCAGGCATGGTGGTGCATCCCGGATGCGGCAATTTCAACGGCACGCTGGTCAATGCTGTCGCATGGCATCTGCGCGACCTCGAATCCTACGACCCCAACGACCCTGAAGTGGGTTTGGTACACCGTATCGACAAGGACACCAGTGGACTGTTGGTTGTGGCGAAGACCCCTGAGGCAAAGTCGCATCTTGGACTGCAATTCTATAACAAGACCACCCATCGCAGTTACAACGCGTTGGTCTGGGGCAATTTCACAGATGACGAGGGGCGTATCGAGGGCAATATCGGGCGCGACCCGCACGACCGTCTTCGCATGACCGTGTTCCCGCCCGACTCTGATGTCGGAAAACCTGCTGTCACCCATTACCGCGTCATGGAGCGTTTCGGCTATGTCACCCTCGTGGAATGTGTCTTGGAGACGGGGCGTACCCACCAGATACGCGCTCACATGCGCCACATAGGCCATCCGCTGTTCGCCGACGAGCGTTATGGCGGCACGGAGATTCTCCGCGGCGAGCGCAGCAGCAGTTACATGGCGTTTATACACAATAGTCTGCAAATATGCCACCGGCAGGCACTCCATGCCCGCACATTGGGTTTCGTGCATCCGGTCACCGGTCAGCAGATGGACTTCACATCGGAATGGCCCGATGATTTCTCCAAACTCATCTCGCGCTGGCGGGCATACATCAAAGGGAAAGGTTGACACCCCACATTTCTCCCGTAGTTTCCTTCCCAATGCTCCCGTCATTCTCATTTTCTCCCATAATTATCCATTGCTCCCATTACTCCCAAAATCAATATACAATAATGAACTCAACCAAACGTACTATCGCAATTGTTTGTGGAGGCGACTCGTCGGAACACGACGTCTCATTGCGCTCCGCACAGGGATTGTATTCTTTTTTTGACAAAGACCGTTACAATATTTATATAGTTGACATCAAAGGCATGGACTGGCATGTCAACCTCAATGACGGCACATCGACACCTATCGACCGCAATGATTTCTCGTTTGTCGAGGACGGTAAGAAGCGGCTGTTCGACTATGCCTATATCACCATCCACGGCACACCGGGCGAAAACGGTCTGCTGCAAGGCTATTTCGATCTCATAGGTTTGCCTTATTCCACATCGGGCGTGCTGGTCGAGGCTATGACCTTCGACAAATTTGTGCTCAATCAGTATCTGCGCGGTTTTGGCGTGAGTGTGGCAGAGAGCCTTCTCGTCCGCCGGGGTTATGAGCATCTCGTAAGCGACGACGATATCATGAGCCGTATCGGAATGCCCTGCTTTGTGAAACCCGCCAATGACGGCAGCAGTTTCGGCGTGTCGAAGGTGAAGAACATTGACCATCTGGCTCCCGCAATGCGCAAAGCCATGATGGAGAGCGACGAGGTGATGGTGGAAGCCTTCCTCGACGGTACGGAAATCACCTGCGGATGCTATAAGACGAGAGAGAAGAGCGTCATCTTCCCCATCACCGAGGTGGTCACCAGCAACGAGTTTTTCGATTATGACGCCAAGTACAACGGTCAGGTCGACGAAATCACTCCCGCCCGCATCCCCGAGGAGACTGCTGAGCGTGTGCGCCAGATTACCAGCGCCATATACGATATCCTCCATTGCAACGGCATCATCCGCGTAGATTATATCATTACCAAGAATGCCGACGGCACAGAGAAAATCAATATGCTGGAGGTGAACACCACCCCGGGCATGACTGCCACCAGTTTCATACCCCAGCAGGTGCGTGCCGCCGGACTCGACATCAAAGATGTCCTGACCGATATAGTGGAGAATCAGTTTTAAGGTATTCACCCAGACACCCACCCCGACCCTCCCAAAGGGAGGGAGACGCCCTCGTCCTAGGAGAATCTAGGATGCCCCAGGCCCCAGGAACCTTTAAGACCAATGTCCTTTTAACTTCCAAATACCCACCCATGAATATACACGATTTTGACGACATCAGGCCTTTTGAGCCCGAGGAATTGCCGGCAGCATTTGACCGTCTGCTGGCCGACCCGCAGTTTATGGCTGTTTTGCCTTATGTGCTGCCTGCCGTGCCTGTTAACTTGGTGGCGGAAAAGATGCGCGATTGTCATGATAGCCTGGAGTTTCAGAAAACGTTTTGTTACGGTTTCCTCGTCAACTTGTTGGAAAAGGCAAGTCTCGGGTGCGACATGGATTCCTCGGCGATTGACAATACCCGCCGTTACACCTTTGTGAGCAACCACCGCGACATTGTGCTCGATTCGGCGCTGCTCGACAAACTGCTTATCGACGCGGGGTTCACCACCACCTGCGAGATAGCCATCGGTGATAACCTCCTGTCACTGCCATGGGTGAAAGACCTCGTCAGGGTCAACAAAGCATTTATCGTGGAGCGTGACCTGCCGCCACGACAACTGCTTATGGCGAGCAAGCGGCTGTCGGAATACATGCACTACGCCATCAGCGAGAAGAACGAGAACATCTGGATCGCACAACGCGAGGGTAGGGCGAAAGACTCCGACGACCGTACGCAGGCTGCCATCCTGAAGATGATGGCAATGGGCGGCGAGGGTTCGGTCATTGATCGTCTGACAGCGCTACATATCGTGCCATTGGCCATTTCTTACGAGTTTGACCCGTGCGACTACCTGAAAGCCAGCGAGTTACAGCAACGGCGGGACATAGAGGGATTCTCCAAAACCAAGATTGAAGATGTCATCAGTATGAAAACGGGCATCATGGGCTATAAGGGACACATCCATTACCATTGTGCATCGTGCATCGACGATTACCTGCGTTCGCTTGACCCCGATATGCCCAAGGCCGAACTCTTTGATGCTGTGGCGGCTCATATCGACAGTGAGATACACCGCCACTACCGTCTCTATCCTGCCAATTTCATCGCACTCGATCTGCTCGAAAACAGCCGGGCACATGCCAACCTTTATACGCCCGAGGATGAGACTGCTTTCGCACAATATTTCATGGCACAGATGGGAAAAATCGTACTTCCCCAACCCGACCAGACCTTCCTGCGCGAGCGCATGCTGACCATGTACGCCAATCCGGCCCGCAACCAAATGAAAGTTCTCTCATAAAATATAATAGTCTCTAGTATAATGATGCCAAACTCTCAACATATTACACCCTCCCCTCGGGGAGGGATGGGGTGGGGGCTTTTTCTCCTTCTCTTCCTCGCGTCTTGTACCACAGAGAACTATGACACGGGCGACGGCACCTATTCATATCTCACCGCTGAGTTTGGCGAGGTTTATACCGGCAGCGATGCGAAGATGCAGCGCTTTGTCAGTGACGATGGTTCCGCTGTTGATTTCTGCGAAGCCTACGAGCGCGATTGGGCCAAGACGCCCGACTCGCTTTATCGTGCCTATGTGCTCTACGACGGGAAAGCCGACCGTACCGGACGCCACGAGGCTTTCTCCATCTCTCAGGTGCCTGTGCTCCAGGTCAAGGATGCGAAAGACTTGAAAGATGACCTCGCTGATGACCCGATAGTCTGGGAGAGTATATGGGAAAGTCACAACCACCGCTACCTGAACCTCTCATTGCGGGTGATGATGGGCGACACGGGTCAGGATAAAGTGTTGCAGAAGGTGGGCGTGGTCTGCGAGGAGACCATTGACCGCGGCGACGGCACCCATGAGCACCACCTTCGTCTTTATCATGACCAGAACGGTGTGCCCGAGTATTATTCCGCCTCGACGTACGTCAGCATACCTCTCGACGGTTATCAGTCTGGCGATGAAATCGTTCTGACCATTAAAACCTACGACGGCGATGTCACCCGCCACATCACGTTAACCAAATAAAAAGGTAAAAGAGTCTCTCATTAAAGTATTAAAACAATTGGTATAATTCATTCTGTACATTCTTTCATTGTGGTGAATTATACCAATTGTTCTTATTTCTTTCCTAATCAAAATCCGCTAATCCGTTGTCTCTATGGATTAGGGTTTAGAGTTTAGGGTTTAGTGTCCTATTAGGGGAGTACTCTTTTGCTCTTTGCTCCTTTCCCTCTATCAATTACAATCCGTCTAATCCGTCAAATCCGTTGTCTTTTTTTGTATTCGTAAAATTCGCTTAATTCGTAGTCGCAAATAAACGTCGGGTGGGTAGTGACTTCTTAAGGTTTCAGTCGTGCTGAGAGTTTTTTCAGCATATCTTGAGTCATGCGGGTAATGTCGTAGTTCGGGGCCCATCCCCATTCGCGCCGTGCGCAGGTGTCGTCCATCTTGTCGGGCCAACTCTCCGCGATACTTTGTTTGAGCGGGTCCACATCGTATTCCATTTCAAACTCCGGCTTGTATTTCTTGATTTCAGCGTAAATCGTTTCCGGGGCGAAACTCATGGCAGCCACGTTGAAACCGTTGCGGTGAACTAGGCGTTTGGGGTTCGCCTCCATCAGCATGATAGCCGCATTGAGTGCGTCGGGCATGTACATCATGTCGAGCAGTGTTCCTTTTTTCAACGGGCAGATGAATTTCTCGCCTCTTACCGCACTGTAGAAGATATCGACAGCATAGTCGGTGGTGCCGCCGCCCGGAGGGGTGATGTATGAGATAATGCCCGGGAAGCGTACCGAACGGGTATCCACACCGTATTTATGAAAATAATAGGTGCTGAGCAGTTCGGTCGTCACCTTCGACACTCCGTAGATGGTGCGCGGGCGCTGGATGGTGTCTTGAGGCGTACGCGTGTGAGGTGTGGTCAGGCCGAATGAGCCGATGCTCGACGGCGTGAACACAGCGCAGTGCTCCTCGCGAGCCACCTCGAGGATGTTCCACAGTCCGTCGATGCCGATTTTCCATGCCAGACGCGGCTTTGACTCCGCCACCACCGACAGCAGGGCTGCCAGGTTGTAGATGGCATCGATGTCATACTTCTTGACCACTTCGCTAATCATCTCGCCGTCGGTCACATCTGCCATCGCCGAGGGACCTGACTCCTTCAGTTCGCCTTTGGGCTCTGCGCCTTTGATGTATCCGGCAACAACATGTTCATTCCCGTAACGTTTCCGTAATTCCATCGTCAGTTCCGAGCCAATCTGCCCTGTAGAACCGATGACCAAGATATTTTTCATACGATAATCATTTAAGGTTGTGTTTTCGTATGCAAAGTAAATGTTTTTTTTTGAGATATGCTCATTTCTCTCCAAAAAAATCGATAAATATTGAACTTTTATAAAAAATAACATTTCATCTTTCTCAAGTGTCGAAAAAAAGTAGTTACTTTGTAGGGGGAAAACCGACCCCAATCTCTCGATAGTTAAAAGGGCGTTAGCCAGTTCCCCTCCCATGTAGGGGCGATTTAGTCCTTAAGCGGACAAAATCTTCAAGCAGGGGTGGGGTCAGTAATTTAAAACCTCAAACCTCAAACCTCAAACCTCAAATCAAATACTATGTACGGAAAAATGAAAGAACATCTCAGCCAGACGCTTGCTGAGATTCGTGAAGCAGGACTTTACAAAGAAGAACGGCTGATTGAAAGTCCGCAACGGGCTGCCATTCAAGTGAAAGGACAGGAAGTGCTCAACTTCTGCGCCAACAATTACCTGGGCTTGAGCGACCATCCCCGACTCATCGAGGGTGCCAAGCAGATGATGGACCGCCGCGGCTTCGGCATGTCGTCGGTACGTTTTATCTGCGGTACGCAAGACATCCACAAAGAGTTGGAGGCCGCCATCTCGGAGTATTTCCACACAGATGACACCATTCTCTATGCCGCGTGTTTCGATGCCAACGGCGGTGTGTTCGAACCCCTCTTCACCGAGGAGGACGCCATCATCAGCGATGCGCTCAACCATGCCTCCATCATCGACGGCGTGCGCCTGTGCAAGGCCAAACGCTATCGCTATGCCAATGCCGACATGGCCGACCTTGAGCGTTGTCTGCAAGAGGCACAGGCTCAGCGGTTCCGCATCATCTGCACCGACGGCGTGTTCTCTATGGACGGCAATGTGGCGCCGATGGACCAGATTTGCGACCTGGCCGAGAAATATGACGCGTTGGTGATGGTCGATGAGTCGCACTCTGCCGGCGTGGTGGGCGCCACAGGCCACGGTGTGAGCGAGTTCTTCAACACCTACGGACGTGTGGATATCTACACCGGCACCCTTGGCAAATCATTTGGCGGAGCCCTCGGCGGATTCACCACCGGCCGCAAAGAGATTATCGACCTGCTGCGTCAGCGCTCACGGCCTTATCTCTTCTCCAACTCGTTGGCACCTTGCATCATCGGCGCCTCGCTCGAAGTGTTCAAGATGCTCAAAGAGAGTGACGAGATACACGACCGCCTCGTGGAGAACGTCAATTATTTCCGCGACAAGATGATGGCTGCAGGATTCGACATCAAACCCACACAGAGTGCCATCTGCGCCGTAATGCTCTACGATGCCAAACTGTCGCAGGTCTATGCCGCCCGCATGCAGGAAGAGGGCATCTATGTCACCGGTTTCTATTATCCCGTGGTTCCGAAGGGACAGGCCCGCATCCGTGTGCAGATTTCCGCAGGTCACACCCGCGAGCAACTCGACAAGTGCATTGCCGCCTTCATCAAAGTGGGCAAAGACCTCGATGTGCTGAAGTAAAACTTTAATAGGGCAAATGAGTCCAATTGACCCAATAAGGACAATAACCCTTTTAACCTCATTTTTCCAACCCTTTTCCTCCTGTTTTGGAGGAAGAGGGTGTTTTTTTAACACTTTTCCCCTCAGAAAACCCCTAAATATAAAAAAGTATCAAAAAAAAACAACAAAAGATGATAATATTTTTCAATTTTACTTTATCTTTGCACCTTGAAAATATGTACGAATACTTGATTTACCTCAAATCACAGAAAAAAGAACCTAAGGAAATATTATCATAAAGTCAAACTTAAAGTTTATGCCTATCGAAAAAAGACGGAATTGAACAAAAAGTTTTCACTGCCTTATATATATAATAAGGTGGTGAGTATGGTCATTGTGACTAAGTGAACAATCAACAAAGAGTTTATACTATTTAACCTAAGAAAAATAATTAAAGTATGAATTTGAATCTCAGAAAAACAGTGCTGCTGATGAGCGCATGTGCCGCAATGGGTTTCGCTTACCCGGCATACGCCTCCAACGATTCTGCCCCTCAGGCAGTACAGCAGTCAAAGACGGTGAGTGGTACTGTCGTCGACGCTGATGGCCCCGTTATCGGTGCCACCGTTATCGAAAAAGGTACTACTAACGGAACGGTTACCGACATCGACGGTAACTTTACTCTCAACGTGCAGCCCGGTGCTACTATCGTGATTTCTTACGTGGGCTTCAAAACCCAGGAAATCGTAGTGGGCAACCAGTCGTTCATCAACGTTAACCTCGCTGAGGACGCTGACGTGCTCGAGGAAGTAGTGGTCGTGGGTTATGGTGTGCAGAAAAAGAAACTCGTCACCGGTGCTACCGTACAGGTGAAGGGTGAAGACATCGCCAAACTCAACACCACCAACGCTCTTGAAGCCATGCAGTCAAGTTCACCTGGTGTGCAAATCACCCAGTCGTCTTCACAGCCTGGTAAAGGTTACAATGTTTACATCCGTGGTAAGGGCACCATCGGTGATAACACACCTCTTTATGTTATCGACGGTGTGGCAGGTGGTAGTCTCGACGGCATCAACCCCAATGATATCGAGAGCATCGACGTGCTGAAAGATGCTGCATCGGCTGCCATCTATGGTTCCCGTGCTGCTAACGGCGTCATCCTCGTTACCACAAAACAGGGTAAGGCTGGTAAGATTGAACTCTCCTACAATGGTGCTATCGGTTGGTCGAACGTTTACAAGCGTCCTCAACTGCTCAATGCACAGCAGTACATGACCATCTTTGACGAGTACAACTATAACTCTAATGGTGCTAAGATTGATTGGTCAGGTTATGTGCCTGCTGACATTCTTAATAAGGTGGCCAACGGTTGGGAAGGCACTGACTGGTGGGATGTGTTCACCAACAAGAATGCCGTCCAGAATAACCATTCTGTGACCTTGACTGGTGGTACAGACCGCTCCAAGTTCGCTATGTCTTACACCTATACCGGCAACGAAGGTATCATGGGTGCTGACAAGGCTTCATTCTACAAACGTCACACCGTCCGCATCAACAGCGACCATGTGCTCTTGAGAGTGAAGGACTTCGATGCCATCACCATCGGTGAGAACATCTCCATTGGCTATAATAAGAGCCATGACCTGGCTGAGGGTGGTATGTATTGGAGCTATATCCACAGCCTGCTCCAGGTGTCTCCGCTCATGCCGCAGTATGCTGACAACGGCGATATCTATAATTATCAGGATCCTGCTGGTAATGTGACTTATGGTAATGGCTGGAGCACAGGTATGTTCAACAACCCGTGGGAGGCCCTCTCAAAAGGTGGTTGGAACTCTATGGCTGAGAGCCGCAACGTCAACACCAGTGTTACTGCTTTCGCTGTTATCCAGCCTATCAAGGGCTTGAGATTCCGCTCACAGTTCAACTATAACTGGGGTTCTGGAGCATACCGCAACTATTCAGAACCACGTGCTGATAATCCTATTGGTCCCGTATCTACATATGGTGTAAGCCAGAGTGCTTGGATAAGTGGCAACTGGTCAGTTGAGAACACCCTTACTTACGACCTTCCTGTTTTCAGTGGTCACAAAATCTCCGCTATGGTCGGTCAGAGTTTCCAGAGCACAGACTGGAGTGCAAACATCAGTGGAAACAACAGCGTTTCTTGGGGTAGCCAACTCGCAACACTGAAAGGATGGGATTCCGCATGGTTGTCAAACGTCAAACTTACTGATGTTACTACTGCTGGCATCACAGGTAATCCTAATGACGAAGAGTATCTTGCTTCTTGGTTCGGTCGTGTGACTTGGGACTGGAACGAGACCTATATGGCTACTGTCACTATGCGTTATGACGGTTCAAGTATCTTCTCCGACGGTCACCGTTGGGGTCTGTTCCCCTCTGTATCTGCAGGTTGGGTGCTCACCAACGAGCCCTTCATGGAGAGTGTACACAGTTGGATGGACTTCTTCAAACTCCGCGCATCTTGGGGTCAGAACGGTAACAACCGTATCACCAAATACCAGTATCTGGCAACCATCGCCCTGTCTGGCAGTGCCAACGACAGTGGTTACAAGTTTGGTTCCGACATGGCAACTTCTACCGCAGGTATTCCTAACACCGGTGCTTACGCAAACATCGTGCCTAACCCCGACCTGACTTGGGAGACATCTGAGCAGTTAGACTTCGGTTTCGACGCTCGTTTCCTCGACAGCCGCTTGAATGTGAACTTCGACTGGTATAAGAAGACCACGAAGGACTGGCTTGTCACTGGTCCGAGGATTGGTATTATGGGTACCAACCCTGCTTACATCAATGGTGGTGACGTGGAGAATACCGGTATTGAACTCGCTCTCAACTGGAATGACAAAATCGGCAGCGACTTCCGTTACAACGTGGGTGTGAACTTCGCTACCAACAAGAACAAGGTAACCCGTATTGCTAACGAGAATCACTATATCGCAGGTAATGGTAATGTCCTCTCACAGGGTACTGACTATGTCTCACGTGCTGAGGAAGGCTATCCCATCGGTTATTTCTATGGCATGTCATACAGCGGCATCTGGCAGAATCAGGCTGAAATCGAAGCCGCACGTGCTGCCGGCAAGGCTGTCCTCGACGATGCAAAACCTGGTGACTGCATCTGGGACGACTGGAACGGTGACGGTGTGATTGTCGGTAAAGGTGAAGGTGCTGGTACCGATAAGCATCAAATCGGTAATCCTAACCCCGACGTGATGCTCGGTGTTAACCTCGGCTTCTCATGGAAAGGCTTTGACTTCGCTGTCAACGGTGCCGGTGCATTTGGAATGCAGATCATGCGTTCTTACCGTTCATACGGTGACGACCCCGACCAGAACTACGATACCACCATCCTGAACCGTTGGCATGGTGAGGGTACCTCCAACACAATGCCGCGTATTTCCAATAACGGTCACCCGAACACTATCTGGGTATCCACACGTTATATGGAGGATGCTGACTACTTCAAGATTAAGACTGTGACGCTCGGTTACGACTTCAAGAACATTTGGAAGACTTGTCCGTTCCAGCAACTCCGTCTCTATGTGCAGGCTCAGAACCTCTACACCTTCACAGGTTACACCGGTCTCGACCCAGAGGTAGGTTCAACAGGTGGTGACGTATCCTGGGCATCCGGTATCGACCTCGGTCTGTACCCGCCAGCCCGTACTTTCTTGGTTGGTGCAAGTATTAAATTCTAATTTGTCAATAATAAGTTATGAAGAAATATATTCTTTCATCGTTGGCTGTTTTGGCAGCAACTTTGTTTACATCTTGTAACGACATGCTGGACACTGATCCGCGTGTGACGGAGATGACCTCAGCAACATTCCCGGGCAAACCTGCTGATGTTGAGGCATTGAATGCGGCTACCTACAGTATCATGAGTACGTTGGGTGGCGGAGATAATAGTGACTCCTTAAATAATATTTTCTTCTGGTGGTGTTGTATGTCTGACGACTGCTACGGCAGTGGCGGTCTGCAAGACTATATGCCTAAGTCATGGCATCATTTTACAATGCAGGATGCCAACCAGTATGAATATGACTGGATTCTTCTCTATGGTGGTATCTCACGTGCCAACAACCAGATTGAAACTATAGACAATGTGCCTTGGACTGATGCTGAGAAAGCACAGCGCGATCAACTCCTCGGTGAGGCGTTCTTCATGCGTGGACTCTACACCATGTGGCTCACACAGATGTATGGTGACATTCCTGTGCTCACTTCTACCCTTATTACTGAAGAGTCGTATCAGCAGGTTAGCGCTGAGGATGTTGTCTATCCGCAGATTATCGCCGACTTCGTTTCCGCCAAGAACCTTATGACAGTTACAAAGGCCAATGGTTCAGGTCATGCTGACAAGTACTGTGCCGAGGCATTCATGGCTCGTGCATACATGTTCTGGGCTGGCTTCTACAAAGGCGTAGGTGAAATTAAGAACGGTGCTCCTGAAATCGCTCTTCTTGACCGTAACGGCGAGCCTATCGCTCAGGAGGGTTTGAACGTGTCTTCCGTTTCTAAGGATGATATCGTCAGCGGCCTGAGAGAAATCATCAACAATGGTGGCTACAAACTCTGCGAGGACTTCCGCTCACTCTGGCAGTACTCCAACAGCCTTCTCTGGGATGAGGCTCATGATGGCGTAGGCCACGATTACCCGTTCATCGCTGACATGAAACGTGAGAACTGTTTCGACCAGCCCGGTATGGGTAATGGTAACACTGAGGAACTCTTTGCTATTCAGTTCATGAATGCTTCTTCTTGGAACATTGGCGGTACATATTGCAACCCGCGTATGTATTCTAACTATCTGTCATGTTTCTGGGGTCTTCGTAACGGTGCCTCCAACGTGAATGGTACCCGTGACTTGACTTATCCGTTCAACCAGGGTTGGGGACAGGGTACTCCTTCTTGCAACATTTGGGATGACTGGACAGCAGCAGAGAAAGCCGGTGGTTATACAGACAGCCGTAAACTCGCTTCTATGATTGACCTCGAGAACGAACTTGCATCCTATTGCTACGAGAAAGACGACAACGAGGAGTCAGGTTATGCTGTGAAGAAGTACGCCGATGTTAACCTTGACGCTAACGATGCAGACAATAAAACCTGGTGGGTCCAGTGCGACGGTTATAGTGGCAGCGGTTCCCTCGGCAACAGTATGCAGGGTGACCACTTCGAGGACTTCTACCTGATGCGTTATGCTGACGTTCTTTTGATGATGACCGAACTTACCGGTGATGCTCAGTACATGAACCAGGTACAGCGTCGTGCTGGCGTTCCTGAGACTGGCTATTCATTGGCAAACGTTCAGAACGAGCGTCGTTGGGAGTTTGCATTCGAGGGTCTGCGTTTCAATGATATGCGTCGTTGGACCGGTAAGGACTGCAAGAATAGCGACTATGCTCCAAAGGCTCTTCAGGCACAGGCTGGTAAGCAGATTGTCTGCCTCGGCGACAAGGCAAACAAGAAAACTATGCAGCACATGACGTGTTCTTGGACTGAGCGTTATCAGGCTACCAATGGTTTCCTGCCTAAACCTCAGAACCAGATTTCTCTCCATAATGGTGGATTGGAGCAGAACCCCGGTTGGGACACTGCTGACCCCAAGACACAATATAAAGCACTTTATTAATATTTTATATTAAGTAATCAATATGAAAAAGATATTTTTGTTATTTTCCGCAGTATGTGCTTTCATCGCTTGCGATCCTGTTTCGGAGGATATCAGCAATGACGGTCACATCACTCTTGACGAACTCAAGGCGAAGACCACTGTCACTGTTGACAAGGCTGCTGATGGCCTAAACGGTAATGTGATCTCCTGTGAGACCTTGGCACCTGTCAATGCAAAGTGGGATATTGGTGGTAAGGAATTCGTCGGTAACTATGCTAAAAAGAAGATGAAACTCGGTGATTACGTCGTAGTTCTGAATGCTCTTTGTGCAGATGGTACCCTACTGACTGCTGATTTCCCCGTATCTTGTCAGGAAATCACTGAGGAACTCCAGAAAATCTACATCTATGGTGCGGATCCTCAAGCGCAGCCGCCGTTCTCACCCGGTGCTTGGGATGCATCTGCCATGCGTTTCAGCGATAACGAGGGTCAGCATTTCCCCTATCTCTCTGATGATGTATATTGGGGTTTCAAGACTCTTATCATTGACGTTTCTCAGGCCACTGATGATTTGACCGTAAGAGTAATGTCTGGTTGGTGGGATAATTTCAATGCTGATGGCTCTGAAACAATTGTTACATGGGTTTCTGGTTTGAATGAGCTCCAACTCACCGAGGATATTGCTAAGATTTGCGCCAAAGGTAATGGAGGCGGTGCACATGACCTTCAGTTCATGGTCAAAAGCGGTTCATGTATCGTCAATTCTGTTTACTACGAGGAATAATCATTCCTTATCGGTATAATTTAATAATAGGCTGACTCATTCTAATGGGTCAGCCTATTTTATTGGGTATATGATACAAATACTTGCTTAATTTGTGGAGTATGAACTTTTTTTTGTAAATTTGCACGAAATTAAATACAGTTGTCTTTATCTATGGAAATGAAGAAACCCGACAAAGTCTCCAAAATCTTTCTCTATGTAAGTCTGTTGGCTTTCATGGCTTTTGTCTTATATATTTTTCACATCAATCAAGAGGTGTTTTATACGGCACATGACCGTTCTGAATTTGTTGTCGGAGAACCTTTTTACCACACTCTCCTTTCAAAGCCTTTTGGTCCGATGCAGTATGTGGGAGCCTGGCTTACACAGTTTTTCTATCATCCGGCTTTAGGTGCAGGGGTGTTAATAGCCATTTGGATTCTGATATTCTTTGTGGGTGTCAAAGCGTTCCGCCTGCACGGAAGTTCCATTGCGCTGATGCTTTTGCCCGTCGCTTGTCTGCTTGCATCTGTTGTCGATTTGGGTTATTGGATTTATATCTCCACCATCAGAGGCTATTGGTTCTCGCAGTCCGTGGGTTATCTCGTCATGTTGCTGCTCTTATGGGCAGCACGATGCACTCCGCGTAAATGGCATATCGTATGGTATCTGGTCGCCTTTTTTATCTATCCGGTGCTTGGGTGGTTTGCTTTGCTATTCATACTGTGTCTGGCACTTTCCGAAAAACCGACTTGGCGTGAACTTATAGGCGTTGTCCTGCTTTTCTTTACCGCCCACATTTGGCATAACCAACTCTATTCGAACCTGAAAATCGACGATGTGGTGTTGGCTGGATTTCCTCGTTTCTTTACTTCACTCGACAATAGTAAGCATCTTTCCATCCCGTTCTGGGTGCTCAGTGCTTTATCTATAATCATACCGCTATGCGAGAAGTTTCTGGCAACCAAAGTTCAAGGTCTTTCGACGAGCGAAACAGCAAAGCCGAGCGTAAAGTTCAAAATTCATAGTTTTGTCGTTCCCGTCTTTTGTGCCGTTGCTGGCATCGTCTTCACCTTATCTTTGATGTACTACGACAAGAACTATATCAACGAGATGCGCATGGTGCGCCATGCCGAGGATAACAACTGGAAGGAGATTCTCCGTATGGCGGAGGAGAATCCGAAACCGACCCGCACGATGGTTTTCCTCAAGAACATAGCCCTGATGAACGAAGGCGGCCTGCTCGACCGTTCGTTTAAATTGGGCAACGACGCTGTCAAACTCAACAACCCTGATTCGCTCCATGTCACCCTTTTGGAAATCGCTTCGCCGCTTGTTTACTACAACTATGGTATGATAAATGAGGCCATCCGATTGAATTTCGAAAATGGCATACAATATGGTTTCTCGCCCTTCTTGTTGAAGACGCTTTCCCGCTGTGCCTTGGCTGCTGGAGATGAGAAATTGGTAGAACGCTATACCACTATATTACATCATCATCCTTTCTATGGTAACTGGCAGCCTGCTCCTGTCTCAGAAAAGGTCAAGGAACTGCAGAAAGCCTACCCCGACGAACTCACCGGTGTGGAGAACAGCGACAGTTATATTGTCAATACGATTAGTCAATGGACCGATTCCGTCAGCAAGGTGGCTTCAGAACAGGCATTATTCTATTCCATGATACGTTGCGACTCTCGTCGCTTTTGGGCATCGTTGCGCAACTGGGTGAAATCGCACATGGATGAAGAATTCCCCCCGCATGCACAGGAAGCATATATGCTATACATGGAAAAGGCCCCGGAAAAGAAGCGCATCATGCTCCCTGTCAGTCAGACTGTCTATGACCGTTACAAGCGGTTCTGGGATACACTTGAAAACCTGGCAAAACCTGGAATGACTCTTGAACAGGTTGGTGAAAAGATGCGTGAAGAATTTGGTGACACCTACTGGTGGTACAATCTTTTCGGAAATAAGTTTTTTATCGCAAATAGACCTCTTGGTTATGAACTACATTCATAAGAAAACGATGAAAAGATATATTAGTCCCTGGTTACAGTTTCTGACAACTGCTTTGCTGCTGTTGTCTGCGTGTGCTAATCACCCCGATGTGCCTTCTTCAGCCAAGGAGGCCCAGTGTCTGCCACCTGTCTTCCCCGATTATTGCAATATCACCGCGCCTTGCAATATCGCTCCGCTCAACTTCATGCTCCCTGCGGACGAGTACGAAGAGTGTGTGGCGCGTTTCACTACTCCTGACGGCCAGCAGCAGACATACGGCAGCGGCGTGAAAGTGCAGATGCCTGAGTCGGAATGGCACGAGATGCTTGATGCCTCGAAGGGAAAGAGCATCAAGGTCGAGGTCTGGGGACAAAAAGGGGGCGAATGGTTGGCGTTCAACCCGTTTGAAATAAATGTGGCCGAAGACCCCATCGACGAATATGTGTCGTATCGCCTTATCGAGCCGTCGTATATCGCATGGAGTTTCATGGAGATAGCCCAGCGCAACCTCACGTCATTCGAAGAGTCACAGATTTTCAACAACGTGATTACAAGTAATGACATAAAAAAAGGCCAGTGCGTCAACTGTCACAGTTATCAGAACTACAAGACTGATAATATGCTCTTCCATGTGCGCCTTTCTAATGGCGGTACAGTTATCGTGAACGACGGCAAGATTTCGAAAGTGGATTTGAAGCGCGACTATACAATCTCTGGCGGTGTCTATCCGGCATGGCACCCTAAAGCCAAACTGATAGCCTTCTCGACCAACAGGACACGTCAGGTATTCCATACTTCAAATCCCAACAAGATAGAGGTTTATGACGAAGCCAGCGACATGATTCTTTACGATGTGGAGACCGACTCGGTGAGCATCGTCAGCAACGATTCCACGTTGTTGGAGGTCTATCCCACCTGGTCGCCCGATGGCAAATACCTCTACTACTGCAAGTCAGTGCCGCTGCCTGAAGAGATGCTCGACAAGGATATAAGAACTTTCTACCCAAAAGTTCAATACAACCTCTATCGCCGTTCGTTTGACTTGGCGTCGCATGGCTTTGGCGATGAGGAACTGGTCTATGATGCTGCTTCGGCTGACAAGAGTGTTACCTTGCCACGTATTAGCCCCGACGGCCGCTATCTGCTTTTCGCCTTGGGTCAGTATGGCTGTTTCCATAGCCGCCACCGTGATGCCGACATTGTCTGTATCCCGATGGAGCAGTATGCCGGTACTGCCCTCACTGTGGAAACTTCATCGCCCGTTGACCTGACGCTCCTCAATAGCGATCGCTATTCCGACAGTTACCCCTCATGGTCGAGCAACGGACATTGGATCATGGTTGCCAGTCGTCGTGTCGATGACAATTACAGCCGCATTTTCTTTGCTTATTTCAACAATGGAAAAGTTAGTAAGGCTTTCCTCATGCCGCAGAAAGACCCCGAATACAATACCTTCCTTCTGAAGAGTTATAACCGTCCGGAGTTCATGGTAGAACCTGTGAAAATCAGTGTCGAAGAGTTCAGCAGGGTATTTGACCGTTAAGTTCAAATGAAGCATATCCATCTTATATACACGCTCCTTTTCGGTGTGGCGGTCCTCTTGTTTTTCGGGTTGGCATATCCGAATCATCTGCATCATCAGGAGCAGTATCAACTGTTCCTCTTCGACTGTGACTATGTGTGGGGTATTGTCAAACTCCCCGGTGGCGTCGCCGACTTGTTAGGCCGTTTTTGCACACAGTTCTTCCTTTATGCTTGGGTGGGCGCACTGATTATAGCGGTTCTGCTCATGGCGGTGCAACTCTGGACGCTTCGCCTGTTCAATGTTCAACGTTCAACGTTCAATGTTCAACGTTCAACGTTCAATGTTCAATGGTTCTATGGCCTGAGTTTTGTGCCTTCGTTCCTGCTTTGGCTCTTCCTGCTCGACGAGAATGCTCTGTTGGGTGGTGTATGGGCAGTCTTGCTCACCCTTCACGCCTCTTGGGCCTTCGACAAGTTGCCTGATGGTTGGTTGCGGCGCATTCTGCTCGTTGTCGCTGTTCCCGTACTCTATTGGATAGTGGGTCCCGTCTGTGTGTTGTTCTTCCTCCTGCAGATTTTCCAACGTTCTACTTCCAATAATGTTCAACGTTCAACGTTCAATAATGCCCAACGTCCAACTTCCAATAATGTTCAACGTTCAACGTTCAACGTTCAACGTATAATCTTGCTTGTCCTTTTGCTTGCCATGCCCTTCATCCTGTCTTGGCTCCCGGTATCCGCCCGTAGTCTGTGGACAGGCATCCATTATCACCGCTATCCGACAGAAACCCCGGTCCTCCTTTGGGCAGCGGTTTTGTCCGTCTTCGTCCTTGTTCTCATTGTTCAACGTTCAACGTCCAATGTTCAACGTTCAACGTTCAATGTTCAACGTCCATTGTTTTTTGCTCTGGTGGCTGTTTGTATGGGATTCTTCGTCTGGAAGAACAGCAATTTCAAGGCGGAAAAGGTGATGCAATATGATTTCATGGCCTGTCACCAGCAATGGAACCGCATTATCGGTACCATTAATGCTGACAAACCGAACAACCAGATAGGTGTCACGGTGCAGAATCTCGCCTTGGCAATGCGCGGTCTGCTCGGCGACCACATGTTCGAATTCAACCAGAACGGCACCTTAGGCCTTTTACCCGATGTCGAGCGCGATGCGACCAGCCCTATGCCCACAGCCGAGGCGTTCTACCAGTTAGGTCTGGTGAATGTGGCACAACGGTCGGTGTTCGAGGCTCAGGAGGCCATTCTTGACTTCCAAAAGAGTGCCCGCTGTTACAAACGGCTGGCGCAGACCAACCTCATCAACGGCAACTACGATGTGGCACGCAAATATCTCATGGCGTTGCAGAAAACCCTCTTCTACCGCGATTGGGCCAATGAGACACTGCCCCTGTTAGGAGATGAGGAGGCGATAAACAAACATCCCGAATACGGACGCATGCGCCAGTTGGTTTGCAAAGAAGACTTTTTCTTTGGTGACCGAGTGACCCCCGAGATGCTCCAGAAACTTTTCTTAAGCAACACAGACAACCGGCTGGCCTATGAATATCTGATGGCCTATTATCTGCTGACGGGCGACCTCGACAACTTTGCCAACTATGTAGGGTGGGGCGAGAAACTGGGTTATGAGGCCATTCCGCGCCATTTCCAAGAGGCGTTGGCACTACGGTGGAGTATTCATCATGAGCCAGACGAACGTATGCCCATTCAGGTCAGTCCGGCCATCGCGCAGCGTTTCACCCATTTCATCTCGTTCATCCAGTCACCGGCTATGAGCGACGAGGGACTGAAGCAAAACTTCGGCGGCACTTATTGGTATTACTATTTCAATTCCAATCAACGATGAAAAAGGCTCTATATACTCTCCTTGCCCTGTTCCTCCTCGCTGCTTGTGCTGACCGCCCCGAAAACCCGCAGGTAGTGGCGGAGCAACCGCATATCTATCCCGATTATGTCGATGTGACGGTGCCCGTGGGCATCGCACCCCTCAATTTCAATATGCGCGACGATTGCGACCGTATGGATGTGACCGTACGTGGACAAAATGGGGGCGAGATAAACGCCAATGGCGATTTCGCTGATTTCGACATCTCCGACTGGCATGACTTGCTCGAGCAGAACCGGGGAAAAGACCTCACCGTGACCGTTTGTGTCAAAAACGACGGACAGTGGAAGCAATACCAGGATTTCACCATCCATGTCAGCCCTTACGCCCTCGACGAGTGGGGACTGACCTACCGTCGCATTGCACCGGGTTATGAGGTGTTCAGCCACATGGGTATTTATCAGCGCGACCTCGCCTCCTTCGATGAGTATGAGATTATTGACAACGGCCGGATACCGGGACAGTGCGTCAATTGTCACATGTCAAACCAGACCGACCCCGAACGGTTCGTGTTCCACGTCCGTGGTAATCATGGTGCCACGATGATTCAGCAACAGAGCAAGCGCGAGTGGCTGCAGGCGAAAAACGAATTGCTCGGCGGCTCGATGGTCTATCCCTATTGGCATCCGTCAGGCAAATACTGCGCCTTCTCTACCAACCAGACGCAACAGAGTTTCCATGCCATGGCGGGAAAGCGTATAGAGGTGTTCGACCTCTCGTCAGATGTCTTTGTCTATCAGCCCGACACGCACGAGATGATTACCGACTCGCTGCTCTCCACGCCCGACTGGTCGGAAAACTCGCCCGTGTTCTCGCCCGACGGCAAGACACTCTATTACATGACTTGTCGGCAGCAGGAGTATCCCGCACACTACAAAGATGAGCAATACAACCTCTGCAAAATCAGTTTCGACCCCGCTACAGGAACCTACGGACAACAGGTCGACACGCTGTTCAATGCGGTAAAAATGGGCAAGAGCCTCACATGGCCCAGACCCTCCTATGACGGAAAATACATCCTTTTCACCTTGACGGATTACGGTTATTTCTCCATCTGGCACAAAGAGGCCGACCAGTGGCTCCTCGACCTGCAGACGGGCGAGGCGCGACCTCTTGACGAAATCAACAGCCCCGACGCCGAATCATATCACAACTGGAATGTGAACAGCCATTGGATTGTCTTCACCTCACGGCGTGACAACGGTCTTTACACCCAACTCTATCTGGCTTCGGTCGATGACAACGGTCATTTCTCGAAACCTTTCCTTCTGCCACAACAGAATCCCCGCACCTATTACGGCAAGACGGTCTATTCCTTCAATACCCCCGATTTCACCAAGACAAAAGTTGATTTCTCCTCTCGCTCCGCCGCCACCGAAATACTCAGCGACCAGCGCGTAAAAACGAATGTGAGATGAAGAGATGGTGAAATAATGGTATTTATATCATTGCTGTCCGCTAAACGGCATCAAACTATCTCAAGGGCGTCAGCCAGTTCCCCACCCCTTCAAGGGGCGGGGTAGGGGCGGGGTCTGTAACCAATTGAGAATAAGGCGTTTTCAGCGGTCGTGTCATTTTTTTACAAACCACCCCTGCCCCTCCTTTGAAAAAGGAGGGGAGTGGGCTGACGCCTTTGGTATGATAAACAAGCCCTCATGGTTGTAAGACTCTCAAACAACCAGTATTTGCACATCATTCCAGATGGTTGAGATAGTTTTACCGGACACCAATATATTTATATAACAAGGTCCTTAAAGTCTTTAACGACCTTAAGGACCTTAATGCCAACAGGCTTTAATCTTTAACTTCTCCCCACAAAATCACTTTTCCGCTATGCACTCCATCTCCACCAACCACTCGGGTCGGCACACTTTGGCGTGAACTAACACACGGGGAATGTCGGGGAAGGCTTTTTGCATGAATTCATCGACCTCTTGGCCGTCGGACCCGTCGCGCAGGTAGATGACGAAATACTGTATGTCGTTCATTGTGGCTCCACCGTTTTTGAGCAGTGCGCCGATATTCTCCAATAGGCGGGCCGTCTGTCGCCGGATGTCGCCGATGTAAATTACATGACCGTGTTTGTCGATGCTGGCGGTGCCCGAGATGTAGAAAATCTGTTTGTCGCCTAATGTCAGCCGTGTGCCTCGTTCGAAGGCCACACCGTATTCGTGGGTATGGTTCAGATGGTCGAGCGCGTTAAGATAGGTCTTGTCGCTCTCTTGGATGTTGGGGTAGGTCAGGAAATCCATGGCCACAGAAGCGCTGCGTGTCTGTGAGAATCCTCCGATGCCCGTGCTGGCGATGAAATGGGTGTCGATGGTCAGCCCGTAACGGCGGAAGATGTCATTGCGCGCCTTCACCGCACCCTGGTAGTTGACGTCGATGTCTGCCACATAAATCCATGTGCGCACACAATGGGTGTCAAGGCGTAGCCCGTGCTCGTCCATCCAGCGCAGGTATTTCTCAAACAGCATCATCGTCTGCAGGTACGAGTTATTGCCGCGCGTCTCGTCTTCGGTCAACCGGATGCTTTGGAAGTGGTAGGCGACTTTTTCGTCGCTGGTCTTTAGCATCAGTGTCACCTTCGAGTTGTCAAGCGGGGCCTGTTCCACTACCGACGAGAAAGCCGGAGAAATCAGTTCTTGGAAGAGTTCCGACTCTATCAGTTGTTGGTACTGGTTTTGCGCGTCGCTCAGAAAAATCTTGCAAAACTCCAACTGTCGGCCCTCTAATTTCTCAGCGTCTAAGTAATTGCCAACGCTCAGGTATAGTTCGGCCAACCTTTCAGCGAAAGCCCCTCTACTTTTCGGGGCCATCATCATGTATTTGTCCATTAATCCTTAATTTGTCTGCAAAGGTAGTGCAAGTTGAGTGAAAAACCAAATTTTGGAACAGCGAAAGCAGAATATGTTTTCATATTCTGCTGAGTCGCGACAAAATTCGGTTGAAAACCAAATTTATTTGGGTTTTTCCGAAGCGCCGCCTATCTTATTGAAAGGTAGTAAATAAAAAACGAATTACGAAATACGAAATAATATCACTCCATGAGAATTGTAAAATAAAATCGGAAAGAAATTAGGATAACTATCATAATTATGTCAAAAATTATTCTAATTATTCCAATTTCTTTCCGAAATGTATGTCTCGGACATAAACCATGTCCCTACAGCATCTGGAGTATCCATCCCCTCTCCCTCGGATAGGAGTTGGGGATGAGGCTGGAGAGGGGTTAGGGGTGAGACCCGGCTACTACTTCACGACCACCTTCTTTCCGTTCACGATATACACGCCCTTCTGGGTCGGTTTCTTATCGAGTTTCTTGCCGTCTAAGGTGAAGTAATCACCCCCCTCTCCCGTTGGAGAGGGGTTGGGGGTGAGGCTGTCGATGCCCGTCGTCTGACTGTAGCCCACATCGATGCCCGCAGCGGTATCGGCCAGTGTCGTTTTCACACCGTCAGGGTCTGAGACCTTGGCGTTGAGGATACGCACCTCGTACATGCCCTCCTCATAGTCGGCGGGGATGTTGACCGTGATGCGTGCCACCTCGCCGTCATTGCCTGCGAAGGTGTACAAGCGGCCTGTTGTGCGGTTCTCGGTCATCGAGGCGCAGAGAATCTTCATCGATCCGTCGCTCATCAGCGAACTGCCGAAATAGTCGGGTTTGCCCATGGTGGTGCGCTTGTCGCTCATCTCTGCCATGGCGAGGCCGTCGGCATTGGTGGCGATGGTGATGCCCTCGGGCAACAGCAGACTGAACTCCAGACCGCTTACCTCCACATTGTTCTTCATCCTGACAGAAATCACCTGCTGTGTGCCGGGCTCTGCCGTCACTGGCTCCACGTAGATGGCATTATCCATCGCGTCGATGTTGGTGTCAACCGCTGCAGCCCGTCTGGGTGCGCCCAATAATGTGTTATTGCTGTGCAGGATGATGTTGGCGATACCTGTCAGGTCGGCTACGTCGATTTCACCGTCGGGACCGCCCGTTGTGCTGCCCGCCACGTCGGCTGCCGAGGGATTGAATCCTTCAGTCGGTAAGCCGAGCAGGTACTTGGCCAGCACGGTAAAGTCGGCCACATCCACCTCTTCGTCGCCGTCAACGTCGCCCGGGGTGACGGGAGCCATCTCCACGATATTGGTGAAATTGCACCAGACGGTAGCATTCTGATAGGCTTCCACACAACCTTCCGGCACATAGAGCGTGGCGGTGTCGTAGCAGTCGAACGTCCATCCGCCTGTAATGACAGGTGGCGTCGTGGCATAACTGTATATTTCCGTCAGCGGACAATTGGTGAAAGCACCATTACCGATACTCGTCACATTCTTCGGCAAGGTAAGGCTCGTCAGGCTGGTACAGGTGGAAAATGCAATTTCTCCGATGGTGGTCACGCTCTCGGGCAAGTAGACATTAGAGATGTTGCCGCAATGGAAGAACGCCCCGCTGCCAATGGTTGTCATTCCGGGGGCAAGACTCACGCTCGTCAACGTGGAACACATAATGAACCCCCACTCGGAGATGCCTGTCAAAGTGTATTCTATGTTCTCATAACCGTCAAAAACCATCACCTTGTTGGAAGTAAGGTTGAGTACCGTCGGGTCGCTACTGCCTTTACTGACTTCTGCCGTCTGGTCGTCATGCAGAACCAGTCTATAACTGCCAAAATCGCCTATCTGGTTTATATCTAAGAAATCCTGCCATCCTTCAGCCTCCTGATAGAGATTCGGGTTGGACATCACGTTAAGTCTGATCATGCCTGACGGGAACACGGTGGAATTGATGGTCGGCGGTTCTTCGCTATGGACATATACTTGACACCAAGTTGGTACATTGGCAAATGCACCGTCGCCGATGCTCGTCAGGCTCTCGGGTAAGGCTATTGGAGACAACTGATAGCAGTCGGCAAAAGCCCCTGCCGCGATGGTCGTCACAGAGTAAGTCCCGCTCAGAGTGGTCACCTCCGCAGGGATGGCAACTCTGGTTAATGAGGAATAATCGCCCGCTATGACTGTGGCCGTGCCGTCATCGTTCAAATGGTAGGTGATGCCGTCGATGATTACCTCGGTTGGCATCTCGGAGATACTCTTGAAATCTTTCCATATATCAGCACTCTGATAAGCGGACACTGTGCCGATGGGTACAAAGAGGTCGGCTTGCCCTTTGGCCGAGAACGTCTGAGTGCCTGTGGTCGTCGGTGGCGTGGAAGCCTTGCAGACGACCCGCTCCAGAGCGGTGCAGCCCCTGAAAGCATTCAGGCCGATGCTTGTCATTGTCGTGGGTAACGTCACATATTTGAGGCTTGTACAGTATCTAAAAGTGTTTGATAGGCAGGTTGTCACACCCTCGCAGAAGACCACTTCTACCAAATCAGGACAATTGCTGAAGGCAAACGTTCCGACAGTGCAGGTACCAGGAATGGACACGGTCTGCAGTCCGGATCCTATGAAAGCATTCAGGCCGATAGACGTTACACCCTCGGGGATGATGATGCTCGTCAGGCCGGTGCAACCGGAGAATGCATCTTCTTCTATGGTTTTCAGACCTTCACAAAGCGTCACATCGGTAAGGCGTATGCAGTTAGAGAACGCGTTTACTCCGATGCTTACCACATCGTATGAATCGCCGTTGAAGTTGACGGTGCCAGGTATCAACACACTGGTCAGCGAGGAATAGTCGCCCTGAATCACCGTAGCCGTGTGGTTGGTTGTGTCGTACTCATATAAGAGCGTCTCGACGATTTCGCTGAAATTCTGCCAATATGTGGCGGCCTCGTAGGCGCTCTTGCTGCCCATGGGCACGTAGAGCGTGGCGCCATAGACATCTGAGAAAGTATCACTATATAAATTTATACCTTGCGGATTCCCAGACGTGCAGTAAATACTCGTCAAATTGGTATCAAACATGAATGCAGCGGATTCGATGTCCGTCAGAGTTGAGGGTAAGGTCACGCACGTAAGACTGCGGCACACACAGAATGCCATATAACCGATGCTGGTCACACCTTCGGGAATGTTGATGCTTGTCAGACCGGAACCTTGAAAAGCACACGGGCCGATGGTCGTCACACTTTCGGGGATAGTGGTACCCTTGCATCCTTCAATCAATATGTTGTTGGCCGTCTCAATAATGGCATTGCAATTATTCCTTGAATCATAAACCGGGTTTCCGGTTTCAACCTGCATGCTTGTCACGTTGGGACAATGGGCGAATGCCTGCTTATCGATGCTTGTCACGCTGGCGGGAATGGTAATACTCGTCAGGCCGGTGCAGTATTCGAACGGAAACGCGCCGATGGTTGTCAGCGTTGAGGGTAAGTCCAAACTTGTCAGGCCGGTGCAGCCAGCGAATGCATTTTTTTCTATGGTTTTCAGACCTTCACAGAGCGTCACATCGGTAAGCCCGTTGCAGTTAAAGAACGCGTTTTCGCCGATGCTAACCACATCGTATGAATAGCCGCTAACGTTGATGGTGCCAGGTATCAACACACTGGTCAGAGAGGAGTAGTTGTCCTGAATCACCGTTGCTTCGAAAGTGGCAGAATTGAGACTGTACTTGATGTTGTTGACGACGGTCTCATTTTGAGCCAACATGCCGATAGGGACTGCCAGCATCATGAGCAATAGGGATAGTAGTTTTTTCATATCTGTTGGTTTTAATGATTATTTCAGAAATAAGTTTTTATGTCTTTGCCAAAGACCGTACGGCGATGCGGGTTCAACCGCATTGCCGTACGGAACTTGACAAGCAACAATCCCTGCTTATGTGGAATTATCAGGTAGCAGGAAGGCGGATTATTTCACCACCACCTTCTTGCCGTTCAAGATATACACGCCTTTCTGGGTCGGTTTCTTATCGAGTTTCTTGCCGTCTAAGGTGAAGTAATCACCCCCCTCTCCCGTTGGAGAGGGGTTAGGGGTGAGGCCGTTGATGTCTGTCGTCTGACTGTAGCCCACATTGATGCTCGTACCCGTATCGTCCAGCACGGTTTTCACACCGTCGGCGTCAGACACCTTGGCGTTGAGGATAAGCACCTCGTACATGCCCTCCTCATAGTCAGCGGGTATGTTGACCGTGATGCGTGCCACCTCGCCGTCATTTCCCGCGAAGGTGTACAAGCGGCCTGTGGAGCGGTTTTCGGAGATTGAGCCACAGAGTGTCTTCAGCGAGCCGTCGGCAAACAGGTGTCCGCTGAAGTGACTGTGCGCTGCGTTGGTGCGGTCCTCGCTCATCTCATAGTCGGCGATGGTAATGCCCTCAGGCAACAGCAGACTGAACTCCAGACCGCTCACCTCCACATTGTTCTTCATCCTGACAGAGAGCACCTGCTGTGTGCCTGGCTCTGCCGTCACAGGCTCCACGTAGATGGCGTTATCCATCGCGTCGATGTCGGTGTCAACCGCGGCAGCCCGTCTGGGCGCGCCCGAGGATGTGTTACCGCTGTGCAGGATGATGTTGGCGATACCTGTCAGGTCGGCTACGTCGATTTCGCCGTCAGGTACACCGCCTATGCCACCTGCCACGTCGGCTGCTTCCATGATAAACACCGAGAGTGTTTTGCCCAGCAGGTAGTTGGCCATCAGGGTGAAGTCAGCCACATCCACCTCCAAGTCACCGTTCACGTCGCCGGGGATGACATCGATTACGCTGAGGGTTGATTTCAGATGGTCGATGCTGTGTGACTCGTTCAGGGTGTTGCTCAGGCTCACATTCTTCAACTTGATGTCGTAGTCGCCTTTTGCCATGGTAGAGGCTAAGTTGACCTTGATGCGTACCACCTCGCCGTCATTGCCGTCGAAGGAGGAGCCGTTCTTTAATGAGTATAACACACGCAGATTGCCGTCGGCATCGATGTTCGAACCGAAGAAGTCGGTCTTGCGTATGGTGGTGCGCTCCAAACTCTGTTCCACCATGAGCATGCCGTCGGTGCCAGTGGCGACCGTCACGCCCTCGGGCAATACGAGAGTGAACGTAAAGGCCTGGATAGACTCCGTGTTCTTCATCTTTACCGAGAGCGTCGTTTGTCCGCCGGCCACACCTCGTGCGGGCTCGAGATAAACGGTGTTGTCGATGAGACTGTAGTCGGTGTCGGGCTCAATATTGGTGAGTGACATATCGTCGAAATAATAGATGGTTGATTGCGGCTCCACGTTCAAGAAGAACGCGATGCACTGTGAGCCATCCATATCTGGAGTGACGGTCAACGTATAGGTATAGGTCTGCCATTCTGTGGTCAAGTCAAAACCACCGAGAAAATTATAATACTTATAACCGCCAGGATAGGTATGTGCCTGAGTGGAGATGCTGGCGTTTCTGCTGGCCTTGGCACGCATGGAGAAATAGAGCGTCTCACCCTCGACCACGGGTCGTGACAGATTGACGAAGAACTGTGAATCCCAATTAGTCGACACTCTGTCAATGGATTGGATGGCCAGATAATGGTTGCCGCCTTCTGTCTCTATAAAGGAACTGGGGACGGCGTTATAACTGTTGTCATCACCTGCTAAGTGATAGCAGAACGCGGAGATGTCGGCGTCTTCGAATGTGCCGTTGACGATGAGTTCGTCACTTACGGGTGCGGGGATAAACTCCTCGATATGGGTGAACATGCTCCAAATTTCCGCATTCTGGTATGCCTCCACACATCCTACAGGCACATGAAGCGTGGCGGTGTCGTAACAAGTGAATGTCCATGCGCCGGTAGAAGAAATGACGGGCGGTGTCGTGGCACAGCAATACACATCCGTCAGGGGACAATCGTAGAAAGCACCATCGCCGATGCTCGCCACACTTTCTGGGATAGTAATATTCGTCAGGCTGGTGCAGCCATATAATGCCATCTGGCCAATCTCAGTCACACTTTCGGGAATGGTGATGTCAGTGAGATTGGTGCAACCGAAGAATGTACCTCCTTGAAGGGTGGTCATATAGGGAGAAAGACTCACGCTGGTCAAAGCGTCGCATGAGATGAATGCCCAACCCTGAATCTCTGTTATGGTGTATTCCGTATCTTGATAACCGTTGAAAATCGTCAGTTTACCGCTTGAGAAGTCAAGGGTCGTAACGTTTTGGGTATCCCAGTCGCTTGCCACTGTTGCCGTAAAGCCATCATCATTCACGTACAGTTTAAAATAGGCAAAACTGTTGATCTCATATACCTTACCGAAATCCTTCCATCCTTCAGCCTCCTCGTAGGCGCTGATGCAGTCGTTTTTCACAAAAACAAAAAACATGCCTGACGGGAACGCGGTGGAACTGATGGCCGGCGGTGTGGTATTATGACTGAATATACGCGCCCATGTCGGTATCGAGGAGAAAGCACCGTCGCCGATGCGTGTCAGTGTGGGGGGAAGGGTCACAGTATAGATTGAATACGGGCTGCAACTGGCGAAAGCATTCGCTGCGATGGCCGTCACGTTAAAGTCCTCGCCGCCGTATGTCACGGTCGGGGGAATGATGATGGAGCCGCTCAGTCCGGAATAATCGCCCTCGACAACAGTGGCCGTGCCTGTATGCTCATCGAGACTGTAGTAGATGCCGTCGATGAGGACGGTGGTGGTGGGAATCTCCACGATATTGGTGAAATTTCTCCAAGTGTAAGCATTCCGATAGGCCTCCACACAACCTGCCGGCACATAGAGCGTGGCGGTGCCGTAGCAGTCGAACGTCCACCATTCGGCGTCAAGTCTGGTGACGGGCGGTGTCGTGGCATAACTGTATATTTCCGTTAGCGGACAATAGTTGAAAGAGCCTTCACCGACTCTTGTCACATTCTCCGGCAAGGTAATACTCGTCAGACTGGTACAATGGTTAAATGCATATCCTTCAATGGTGGTCACACTCTCTGGCAAGTAGACATTGGTGAGATTGGTGCATCCGTAGAACGCCCCTTCTCCAATGGTTGTCATACCGGGAGCAAGACTCACGCTCGTCAGACTGGAACAATTTATGAACGACCAAGATCCGTAGATGCCTGTCAAAGTGTATTCTATGTTATCATAACCGTCAAAAACCATCACTTTGTTGAGGGGAAAGTCGAGTTCCGTCGGGGCGCTGCTGCCTCTTGCGACTTCTGCCGTCAGGTCGTCATGCAAAATCAGTCTATAACTGCCAAAATCGCCTATATAGTTTATATTTGAGAAATCCCCCCATCCTTCTGCCTCCTGATAGAGATTAAGGCCGGACTTCACGTTAAGAACGAGCATGCCTGACGGGAACACGGTGGAATTGATGGTCGGTGGCGTGTCGCTATGGACATATACAGCAACCCAAGTTGGTACACTGGCAAATGCACCGTCGCCGATGCTTGTCAGGCTCTCGGGTAAGGCTATTACGCACAACTGATTGCAGTCGGCAAAAGCCCCTGCCGCGATGGTAGTCACAGAGAAAGTTCTTCCTTCAGAGGTCACCTTCGCAGGGATGGCAAGGGTGGACCAATAGGTATAATTGCCCGCAACGACTGTGGCCGTGCCGTCATTGTTCAACTGGTAGTTGATGCCGTCGATGGTGATGGTGGAACTCATCTCCACGATATTGGTGAAATTGCTCCAGACAGCAGCATTCTGATATGCGCTCAGACTGCCTTCGGGCACATGGAGCGTGGCGCTGTTGTAGCAGGAGAATGCGTTGGCGTCAGCCACGCTCGGCGGCGTTGCGGCATAACAATAAATGTCTGTCAGGGGGCAATCAGCGAATGCTGCCTCGTCAATGTTCGACACATTCTCTAATAAGGAGATGCTCGTCAGGCTGGTGCAACCCGAGAACGCATAATTGCCGATGCTCGTCAGATTCTGCGATAAGGTGATTTCAGAGAGAGCGGTGCAATTCATGAACGTATAGCCTTCAAGGGTTGTCATTGCCGGAGGAAGAATCACCTTTTCCAAAGTATAAACTGACATAAAAGCGTCCCTGTCGAGGCCTACAATCGTGTATTCCATATATCGATAACCGGTATAAAATCTAGCGATTCCGCTGGAAAAGTCAAGCACCCTCGGAGAAAGGTATCCTCTTGTGATGGTTGCAGTAGTCGCATCTTGCACATGTATTGTATAATCGCCAACATTTGATATTTCGTGTATCTCAGAGAAATCCTGCCATACGGGAGTCTCCTGGTAAGCACTGACACAGTCAAATGGCACCCTCAGGAAGTAGGGATGTTCAGGTAGCGCGTTGGAATTGATGGCCGGCGGAGTAGGGCTAATCATATACATTTCAAATTGTTCGTACGGCACACCGGCAAAAGCATTGTCGCCGATGCTGGTGAGCGTGTAAGGAAGGGTCACGTAATATAAATTGTAGCCGGCGAAAGCCCCCGGAGCGATGGTCGTCACGGTGTAGTTTGTGTCTTCATAAATCACCATTTCCGGAATGCGTATTTGCACGCCAAGTGAGGAATAATCGCCCGTGATGACAGTGGCCTGCTGTGTCTGCGGGAAAAGGAGGTAGTTGATGCCGTCCACTGTCGTGGTGAGCGGGTCTTGCACAAGCCAGGATATATCGTCAACCGCCACGGCGGCCGTGCTCGTACCCTTATTGCCGATGAGCACACGCATGGTGCTCATCCCCGCGTCGAGCATGGCTTGCGACACCGTGCCTGTCACAGTGTATTTCCTCCATCCCAATGCGGTAGTTGACGATTGAGAAGTTATGTTGTCGTCGGTGATGACCGTGGCATTTTTGCCGATGCCGTCGGTCAGCGATATCTTAACAGAGATGTTGCTGGAGGTTATATTCATCCATATCGAGAATGTGAAACGCTCGCCCAGCACCCATTGGTGGTTAAACGGGGTGACGTATAGGGCTGTGGCGTTAGTGATGCTGGATCCGGTTCTCGCTTGTACTGGCAACAAAACGCCGTTGGAACTGTTTCTTCCGGCACCGTCAGTGACTTCCACGGTCTGGGGGTCCGAGTTGTAAACCCCTGCCTTGTATTCACGCAGGCCGGACCCCTCAAAATCACCATTGGTGAGAATCTCTGTTTGCGCCATGAGCCCGATGGGGACTGCCAGCGCCATTAGGAGTAGTGATAGTAGTTTTTTCATAATGATACTTTTTATAAAATTATTGTTGTTATTCAAGTTACGCATGTTAAGAAGATATGGGAAGATAAAGGGAGATAGCCACTTTTAAGCGGCGGAAGATAGAGGACAATACTCTTTCATTTGTGAATCTGTATCAGAACATACGTCTTTTATCTCCTTCTATCTACATGGCAAGCGACGCTTGCGCCCTCCCTATGGGAGGGCCGGGGTGGGTATTAGAGCAGGTGATTTCCTGGGTGCGCCGGATGCGTTTCCGCTGTGCAGGATGATGTTGGCGATACCGGTCAGGTCGGCTACGTCGACAGCGCCGTCAGGTGTGCCACCAGGGCCACCTGCCACGTCGGCCGCCTGGATGTTGAAATTAAAGAGAGGTATGCCGAGCAGGTACTTGGCCAACACGGTGAAGTCGGCCACATCCACCACTCCGTCGCCGTCAACGTCGCCCGATAGGGTTCCTATCTCAAGGATTCTATTGAAGTCTTCCCAAATAGGGGCGTTAGAATAGGCTTCCACGCAGCCTGCTGGCACATAGAGTGTGGCGGTGCTGCGGCTGGGGAAGGTGATGCCTCCTGAGTCAAGCGTCGGGGGTGTTTGCAGGTAACAATAAACACTGCTAAGATTGTCGCAATTGTTGAACATATACCATCCGAAGGAGGTCACGGTCGATGGGATGGTGACGCTTTCCAGAGCAGTACAATTTCCGAATGCCTCTCTGCCGATGGAGGTCACACCCTCGGGAATAACCAGACTGGTCAATCCCAGACTCCTGAATGCGCAGTCACCTATGGTTGTCACACTGCTCGGAATAGTAAGACTCGTCATTGCCACGGCTCCTTCGAAAGCCATAACGCCGATTGTGGTCAGCGTAGAGGGAAGGTCGACTTCTGCCAATGTATTACAATTCATGAAAGCATAGTCGTCGATGCTGGTGACACCTGAAGGTATCGCGATGGCGGTCAAAGCGGAAAAACCGTTGAAGGCACTCTGTCCGATGGCTGTGGTACCTTGAGGGATGATGGTGGTGGAGCATCCTTGAATCAAGGTGTTCGATACTGTCTCGATGATGGCATTGCATCCGTTTCTCGAGTCATATGTCGTATTTCCGCTTGCCACTTGGATAGAGATCAGCCCTGTGGCGGCAAATACAGAATGACCGATGGATGTCACGTTTTGGGGGATGACGACAGAGGACAATCCCAAGCAGTTGGCAAAGGCGTCATCACCGAGGGTAGTCAGGCTTTCAGGCAGGGTGATGGCCGTCAGATCTTGGCAGTAACTGAAAGCACTCTTGCCAATCGTAGTCAATCCTTCAGGCAGACTGATGCTTGTCAGCGGGCAACTGCTGAATGCGAATTCCCCAACGGTTATAATGGATGAAGGCAGGGTGGCACTGGTCAGTTGTGTGCATGACTGGAACGCCTTGTTCCCGATGGCTGTCACGGTGTAGGTGATGCCGTTTCGGGTTATGGTCTGTGGGATGTTGACGGAGGTAAGAGCAGCGTATTCGCCCTTGATAACGGTCGCTTGATTGTCATAGAGCAGGTATTTGAGACCGTCAATCTCTGCCATGTAGGCATTTCCCTCAATGATGTTGAACTGGCTCCAATACGGGTCGGCCTGATAATCACTTGTGCAACCCTCCGGCACATAGAGCGTGGCATCGGTAGCCGAGAAGAAAGTGTTTTCTTCAACTGCGGGGGGTGTCTGAGCATGGGAAATCACCATACCCAAATTATAACACAAGTGAAATGCATTCTCGCCGATGCTTGTCAATGTGGACGGGAGAATCAGTATTTCCATAGAGCCGCAGCCTGAGCACATGTCGTTAGGAAGGGCGGTTATACCCTCGGGGATGGTCAGACTCGTTATGTTGGTATTGGCAAACGCATAACTGCCGATAGACGTAAGCGTTTCGGGAAGCGTGATGCTGGTTATATTCTTAAACCGGAACGCTGATGCGTCAACGGCTGTCACAGTGTAGGTCCTGCCGTTAGATGTGAAGGTGTCGGGTATGGTGATGTCGCCGGAGTATTGGCCAGTAATGACAGTGGCCGTGCCATCCGCATTCAACCGGTAATTGATGCCGTCGATGGTGACGGTGGAACTCATCTCCACGATATTGGCGAAATTGCTCCAGATGTTAGCGCCCTGATAGGCTTCTACACAGCCTGCTGGCACATGGAGTGTGGCGGTGTTGTAACAGGAGAATGCGTTGTCAGATTCCACGCTCGGCGGTGTTGTGGCATAACTGTATATTTCCGTCAGGGGGCATTCGTTGAAAGCACCGATTTCGATGCTTGTCACACTCTCGGGGATAGTAATGCTTGTCAGACTGGTGCAGCCACATAATGCGAACTGTTCGATTGTTGTCACGCCTTCGGGGATGGTGATGTCAGTAAGGTTGGTGCAACCGTAGAAAGTACCTCTTTCAAGGGTGGTCATATAGGGAGAAAGAGTCACACTGGTCAATGCCTCGCATTCCATGAATGCCCAACGCTGAATTCCTGTCACGGTAAAGTCCTCGCCGCCGTTTGTCACAGTCTCGGGGATATTTACGGCGGTCAGGTCAGCGTAATCGCCCGCGACAACCGTGGCCGTGCCGTCCGCATTCAACCGGTAATTGATGCCGTCGATGGTGACGGTGTTGACGATGGCATTGATATGTGCGAACTCGCTCCAAATGTCAGCGCCCTGATAGGCCTCCACGCTGCCCTCCGGCACATAGAGTGTGGCGGTGCCGCGGCTGGGGAAGGCGGAGGTGTTGAGGGTCTTGGGCGTCTCGAGATAGCAATAGACTGTTGTGATGTTCTCACATCCGCTAAAAGCGGCTTTGTCAAAGTATGTCATCTGAGTGGGCAGGATGTAGACGGTGGTCAGGCCGGTACAGTCCTTGAATACAGTTGTGCCCAACACATCTGTACTTGCGGGTATGGTGATTTCTGTCAGGCCGGTGCATCCTTCGAAGGCTGACTCGTCAATGTAGGTCACTCCCTCCGGAATGGTTATCTCCGTCAGACCCGAACAATGATAGAATGCGCTGTAGGGTATCGTTGTCACACCTGAAGGAATGTTGACGCTGGTCAGGTTGGTAGAACCTGAAAACGCTCCATGCTCTATTGTAGTCACGGTCTCGGGCAGTGTCACGCTTGTCAGCCCCATACAGAAGCAGAACGCGCTGACGCCGACTGAAGTGACAGTGTAGGTCTGTTCGCCGGCGGTGATGGTCTCGGGCACCACCACGTCGCCCGCGTAATCATTGTCAAAGTCAAGCGGATCGATAATCTTCGCTTGGTTGCCATAGTAAATATAATAGAGTCCGCCGGTGTAGGTCACGTTGGCGTATCCGGGCGTGATGGTATGGAAATCCTGCCATACGTCGGCGGCTTCGTATGCGCTTTGCGCTTCCTCGGGCACATACAGTGTGGCCGAGAAACGTGAGAACATCTCTCCGGATATTGCCAGAGGTGTCTGTAAGTGAGAAATGACCTGATTGAGGTTGGGGCAGTACAGTGCTTTCTCTCCTAAAGTGGTGAGGGTTGATGGAATTATGAGCACATGTACATTGAAACAAGTCTCAAATGCCGACTCGCCTATCTCAGTCACTCCCTCGGGGATGTCAAGCAGCCCTCCGAAGTAGCAGCCTTTGAATGCCCGGGCACCGATGGTCTTCAGCGTGGAGGGAAGGGTAAGGGTGCTGAAATGCGTGCAATTCATAAATGCCTCGTCGGCGATGGCTGTCACCGTGAAGGTGATATTCTCGTATGTCACAGTCTCGGGGATATTTACGGCGGTCAGGTCAGCGTAATCGCCCTCGATGACGGTGGCCGTGCCGGTGTTGGCGTCAAGACTGTAAGTGATGCCGTCGATGGTGGCGGTGGAGGAGATGGCCTTAATGAACGCGAAGTTCTTCCAATAGTTTTTGTTCTGATATGTTGACACACTGCCTTCGGGCACAAAGAGCGTGTGATTGCTGGTGGTGGCGGAGTTGAAGGTTGTCCTTTCAACCGTCGGTGGTGTCTCGGCATAGCAGAAGAGGGTTTTCAGGTTGCTTAAGCCGGCGAGTGCTCTTCCCTCTATTGTTTCCATGGTCGAGGGGAGGACCATCTTTTTAATTCCCGTGCAACCGTAGAAGGCCGATGCGCCGATGGTCGTCACCCCTTCGCCGATGGTCACACTGAGAAGTTGTTTGTTATTTTGATATACGCCATCATAGATGTTTGTCACAGTGAATTCAAGACCTTGATAGTTGAATGTGCCGGGTATGACGAGGTCTCCTGAGGCGTTTGTTGCTGAAGCGATGACTGTCGCTTCCCTCTTTCCTACCGTCAGCAAATATTGGATGCCGTCAACAACCGTTGTAATCTCGAAAATCTTTCCGAAGGCCCCCCAATCCGATGAGCCATAAGCGTCCAGACATCCCATTGGCACATAAAGCAGGGTTGTGCTGATATTGGAGGGGAAGACCGGACGGGGGAAATTACTGGTTGTCGGCGGTGTCACAGCACGGCAGACCAAAGCCGTCAGGGTTGTGCCGTAGAATGCGCCTCCCTCGATATTTGTCAGGGTCGAGGGCAGGTCGACAATCTTGAGGCGGGTGCAATTGGTAAACGCAGCCGAACCGATTTTCGTTACGGTATAGGTGTCATCAATGTATGTCACGGTTTCCGGAATGGTGATGCTGGTCTTTGAGGAATAGTCGCCATAGGTGACGGTGGCTGTTCCATCTTCATTCAATTGATAATTGATGTCGTCGATGGTGACATCTTCAGCCTTAGCGTTTGCCGACAGCAATAATGCGGCAAATAGGGTTAGTAGTATTCTGATGGCTTTCATAAGGTGATAGTTGTCCGTTTTTGTTTTATTTCTTGTTTTCTTAAGAGTAATACATGATGAGAAGATAATAATCGAAGGTATTTCTTCGCGTTTTTTCAGTGTACTGCCATGTGGCTGTTAATATTTGGCAAATTTAATGATTTTCAGGCACATTTGCCCACCTTATCTGTTAAAAAATGTAAAATCACCCCTTTTCGGATAGAAAAATTAATAATAACGCAAATTATCGGTGTCTGAAAACATAATGTGCAAGGATATGGTGCAAGAGCATTGCGCGTTTGCAGGGGCGGTGCCCCCGTTCCCGCCCTGGTCGAGCGGAGCCATACTCCCCCTACCAAATGGCATCTCCTTCTCTCCAAAATCTCCGTAGAGACAACTGTTAATGATTCTACGGAGCAAAGGAGAAGGGGTGACTCCCCTTTCTTCCATAGAAAGGCGGGCACGGGGGCACCGCCCCTACATTCACCCATGTCTCTCAATTAGAGTATTATTGTCTAAACTCCTACACTCCAATACTCCTACACTCCTACACTTCTTCACTCCTTCACTTCCATCAAAAACTCCATCATACCCCCCCAAAAACTCATCAAAAATAGGTATTTTTTGTCCTTTTTTTTCTTTTCGCGTGTTATTTGTGCCGAATAAGACTATAGTAATTAAGATTTTTTCCCCATCTTTGCAGTAAATTTTGAAAATAACCGTATGAAAAAGAAAACCATCCTTTTTCTGGCTGCGGTAATCATCATGGTCGCCTGCGGCAAAAAAAGTGAGAATCAGGAGAAACCACCCGTGAAAGTGAAAACCGAACAGGTGAGCACCTCGTACGAGGGTGCCGGACAAACGTATGTCGGCATCGTGGAGGAGAGTGAAGCCACTGCCGTGAGTTTCACGTCGATGGGCGTGGTGCGCCGTATGCTCGTGAGCGAAGGCCAATATGTGAGCCGCGGACAGTTGTTGGCCGAGATGGATCCCTCGACCATGAGCAACAGTGTGACAGCCGCAGCGGCAACCACCAGTCAGGCCAATGACATGGTGGCTCAGGCACAGGCTACGTACGACCAGGCCAAAGATGCCTACGACCGCATGAAACTGCTGCACGACAACGGCTCGTTGCCTGAGATTAAATGGATAGAGATGGAAACCAAACTTCAGCAGGCGGAGACGATGTTGAAATCGGCCAAGTCGAGCGTAAAATCGGCCAGTGCCACAGAGAGAATCGCTCGCAAAGGCCTTTCCGATACACGACTCGTGGCTCCCGTGAGCGGTGTCGTCGGAAAAAAACAGGTCAACGCGGGCGAGACGGCAATGCCCTCGCAGTCAGTGGTCACCATCCTCAACATCAACACGGTGAAGGTGAAGGTGTCGGTGCCTGAGGCGGAGATGTCCGCCATCGGCGAAAACACCCGTTCGCTGGTCCGTGTCGAGGCCGCCAACAGACAGGTGCCGGGCGGTAGGGTAGAGAAGGGGGTGCAGGCCGACGCCATGACACACACCTACGACATACGGGTGAATGTGGCCAACAGCGACCGCAAACTGCTGCCGGGCATGGTGGCCAATGTCACGCTATATACAGGCCGCAAGGGCGACGGTTCGATGGTCTCAGGCGGTGGTGTCACCGTGCCGGTCAATTGTGTGCAGCGCCGTGCCGACGGCACCCATTTCGTATGGGTTATAAACAAAGACAACAAGGCGCACCGTCAGACCGTGACTCTCGGCCCGACCTCGGACAACCGCGTCTATATCATCGACGGTCTATCCGACGGACAGCGGGTGGTTATCGACGGTTACCAGAAACTGAGTGAAGGAACGAAGACTCAGGACGTTGAACATTGAACGTTGGACGTTGTGCATTAAGGTCGTTAAGTAGGCTAAAGACCTTAAGGAGGGAACAGATGGGGAACGACGCAGACATCCCCTACAACCACTCCCTATTCGCAAACTATTGTCTAAACTCCTCCACTCCTTCACTCCTACACTCCTAAAAATAATGAACAATAAGATGAATTGGCTGAAATGGCCGTTAGAACACTATCCGATAACCATCCTGATGGTTGTCATCCTGTTCGTCTTGGGCATTGTGGGCATGGACCTGATGCCGAAAGACGAATTCCCCGCCTTCACCATCCGTCAGGGGGTGGTCGTGGCCGTCTATCCAGGTGCCACGAGTGAAGAGGTGGAGGAACAGGTGGCAAAGCCTTTGGAACGCTATCTTTTCACTTACAAGGAGGTGAACCGCACCAAGACCACCACTACCGCGCAAAACGGAATGTGTATCGTGATGGTGAGACTCAATGACGATGTGAACAACAAGGATGAGGTGTGGAGCAAAATCAAGCATGGATTGGCGCTCTTCAAACAGAGCCTTCCCGCCGGGGTACTGGCGGTGGTGGCTAATGACGATTTCGGCAACACCTCGGCCCTGCTCATCGCCGTGGAAAGTCCCGAGCGCAGTTACCGTGAGTTGCACGATTATACCGACCGTCTGGGCGACCGCCTGCGTCGTATCCCCTCGGTGGCGAATGTGCGCGTCTATGGCGAGTTGAAAGAGCAAATCAGCCTGTATGTGGACCGTCAGCGGTTGGAGGCTTATGGCATCGGTCAGCAGATGCTTTTCTCGCAGTTGCAACAACAGGGACTGACCACCATGAGCGGCAGCATCAACACGATGAGCCAGCAGACGCCTATCCATATAGAACCGACGCAGCACGGCGAGGAAGAAGTGGCCAACCAAATTATCTTTAGCGACCCGATTACAGGAAAAACGGTGCGGGTGAGAGATGTGGCGCAAGTGGTGCGCGAATACGACATCAACAACGGTTATATCGAGCAAAACGGCCATCCATGCATCCTACTGTCATTGGAGATGACGCCCGGCAACAATATCGTAGCTTATGGCGAGGAGGTGGACAAGGTGCTCGACGATTTCCGCATGAACGAATTGCCTGAGGATGTGACGCTCACACGTATTGCCGACCAACCCAAAGTGGTGAGCACTAGTGTGAGCGACTTCCTGCGCGATCTGATTATCTCCATGGTCATCATCATCCTGGTGATGATGGTGCTCTTCCCATTGCGTTCGGCCATCGTGGCGGCCATTACCATCCCGCTGAGTACTTTCATCTCAGTGGGCATCATGTGGATGGTCAATATCGAGTTGAACATCGTCACGCTGGCGGCGCTCATTGTGGTGCTGGGCATGGTGGTCGACAACTCCATCGTGGTCATCGACGGCTATCTGGAGTATTTGGGCAAGGGCTATGAGCCGAAAGAGGCGGCCATGGAGTCGTCACGACAGTATTTCATGCCGATGATGCTGGCCACGCTGTGCATCTGTGTCATCTTCTATCCGCTGTTAATCACGATGCATGGCGAATTCCGGGATGCAATGCAATCGTTCCCCTGGACCATCACCATCAACCTGATGGTGTCGCTCTTCCTTGCGGTCACGGTCATCCCGTTCCTCGAGGTGCTCATCATCCGTCCCGACAAGGTGACCACTGGCGGCAACGTCATCACCAAGACGGTGCAATCGCTCTATAACCGTGTGCTCGATGTCACCTTCCGTCATCCGTGGTTGACCATTTTTGGCGGCATCGCAATTGTGTTGCTCTCGTGTCTGATTATCCCTTCGTTGAAGATACGTATGTTCCCCTACGCCGACCGCGACCAGTTTGCCTTGGAGATGTTCCTGCCCGAGGGCAAAGGGCTGGACGATACGCGTCAGATAGCCGACTCGATGCGCCATGTGTTGGAGAAAGACAGCCGTGTGGAGGGTATCACCAGTTTCATCGGATGCTCGTCACCGCGGTTCATGACTTGCTATGCGCCGCAGATGGCTGGCGACAACTATGCGCAGTTTATTGTCAACACCGAGTCGCAGGATGCCACGTTGGCGCTATTGGCCGAATATCAGCCGCTTTGGAGCGAGGCCTTCCCCGACGCATACGTGAAATTCAAACGGTTGGACTACCTGTCCGTGCCTGAACTGGAATACCGGTTCTATGGCGAGAATATCGACTCGTTGCATATCGTGGCCGAGCGATTGATGGAGAAGATGCGCGAGATGCCCGAGGTGGAGTGGGTACACACCGATTTCATGCAGCCATTCCCGTTGGTCAACGTGGAGTTAGACCCGGTGGCATCGGCGCAGTTAGGCATCAGCCGCACTACGGCAGCCCTCTCACTGGGTGCCGCCACCAATGACCTGTCGGTAGGGTCATTGTGGGAGGACGATTACCAGTTGCCCATCGTTGTGAGAGATACGGCTGCACTCACATTCTCCTCTATCGAGAATCTGGGCATCACATCGCCTCTCACCGTCATTGCGGGAGAACTGGGCGGTACGGCAGCCTCCGTGCCCCTGCGCCAGATAGCGGAAGTGAAACCCAAATGGAGCGAGAGTCGCATCATGCACCGCGGAGGTGAGCGGTGTATGACTGTCACCGGTCAGTTTGCACAGGGGGTGTATGCCGCTCCTGTGGAGAGCCATATCGCCGAGATGATGAACGAACTGCCGTTGCCTGAGGGTGTGCGTGCTGAGGTGGGAGGTGAGACCGAATATAATGGCGAATCAATACCGATGATTTTCGGCGGTGTGGCCATCGCTATGGTCATCATCTTCTTCTTTCTCCTGTTCAACTTCAAGAAATACGGCATCACCTCCATCTGTATGGCTGCGCTCGGCCTGATGATGCCCGGCGCGCTTATCGGACTGGGTCTCATGAACCGCACATTGGGTCTGACTTCGGTCATGGGCGTCATCACGCTGATGGGTATGATCATGCGTAACGAGATACTCATTTTCGAGCATGCTTTAGAGCGCATCAAGGTGTATGTGGCGGAGCATGGCGACTGGCGTAAAGACTGCGACGCCTATAACGAGGCGGTGCGGCAAGCGGCTTACGAGGCGGGTAAGCGCCGCATGGTGCCCATCTTCCTCACCACCGCCACGACCGCAGTGGGTGTGGTGCCGATGATTCTTGCCGGGTCGTCGTTCTGGATGCCGGTGGGTGTGACCATCTTCGCCGGTGGCATTGGCTCGCTCATCATGGTCGTCACCATGTTGCCCGTCATCTATTGGAAAGTGTCATTGAAGAAAAAGAATACATCAACCTGAGGTAAGAGAATACTCCACTAATTCCACCCTCCCCTGGGGAGGGATGGGGAGGGGGCTCCCCCAAACGACCAAAATAATGAGAAAAATCATCATAACCATAGCACTTCTGGCAGGGCTGAACGTTTCGGCCCAGACCTATACCGTCGAACAACTGGTGGATTCGGCATTGCACAACAATGTGGCAGTGCGCAATGCACAGTTGAGTGTAGAGGCTGCCCAACAACAAAAGAAGGAGTTATTCACTAAGTTCTTCCCAACTGTCAGCGGCACGGGACTGTGGTTCAATACCAACCGTGGCATGGCAGAGATGAAGATTGACCCCCAATCGATGGTGCCTGAGACCTTGCAGCAGATGATGGCGCAATACGCGCAGATGCTGCCCCCGGAGATAATCAGCGCATTCGGTTCGCTGGGCAATCCTATCTCGCTGTCGATGATGAAAAACGGCACCATCGCCAGTGTCATGGCGGTGCAACCAGTCTTTGCCGGTGGGCAGATTGTCAACGGCAACAAACTGGCAAAGGTGGGCGCGGAGGCGAGCGAACTGCAGTTACGTATGTCGCAAAATGAGGTGGAGAAAACCACGGAGCAGTATTTCTGGCAACTGGCGTCGCTGCAAGAGAAGATGAAAACCATCGCTGCGGTGGAGGAACTGCTCAATGGCATCAACAAAGACGTGACTGTGGCGGTGCAGGCAGGCGTGGCGATGAGAAACGACCTCCTGCAGGTGCAACTGCGCCAAAACGAGGTGGAGAGCCAGAAGGTGAAACTGCAAAACGGCATCTCTGTCTTGCAGATGGTTTTGGCGCAGTACTGTGGACTGAAAACGACAGATTATCAACTCCGTTACGATACAAGCACGACGATGACTCTTGCCGCAAGGCACGACCATCAGCAGGCGTTGCATAACACTGCCGAGTATCAGTTGCTCAACAAACAAGTGGAAGCCGCGCGTTTGCAAAAGCGATTGGAAGTGGGGAAAAACCTGCCCACCGTGGCTGTCGGTGCGGGGTATAACTATCATAACCTGATGGACCGCGACCATACCTTCGGCATGATTTTCGCCACCGTGGCGGTGCCTATCTCCAGTTGGTGGGGCGGTTCCTACGCCATTAAACGGAAAAGTCTGGAATTGCAGAAGGCGCAGGAGCAGTTGGACGATAATTCCCAACTCTTGAAAATCCGTATGCAAAAGGCGTGGAATGATGTGGAGGAGGCTTTTCAGCAACTCTCCATCGCCGACCGCAGCATAGAACAGGCGGAGGAAAATCTGCGTCTGAACCGTAATTATTACCAAGCCGGAACCTGTGCCATGAGCGATTTGTTGCAGGCTCAATTACTCTATCAGCAAGCCTTGGACAAACGCACCGACGCCTTCGCCGACTATCAAAACAAAGTGATAGAATACCGCCAAGCGGTAGGGGAATAAGGAGTAGTAAGAAGTAGGAGGTGAGAGGTTAGAAAATGATTGGTGTCCGCTAAATAACATCAAACTATCTCAAGGGTGTCAGCCTATATGACAATAAGACCCTCAAACCACTTGGATTTACAACTAATCCAAGAGTATTGAGATCGTTTTAGCGGACACCAATCATTTTCTAACCTCTCACCCCCTACTTCTCATCTATCGCCTTTGAAGTAATCACGCCCCTCGCCACTTGGAGAGGGGTTGGGGGTGAGGCTTTACAGATTCCAATCGCTGGTGTTGACTTCTCGCTCCGCCTCTTCCTCGATGTCGTCGGGCAGGTTGCAGAAGAAGTCGATACCGGTCCTTTCTTCCAATTCGTCGATACTGATGGCGTATTTTTTCAGGTCTTCTTTTGTGCGCGACACATTTTCATGAAGGCTCCAGAAGCCGATAGCCTTGTAACTGCCGTTTTTCACGCACAACACGGCCATATAGAAATACCGTGGCACGGTGAGACCGGTGCCTGTGGTGGTCAGTTGGTCATAGATGGTGGCTGCTTTCACCACATAGAGCGTATCGCGGAAATTGTCAGTGTTCCATTTGTTGGTCACCTGTTGTTCCATGCTTTGCCAGAGGCCGCCGTTGTGGTTCTGATACTGCGGCATCATGTTGCTGTAATAGAACGTATGGGCGTTTTGCTCTCTCGAACACAGGCGGTCGCTCGACGGACAGAGGTGTCCGCGTGAGAAATTGGAAGTGAAGTCAGCGCTGCTTGTACGGTATTGATAGGGGATGTTGGGGTCGTCGCCCCAGGCATTGGTACGTGTTACGTTTTTGTAAGAGTTGCCCTTGTGCATCTGATAGGTCACCCACCGTGCCAGCCGTTTGTTGCAGTCATATTCCAAACCGAAGGTGATGCCATAGTCTTTGGTGCTGTGTATGCTCAGGATATCCATGTTGCCCTCGCGCAGACGGGGATATTCCAGCAACATTGCCCTCGGGTTGGTATTCTTGTTCACATTGTTGTTGGGCGGGTCGGGCGTCACATTCTCATCGTAAAAAAACTCGATATACTCGACGTTGGAGAAGAGAACAGCACGATTGGCTGAACCGTCGTTGAACACATTGTTCCAACCTTTATTACCCACTTTTTGCAATCGGTCGAGTGATGAAATCTTCACATCGAAGGTTGTGCCGTCGGTCATGTGATACCGCAACATATTAGGCTCATGCTCTTCGGTTTGAGCCTTCAGGCTGACAGCCATCAGCGCTGAAAGGAAAATGGTCAGTAGTCGTTTCATATATCGTTTTGTCATTTTGTCATTTAGGTCATTTGGGGGTGGAAGTTTTTTCTCCTCAATTTTCTCCCTCCCTTGGGGAGGGTCGGGGTGGGTATTTAATACAACAGCACCAGTCCCGCAAAGCCTGCATAGCAAATCATGCGGATGGGGTTGATTTTGAGGAATTTTGTGCCGACAAAAGTGGCGACAAACAGTGCGGTGCTCACGCAGAATCGCCAGAGGTTGATGCTGGGCGCAGAGAAGTTTTCCACGTTCATCAGCATGAGCGTGGCGGCTGCGAGCAGTCCCACAACGGCGGGGCGCAAACCGCTGAAAATATCCTTCACCACCTGTGATTCCATGTATTTCATGAGAATCTTAGCGATGAGTATCATCAGGATGAATGACGGCAACACCAATGCGAATGTGGCGATGCCGCTGCCCAAGATAGCCATGCTGTCGCTCATGCCGGCATTATGAATGGCGGTGTATCCGCAATAGGTGGCAGAGTTGATGCCGATGGGACCCGGTGTCATCTGACTGACAGCCACCACATTAGTGAATTGCGCCGAGGTCATCCAGTCGTTGTTGCGCACCACTTCGGTTTGGATAAGCGACAGCATGCCGTAGCCGCCGCCAAACCCAAACAGGCCTATTTTGAAGAACGTATAAAACAACTTAAGGAAAATCATGACTCGGCGTTCTTTTCAGTGTTGTTCTCGTTGTTGACAAATTTACCAAACAGATAGCCGCCCGCTCCGGCAGCGATAATCACATAGATGGGGTTCACTCCCAAGAGCCAAATCAGCAGCGTGCTGATAATCGGTATCCAGCAGTTGGTCAGCGTGATGTTGGCACGCTTGGCCAGATTGAACGTGGGCACAGCGATTAACGCCACGACCGCCGGACGGATGCCGTTGAAGATGGCTGCCACCACTTTGTTGTCTTGAAACTGCTGAAAGAACATGGCTATCAGCAGGATAATGACAAAAGAGGGTAGGGCGGTGCCCAAAGCCGTACACAATGCACCCGGTATGCCACGTTTCTTATAGCCGATAAACACGCTCATGTTGATGGCGAAGACACCCGGGCAACTCTGTGCGATGGCGATGAGGTCAAGGCACTCTTCTTTCGTCAGCCATTGGTTGTTCTCCACCACTTCGCGCTCAATAATGGGTATCATGGCGTATCCACCGCCCAAGGTGAATGCGCCGATTTTGAAAAACGTCTTAAAACCTTTCCAGTAGAAACCCATTTCAGAAATCCTCCTCCGTGCCCCCTCCCAAGGAGGGGAACACTATCATAGATGAATGATTAAATAAATATCAATGTTCAACGTTCCACGTTCAATGTTCAACGTACAACATTCTCAATCCATTTTCTGGCATTCACGAAGGCCTCAATCCACGGAGTCACTTCATCGTTGAGGTGACGGGCGGGATAACAACCGCACTGCCAGGGGAAGATGGCGCGCTCCAGGTGGGGCATCATCGCCAGATGACGGCCGTCGGCGCTGCAGATGCCTGCCACGTCGTAGTCCGAGCCGTTGGGGTTGGCGGGATAGCCGCTGTAGTTGTATTTAGCCACTACGTGATACTTGTCGGCAGCCTCGGGCAGAGAGAATTTTCCCTCACCGTGAGCCACCCAGATGCCGAGTTTGCTGCCGCTCAGCGAGCCGAACATCACACTTTTGTTCTCGGGGATGGCCACGCTCAGGTAACCGCTCTCGAATTTATGCGAGTCGTTGTGCAACATACGTGCGCGCTGCTCGTGCTCGGGATTGATCAGGTTGAGTTCCACCATCAGTTGGCAACCATTGCAGATGCCCAATGACAGCGTGTCTTTACGGGCATAGAAACGGTCGAGCGCCTCTTTCGCCTTCGGATTGTAGAGGAAGGCTCCGGCCCAACCTTTCGCGCTGCCCAGCACATCGCTGTTGGAGAATCCGCCGCAGAACACAATCATATTGATGTCTTCCAGAGTCTCGCGTCCGCTGATGAGGTCGGTCATCATCACGTCTTTCACGTCGAAGCCCGCCAGATAGAGCGAGTAAGCCATCTCGCGCTCACCATTGGTACCCTTCTCACGGATGATGGCTGCTTTCACACCTGACGGTTTGCGGCGGTCGGCGCTGATGCCATATTGTGACAACTTACCTGAAAAACCTTTGGGGAGTACAATCTCCACGGGTTGGTTCTTGTAGTTGTCGAAACGCTCGCGAGCCTTGCCGTTCTTGCTTTGTTTGCGGTCGAGCAGATATGAGGTGCGATACCACACATCGCGCAGGACATCGATGTCGAACGTGTGTGTATAGTCGTCTTTCTTCACCACGACGGTGCGCTCTTTGGGTGCGGGATAACCTATCTTGGCGAATCCTACGCCCATGTCTTCGAGATATTCGCGCAGGTCGTTCTTATGTTCGTCGCTCACTTGGATGACCACGCCGGGATTCTCCGCGAAGAGTGTTTTCACGAGGTCGTCACCGCCCATGTCATGCAGGTTGATGTGCATACCGCCTGTCGTGTTGGCGAAGCACATCTCCAGCAAGGTGGTAATCAGTCCGCCTGCGCTGACGTCATGACCCGCCATAATCCAACCACGGCGAATCAACTCCTGTATGGCGTTGAAGCAGTCGGCAAAATACTCGGGATTATCGACCGTGGGAACATCACTGCCCACGCGGCCTAAAGTTTGTGCGAAGGCCGAACCGCCGAGACGTTGCTCGCAGAAACTGAAATCGATATGATAGAGCGATGAGTTCTTGTCGTTGACCATCACGGGCGACACCACCTTTCGGATGTCGCTCACCTCGCCGCCGGAAGTGACGATGACGGTGCCCGGAGAGATGATTTTCTCACCGTTGGGATATTGCTGGCTGAGTGAGAGCGAGTCTTTACCCGTGGGCACGTTGATGCCAAGGGCGCAGCAGAAATCGCTCAATGCTTCGACGGCATTGTACAGACGTGCATCTTCGCCTTTCTGTGAACGGCAGGGCCACATCCAGTTGGCGGAGAGCGAGAGGCTCTTCATGCCGTCGGCCAAAGGTGCCCAGACGATGTTTGTCAAAGATTCTGCCACCGACAGCACACTGCCCGCCTCGGGTGAGGCCAATCCTGCTTGTGGGGCGTGACCGAGTGCTGTGGCAATACCTTTGCGGCCACGGTAGTCGAGTGCCACCACACCACAGTCGGACAACGGCAATTGCAACTCGCCCTGGCACTGCTGACGGGCAATCTTACCGGTCACCGAACGGTCCACCTTATTGGTCAGCCAGTCTTTGCAGGCCACAGCCTCCAGTTGCAGCACACGCTGCACATAGTCGTCTATTTGGTCTTGGGTATATGTCACACCTTCGTAAGTGCGTTCCACGGTCTCGTCGCGCATGACGGTCTTGGGTGAGTGGCCGAACATCTGCGCCACATCCAGGTCGAAAGGTTTCACACCGTCGCCCTGCACAAACGAGAAATGGGCGTCGCCGGTCGTCTCACCCACCACATACAACGGGGCACGCTCGCGCTCGGCGATACGGCGCACATGGTCGATATGTTTCTCGTCGATGAGCAGTCCCATGCGTTCCTGACTCTCGTTGGCGATAATCTCTTTGGCTGAAAGTGTGGTGTCGCCGATGGGCAGTTGGGTCATGTCGATGCGTCCGCCGCACTCCTCGACCAGTTCAGAGAGACAGTTGAGGTGACCCGCCGATCCGTGGTCATGAATGCTTACCACAGGGTTGACCTCTTCTTCGCAGAGTGCGCGCACCAAGTTGTAGGCGCGTTTCTGCATCTCGGGGTTGGCACGCTGCACGGCGTTCAGTTCGATACCGTTGGAATAGCGGCCCGTATCTACCGACGACACGCTGCCGCCGCCCAGACCGATGCGGTAATTGTCGCCGCCCACGACCACGATTTTGTTGCCTTTCTGCGGCTCGCGCTTCAGACAGTCACGTTTGGTGCCATAGCCTACGCCGCCCGCCAGCATGATGACTTTGTCGTAAGCGTATTTCTCGTCGCCCTCCTGATGTTCGAAGGTCAGCACCGAACCGCAGATGAGCGGCTGGCCGAACTTATTGCCGAAGTCGGAGGCGCCGTTTGAGGCTTTGATGAGTATCTGCTCAGGCGTCTGGTAAAGCCATTGGCGCACGGGCAGGATATCTTCCCAATCGCGCAGTTCCACGTCATCGCCCTTGTCGTCTTTCAATCGTGGATAGGCGGTCATATACACCGCTGTGCCTGCAATGGGCCATGAACCCGTGCCGCCGCCCATACGGTCGCGTATCTCGCCGCCGGTGCCGGTGGCTGCGCCGTTGAACGGCTCGACAGTGGTGGGGAAATTGTGTGTCTCTGCCTTGAGCGAGATGACGCTCTCCACGTCAGTCACCTCGAAATAGTCGCTGGTCGATTGGTCTTTGGGGGCAAATTGCTCAACGACGGGTCCCTGTGCAAAAGCCACATTATCTTTGTATGCTGAGAGGATTTTGTTGGGGTTCTCTTTCGTCGTTTTCTTAATCATGGCGAAGAGCGAAGACTCTTTCTCCTCGCCGTCGATGATGAACGTACCGCCGAAAATCTTGTGACGGCAGTGCTCGGAGTTGATTTGTGCAAAACCGAATATCTCAGAGTCGGTGAGCGGACGGCCCAACTGGCTCTCGATATGGTGCAGGTATTCGATTTCTTCGGGCGAGAGGGCCAGTCCCTCCTGCTCATTGTATTCCTCCAGATTCTCCACCTGTTTGATGGGTTCAGGCGTGATATGTACGGTAAAAATGTCCTGGTTCAACCCGTGATACATACGTTGCAGCATCGGGTCGTGGTCGGCGTCCTCGTTGGCTACGGGGAAATACTCCTCGATGCGGCGGATGCCGTGCAGGTTCATGTTCTGAGTGATTTCCACGGCGTTGGTGCTCCATGGGGTAACCATCTCGCGCCGGGGACCGACGAAATATCCGTCGAGGGCGTCACTGTCTATCACTTGCGCATCGCCGTAGAGCCATGACAACTCATTGATTTCTTCCTGAGTGAGTGCATGATCGGCCTCGGTGGCGATGATGCTCTGAGAGGGGGTTTTGAAAAAACGAATCATTCTTTTTATGTTATGTTTGCTATTTCGCTGCAAAGGTACAAAATAATTATGATAATAAGTCTTCTTGCCCGTTATAATTGTTTAGAACGAAATGGAAAATGATGCGCTGAGCACCCATATGTGCATATGTTTCTTAGTTGTCGAAGAACTTTTTAGACGGTTTGAGATTTGTCGGGCTGAATTTCAAATCGGTGACTCTCGGCGAGATGCCTGTTCTGGGTGCCGAGAAATAAACCTGATAATTTAGTATTTATCATACTCAGATGCTTTGTTTCTGCAAAGGTAATCATAAAGTTCATTGATTAATGTTCAATGTTCAAAGTATTTACATAATATTGGTTAAAAATCTCTAATCTGGCAATATCTTTTTTGGATTTCTCCGTTATATATGTACATTTGCAGCAAAATCATTTACAAACCTAAATTGATAAACAGTAAGAATTATGAAAAAAGGATTATTGCTTTCAGTGATAGCAGCAGGCGCATTGCTCATGAGCAGTTGTGCCAGCAAGAAAGATTTGGCCGACTGCCAGCAGACCAACCGCAACCTGACAGACCAGTACCAGACCGCGAAAGAGCAGTTGGCTGCCAGCAACGCCCGGGTGACCAGTCTTGAGCAACAACTCGAACAGGCACGGAAAGACTACGCCAAACTGCAGCGCTCGCTCGACAAGAGCCTTACCAATGCCAATCAGAACAATGTGAGCATTGAGAAACTCGTTGACCAAATCAATGAGTCGAACCAGTATATCCGCCATCTGGTGGATGTGAAGAGCAAGAGCGACTCGCTCAATATGGTGCTCACCAACAACCTGACCCGCTCGCTCAGCAAAGAGGAACTCAAAGAGGTGGATGTGCAGGTGCTCAAAGGTGTGGTCTATATCTCCCTTGCCGACAATATGCTCTATAAGACAGGCAGTTATGAGATTCAGGACCGTGCAGCGCAGACCCTCAGCAAAATCGCGAAAATCATCATGGATTATTCCGATTACGATGTACTCGTAGAGGGTAACACCGACGATGTTCCTATCTCGCGCGAGAATATCCGCAACAACTGGGACCTCTCCTGTCTGCGCGCTTCGAGTGTGGTGCAGTATCTGCAAAACAACTACGGTGTTGACCCCAAACGCCTCACTGCCGGCGGACGCGGTGAATACAACCCCATCGCTACCAACTCCACCGAAGTGGGCAAACAGCGCAACCGCCGTACACAAATTATTATCACGCCTAAACTCGACCAGTTTATGGAACTCATCGAGCAGGCACCCGACGAGAAGTAGTTCTTCTCTAAGCAAACAGTTTATTTGACACAAGGGCATAAGCGACACCGCTTATGCCCTTGCTTTTTGTAGAACCTAGAAGGATTAGAAACACCTGGTACGACCTATACCTTGAATAGCCTGGTATTCCTTGGCCTTCCCTGGAAAATCCTATAAAGTCCAGAATTGAGGCTCTTATATTCCCGCCCCATCCGTGAAACCCACATCTTGGGCTTTGCCTTGCAGAATATGGGAGTAGGGTGCCAGGTCATGAGTCACCCATACGTTACCGCCGATGATGGTGTCGTGACCGATGGTGATGCGCCCTAAAAGGGTGGAATTTGAATAGACAGTCACGCGGTCCTCGAGGATGGGGTGGCGTGCGATGACTTCGCGGCAACTGCGTGACTCGCGCTCGCCGCTTCCCGCCCGTGCGCCGAGGGTAACACCTTGATAGAGTGTGACATGATTGCCGATAACGCATGTCTCGCCGATGACCACACCCGTGCCGTGGTCGATGGCGAAATACTCACCTATCTTCGCGCCCGGATGGATGTCAATGCCCGTGATGGCGTGCGCCTGCTCGGTGATGATGCGCGGCAGGATAGGCACGCCCATCTCATGCAGGGCGTGGGCGGTGCGGTAATGTACCATGGCGCGGATGACGGGATAGCAGAATATCACCTCGCTGTAATTGCACACGCTCTGGTCTTTTTCATAGATGGCCCGCACGTCGGTGAGCAGCAAACGTTTGATTTCCGGCAGTTGGTCAATTAAGCGTGTGGCAAGGTCATCGGCCGCGGTGTGGACGGTGCACTGACAATTGCTGTCATCGAACAACAACGCCAGTTCTATCTGTTTGCTCAGCAACTGTTGCAACTGCTCAATATACACACCGATATGATAAGAACGGATGCCGCTGTCACCGTGACGAAGGTCGAAGAAACCTGGGAACACCAGTTTCTTCACCAGTTCGACGATGCGCTCCACGGCGTCCACCGAGGGCAGCGGGGCGGTGTGTCCCGGCACGATATGCCGCTCGGCCGCGGTTTGAGATGACAGCAGTGCTACGTTTTTTTGAAATAACTCTTGATCCATGATGAAGTGTGCTTACCGTTCGCTGACTATCTCGTGGATGGATCCGTTGAGGCTGCGCACTAGAAAAACGTGCTGGCGACCCTCGATAAACGGGTAGGAGAGAAAATCGTTGAACGTATTGATAAAATGATTGTCTATCTGTAAAATCATGTCGCCCTGACGGAAACCGTTGCGGTAGTGGGGACTGCCTTCCCAGACCATGCCTACCACGGGGCGGTCGTTCTGCGGCACAAAGGCGATGTTGGTCTGGCTGTTGCTCACCATCATGGCGTCGCCTTCGTTGTAGGGCTGGAATGTCATCGTCTTCCTACGGGGATTGATGATAAGGCTGCCGTAGCGGAGCAGTTCTCCGCCGATACGCGAATAACCCTGTGTGGTCATGGTGTGGTAATCGCGAAACTCATAGCCGCCGAGGTTGAAACCGTCGAGCCAGAGAAAGGTCAGACGGTCGGCCTTCTCCGCACCGAAACCGCCCACGGCACGGTTGCCATGGCTGCGGCTCTCTATCTGGCTGGAGATGTCGGGGAACCGGTCGTAAAACAGGTCGAGGCTGCGGTTGCCCATCACATACAGACGACGGCTGCCCGTGTCGAACAGCGCTTCATCGATACAGTTGGGGTAGGGCGACAATTTCACGTTTGGCACAAAACGCAACAAACGGTATTTGAAACGGTAACCCTCTTCCAAGTCGAAATAATTACGGATGTCGGTCAGTATCATGATGCCCTGACGTGTGTCAATCTTCGCGCTCAACCCCTTGTTGAACAGGTCGAAGCCGATGATGGCATCGTATTTCGCAGGTGCATGATGACGACGGAATAGCGAACCGCTGTAGCCGCTGATGGTCAGGTTTCCGATGGTGAATGTGGGAAACGCCACTGCCTGTATCGTGTCGATGCGTCCGTTAGCGTCGCGCGACTCCACTTTGCCCAAGACGCGTCCGTAAGGCAGGTGCCCGTTAGCATAAGCGATGCCCTGACTCGATCCCGTGTCAATGTTCAGACGGTAGTCGAGTCCGTTGACGGTAGCGTGGATATATATCTGGTCGTCTTCAAACTCGATGGGAATCGTATCCACGAAATTCACGGCCGAGAGTGTGAACTTCGTGTTGTAGCGATGCATCGGGTCGGACTGAGCCTGTGCGTTAAGCGCCGTCAAAGTCAACAACAGAAGATAGTAGCGCTTGATTACATTCATGGTGCAAAGATACGGTTAAGCGAGCAAAAAGCAAAACTTTTTTTGCTTTTTCGAGCGTGAGTATCTTCGGCGGAGCCAAAGTAGCCTCATAAGCGAGCAAAAAGCAAAACTTTTTTTGCTTTTTCGAGCGTGAGTGTCTTCGGCGGAGCCAGAGATGATGATTAAACGAGCAAAAAATCACTTTTTCCCGTGAAAGTTTGGTGACATAAAGCATTTCACGTATATTTGCAGATGAATTCAATCATATTTACCACTATCTATCATATTTTTTGACGATGAAAAAAATAGCATTATTAGTCTTTATGGCGTTTATGACTGTGACCATGCAAGCGCAGGGCATAGGCGACTGGCGCCAACAGGATATGACGCAACGCTATCAGTTGCTGCGTATAGGCGACTATTCTTCTGTATTCTGGAGCACCACCACCACTTGGCACGACGGCAAGTCATGTTATATCATGCAACCAGCCAACGCTCCCGCCACCAAAGTGCTGCTCACCAAGGTGGAGTTGCCCTCCTTCCAACAGACCGAGACGATGACCATCAAGGTCAACGGTGAGAAGGCCACATGCAAAGGAAAGAAGGTGACTCATGAGACGCTCGGCACATGGGACATGCTGGTGTTCCGCGACGGTAAGGGAAACATCCGTGACGTGCTGCTCAGAGTGGAAGACAACAGTCAGGAGGCGATGGAGCGTGCCGTTGCCCATGACGCGGAGGTGGCGCAGGAGGGATACCCCGAGGTGGACGGACTTTTCGGTCTCGTGTCGGTTCGCCCCATGACAAGAGGCATCCTTGAGCGGTTCTCAAAGGAAGACCTCCGGCTCATGCAGTGGGAAATCTACGCCCGCCATAACGCTCCCATACCCGACCCGAGATATTGGGAATATTTCGACAACCAACCGTGGTATAACAAGAACGCCGTGAACAAAACGTTGTTGTCCGATTTGGAGTTCTTCAACATCTCGCTCATCAAAACCATCGAAGCAGGGAAATAAATACTGCTTCTTCTGACCAAATCGGCAGAAAATCATACGCTTTTTATATATTACTATAAGGTGTATGGTTATCTGCCGAAATTATTTTGTAAAGAAATCGGAAAATTTTCACCAAATTTGCAAAAAAATAGTATGAAAATTTGGCGGGTATAAATTTTTGCCGTAATTTTGCACCCGCTTTCGGAAAAAGTGAGGTTTTAACCTCCTGTCGACAGCCATCAATAAAGAGTTCTTTGAAAGGATTACATACAGAGACAGAGAAGAAGTACAAGAAGCAAGGCGCCGTTGGCTTGTCCATCGTCGCCGTTGGGTTAAAGAATACGAACCGTCAATGAATTGACAGGAACCGTTTACGGGCTTTAAACCGGGCTTGAGATGCTCTTTTCCGGATAGTGACACCGGGCTTGGAATCAGACAGTTTTCCCCTTTCTTGGGGAGGCAAGATATAATATTTACAATGGAGAGGTTGATCCTGGCTCAGGATGAACGCTAGCTACAGGCTTAACACATGCAAGTCGCGGGGCAGCGTGGGGGAGGCTTGCCTCCCCTGACGGCGACCGGCGCACGGGTGAGTAACGCGTATCCAACCTGCCCCTTACCACGGGATAGCCCTCCGAAAGGGGGATTA
>JAFZAH010000024.1 GCA_017548275.1 Prevotella sp.
AACGTAAAGAACAAAATCATACATATACTTACTGCCATGGTGAGAAAAAAGCAAAAGTTTGACAAGGATTATATTTTTACATTTGACACAAGTGTTAAAAACGTTAAATACCTTGTTTCTTAATATAGATTACCCCTCCCCGAAGGGAGGGAGTAGTATGTAACGAGTTGAAGGCATTTGGCTCATCTTAACTCCTTATCATAACTCCTCCTCTAAACTCCTTGTCATAACTCCCCATTTTAAGATTCTTATTATTGATTGCGGTATTGTTTGAGAAGAGGACCTCTATTTCACCACTATCCGCGGGTGATAATCGAAGAGGGGTTGGTTGGCCCGCAAGAGGTCGATGCTGAGGTTGGGTAGTACCGTGCCGCTCCAATTAGCGCCCCACGCGTTGAAGGGCTCACCCTCGGGGGCGATGTATGAGACGGTTTGGAGGTCAACCGGCAGGGGGTCGAAAACCATCAAAAAAGCGATATAGTCGCCTGCGTTGCCATTCATGAAGAATGTTTCACCGATGGGCAACCCCTCCACCTCGCGCAGACGATATTGATGCCCTGTCGGGCCGACGAGCAAGGTGTTTGACTCGAAACCGAAATACTCGTTCGTCCAGTTCTGCTCGGCAGCCATGGCTAAATATGTGGCTTCGGGTGTGAGCCAGATGGCCATGGTGTTATCCGCAGCGGGCTTGATGAGATGGGCGTCGGTATAAACCTTCCATGTGTTCCAGTCTTGGAGATTGTAGGGGGAATCCTTACTGAGGTGTTCTTGCAACAGTCGCGGTTGGTGGAACTGGGGTTTCTGGTCATAAGCCAACGACCTCGCCTTTCCGTAGAAACGGTTTCTGACTGTCACCTTATTACCTACCAAGTACCAGTTGGGGATGCCGAAGATGGTGACCTCGTTGGTTGTCTCGGGCAGCGGCGGGAAAAAGATTTTGAAGTCGAGCACGGTGCCTTTGGGCGCCCTCACGCCGAAATGCTTGCGGTATGTGTCGGGCTCGGTGCGACGGATGCGGTATTGTACACCCGTCTCGCTGTCCACGATACACGTCTCCTCGGATGTGAGCCAGAGGTTGGTCACCTCGTCGGCGGGCATCCGAAAATAACAGTGCAGGACGGTCTCATCATTCTCTTCGGTGAGCATCCAACTCATCGGAATCATCGTATTGCTCCAGAAAGGGTTCTCACTGCTGACCTCGGGAAACATGATATCGAAGTTTTCCTCTACGGGTACATTCTTCGCCCAGACGAAATCTTTAATCCAGGCGTTGTTGGTGCCGTGCCATGTGACGGTCTCTTTCTTGGTCTTCTTATCATATTCCACTTGCGGGCAGGGCACCATCACACCGGTGCTTTTTGCCAAAACCCGCTGCGGAGGATTCTGCTGAGCCCGTGCGACAGCACTGACGAGGGTCAACAGGGTGATGAGGGTGATAATGAATGATCTCATAATGGTGTAATTGTTAGCGATTCTGTGTTGTATTGTGATTAGTAATTGAGAGAACTGAAACGAGTGTGCATGACCCGTTCGCGGAAGTCCTGATAACAGGCCGCCGACATGGCTGAGCCTAACGGCTGGCGGGTCTTATACAGCAATATTCTGTTGCCATTGATACGCTCGGCTATCCAGAGGTATTTCCGCTGGTTATTCGGGTCGTCCAGACAGAAGAAGAATTGCTGGTGGGTGAAATTCAGATGGTAACCGGGAGTGGTGTCCTCATAGGAGCACGCCGCTTGCAGGAGTCGTGCGAAGAGGTTGACCTCGCTTTTGTCGGGGAAGACATAGACCGCGCTGTACACCGCACTGTCTTTCGCCGTCGCGCTACATTCCAGCGGCACCTCATTCACCTCATTATAGGCTGCCAGTTTCTCGATGAAGTCATTCATCTTGTCAGGATCTTGATAGGTAGTGTCGGCGGAATGTGAGGCGTAGATGGCCTGAGGAGCATCCTCCGTCACCCTGAATGAAGAGGAAGCCTCGTTCGTACTTTGCGCCCTGCCCTCACTGGAAGGGGATGACTCAGGTTGAGTGCTGTTTGTGTGGATGTTCACCATTTCTTCCATAACAGGGGAAGGTGTGTTGATAGCGACTGTTTTTTGAGGGATGTCATTGGGGGAGATGCCCTGTTTCTCATGGACGTCGGTGGCGGGAAAAGGAAGGGCTTCAGTGGAAGTATCCTCTTCTGTGGGAGCAGGTGGCTCTTGTTGGGCGGGAAGGTTATTCTCCGCCAACAAGGGTTCCCCATCTTCGGAGGAGGTGCGTGACAACCCCTTGAACAACAGCGTGGCTCCAATGCCGAATAACAAAAGCAATGAAGCCGCGACGGCCATTTTGCGCCAACGATGACCGCCGTGCTGTGTTCCGAGGGGTTTTGTCTTATGTGAGGCTTGCTGGCGCTCGGACATGATCTCATCATATTCCGCCTCGCCCATGGCCAGTTCACCGAGCATCAGGCGTACGGTCTGCCACTCCTCGGGCATGTCGCCGCCTTGCCGGTCATGACGATAGAGAGCGCGCGCCAACAGACGCTCATCCGCCGGAGTGGTTTCCCCGTCGAGATACATGTCTATGAGTTGCTGTATGTCCTTATCCGTCATTGATTCCATTGTTTTCGTATTTCTTGAAATATTTTCTTTCTCGCCGCAGAGACCATTGCCGCCACTGAAGATTTCGGGATGCCCGTCTGCACTGCTATCTCCTCGGTAGAGAGCCCTTCCTTCTGCCGCATCTCAAAGAGTTGTCGTTCGCGGGGATTCAGCAGGGTTATGGCGTTGTCCAACAGCCGCCGCTCGTCCTCTGCCTCCAGTTCGTCGTGTGGCGAAGACGCGGGGTCGGCAGGTTGCTGAATCAGCGGGTCGATGCTGATGGTAACGGCCCTGCGCTTCCGTTTCCTGTATATGCTGACGCAGCAGTTTTTCGCCACCCTGACGGCCAGGGCTTCCACATTCCGATTGGTGTCGATATGCTCACAATAGCGCCATAACTGAGCCATGGCCTCTTGTGCCGAGTCCTCGGCATCCTCACGGTTGCCAAAGAAATCGAGACCCACTCTCAGCACTTTTTGGCGCAATGGTGCTGCGATATGTTCAAACTCAGAACGTGTCATTCGCTTATAATACGCTCAAAACAAAAATTATTTAAGTTGAAAAGTTGATTTTTTTTGAAGTTTTTTCAGCGGTCGATTCAGAAGGCGCGGAAGTCATTGAAGATAAGGAAGTTAGAAAAATAGCAGAAATATAAAAAAGTGGGGAAATAATATCCCGAGGGGGTCATTGAACAAGGTTAGGGACGGGGTGCGACACCCCGTCCCTGATTGTTTTACTCGATGGTCGTCTCTGAGAAATAATACTCACGGATGGGTTTCTTGACGGTTTCACCCTTGAGTGTGACGGGTTGCTGCAGACGGATGTCTGCGGATGATGCACCCACCTTGACGATGAACGAACCCGGGGCGATATTCCATTGGCGCTGACCCTCATGAGTGTAGAAACCGAATTGCTCGGTATAGAGTTTCACCTTCACGGTCTTGGTCTCACCGGGCTGGAGAGAAACGCGGGCGAAGCCCTGCAAGGTTTGAGGTTTGAGGTTTGAGGTTTGAGGTTTTTGATTACTTGCCAATTGTGAATTGTTATTTGTCAATTGTGAATTGTCCCCCGCACCTATATACACCTGCGCTATCTCGTCGGCAGCCACCTTGCCGGTGTTCTTCACCTTGAAGGAGAGGTTGACCGCGGGATAATCGGTGGTGATTTCGCCATCGACCTGCAGGTCGCTGTATTCAAACGTGGTATAGGTCAAGCCATAGCCGAAGGGCCATTGCACACGCGAGTCTTTCTCTGCGGAATAGGTGTAGCACAGGGGCTCATAGACCTCTGCGTTGGGGTAACTGACGGAGAGTTTTGCCGAAGGTGACACCTTTCCATAGAGAATGTCGGCCACAGCGTTTCCGCCCTCCTCACCCGGGTACCATGCCTGGATGACCGCCGCGCATTTCTCTGCCAGTCCGGAGATGACCTGCGCCCGTCCGCCGAAGACGACCAGCACCACGGGCTTGCCTGTCTTGATCAGTTCCTCGACATACTGTTCCTGCTTACCGGGCAGTCTGAGCCCCTTACGGTCACGGTTCTCGCCGCAGAGCATCACATTCTCACCCACAGCGGCAATGATGACGTCGCATTCCTTAGCCATGGCGAGCGCCTCCTGCTTGTCGGCCTTCTCGCCGGAATCGACCTTGCGGTGTAAGATATAATAGTCCCAAGCGCGCTCATCGCCGGCACCCGTGTTGAATTTTGTCTCTATCTCCTCGGTCCAGTCGCATCCGCGCGAATATTTGATATTGATGCCCTCGGGCTTGTGGCCGTTCATACCCTCCAAGAGGGTGATGACGTGCGGATGGTCGAGATCCTTTTCCATCATCTTCCAGAAATAGGTCATGGCGGGGAAAGAATAGTCGCCGCACATGGCCCACATGGAATTGGCGTTGGGACCGGTCAGGAGAACGTTGAGGTTTGAGGTCTCAGGTTTGAGGTTTGAGGTGTTAAGGGGGAGTATGCCGTTGTTTTCAAGGAGGACGACGGACTGCGTGGCGATATCGTAGGCGGTCTGTCGCTCTTCCTTGGAGTCGAGTGTGATTTGCTCCTTGCTGTAGAGGTAAGCGTCGTTGTCGAACAGTCCCGCACGGAACTTATAGCGCAGCACGTTCTTCACGGCGCGTTCCAGCACCTCGGGCTTGACAAGGCCCTGGTCGATGGCTTCCTGCAGATGTGCGAAATTGGCTCCATGCGGGAAATCGACATCGCAACCGCCGTTGATGGCAGCCGCCGCCTTGTGGACGGCATCGGGCAGGTCGGGCAGTTGGTCGATGGCGGTATAGTCGCTGACCACCATGCCGTCGAATTCGAGATAACCGCGAAGGATGTCTTGCAGCACAAGGCTGTTGGCCACGCAGTTGGTCTTCACCCCGTTGGTGTCTGCCATGGCGTGATAGCCGGGCATGACCGTCTTGCTGCCGGCCAGACGAATCATCGTCTCGTGGGGCATGAGGATGTCTTCCATCAGTTCTTTCTCTTCAGCGTCGCCGCCACCGCCATAGCCGAGGTAATGCTTCGAACAGGTGCCCACGCCTTTCTTGAGGTCGCCCTGCTGCAATCCCTTGACGAAGGCCACGCCCATGACCGCCGAGAGGTAACCGTCCTCGCCGTAGGACTCTTCCAGACGGTTGAACGAGGGTGTGCGACACACATCGACCATGGGCGAGAGCGACAGCACGCCACCCATCTTGCGCATGGCAGTGCCCGTCTGACGGGTTTTCAACTCAGCCAGTTCGGGGTTGAACGAGCAGGCCTGTCCTATCTGCTGGGGATAGATGGTGGCTCCGCGCGTGTTGACACCTGAGAGCACCTCCTCGTGGAAGAGCGCGGGAATGCCGTTGGGCGTGTTATTGATGAGCCACTCCTGCACGGCGGCCACACGGTCGCGCAGCACGTTGGGGTCCAAGGGCTTCTGACTGGCATACTGCGAGAAATGGCCGATGCCGTTGGGTATCAACTCGCGGCATTTGGCTTCGTCTAACTTACCCTGGTCATCGAAGAGTTCGTCCATATACATACTTCTTAACTGGGCGATGCGCTCCTCTTGCGACATTTTGTTGTAGAGTTCATCTACCTGCTGTTCTACATCTACGGCAGCGTTGCAACCTGCCAAAAACGTGACCATGCACATAATCTTAATAATTTTCATAATGGATTGAATCATTGGTGTGTTTTCATCTCAAGAGTGCCGGTAACAAGCCCTCTTGATTTGAGTTTCTTGGATTGTTTGTTTTTTTCTTTGCAAATGTAATGAATATCGGCGGGAATGCCAAAAATAAGGGGAGAATTTTTAGGAATGGGAGGGAGGGACGAATGTTGAATGTGGAATTGTCGCTTCGCGATGTGGAATTGAAGAATTGGGAATTGATTAAGAACATGACGTGTGGGTGGCAGGGGAAAGATAAAAATTTACACTTTTATTCTGTTTTGTCATAGAAAAAGAGTATTTTTGCAGAGCAACAAATCGGAATTAAGGTGTTTAACAAAAACAATACATTATGAGAAGAATAGCATCGGCAATTATCTTATCTTGCCTTACACTGTCGCTGATGGCACAGAGTGGCATTAAAGTGAACTACAAAGGATCCAAGCCCACCGTTACAGATTTTGCATGGGCTGCATTTCCTTCTTTGAACTATGAAGACGAGGATGGGTGTGGCGACCACCCATGGAGTGCATTGGAGGATGCCATGAAACGCCACAGCAAAGGGCTCGCACAAGAGGAAGGCGAAAAGTTGATCATCGACTCAAAAAACGGATACATCCTTTTTGAACATGCAGGGGATGAAGACGCAGATTATATCTTCAGGCTGGAAGTGTGCTATTGGAACGAGTCGGACGGCAAACACAAACTAATTGCTTTCAACAATATGGCAAGTTATACGGAGGGCAGGCCATGTATTACCGAAATGAGTGGGGTTGATTTCTATCGTTACGATAATGCCACGAAACGTATGGTGAGTTGCGACCCTCCTGGGTTCAAAATTGAATACGATGGCATATATGAACTGCCACGTATTGGCAAGGACATCATTTACACTAAATGGAATGATGACGGCACTACTAAGCGGAAGGTATTAAAATGGAACGGAAGGCGATTCAACTACTAAACTGATTGTTGATCGGCTAAATTCCAATTTATAGAGGCGGTATTTGTCATCGATGGCCTTTGAACCCCAAATATAAAAAGTGCCGCGATCCTCACGGACAGCAGCACACGTTTCCAAGAAAAATTACACTCTATTGATTGATTATTAGTATAGTCCTTTCTTACAATTATCAAATATTGCCAAACAGCAAATATCCGATTATATATTAGTATGGTCAATTTGTATCATTTTTCGATGCAAATATAACAAATATCCCTATATTTGTCTATGAACGGATATATATTTAAGATTATTTTACATAATATTTGTTAATCTTGGATCTTTTCCAACTTTTTCTACCGACGAATATCAATGATGAACTCGCTATCGCTTGTGGGGGCGGGGTTCTCCCACTCCTCCGGCCTTCGGCCACCTCCCCTCAGGCAGGGGGGAAAGGCACCGCCCCTACACATGGTGATAAAAATTCGTGAAATTCATAGTTATATAAAGGGTTTAGGGTTTAGTGTAGAGGGGTTAGTGTCCTCTCCATTCGAATTCGTGTCATTCGTGAAATTCGTGGTTTAGTGACGCGGTGTACTATCTATGCCCTCCCCTCGGGGAGGGATAGGGAGGGGGCTACGGTTTTTTTTAGAAAGTAATTTCTCGTGGTTTTTTCTTGATGACGTAGTAGAGGGCGCGGATATCGTTCTCGTTGAGGGTGAAGTCCGCGTATTCCGGCGAGGGGTTGAGCGAGTGGAAGGTGAGCGTGCCGTTTTGCTCATCCTGCGCAATGAGTTGTTTGATAAGCACCGACGATCCGAAGACAACCACCCAGTAGGGGCGTTCATGGAAACGGATGGTGTCGCGCCAATAGGGCCGTTCCAGTTCGCGCACGAGCACCCTGTCGCCCGCCTCGAAACTGTTGCGCTCACCGGTGTCCATGGAGTCGCCCTTGACCTCGAACGAGAGGTAATGTCCCTTTGCCACACGGTCCACCTCGTAGGTCTCCCATGCCCAATCGTCGTTCACAGGGTCAAGGCGGTCCGACTCGTTGGCGAACTGTCCGAAACAGGCATAGGGCACATGGCGAACGGTCATGTAGAGTTGGTCGCCCCGCTTGTAAAATTTCGCTCCTTTGGCATTTTCCGAATAGAACACCGCCCGCTCGTCATCCACAGGTGAGACGTCGATGACAGGGGTGCCGTCGGTGAGCATGTCGCCCTGTCCCGTGACTATCCACTCGCGGTTGATGCGGGGGTCGATGCCGCACAGACGTGAGAGGAATTTATTCGACACGGGCACATGTCCGTTGACGATTTGCGAGAACGACGACTCCTGATAACCCAGTTGCGCCGCCAAATCGCGCTGCGAATCCACCCTGCCCTGCAAGATGAGCCATTGCACTATCTTTTTGATGTTTTCTTTAGACATAGTATTTTGGGAGAGTAATATGTAACGAGTTGAATGGGGTGATGAGGGATATTTATTCATCTTAACCTCAAAATATAACTACTCGTCATCATTCAATTATTTAGACTATGTTAATTTTATGTTAAATATCAAGTTTTACTTGTGTAAAATATAAAGTTAATTTATATTTGCATCGTTTTTAGGATTTAGCCCGATGTAACCCTCGAAATCAGGCACGATTTGCATCCTTCAAGAGGTTTTCTTGGGCAAAGATAGATATAATAATCGATACTTGCAACAAAAACAGACATTTTTTCGCAATAAATATACATTATTTTATAAAGAATATAAACATTTATAAACAAAAACCATGAAAACACATCTCAGTAACATTTCTAAACGGCTGTTCGGACAGCGATACTATGCCGTGATTGTGGGAGAGGCGGGTTCGGACAGGTACGACATCGCATCGCAAATCCACACCACACGCGCCTCGGCCGAAGCCCACCGCCAACGCATCATGCAAACACGCTCGTACGTGTACATCACTACCGTGAAGTTCAGAAGCAGACACTTATTACGTGGAATGTTGAACATTGAACGTCCTAAAACTTTTTAAGACTACGAATGACACGAATTATGCGAATTAAATAAGAACAACGGATTTCACGGATGAAACGGATTGTGACAGGGAACTGAATAAAACATGAATTACCATCAATTGATCATGAATGAAAGGACACTAAGCCCTAAACCAATGAACGAGGGCTGGTGGATAACACTATAACCTATACACTATACCCTATACCATATACCCTAAACCCTAAACCCTAAACCAATGAAAGAGGGCTGATGGAGAACACTAAACCCTCTACACTAAACCCTAAACCATACAATAACCATGAACATTAGTTTTTCAGGAATAACACAAGCGGCGTCGGACCATGACTGCAAAGACGGAGAGATGAGCATGTTGCTTAACCTCATACCCGAGCACGGTACTCTCGTTCCCGTAACCATCGACAGTGACGACGCTGACGATGAGGCAGCAGAACGCCATCACTGGAGCGAACAATGCGGTATGAACGTGAACGCGGTGGTGCGCTGCGGCCAACTCACCTGTCTGGTAGGAGATGAAGACACCATGTATGCCATGCCGATTACGTTGAACGTGGAACATGAAACGTCAAACGCCCAGATAATCTTCCGCCGCAGCGACCTGCTCTACGACATCGACATTGACCAGCAAAGTCAAAGTCTGGTAGCGCTGTCGGCCTCCATCACCCAGTCGATGCTCTCGAACGATGACGAGAAGGCCATCGCAGCAGCCATCGATGCCGCCGCCGACAAAGAACTGGCGCACCGCTCTGCGGAATGGCACAAAAACCTGGTGCTGGGCGTCGCTGTCATGCGGTTGTTCGACGACACGCCGCTCTATGTGTCGAACATCTTCGCGCTGTGCCCGGCAGAACTTGACCGCCCCGTTCACATCGACGCACAGACCCTCACCGCCACCAGCGACATCTATCTGCACACACATCGTGTCAAGGTGACGTTGCGCCGGCAGACATGGCAGGAGGAAGACGTGGGGCGACTCATCCGCAGGGCGGATTTCTACCTCTCAACACCCCTCAAACCATCGGACATCGACAACACCGCCAGCGGCATCCGAGCGCTGCTCGATTCACTCACGTTCCGTCATGCGCAAAGCGTCACACCCGACCTTTTCGGACAATATGTGTCATTGCCGCGGCCCACAGCGAAAGCCGAGGTGTTCACCCTGGACGACCTGCGCCGACACACCCACGGGGCGAAGGTGGCACAAGTTTATGAAAACTGCCTTTGCATCGCACAGGTATGCACGCCACCACCCTCGCCTTTCGGATCCGCCATCACTTACCGCTTCCCCGAGGGCGCACAAGGACTGTGCGGCATACTGCCCGACGAGGACGACAGTGAGGCTCACCAAACAGCCGACACCGTGGTGCGAGTGACGATGAACATCCAAGGGCAGACGCAGACGGTGTCTTTCCGCCAGCAGATGCCCTACCCCATCGGCGGACCGCTGACATACCCCGACCGTCGCGCCATCAGCATGGAGGTGTTGCTGTGCCTGGACAACGGCAACGACCCTCCGGAATATTGGCGCAAACGCATAGGGCTGGCACCGTCGGCCATCGGCGACTGGACCACGGGACTGTGGAGCGGTGGAGGCGGCGGGCATACAAGCGGCACGGGCACGCTCGGCTCACTGCTATGGCAGCAGGTGGCCGAGGCCGGTTACGACGAAAACACAGGTCATCGCATCAGACGTTACGACCTCTTCGAGCGCATCGACGAAGCCACCTTCACGACCGCCGCCGAAGAGGTGGGACGCACCGTCGATGGCACCGTCGATGGCAATCTGCTGCTCACCTCCATGCCCTCGCACCCGCTGGAGTTTTCCGCAGACAAGGGTGTCAGGATTGGCGACGGCGACATCATCGCTATGAGCACCAACACAAGGCGGTTCAGCGGAGTGCAGTTCGGCGCCTACCCGCTCTACGTGTTCACCACGGAGGGCATCTGGGCTCTGCAACGAGGGACAAACGACGGTTGGCGGTCGAAATATCTTGTAACGCAAGCCACCACCACCCTGCCCGACCATCTGACATCGACCGACGACGCCGTGGTGTTTTTTAATGATGAGGGACTGATGTCCATCAGCGGAAACCAACTGTCGTGCCTGTGGGAAAAAGATATGCGCCCCTTTGAGGAGACGACCCGTCAACTGCCCCGTTTCGACGAAATCGTGGCAGCCATCTTCCCCGCCGACACCGCCCAGGCCATCCAATCCGCCATGACGCTCCCGACGGTCGGACGCCATCTGTCATACCACGGGCAACGACTCTTCTGGCGGTTGTCTGAACACCTGACGATGGTCTATTCGTTGTCGGAGAAACAATGGGGAGCAACGATTCACAGCGAGCAGACAGAGCAGGGCATCCCCGTGGTGGCACTGACCCGCCCCCTGCACTTGGGCGACGGTCATCTGCAGAAACGCGTGAGTGAGTGGATGGCATGCGGACTGTTTCACGGCTCACGCACACTCGACAGCAGCGCTCTGCACATGGCTGTTTGGGGCAGCAACGACCTGATGCACTGGCAACTCGTTGCCACCTCGCGCACACATTTCATCTCAGGCATCTGCGGCACGCCCTACCGCCACTACCGGGTCCTTATCGCCGGCTGGCTGCGACAGGGGGAAAGCATCAAAGGTTTGAGATAGAAGCCCCCTCCCTGACCCTCCCCGGGGGGAGGGCATAGATTGTACACCGCGTCACGAAACTACGAATTTCACGAATGACACGAATTCAAATGGAGAGAACACTAAACACTAAACACTCTACCCTAAACCATAATAAACTACGAATTTCACGAATGACACGAATTCAAAGGGGAGAACACTAAACCCTAAACCCTCCACCCTAAACCATATAATTTACCATGAACACAGACACATTACTCACCGAGGTGGCGAAGAACGCCGCCTACATCGCCACGCGCCGGAAGGCTGCCGTTGACGACCCCAGCCGCTACGATCGACTGATGGCCGTAGATGGCGACAAAGAACTGTTATTGCGACTCTACGATGACGCGCTCAACGAAATCAGCCGTTCGCTTGCCATCCCCTATACCCTGCCGCCACGCATGGAGGTATTGCTGGAACAGGAAAAAGGGCGTTTCATCATCGCCTACGTCACCGCACATTGGTTGCAGACCGTATCGCCTGAAGACGCAGCATACTATGACCTGCTCGCCATGCGCCTGCTCGACCACCTGTGCGAGATAGCCTACAGAAAAAGGGAGAACCGCCCCGTAAGGAGGCGACCCAATCCGTTTTGAGAGACCAACCCACCCCTATCTCTAAATTTGCGGCGTGGAAGATTAGAGAGCACTTGATGAATGAAATCTCAGTAAAAAACTTCCACAAACGGGATAAGTTGTATACCTTTGTTGTAATAAGGAACAACTGACCCCCTGGAGGGGTAAACTATCGTCCCC
>JAFZAH010000025.1 GCA_017548275.1 Prevotella sp.
AAAACAAATAAATAAAAAATTATATAATTTTAACAAACATCACTTCACTTTTGCATATTTATAGGTAAAATATGCGAGTTTTAGGGGTTGAGATTTAGGGATTGAGGTTTATGATTAGAACAAGGTATATATAACGCGCGCTATTTGGTGATTTCAGAATTATCAACTATCTTTGCGGACATACATCAAAAAGCCTCCACCCGAGACTCATCTCAAACCTCAAATCAACAATAATGACTGCACAAGAGATTATCGACTACATGGTATCGCAAGGCGATGAGGACCAGCGACGCATACTGACAGGTTTCTTTAAGACTGCGCCCGGAGAATACGGCTATGGCGACAAGTTTCTGGGACTGAAAGTACCACAGACGCGCGAAGTGGTCAAGATTGCGAAACAACTGCCCCTTGGCGAGGTGGCGCAACTACTGACAAGCCCATGGCATGAGGTGAGGCTGTGCGGATTGCTCATCATGGTGGGGCAATTTGAGAAACAGGCTACAAAACGGTTGGCAAACGATGAGTGTGCCATACAGCGCCGCGACGAGATTGTGACCATGTATCTGGACAACGCTGAGCGGGCCAACAACTGGGACCTGGTGGATTTGTCGGCACCCAAAATACTGGGACATTGGCTGATGCTGCCCACCCGGCTTGGCAACAAACAAGCAATCATGGACCGGTTAGCCTTCAGCGACAATCTCTGGAAACAGCGCATGAGTATGGTGAGCACTTGGAAGACAATACAGATGGGCGACGCGGCGTGGTGCCTTCGCTATGCCGAGATACACCTGCACCACCCTCACGACCTGATGCACAAGGCGGTGGGCTGGATGCTACGCGAGTTAGGCAAGCGCTTGAACATGGACCTGCTTCGCGATTTCCTCCATCAGCACGCCCATGACATGCCCCGTACAGCCCTCAGGTACGCCATCGAGAAAATGACTTCGGAAGAACGGGAATACTGGATGAGCAGATAGAACTACGAAAAGTTAAGCAAAACAATTCTTCTGTTAATTTAGACTACGAATTTCGCGAATTATACGAATAATTAAGTATTTGACATACAGTTACCTTGTCAAATTCGTGAAATTCGTAGTCCCCTAAAAAGGTCGAGGGTAGAGGGCTTAGTGTTTAGTGTTCCAACCCTCATTCGAATCAGTTTAATTCGTTTAATCCGTTGTCCTAATCCGAATTCGTAAAATTCGCAAAATTCGTAGTCCAAAATAAAAAACCGGAAGATTCGTGTCTTCAAATCCGGAGTTCTGCAGTTTATTCGCAGTCGCGGAGGATGGGCATGGTCATACAACGTGCTCCGCCGCCGGCTCTTGGCAGTTCAGATGCGGGGAAGACAGCCACAAATTTCTCGTAATCGTCCATGTTGACTTTTCCGTCGACGATGTCCTTGGCTTGTAGCACAGCGAAACCCGCCTTGTCAAGCGCTTCGATGGTATAGGCATTGCGGCGGTATCCGAGCACCTTGTTGTCGCCCAGAGAGAAGAAATTGGCGCCACTGTGCCACTGCTCACGGAGTTGTATCCACGGGTCATAACCGCCACCGTAAATCGGTTCTATGTCCCACTCCAGATGGCGCAGCCCGGCGAGTATGTCCTTCACCTGACGGTAGGTGATTTTACCGTTTTTGATGGAGATGAGGGTTGTGTCCTTGCCCGCGAAGAGTCCTTGCTTGCGCAGCATCGGCTCAAACGCCATGCACTGATGCTTGCCGAGGAAGGTAAACACCATGTCGAGGTGGATGAACGACTCGGGCTCACGCGGCAGTTCCTGCACAAGGATATTGAACTGTTCTCGTTCTTTGGCGAACGACTGCGCCAGATACTCGATGCCTTTGGCATTGGTGCGGACGCCCTCACCCACGACAAGCAGATCGGGCGATGCGATGTGGATGTCGCCACCTTCGGTCCGTGCCTTTGCGCTATATTCGGCAGCGTTCATCGTCTCCACACCAAAGAAATGGCGGAAAATGGCCTCGTAGATGAGCGATTCGCGCTCGCGCACCTCGAAACTCATCGAGTTGATGAGCACGCGGTTGTAAATGGCTGAAGAGGCATCACGCGTGAAGAGCAGGTTGTAGAGCGGCTCCAGCAAGTAGCGGTTGTCGGTGATGCCCTCCCACTGCGGGTTCTCATAACCTTGTATGAGCACACGTGCCAGTTTGGTGTTGTCCATACTCATCAGTTCCTCCGCCAGCCGGTCGTTGGTATTGCCGGAGAGTTTGATGGGTCGGTGTCCGTAGTTGAAGACACTCTCCGTGACCAGATGCTCCCGAATTTTCTCGTCACGGAGCAGTTCCTGAAGAATATCCTCCACATAATATACCTGTGCCCAATGTTCGAGCACGCCTCGGAAACGGTTGTACTCGATATCGACATTCATCTTGTCGAGAATATCGCTATAGAGCGCGTGGGCGCAGTTGAGCGGTGTCATACGCTCTATCTCCACGCCCGGCCGGTGGAGCAGCACCGCCCGCAGACGGCCGGTCTCGGAGGTAACGTTTATTTCACAAGGGTTCATAGGTTGATCTTATAAGCCCCCACCCCATCCCTCCCCGAGGGAGAGAGAAACTACTCAAGTCATCATTCTCCCCTTCGGAGGAGGAAAGGTGGGCGTTTTTACTACTTCATGTACGTATATCTGTAATCGGTGGGAGAGACGAGGGTCTCTTTGATGACACGCGGAATAATCCAGCGGATGAGGTTGAACTCGCCGCCCGCCTTGTCGTTGGTGCCGCTGGCACGTGCTCCTCCGAAGGGTTGCATACCCACCACTGCTCCCGTGGGTTTGTCATTGATGTAGAAATTGCCGGCGGCATAACTCAGTTGCTCGGTGATACGCTCCACAGCCATGCGGTCGCGTCCGAACACAGCGCCGGTCAGTCCGTAAGGCGAGGTCTCGTCGCAGAGGCGCACGGCCTCGTCCACCTGGTCATCGTCGTAAGGATAGACAGTGAGTATGGGGCCGAAAATCTCCTCTTCCATTGATTTGAAGCGGGGGTTGGAGGTCTCGATGACTGTGGGCTCGACAAACCATCCCTTCGACTTATCGCACTTGCCGCCAATGACGATTTTCGCGTCTTTGGCTTTCTTGGCATAATCGATGTAGGACTTGCACTTGTCGAACGACGCCTCATCGATGACGGCATTGACGTAATTCATCGGGTCTTTCACGTCACCCATCTTGATTTCCTCGGTCATGCGCTTCACATCTTCCAGCACATCGGGCCACAGGCTCTTCGGGATATACATGCGCGAAGCAGCCGAGCACTTCTGCCCCTGAAACTCGAATGCGCCGCAGAAAGCAGCCGTAGCCACGGCTTTCTTGTCGGCAGAGGGATGTACGAAGATGAAGTCCTTTCCGCCTGTCTCGCCCACCAGACGCGGATACGACACATAACGGTCGAGATTGCTGCAAGCCTGTTGCCAAAGACTCTTGAAGGTGGCGGTGGAACCTGTAAAATGTATGCCGGCGAAATGTTTTGACTGGGTGGCCACCTCGCCAATCAGCGCTCCGCTGCCGGGGAGGAAATTGACCACACCGTCGGGCAATCCTGCCTCCTTATAGAGTTGCATGAGATAATAGTTGGAGAGCAATGCGGTGGTAGAGGGTTTCCACAGTGCCACATTACCCATCAGGGCGGGCGTCATGCAGAGGTTGGAAGCAATGGAGGTGAAGTTGAACGGGGTGACCGCAAGAACGAATCCCTCGAGGGGACGATACTCGGTGTGGTTCAACTGTGCCACGCCGTCTTTGGGCTGCATGGCGTAGATTTTCGAAGCGTAGTGGACGTTATAACGGAAGAAGTCAATGGTCTCACAAGCGGAGTCAATCTCTGCCTGGAAGAAGTTTTTGCTTTGTCCGAGCATGGTAGCCGCGTTCATGATGGGACGGTACTTCGTGGCGAGCAGTTCGGCCATTTTCATGATGATGGCGGCACGTGTGGTCCAAGGAGTACGACTCCATGTCTTCCATGCCTCCATGGCTGCCTCGATGGCCATCTCCACCTCTTTCTTGCCTACTTTGTGATAGGTGGCGAGCACATGCTTGTGGTCATGAGGACAGGTGACCGTCCCGGTGTCGCCCGTACGGATTTCCTTTCCTCCGATGATAATGGGGATATCTACTACAATGTTGCTTTGGCGCTCAAGTTCCTTCTCGAGCGCAATACGTTCTGGCGAACCTGCCAGATAACCTTTCACCGGCTCATTGGCCGGCAGCGGGAATGTGATAACTGAGTTGTTCATGTATTGAAGGTTTAGGGTTTTTAATTTTGGAGTGTAGGAGTTTCAGGAGTACAGGAGTTCAGACAATACTATAAAGGTTTATAAGGGGTTGTTCTATTATTTCCTCTCTAGGGAGGATTAGGGTGAATACTGGTCAGACCTTAGTGCCCTAACCTTTCCCTCCCTCGGGGAGGGTCAGGGTGGGTATTAAAAGATCTCCGCAATCATGCAACGGGCGCTGCCTCCTCCTGCTGTCTCGATAGCGGGGATATGGGCCGCAACGATGCGCATATTGTCTTCCTGTATAAGAGCCTTTTGTTCGGGGGTGAGCGAGTCGCAAGCCGTAGTGCTCATAACGAGGAGTTTTTTGCCTTGGTCGTCGCGCACCTCGAGCATGTTGCCCGCGAAACGGCTCATCTGTTCGAAAGTGAGGTCAACCACGATTTTGCCATGCTCTTCAAGGAGTGCGCGGAGTGTCTCACGCTGATGCTCATCGACGATGCTCTCCATACAGACGAAAGCGATGCGTGTGCCCACGTTCATCACCACATTGGTGTGATAGACAGGCGTGCCCTGCTCATCCACGCTGTCGAAGAGAAAATAGTCATAACCGAGCGCCTCTGCCCATGCCTGCACTACTTCGGGCGATGTACGGGGCGAAAGACATGCATAGGCCATCCGGTGTTCGCGGTCAAGAATGAGCGAGCCTGTGCCTTCGAGGTATTTACCCTCTTTCTCCCATGAGGTGAGGTCAACCACGCGGTCGAACGCCATTTTATCGAGCAAAGTGCGCAGTTTGTCACGCTCCCACCGCCTGTTCTGGGCAAACATGGGATAGAAAACGAGCGTGCGTATCTTCTCGCCGGTCTGCTCGATATTGTCGCAGTGGGTGGAGAAGCAGTTATTGGGGAAGATAGAGTCGGGCGTAAACGGCTCGGGCATATCTTGCAACACATCGATGGTGACATTTGCGGAACGGAGAAGTTCGACATAACCGTCAAACTCCTCCACCGCCTGCTGCTGTACCGCCAACGCTGCTTCGTCATTGTCGCAGCGTTGCTGGAAGGCGTTATTGCCCGCTGTCTCCTCGTTGAACGCGAAACGTATGGGTCGCACCATGAGTAAATGATTGGTGGTCTGCATCACTCTTCAAATGTGCGTTTGATGATGTCGATGGCTTCGCGGAGTTGTTCCTCGTTGATGCAGAGAGGCGGTGCAAAACGGATGATGTCGTCATGGGTGGGTTTGGCGAGCAAGCCCTTTTCTTTCATCTTCAAGCAGATATCCCAAGCAGTCTTTCCATTGACGGGCTTGGTGACAATGGCATTGAGCAGACCGCGTCCGCGTACCTCGACGATGAAGGGAGAGTTGATTTTACGGATTTCCTCGCGGAAGATGCGTCCCATGGCCTCTGCGTTCTCCACCAGATGCTCGTCGCGGATGACCTTGAGCGCCTCGACTGCCACACGTGCGGCCAAGGGGAATCCGCCGAAGGTCGAACCGTGCTCGCCCGGCCTGATATTGAGCATGATGTCATCGTCGCACAGACAAGCGGACACGGGCAGCACACCGCCACCGAGAGCCTTACCCAACACCACGATGTCGGGACGGACGCCGTCGTGTTCCGAACAAAGCATACGTCCGGTGCGGGCGATACCCGTCTGCACCTCGTCGGCAATGAGCAGCACATTGTGTTGGTGGCAGAGGTCATAACATTTCTTCAGATAGCCGTCATCGGGCACGAACACGCCCGCCTCACCCTGGATGGGTTCGGCAATGAAGGCGCAGACCTCGTCGCCATATTCGTCGAGGGCTTTCGCCAACGCCTCGGTATCATTATAAGGTATGCGTATGAACCCCGGGGTGAGCGGTCCGTACTTGTCATAACTGCTGGGGTCATTGCTCATGGTAATGACGGTCACGGTGCGCCCGTGGAAATTGCCCTCGCAGCAGATGACTTTGATCTTGTCATTGTCGATGCCTTTTTTCACGGCACCCCAACGGCGTGCGAGTTTCAAGGCGGTCTCCACACCCTCGGCTCCGGTGTTCATCGGCAAGATACGGTCATAACCGAAGAATTCGTGCATGAACTGCTCGTACTCGCAGAGTGCCTCGCTATAGAAAGCGCGTGAAGTGAGACAAAGAAGGTCGGCCTGGTCTTTCAACGCCTTGACGATGCGCGGGTGGCAATGTCCTTGGTTGACGGCGGAATAAGAGGAGAGAAAATCGAAATATCTCTTCCCTTCCACGTCCCACACGTAAATGCCCTCGCCACGGCGTAAAACCACGGGCAGCGGATGATAATTGTGTGCGCCATAACGCTCTTCAAGAGCCATCAGGCGTTCAGATTCAGTAAGTTGTGTTTGCGTTGTTTTCATAGTAACAAAATAAATATTTTTACGTATTTTATGCAAAAATAGAACTTTTATTTGATATGACATCGCGTAAACGCGTTAAAAAATCTAAACAGACCATGTGGTGGTCATTATATTAAAAACTCCACACCAATATCACCGCCCCTACCAACGTACAGACTGTGTTTTGCTAAAAAAACGTCAGGCATATATGCTATTTCTCAAAAAAGTATTATCTTTGTCGCATATAAATCTAAAACAATCTTTCAACAATGAAAAAGGAAACATTACTCATCATGGCACTTGCGCTGGCGCTGACTGGTTGCAAAGATGCAAAGAACAACGGCGAAGTTGCTGACCCGCAACAAACCGAAGAGAAACAGGGTCAAAACGTCAAGGAAGACGATGAACAAGAGGATGAAGTCTTCGATGAAGATGACAACGCCAAGGAAACGAAAAAGAAGGACGCTACATCCAAACGGGAGAGAAACAAGAAACCCATGGTCTATTGTATTTCTGATGACGGATTCCTCAATATCCGCGAATTTCCCAATGCCTCGTCTAAAATCTTGGGCAGAATGCTGACTGGCGGCGACGCTGCAGAATACCTCGGCTCGAGTGGTAACTGGTATTACGTGCGCTACAAAGGCGTGGAAGGCTATGTCAACGGCAAATTCGCCCGTTTGACTGGCTTGGAGGAGAGTTCGACGAATGTGTCTGGCGCCAACAAAAAAGTCTATTACGTGGTGGTGGGCACTTATGAGAGCCTTGCTGAAGCGAAAAAGGCCATGACCGTGCAACCCGACGCACTGGACGGTTCGAACGTCTATCGCGGAAAGGACAAGAACGGGCGCACCGTATTCCGTATGTGTCCTGGCTGTTACTACAGTCGTGCCGAGGCGCAAGAACACGTAAAAGGCCTCAACGATTTCTTGGACATAGGTGCCTGGATATGGGAGTCAGACGGTGTGGCACCCTGCGTCTATCAAGGCATCGGTCTTAGCGGCGAGCCCTCGCAAATCGGCCCGCAATAAGCATCAGGACGAAGAACGTGGAATTGGGAATGACAAATGTAGAATGACGTAAAAACTTGGTTGGGATGAGAAGACGGTATCTTTCACAGATAATCCTTTTCATGGCTTTCCTCACTGTGGGTTGCGCTTGCAGGTCCACACGTGAGGGGCATGTGCCGTCGCACCCCAAAACGGGAGCCGTTCAACCCAAGGAAAAAGCCAAGGTCAACCCGCAACTGCCAGAGATGCCCGCGCCACTGAAAAAGATGCCGGAGCAGATACTCTATCGCAAGGGATTCACCGTGTCATACAACAAAGAGACCCTGCAAGCCAACTGGGTGGCATGGCGGCTGACCGCGGAACACGTGAGAGGTAAGGTAAAACGCCCAAGCGGCAATGCCTGGCACGAAGACACAGAGGTGCCCTACCCTCGCGCCACACGTGATGATTATAAAGGCAGCGGATACTCGCGCGGACACCTGTGCCCCGCTGCCGACTGCAAATGGGATGAGGAGGTGATGTACGAGTCGTTTCTGCTGACCAACTGCAGTCCGCAGAACCTCACGCTCAATAGCGGTGATTGGAACGAGATGGAGATAGCCTGTCGCCGATGGGCCGAGAAATACGGCGAGGTATATATCGTGACAGGTCCTCTCTTCTACCGTCAGGAGCACCAGACCGTAGGCGACAGCAAGATAGCGGTGCCCGAAGCCTTTTTCAAGGTTGTGCTTTGTCTGAACGGCACCCCGAAAGGAATCGGTTTTGTATGCAAGAACACATCCGACAACCGCACAAAAGATTTCTATGTCAATACCATCGCGCAGGTGGAGCGACTCACCGGCATGCAATTCTTCCCCCAACTGCCCCCCAAAACCGCCAAACAAGTGAAAGAACATGCCGACATCCATGAGTGGTGAAATAACAAAGCAGGCTGAGGTTTCTCAGCCTGCTTTGTTTGTTATAGACAGGTTCATATGATACCTGTAAATGATTTCTACATTTTAGTCGATATCTGTTCCGTGGTCGAGGGAGTCGTTGAAGTCGCGGGGCTCACGCTCTGCCAGGGGATCGTGATAGTCGTTGCGCTGCTCACGATGACCGTTGTTGCGGTGGTCATTGTTGCGATGCTCATTGCCACGACGCTCTTGGCGGTCATTGCGCTGACGGCGGTCATTGTTGCCGCCACGCTCGGGACGCGGACGACGCTCACGCTCCTGATAACCCTCGGGTTTCGGGATGAGCACACGGTGTGACAGTTTGTACTTGCCGGTCTTGGGGTCTATCTCGAGAAGTTTGACGTTAATCTTGTCGCCCTCTTTGATGCCAGCCTCTTCAACGGTCTCCAGACGTTTCCAGTCAATCTCTGAGATGTGGAGCAGACCGTCTTTTCCGGGGAGAATCTCGACGAAGCAACCATAAGGCATGATGCTGCGTACGGTGCCTTCATAGACCTCGCCCACCTCAGGCACGGCCACGATAGCCTTAATCTTGGCGATGGCAGCGTCGATGCTCTCCTTGTCGGGAGCGCTGACCTGCACCTTACCTACGCCGTCAGTCTCGTCGATGGTGATGGTCGAACCGGTATCCTCCTGCATCTGCTGGATGATTTTACCGCCCGGGCCGATGACAGCACCGATGAACTCCTTCGGAATGTCGAAGGCCACGATGCGGGGCACATGCGGTTTGAGATCAGGACGCGGCTCAGCGATGGTGTCGGTCAGACAACCGAGGATATGTTCACGTCCGGCCTTGGCCTGCATGAGGGCTTTCTCGAGGATATCGAATGACAGTCCGTCGCACTTGATATCCATCTGAGTGGCGGTCAGACCATCGCGTGTACCGGTGGTCTTGAAGTCCATGTCACCGAGGTGGTCCTCATCACCGAGGATGTCGGAGAGCACGGCATATTTGTCCTCGCCGGGGTTCTTGATGAGACCCATGGCGATGCCGCTGACAGGTTTCTTCATGGGCACACCTGCGTCCATCAGGGCCAGAGTGCCTGCGCAAACGGTAGCCATTGAAGAGGAACCGTTTGACTCGAGAATCTGTGACACGAGACGCACTGTGTAGGGGAATTCCTCGGGAATCTGTCCTTTCAGTCCGCGCCATGCCAGATGACCGTGACCGATTTCGCGACGGCCTACGCTGCGCTGAGCCTTGGCCTCGCCCGTGCAGAACGGCGGGAAGTTATAGTGGAGGAGGAAACGCTGATAACTGCGCTCGAGCACATCGTCAATGAGTTTCTCATCGAGTTTCGTGCCTAGAGTACAGGTTGTGAGCGATTGCGTCTCACCACGGGTGAAGATACTGCTTCCGTGAGGCATGGGCAGGGGACTGACCTCGCACCAGATGGGACGGATCTCATCGGTCTTACGGCCGTCGAGACGGATACCCTCGTCAAGGATGCAACGGCGCATAGCATCGCGCATCACATCGTGATAATAGCGGTCCATCATGGCCTCGATGTCCTCGCGTGAAAGAGCGCCCTCGGCCTCTTCAGCGCCCTCGGCAGCCTCTTTCTCGGCGAAGTATTTCTCTTTGAAGTCAGCGAGAATCTTGTCGAACGCCTCGGCGCGCGCATGTTTCTCGAGCGCCTGCTTGGTCACGTCGTATGCCGGCTGATAGAGTTCTTTGTTCATCTGCTCGCGCAGTGCCTCGTCGTTGACCTCGTGGTCGAACTCGCGCTTCACGTCAGTGCCGAGTACTTTCGACAGTTCTGCCTGCAACTCACACATGGGTTTGATGGCCTCCATGGCCGCTTTGAGGGCACCGAGCAAATCCTGCTCGCTCACCTCTTTCATTTCGCCTTCCACCATCATGATGTTCTCGGCAGAAGCACCGACCATGATATCCATGTCGGCCTCTTTCATCTGCTCGAAAGTGGGGTCAATAACGTACTCGCCATTGACGCGGGCCACGCGAACCTCTGAGATGGGGCATTCAAAAGGTATATCTGAACAAGCCAGAGCGGCTGAAGCGGCAAAGCCTGCCAATGCGTCGGGCTGGTCAACACCATCGGCTGAGAGCAGCATCACATTGACGAATACCTCAGCGTGGTAAGTGGAGGGGAAGAGAGGCCGCAACACGCGGTCCACGAGTCTTGAGGTGAGAATCTCATTGTCACCCGGTTTGCCCTCGCGCTTTGTAAATCCGCCGGGGAAACGTCCGGCAGCGGAATACTGTTCTTTGTAATCGACCTGCAAAGGCATGAAATCTGTTCCTGGCACTGCGTCTTTAGCAGCGCACACGGTGGCGAGCAGAACGGTGTTGCCCATACGGAGCACAACAGAACCGTCGGCCTGCTTGGCCACTTTTCCTGTTTCAATGCTGATGGTTCTTCCGTCAGGCAGAGAAACTGTTTTCGTAATAACGTTCATCTAAAAAAATACTTATTGTTTTAACTACATCTTCAGAAAGGCGCATTTCGCCTTTCGCTTGAAAAATCGTGCAAAGATAGCGATTAAAAACGGAACTGACGAAGATTTGTGTGATTATTTTCCTTTTGCTGTGATTTTCAGGTGTTTTCAAGTCTTTCCCGAAACGAGAGCAAAGGCAACCACACACCTTCTTCCTTTTCATACAAGTAAGCGGGGAAAATATTTTTGATTAAGTTTTATGACAGAAAAACGTGTCATATTGAAATAAAAAGAGTATTTTTGCAAAACGAAAAAAGCATATATCATTAACTATTTAACCATTTACGAATCATGAGAAAACTATTATCTTTGGTTGCCTTGATGATGACATTGCCCATCATCGCAAGTTGCAACAAACAGGAAAAGAAAAACGCACCGTCTGAGGCCAACGCGACCGAGCAGGTTACAGAAAAGACAACAGAGACGGCTCAAGTCAAAGAACAGACTGAGAGTCAGGAGAAGGCGCCTGAGTTTGCCAAACTTTTCGCCTTGATAAACACCGTGTATGACAGTGACGGAAGCAGACCCTCCGCCACCGACCCCGGCACTGGCATGAAGAGAATCGTCTATGAAAGCGACACCGACGACGAGGAGGGCATAGAGTATAAGACCATCGTCTTTGGCAAGGGCACGAAAGCCGTCAAGAAACAAAAAGAGGACTATACGGATTGGGTGTTTGAAGCCGATGATGCACATGCCTGCTATGTGAGTTTCCATTTCGACACCGACAATGGTGCCATCATCGCTTTCAAGGACAAAGCCGATGCCGAGGCCTGTGCCCGGCAGATGAAGCCCCTCATCCAACAGGACGAGACGGACAAACAGTACGGTGCAGGAACCATCGACAGTTTCTATATTGCTAATGTAGAGCCACGGCAAGACGAAAACGGATGGTGGACATTCGACTTCCATGCCGGATAAGCCAAGCCGTCGTCTGTATTTTTCCATTTTTTTATCCGTATCGGCACACAAGTCAAAAAAAGGTGGTATATTTGCAGCAAAAACAACGACATAAAGAAATGAAAACCATCATTAAAACACTTATTTCTGGCGCGGCAATGGCCGTCACCGTTCTTTTCGTCGCCTCATGCGACAACAGTTCCAAATTTACCATCACCGGTGAAATAACACAGGCGAAAGACTCCATGCTTTACCTCGACCACATGGCGCTCGAGGGGGTGCAAATCATCGACTCCATCAAACTCGACGAGGCGGGTCATTTCGATTTCAGCGTCAACGCTCCGACCGGTGCGCCCGACTTCTACCGCCTGCGTATCTATGACCAGATAATCAATCTTGCGGTCGATTCCACCGAGACCATTACCGTGAAGGCCGACTATAAGAACATGGCGGAAGGGTATAATATCGAGGGGAATGACAACTGCCAAAAAATCAAGGAGTTGACTATTAAACAGATGGATTTGCAAGCGCGTGCTCAGCAGGTAGCCAATGACCCGCTTCTTGTAGGCACAGCACCTGCCGACAGCATCTTCCGCATGCTCAACACCTACAAAGCCGAGGTCTGCCGCGACTATATCTATAAAGATCCGCTGAAAGCATCGTCATACTTCGCTCTCTTTCAGAGCATCGTGGTCAACAACGCATATATCATGGTGTTCGACCCGCAACGCCATCTCGACGACGTGAAACCTTTCCAAGCGGTGGCCACATCATGGAAACAGTTTTATCCGGAGTCGCCACGTGCGCAAAATCTTGAGACCATAGCCATGGAGGGCTTGAAAACGAAGAAGATTGTGGAGCAGCAGAACAAAGGACTGGAAATCGACTCATCGAAAGTGACCGAGGTGACGCTGGTGGATGTCCCGTTGGCCGATGCCACAGGCCATATCCGCCATCTGACGGAATTGAAGGGTAAGGTAGTGCTGCTCGATTTCCATCTCTTCTCCGCCGACGACTCCCCCGCCCGTATCCTATTGCTGCGCGAGATATACAACAAATACCATGACCGCGGATTTGAGATTTATCAGGTGTCGCTCGACCAGGATGACCATTTCTGGAAGACACAGACCGACGCGCTGCCGTGGATTAATGTACGCGACACCGAAGGCAAACAGTCGTTGTTCTACCTGAACAGCTCCGAAAGTGTGCCTTGCAGTTTCATCATCAGCCGCGACAACGAGGTAGTGATGGCTCCGGGACAAATCAAAAATCTGGAGGCAGACATCGCTAAGTTCCTTTGAACGTTGAACGTTGAACATGGAACGTTGAACGTTATGATTACTTAGGAGGTTGTTCCTGTTTTTACCGTTACCTTCCCAATATACGACACATAGAAATGGCATATTGCAAGAATTGTGGAAATGCGCTGTACGACGTAGATAAGTTCTGCCGTCGCTGCGGCATGAAGGTAGAAATACCATCGGTGGCACCTCCGCCGCCTATGGCGGGTTATCAGCAACCACCGATGACACCACAGCAACCTGTCGGATATCAACAACAACCGGGTTACCAGCAGATGCCGCCACAGCAGCCGACGGGCTTTCCGCAACAGCCGCCAATGGGCAATAATCCTTACGGCAGCGATGTCATGGCATCTGAGGCGGAGGGTGAGATTGTCATGCGCGGATGGCAACCACAAGACGGCGGGAACATGCAGAACGGTAACACTCCTTCTGATTCAGGAAAGACACGTCAGATTATCGGCAAGGTTCTGATTGGGGTGTCGATCCTGTTGTTAGGCGTAGGCGCTTATTCGTTGTTCAGCAGTTTGGGAAAGAAATCTGCCGATACCGAGATACAAACATCATCGACAGACAGTACCGCCACTGCGGTCTCAACGCCAGAGACACAACCTACAGAAAAACCCGCTGAACCAGTTAAACCCGCTGAACCAGAGCCTGAAACCGGTTCTTCTGTCGTGGTGGAAGACAACCCCACTCCTCCCGCAAAAGATGCGAAGATAAAAGAAGAGCCTCAACCCCAACAAGAAGTGACGACACGTCAGCAAAGGAGCGGTGAGTCGATAGTCAACTCGTTTGGTCCCAACACCGACGAGGAGGCGAGAGCCCTTGTCAGGAAGATGCAGGCGAAAGGTGACATCACCCCCGAAGAGGCTGCCGACTGCATGCGCTATATCAACTCGAGGGGCAGCATCGGACAGTGATACTAAATGCATAATACGAAATCTGAAACGCGTTATGAGAAGATGTGCATTGTGTCTGGCGGGTTGGCTGATGAGCATGGTGTGTATGGCACAGACCTACGGGATGGAACGCGTCAATGACACGCTCACTTACCTGACACTGACCACGGGCAATTATACTGGCCGCTACACCGTCCGGTTTCCTGTTTATCGGCTGGAGACGGGCGATGTTGACGGCGACGGACTGGAAGATGCCATTGTGGGAGTGGTGAACCGCACGCGACATGACCCCAACCTGCGCAAGCGCATACATATATTTAAGAATGTGGGAGGTCGCATACGCCCCATGTGGTTGGGTTCGCAATTGGGCGGTATCCTTGAGGATTTCCGCTTTATCGACGGACAGGTGCGCACATTGCAATCGACCACTGACGGCCGCTATGTGGTGATGACCCACCGCTGGCGCCCCTTCGGCCTCGGTGCCGACTCCATCTTAGTGAAAAACGTGAGTCTGGAAGAAGCAGAAAATTGCCTCAAGAACACTAAACCAAGCCCCAAAATAGAACACTAAACCCTAAACCCTCTACACTAAACCATTATTTATATGAAAAAACTATTCTTTTTGCTATTTGCCCTGATAGGGGTGATGAGCACATCAGCCCAAGAGCCTGCCCCGATGATACTGCCCGGAGCAGGCCACATCAATGTGGAGAAACTGGACAAAGGTCTGAATCTCAACATGGACATCTCGAAACTCTCGCTTAGCGAACTGCGCGTGCTTCGTAATGCCATTCCTGCCCGGAAAGGCTATGTCTTCACGAGCAGCGACTTGCGCAAAATCTTTGAATCAACCTCATGGTACTATGAACGTGCCCTTAAGGTGTTTGAGGGTAGTAAGAAGGTGACCTACACCGCCGCCGAACAAAAGTTCATGGACCGTGTGAAAGCGCGCGAAGAAGAACTGAAGAAGAAAAACTACGCCGGCGGGGCGGGAAATATTGTCAATACCGACAATATCATCAACCCCTACCAATTGACGGAGATGAACCCGAAACTCAAAAACGCATTGGCGAAGAACGGATTCGGTATCATCAGGACAGACCAAGAGCAGTTGTTCCAAATTTACGAGCGCAACTCCTATCAGGTCTTCCCGTCGTTTGTGACAACCGACCTCTACCTGCAACTCTTCCATATCTATTTCGACTGCATGTTGCGGCGTGTGGAGGAAGGTATGCTCAGCGAGAAAATCACCACCCTTTGCGAGCAGTTGTACGAACAGTCGAAGCAGCAGTCTGTACTGAGCAGCGACTCACGTATCGCAGAGGCCGCCGAATGGAATATGACCTACTTCGCCATTGCCCGTGCGCTTATTAAGGGCGAGCCGCTCACCGGCGTGCCGGCGAAATATACCGCCATGGCTGCCGAGGAGATAAACAATATCAATGAAGCGACCGACGGTTATTCCGATTTCCTCGAGTACAAACGGGTGAAATTTGCCTACAGTCTATTCCGCCCGCGCGGTCATTACACCCGCACCGACGGTCTGAAACGCTATTTCAAGACGATGATGTGGCTGCAAGACGTGCCCTTTGGCACCGACATCGACCACCAATTGATTCGCGCTGCCCTGATTGCTGAGACCGTGACTGGCAATGCCGACGTGCGGAAGACTTACGACGAGGTGTTTACGCCCATCACGTTTCTCATCGGTGAGCCCGACAATGTGACCATCACACAGATGAGCGATATCTTGCGCCATTTCTCCACCTCGGCACTGGGCATGTTGCAAAACAAAGACAAGATGGAAAGCGTGCGCAAGGCAGCCGATTCGATTGGCGAGAGGCAGACACGCATCAGGCCTAAATATGAGCGCACATCGCATGTGAAAATCAATTTCATGCCGCAACGCTATACGCCCGATGCCGAGGTGTTGTTGGAAACTGTTGATTACGACAACGAACCTACGTTGCGTGATGTGCCGAGCGGTCTTGACGTGATGGCTGCGTTGGGCAGTACAACGGCAGAGAACATCCTCATCAAGGAGTTGGGTACGGACAAACAGTGGCCCGGATTTGTCGCCGCGCTGACCGCCATGAAGGGAAAGATGAAACTGGTGAAATGGGATGCCAGCGTCTATAACTCTTGGGAAGACGCGCTGGCCTTGCTCAACAATGCCAACGACAGCCGTTGGCCCTATTTCATGAAGACTGACGCGTGGGGCAAGAAGACCCTCAACGCCTCGCTTGCCTCGTGGGCCGAACTCAAGCACGATGCTATCCTCTATGCCAAGCAGCCGTTCGGAGCGGAGTGTGGCGGTGGCGACGCCCTCCCCGACCCTGTCACAAAGGGATACGTGGAGCCGAACGTCGCCTTCTGGGAGAAAGCCATCCAATTGGTCGACGCCATGGATAATGTGATGGACCGCTACCAACTGCATGCGAACAATACCAAGGAACTGACAGAGTCGGTCAAGGAGAAAGCGCAATTCCTCCTCGACATCAGCAAGAAAGAACTGGCCGGCAAGGCACTCACTGACAATGAGTATCAGACCATCCGCCACATAGGCGATGATTATGAATGGCTGTCGCTGGCACTGCTCTCACAACCTGACGAGGAACTCTACGGATGGTATCAGGTGCAGGATGCCGACAAGAAGGTGGCACTCGTTGCCGATGTCTATACCGCCAATGCAGACAACAATCCCGAGAAGAGCATTCTCTTCGAGGCCGTCGGACCTGCCGACGAGATATACGTGTTGGTGGAGGTTGACGGATTGCTCTACCTGATGCGTGGTGCCGTGTTCTCCTATCGTGAGTTCAAACGGCCCATCGGTGATCCCCGAATGACCGACGAGGAATGGCAGCAACATCTGGAGACCTATCCTGATGAAGGCCTGCCTTCATGGATGAAAGAAATCATCGTGCCCATCGAGAAACCGAAGGCCAACGATGCGGTGTTCTTCAGTTCGGATTGCTGATTTCCAAAGGCTCCTCTTCGGCTCAAGAAGTTAAAGGGGAGTTAAAAGGAAGTTATCGGCATTCTGCCTCATAAATAAATTAAAAGGACAATCGTTCTCCATTGGAGATGTATTGTCCTTTTATCTTCCCTTTATCTTCCTTTTTAACTCCCTTCTGTGTTTAATACTCATACAGTTTCACATGCAGTATCTTATAGTCTCCTACAGAGATACGCGCATGGCGGCCCTGATGGTCTTGATCGCCATTTTCACGTCTGAGATATTGTAACTGGCCTTGCGCATCGATGGCTACCTCATCGACATAGCCGATGCCGACGCGTTTGCCTGTAAATCGTTGAGACTGTTGCGTTTTTGACATATCTCCCCCTGCATCGGCAAAGCCGTCCTCACCTAAGGATTTCTGTTCTGTCTGAGCCTTTTCCGTCGTCTTTTGGAATACCACCACTACCCCACTGCCCGCAATGAGATAATCGTCGGGGGCCTGTCGGATGATGATTGCTCCTCCTTCGGGCCATGTGCTGCCGTCAGTGGCGCGGGAATCCCACGGCAAGGTGAAATTATGTCGGCAGGTGAGGGTCAAGTCGCCATCGATGATGACGGACTCTTTGTCATCCTGATCGAACAACACGCCGCGCATCGAATCTTTTCCCTGATGACGGGAGATAACGGGTGCCAACTGGCGCAACAAGTCATAAGCAGCGGTGACGGGTTGTGTGTCGCGGTCGGGTGCTTGGTCGATGGCAAAGGGACTGAACCCTATGGCATGATGTTCGCCGAAGGCATAAAGGGCACGTACACCGCTATTGGCGCAACAACGTGTCTCAGGGATAAACAGCGGGTTATCGGGCAGCGCGTATTGCGTGACCCATCCCTTGAAACCCGTATCGTAAATGTCGGGGGCGAGGATGTCCACATCAGGGGCGGCACAATGCCAGATATCTTTCAGATGAGCCAACGGACCCGCCGATGGATACTCACCAGGCTGTCGTCCGCGGCTGTTCATAGCGGCATTCACATAAAGCGGCATATCATACACCTCGCGGGCTGTCTTGGCCAACCGCTCCACGTATTTCGCATAATGATATGCCATGAAAATCTCGTCCGTATAGATATCGTCGCCAAACACCTCGGTCCATGTGCCACTTTTTCCGGAGAATTTATCACGCATCGAGGGATGAAGGTCTTTTTGATGCTTTTTGAGGAAAGATATCAGTTCTTCCGGTACCTGCCCCTTGAACTGGCGGTCGGCCTCGGGTGAATGATCGCGCGCGTCTTCCAGCATGCCGATTTCATTCTCTATCTGCATCATGATGACCGTGTGGTCATTGGCATCGATGTGGGCGATATGCTCCATCAGCGCTTTGAAGGCCCGGTGGTCGGCCTGAAACACATTCTCCGAAAAGGCGCTGGCTATCTCCAACGGTTTGCCTTGACGTGTCATCGCACGGGGAAAACGTTTGGTGTCTTTTTTGAACCACAGCGGTGCATAACAACTCATCGAGTTCTTCCAGGCGCCGAACCACAGGAAAATGACCTTGAATCCGTTCTCGCGTGCTTTTTGGATAGTGCGGTCAATAAGGGTGAAATCAAAATGTCCCTCTTCAGGCTCGGTCAAATCCCATTGGGCAGGCACCAATACCGTATTCAGTCCCAACCGTGCCATACGCGGCATGACACTGTCTATATCTGTGACACAGGTGGCCGCCGAATTGCTCAGTTCACCTCCGAGAATCAGCATCGGCCGCCCAGCGACCGTTAATTGCATAGTTGTGCCCTGCCGCTGCAACCGACTTTGGGCATACAGCGAGAGGGCACCCATAAATAATAGTGTTAGCAGAATAGTTTTTTTCATTTTTCTTGAAATATAAGGGGCTGAGAGGACAATGCAACCGGAATCTTCGGGATAATCGAAATACCCCAAAAGCCGTCACTTGACGAAACTGCCGAAATAGTCGAGGCAGACTTGACGCCACTTACGGGCGTTCTCTAACTGCACATCGAGCAGGTCGGCGACATGCTGCCAACGCGCCGAGTCGATGTAGGGACGCATGCGTTGCCATGTGTCGCAATAGCGGGCCACCTCCTCCACTCCGCGGTTGTAGTGTATTTGCAGGTTCTGCCAGAGGGTTTTACCGTTTTTCATTTTGTAATCCCACGACACATGATGGAACCACAGCAGATATTCCTCCGGACAGGTTTTCAGACTGTTATACTGTGAGTTGAAGGGTTTGCGATACTGGTCAACGGCACCCGAGCCTTTTCGTGTACGGTCGAAGCCCACACCGTCTTTATCAGCCTTGTGATAATACACCGGGCACCACTCGAGCGGATAACTGGCAATAAATCCGTCGGGTTCAGGTCCATAGTGATGGTCGAAACTGAAGATATGATGCAATCCGAGCGGCATCATGTAATCGACACATACCTCGCGCGAGGACATCATCACCTCGGTCATGGCATCGACAAACATCTTATTGTCAGAAAAGGTCTGCACCAGCCATTCACGGGCAATCTCCTCGGATGTCATCTCCGGATTCCACGCCAGACGGCCGAAAGCATACCAGTTGGCCTGTGAGAAGGGGTGTCCGCACCATCCCTCGCTGTCGCCGATATTGGCAACGCCGGCGATGCCTACCAATTTATTGGCACTGACGAAACCGAAAAACTCCTCCCACATCGGGGCGAGATAGACCAGATGAAGGCTTTGTCCGAGATACTCCTGCGTGATTTGCAACTCGGCCATCTGCGGGGTTTTCTTGATATTGTCGAAGATGGGCGCATAAGGTTCTCGGGGCTGGAAATCAAGCGGCCCGTTCTTGGACTGAAGAATGACATTGTCAGCGAAAAGACCGTCCATGGGTTTGAACTCACTCACGGCCTGTTTCACTCGGTCCTCGCCTTTGTGGTTAGCACCATAGACGAACGAGCGCCACATCACGATGCCGTTATGTGGTTTCAAGGCAGCCGCCAGCATATTCGCACCGTCGGCATGGGTGCGGTGATAGTCGCCGGGACCGGGTTGACCTTCGGAATTGGCCTTGACCAAGAATCCGCCGAAATCAGGTATCAGACGGTATATCTCGTCCACTTTCTCACGCCACCATTTCGCCACCGACGCGTCGAGGGGGTCGGCGGTCGTCGTGGCGCCCAGCACCATCGGCGAGGCGAAATTGATAGAGAGATACACCTGTATGCCGTAGGGACGGAAAGCGTCGGCCAACACACGGATTTTCTCCAGATATTCGGTGGTCAGGATATTGGGCGAGGCATTCACGTTGTTGAGCACGCTGCCGTTGAGTCCGAGCGACGCATTGGCACGGCAATACTGGCGCACACGTTGCTGCATGGCCTCGCTCATGGTACGCTGCTTGCCGTCAATCTCATCCCATTTCCAGATGCTCTTGCCGGCATAACCGCGCTCAATCGACCCGTCGAGATTGTCCCAGTGGTTCAACAGGCGGTATTTTATCTTCGGGGCCGTCTGCACAGGGTGTTCGGCGCCAATTTTCTGCATCCGCAACAATTCATACGCGCCATACAACAACCCTTTGTCATCGGAAGCCTTGATGATGGTGCTCTGACCATTCTGCTCGATGCGATATCCCTCTGCGGGGACTGAAGCGTCGGTCACCAGACGCACATTGGCTTGTGCGGAACCGCCGTGCCAAAAATCGCGCAACTCGCTCACCGCGATTTTAGCCGTCTCTGACGACCTGTCGCAAGTGATATCAGGCGCCTTGTCGGTTTTGCCATAGCGCAACCACAATTGGCTGCCGTCTTCGGCCGTTGCCGGTAATATCCCAAATAAGAGAATTGCTGTCATCATCAGGCGCATGACACTGCTCATCCGCCGAATAAGAATTCCGTGGGTCGGTTGTTGTTTCTTCATCGAAATAAGTAGTTTATGGTATTATGAAATTGTTCATGGCAAAATTACAAGAATTTGCCCGTTTTCCCAAACAAATCACGCTCTTTTATCCAATTTGGCACAGATATGAAACATTTTGAGCAAATGTTGAGTCAATTTGTATTGGTATTTTCAAAAGATATGTGTATTTTTGCAGAATAAAACTACCAACAGACGAAATGAAACATTTTCCAACCGGCAAATTCTGGCGGATGGCACTTTTGATGGTGCTCCCGATTCTCATGTCATGCGTAAGCAAAACGGCGGTAAACACTCCCGACCCCGCAAAACAATGGACGGGTACATGGGCTACGGCCGTGGAGAAACCCGGACAAGGCGACATGCCGAAAGCATCGCTGTCGAACCGCTCAGCGCGCCAAATCATCCACGTGAGCATCGGCGGCGAGACCATGCGGCTGCGGCTGTCGAATGTGCAGAGCACCACGCCCGTGGACATCAAGGGCGTGTATATCGCTGACGCCACCTATAGTTCGAATATCAACAAAGCGACAGCCACCTGGCTTACCTTCGGCAATCAGCGCAGTGTGACCATCGAACCGGGCAAGGAGGTGATGAGCGACGATATCACTTACCACCTGCGTCCCGGACAGCGGTTGGCCATCACCATCAACTACGGCGACGCCACGCCCGATGCGGCATCATGCCACCGCGGGTCGCGCACCACATCGTATATCATATCCGGCGAGAGCACACCCGAGAGCGATTTCAGCCAAGGCGAAGAGGCTGTGCATTGGTATAACATCGCTTCTATCGACGTGCTGGGCAGCAATCAGACGGCCATCGCCATACTGGGTAACTCTATCACCGACGGACGGGGCAGCACTACCGACGCGCAAAACCGCTGGACGGATTTCTTCTCAGATGAACTGCTGAAGAACCCCGCCACGGCTCATATCGGCATACTGAACCTCGGCATCGGCGGCAACTGCGTGGTTCGCGGTGGGCTGAGCGAGCCGGGACTGGTGCGTTTCGACCGCGACATTCTCGGACAAACAGGCATCTCTGCCATCATCATTTTCGAGGGCACTAACGACATCGGTTCCTTTGGCGACAACCCGCAGGTAGGCGACCGGCTCATCGAGGCTTACAAAGAACTGATACGCAAAGGGCATGAGGCCGGCCTGAAGGTCTATGGCGCGACCATCACCCCTGTGAAGAATTCATTCTATTACAGCGAGAAACATGAGGCCATGCGTAAGCGCGTGAATGAATGGATACGCACATCGGGCAGTTTCGACGGTGTCATCGACTTCGACAAAGCCGTGCGCGACAGTGCCGACCCCGAAGCCCTGCGCTCCGACTTGCAAGAAGACTGGCTCCACCTCAATCCCGCCGGCTATGCCGTCATGGGAAAATTCGCGGCAGAGTTTATAGGAAAGGCACAATAGGACAAATAAGCAAACACTATTCATTAAAAACATAAAACAATGCAAACAAACACAAGCACTCAAGAATCCAAGGGATTCTACAAACTATCCTGGTTGCAGCGCATCGGTTTCGGTAGCGGTGACCTGGCGCAGAACCTGATTTTCCAGGTTATTTGCACCTACCTTCTTTTCTTTTACACCGACATCTACGGACTTACTCCGTCGGCGGTGGCTGTCATGTTCCTTGTGGGTAATGTGGCAAACGTGATTTGGGACCCCATTGTGGGCGCGTTAATTGACAAGAGCAACCCGCGTTTCGGTAAATACCGCTCATATCTGCTTTATGTAGGTATTCCACTGTCGGGTTTCGCCATTCTTTGCTTCTTCAACGGATTCGCTCCGTCGCTGATATATGCGTACGTCACTTATATATCGATGCAATTGCTCTATACGTTTATCAACGTGCCTTACGGAGCATTGAACTCATCACTTACACGTGACACAAACGAAATCACCATTCTTACTTCAGTGCGTATGTTTATGGCCAACCTTGGTGGTTTGGCCGTTAACTCCGGTCTGCCTTTGTTTATCGCCCTGCTTGCAGGCGCACCGTCAGACAGTCTGCCGAAAGACTCTTCGGCATGGTTCACCACGATGACCATTTATGCTATCGTCGGTTTCTGCCTGCTTATGTTCTGCTTCTCGCAGTGTAAGGAGCGCGTCGTCATGGATGCGAAAGCCACAGAGACGGTGAAGGTCAGCGACCTCTGGATGGAATTTCTCCGCAACCGTCCGTTGCGTGTTCTCGCTTTCTTCTTCATCACCGCTTTCGCCATGATGTCGGTCGGTAATGCCGCTGGTGCTTACTTTATGAACAGCAATCTGCACGGATCGGCTCAGCAACTGTCGATATTCATGGCTCTTGGTTCGATTCCGGCATTCATATTTATGCCGCTCGTTCCCTGGTTCAAGCGCATGGTAGGAAAGAAGAACATGTTCTATTTGTTCCTTGGTGCCGCAATTCTCGGAATGGCGATGCTCTATATCATTTCTAAGATGGAGAATCCGAGCATGTGGATGATTTACGTGGCACAGTTTATCAAGAGCACGGGCGTGATTGTGGCTACAGGTTATATGTGGGCGCTGGTTCCCGAGGTGATTTCTTACGGCGAATACACAACCGGGCGTCGTATTTCCGGTATTGTCAATGCCTTGACAGGATTGTTCTTCAAGGCCGGTATGACATTCGGTAGCATCGTCGGCCCCGCTGTGTTGGCATACGTAGGTTATAACAGCGATGTCATCGACCAGACGCCTTTAGCCGAGGAGGGTATCTTATGGCTCGTCTGCGTTATCCCCGCTATCCTGCTTCTGCTCGCTATTTTCATCATCTCGAAGTATGAGTTGACTGACGAGAAGATTGACGAAATCAACCGCGAGATTGAGGCACGCTCTGCCGCAGATAATTAATGATTTATCTGACGTTGTGTTTTTTCAGACACTGCTCTGGCAGATTGGACTGATGACACTGATGTAGGAATAAGACATTTAATGGATTATTTACATTCTCAAATAACAGGTGACATCATAAATGCGTTCTATGCCGTCTATTGAATTAGGATATGGTTTTCTGGAGCGCGTTTATAAGAACGCCTTGTATTCACAAATGACCGAAAATAGAGTCTTATAAACCATAAGAATCAGTGCCATCAGTAGAATCTGTCAAATCAGTGTCTTAATGTCACACATATCTCTAGAATAAACATGATAAAAAGAATCAGTGCCATCAGTAGAATCTGTCAAATCAGTGTCCTAAGAACAGCATTGTCTGTGGCTATCGCTGCCATCGCCTCGACATCAGTGGCACAAACCCTGAAAGACGCTTACCGCGACTATTGGTACACTGGCGTGAGTGTGAACCAATGGCAGGTGGCTGCGGATAAGAGCGGCGATAACGCTCACAACGTGACGGGACACATCAGCAATGACCAGACGGCCGACTGGGATGCCATCGTCAGTAACTTCAACTGGGTTGTGGCTGAGAACTGCATGAAATGCGAGGTGATACACCCCCAGGAAGGCGTATATGACTTCACGCTTGCCGACCAGTTCGTCAATAAGGCGAAGGCAGCCGGTTTGAAAGTGCTTGGGCACTGTCTCATCTGGCACTCGCAGTGTGCGCCGTGGTTCCACTTCGACAGCGACGGCAAACCCGTTTCAGCCGATGTGCTGAAGAAACGGATGCGTGAGCATATCTACACCATCGTGAGCCATTTCAAGGGACGTGTGGACGCATGGGACGTGGTCAATGAGGCGTTCGAAGACGACGGGTCGCCCCGCCAGAGCCTGTTCTATCAGATACTCGGCACGGACTACATACCTCTCGCCTTCCAATACGCCCATGAGGCCGACCCGTCGGCGGAGTTGTATTACAATGACTTCTCGATGAACAAAGCGACGAAGGTGGAGGGTGTGGCCAATTTCTTCCGCCCGCTCCTCAACCAAGGACTGCCTGTGACGGCCATCGGTATGCAGGGACACCTCATTCTTGAGGATAATGTCGACGACCTGGTCATCAAACAGTATGACCACTCCATCGATGTCATCGCCGCACTGGGCGTGCCCACGTTCTTCTCCGAATTGGACCTGTCAGTGCTGCCCAACCCCTACGGATTCTCCGGTGCTAATATCAGCGACAAGTTCGCCTACCGCCCCGAGATGGACCCGTATAAGAACGGTTTGACCAAAGAGCACGAGAAAACGATTTCCGAATTCTGGGTCAATTTCTTCAAGATGCTCATCCGCCACAAGGACGACATCTCAAGGGTGAGTTTCTGGTGCCTGAATGATGCCAACTCATGGCGCAACGATTTCCCCATTAAGGGACGCACCGACTATGCCACCCTCTTCGACCGCCAGAACCGGCTCAAACCCTTTGTGCAGAAACTCATCGACCTGGCATTAGAGAGAAAAATAAGCCAAGTGGAACCAATAGCCCCACAAAATAAAAAGAAATAACCTTATTAATAAGTCATTATTATGGACAAACCTCGTTATCTATTTCCAAGTGATTATATGGCAGACCCCTCTGCCAATGTGTTTAACGGCCGTCTCTATGTCTATCCCTCACACGACTGGGACAGCGGCGAGTGCTTCGACGACGACGGCGGGCACTTTCAGATGAAAGACTACCACGTACTGTCATGGGATGACATAGAGAAAGATGAAGCCACAGACCACGGCGTGATTCTCGACGTGAATGATGTGCCCTGGGCAGAAAAACAGTTGTGGGACAACGACGTGGTGGAGAAAGACGGCAAGTATTACCTCATCTTCTCCGCAAAAGACTATAACGGCGAGTTCCACCTGGGTGTGGCCGTGGCCGACAGTCCTGAAGGCCCGTTCAAAGCCGAACCGCTGCCCATTCGTGGTGCCAACAGCATTGACCCGAGTGTTTTCAAAGACGACGATGGAGAAATTTACTGCTATTTTGGCGGTCTTTGGGGCGGACAATTGCAGTGGCACTCAGCCTTGCACCCGCCTTATGCTCCCGTGGGATGCAAAGCAGGTGAGCCCGCACCCGAGGGTATGATTGAGATAGGTCACGCTCCCGACAGAAAGACCTTGATGTTTGCACCTGCCGACGCGCCTGCCCTGCCCAGTTTCGTGGCACGCATGAGCGACGATGTGAAACAATTTGTAGAGGCACCGCGCCCCGTGGTCATCTTGGATGAGAATGGCAAACCGTTGAAGGTCAGCGACCCGCACCGTTTCTTCGAGGCTTCTTGGATGCATAAGATGAACGGCAAATACTACCTCTCCTACTCTACCGGCGACAGCCATTACCTTTGCTATGCTATTGGTGACAATCCTTACGGACCGTTCACCTATCAGGGTGTCATCTTGGAACCCGTGGTAGGATGGACCACACACCACTCCATCGTGCAATACAAGGGCAAATGGTATCTCTTCCACCACGACTGCGTGCCCAGCAATGACACTACTTGGCTCCGCAGCCTGAAAGTGATGGAACTGGATGTGGATGAGAACGGCGTGATTCATACGATGAAGAGCGAATAGAGAGCCTCACCCGTACCCCCTCCGAGGAGGGGGACTCTAATCGGAACTTTACTGCGACATCATAAAATCGTCCTCACTGGCATGCCAGTGAGGACGATTTTGCATGATAGTCTCACATGAGAGTCTCTCTCCTTCGAAGGCGATTTTGTCATTAAGCGGAAAACTTACAAACAGGAAAGTTTATTTTGCTTTAAAAGAAAGAGGCGCCACCCGCACGGGCAGCACCTCTCTTCAGAATAGATGTGATGTAAATCAAAGAAAAGTTATTATTCGCTGATGACTGATTCAGTTTCATATTCGTCGAGTGCGAAGACTACGACACGGTTCCACTCGTTCTTGAGTGAGTAGGGCTGTACAACGTCACCCTTGTAGTCGATACTCAGACGGTTGGGATCAACACCGAACTCGTTGACGAGCATGTTGAACACAGATGTAACACGACGCTTTGACAAACGCATGTTGTAAGCGGGATAAGCAGTCTCCACATCGGCGAAACCGCAGATGGTGACGTTCACCCCCGGGTGCTCCTTCATGTAGTTAGCCACAGCCTCGACGTTGCGTTTCTGCACATCGGTGATGTAGTATTTGTCGATGATGAACGACACGGTCATGTCGAGGATACGACGCTGCTTGATCTTGGCGTTCTTCTCTTTCTTAGCATCTTCGAGGTCTTTGCGAGCATCGTTGACTTTGCGCTGGATGTCAGACAGGTCGTAGTCAAGACCAGCGGTACGATACTTGAAGCGGTGGTCGCCATAGTGATCTACGAAGTGGTAAACGAGACCGAGGTTGAGGTTGGTCCAACCATCGTATTTATCATCGTAGCGGATGCCGTCAAGACCATCGTCGGTCACGCTGAGCAGAGCCTCGAGGTTGATGTCGAAATACTTGTTGAGCATGTAACTGGCACCGAGACCCACGCGTGCTGCGAAAGTAGCCTTGTCTTCCAAGTTCTCTGAGAAATCACTTGTCTGATAACCAGAGACGTCGCGAAGAGTCTTAGGCATGGTCTCATCCAAACCAAATCTCTGCACAAATCCTACGCCGAGGAAGCCGAGCACATTGAAACGTCTTGTCTCTTTATATGTGGAGAAAATGTTGGAGAAGTTGGGCACTGCCTCGATGAACGCACTCACATGTTTGAAATCGTAGTAACCACGACCGCTGTAACCATTGGCGCGTGAACGAACGATAGAGGAACGCTCGAGGATACCTACCTGCTTGGTATAGTTACCAGCCAAACGCACTGCGAAAGCCGGTGAGAAACTCTTACCGATCACGAGGCTGGCATTTGCGCGCTGAGTGTCGAAACGGAAAAATTCGCGGGGACGAACATTCTCTCCCAACGGGCTGGTGATACCGCCATAGATACCCACGAACCAGTTGTCGAAGAATTTATAGTGACGCAAAGCAGTTGCGTATTCCAAATTAGAAGAATCCTGTGCCATCGTCAGACTGGGCACGGCGATCATCGCTGCGAGCAAAGTTGCTTTTATCTTATTCATAGCGATTGTATATTTTTAGAGTTTTCCGTTTTCGTTAATAAACACGATAATGCAATTCTTATCCGTCTGCTGGCTTTCCACCTTCTTGGCATCCTTCTCGATGAAGATGCGGTTGGCAGGAATCTGATATTCGTTAATCAGAGTCTCACGGATGGTGTTAGCACGGTCGTTGAAGAGAGCGCCACCATTGCCGAGCACGGTAATGTAGAGGTTCAACTGGTTGTTGTGTTCTTTCATCTCCTGAGCGGCGGTGTACACGTTCACCTCCTGCATCTCGTCGATATCTGAAGAGTTGGCTGCGAATGACACGAGCACATTAATCTGCTGTGACTTCACATCGACTGTCGGACGGTTAGCGCGGATGTCGGCAGCCTCTTTGCGCAGACGGTTGAGTTCAGCGTTCAAGTCATTATACTTCGAGTAGTCACGAGTATAATATGTGAACTGGTGAGCACCGTCGGTGGGGTTTTTGAAGCGGTAGTTCAGACCGAGCAGCAGGTTGGCGTGACCGTCCCACTTGTTATGAGTGAGGATACCGTCGAAAGAGTCGTCAACCCAAGTGTTGGAAGCCTCAACAGAGAAGTCCCAGCGCTCGCCCAGACGGAAGAGCATCATGATACCGGCACGAAGACCGAGCAGTGTGCACTCCTCGTCATTGTATTTGCTGTCGCCATTGTTCCAGGCGCGCTCGCTGAATCCGAAGGTCTGCTCGCCACCGATACCGAAGAAACCGATCAGGTTGAAGAAACGGCTCTCACGATAGCCACAGAAGATATTAGTCAGGTTGAACATACCGTCGCCGAAAAGCGAACCGGTGTGGAAGTGGTAAGGCTTGTATTCGTTGGTGAAATCAGCCAAACCGCGGTTGCTGGCCCAGAGGAGTTGCAGACGCATACCTACAGAGGGTGAGAACCATTTACCGACGTAAGCGCCCGCTGTCGGACGGAGATGACGCCAGAAAGAAGTGTGATCCTGGTTGCTGCCCCAGTTGTAGAGCACGCCGCCCTGAATGCCGGCGAACCAGTTGTCCCAGAATTTATAGTCGCGGAGAATTTTTTGGTCTTTACCTTCAGCCTGATTGTTGTCCAGCCAATAATCAGTGCTCACGTTGGGGTCGTTTTCCACCACCTGAGCGCTGACGGAAGTCGCTGCGCACATGGCTGCCACTAAAGCGAAATATTTAATATGATTCATCTTGTGGAATATTAATAGATTCTATTTTTATTTGACGACGTTTTAGAAGAGGAAGGTGCACATGTACATGTTGTCCTTCTCATAGAAATAGATATAACGCCAACTGTGAGCACCGGCGAACAAAGCGTAAGTTATTCCCTCGACATGGCTCCATGTGGGGTCGATATCGGTGGAATAGATGTTGTCGTTCACTTTACATCCGATTTTCATGCCTTCGTTGTAGAAGCGGTCCTGAGCGTCCTTGTCAGGGAAAATCAGAGTAATGGTCATCGGTGTGTATTTGCCCGGTTTGTTCTCGGTCAAATCGAAGTTCAACAGTCTGGGACTGTCGGCCAGTTTGGTGTATGTCTCAGTCATGTGACCTTTCTTGTAAGAAACGCCATCAGCAAAGACATAGTAAATCTCTCCAGACTCATTGGTGTCGTAGATGAGATCCAATCCTGCTTTGTCGGCCAAACCATGGTAATAATCCAAAGACTTGCCCTTAGCCTGGAAATTCATCAGTTCCAAAAAAGTCTTAAAATGGAAATCTCTTTGCGCCATCGACACATTCGCACATGCCAACAACACTACCATCACGCATAATAACTTTTTCATTTTGTTCATCTATTTAAATTAATCTGAATTATCAGGATAGTATTTTCGCAAATATATATGTGCTAGTTTGAATTTTGTGTGCAAAGTTAACTATTTTTTTTTATTCACATTCCTTTTTTGTGATTTTTATTCAGAAAAATGGTCTTTTTTTTACATTTATATAAAATTTGTATCAAAATAAGAGATTTATGCAATGGAGAAGAAGGGTTTTTCGGAGTTTTGGGGAGTTTTGGGGAGTTTTGGAGTGTAGGAGTATAGGAGTTTAGACAATAGTACACTTTTGGAGAGTTCGGGAGTTCAGGAGTTCAGACATTAGTACGCCGTTTGAGGAGTAACCTCTTGCTCCTTGCCCCCTGCCCCTTGCTCCTATAGAGTATCTACTCCCCTCGCCCTTTGGGAAGGCTACGGGGGGGCGAGCATCGCTCGGGATGGAGGGGTTGGGGGTGAGGCTTCTTGGGGGTGAGGCTTTCTTAAAAAAGAATGAGAGGCCGAATCTCACGACTCAGCCTCCCGGTTTTCATTTTCATGAAAAGCACAAATAAAATTATTGATTATTGTTTCAATCCGTCTGCGAATCCGGCGTAGGTGTGCTTGCGGTTGTAGTTGAGGTCCCACAAGCCCACAGGCTGGTTGGCTCTCCATCCGCTGTTAGCCGGAGCGTCGGTAACGCACCACTGGCAAATACCCCACTGCTGGTTGGCAGGAACCAGTTCGAAGTACTTCTTGATGATCCACTTGTAGAAGTCAGCCATCTTGTGGTGCTGCTCCTCGGTCACGTTAGCGGTCTCGATTGAGGAACCATCTTCAGCCACGAGACCCATATCCAACTCAGAGATACGGATGAGTTTGCCAGAGGCAGCCAAAATCTTGAACATCTCCTCGATGGCTTTCTCTTTGCTGGCCTGAGTCTGGGGATTCAGATAGTAAGAGACGTGCATCTGAGTGCCGATACCGTCAATCTTGGTCTTGCCGTCGGCTTCCCAACGTTTCACCCAAGCGACAATACTCTTAGCCTTACCGTTGTTGTCCCAGTCGCTCTCGAGGTTGTAGTCGTTGACGAACAGTTTGACGTCAGATGGTCCGAACTCGCGTGCTGCAGCCACGGCTGTACGCACATACTCGAGGTCGCCCATAGCATCCTGCCAGTAGAAGTTGTTCTTATCGTCGGGATTATCAGCATTAGCATGCTGCAAAGGATAGACGCCCTCGCTGTCGGGGTTACCACCGGAGATGGCCTCATTGACCACATCCCAAGCGTGAACCTTACCCTTCGTGCCTTCAGTCATCATACCTTCAATCCAGGTACGCATAGCGGTGGTCAGGACATCGAGTTTCTCCTCCGGTGTGAGCGGAATGGTCGGTTCTGTGCTGACAATCTGTGTGTAGTGGTCGACGATGCGTGAAGGAACAGTAGCGCCACGGGCTTCCTTCGTACGGAAACTGCTGGTCTCGTTCGGGTCTTCGCAATCGCCGTTCTTAATCACTTCCTTGCCGTTTATCTTCAGGCTGATGTTGTCGAAGTAGTACTTATTGGCTCCAGCAAAGTCATTCAGGTTAAACGCGATGGAGTAACCGCCAGTACTCTCAGACATAAAATTGCCTGATTGTGTGAAGGTAGTCCATTCGGTCTCAAATGGCAATGTACCGACACCTGACCAGTGAATGTATGCACCCGGGTCTTTGTGCGTCTGTGAACCAGCAGTAGCCTTCTTCTCTGCCATGATATCAATCGAGAACTCATAAGAAGCACCCTCTGCGATGGGATCATCAGGGAAGTAGAGCCAGAACTGGGTATCCCAGGCAGCCTCCGTCATATCAGAGGATTCCACGAGGATACAGTTGCGCGGAACGTTCACCTCTTTGGTGCCAGCGGACTGCTCCATCTTATGAACGACTGTCTCATTCACGATAGTCGAAGGCACTGTTGCACCACGGCTTTCCTTCGTGCGGAAACTGCTGGTATCGTCGCCCTCGCAATCGCCGTTAACAACCACTTCCTTGCCGTTGATCTTCAAACTGATGTTGTCGAAGTAGTAAATGTTGGCGCTTGCAAAGTCATTGAGGTTGAAGGCAATCGAATAGCCGCCTGTACTCTCAGACATAAACTCGCCTGATTGTTTGAATGTGCTCCACTCATCCTCGAGGAACGGCAATGTACCGACACCCGACCAGTGGATATACCCACCCGGGTCTTTGTGGGTCTGCGAACCTGCAGTGGCGGCTTTATCAGCCATGATATCAATCGAGAATTCGTAAGAGGCACCAGCGGGAATGGGATCATCAGGGAAGTAAATCCAGAACTGGGTATCCCAGGCGGCCTCAGTCATATCAGAAGAGTTGACACGGATACAACGGCGTGCCTCTTTAACCTCGACCTCCACGGCTTCACCCGTATAATCGGGATCGGGACGGTCTGCAATCAGTGCGTTGAGGTATTTCACGGGCTGTTGTGCGTGCCAAGCCAGGGTGTGTCCATATACGGACACCCCTGCAGCCTCGGCAGCCTCTACGAAATCGGTCACATTACCGAAAGACATCGAGCCGTCTTCGCCTACGCAAGAAGCCATTTTCATCTCATTGCCAGCCACCACTTCAGTGAAGTTGGAGTTGACCAATGCGTACGTCAACTGCTTCTTGACATAGTCGTCAGCAGAGACAGCCACACCGAGTTTGATGTTAGGATTCGGTGATTCGGGCAGATACTCCTTCAAGGGAGCATAGTCGGTCAGATAAGCGTACTCAGCCAGATTGTCCGGGCGTCCCACCTCGTATGACTTGAGCAGGTCGTCGGCACAACTGCAGAACAGTACGCCACACGCTAATATAAATAAATGGATACGTTTCATATTCATCAATTGTTAAGTTTTGTGTTACTCTGCGCTATAAACAGGTTCAAATTCTTCGATAGCGATACCGCTGCGCTGCCAGATAAGGCGCTCCTGACCGGAGTATGACTTGCCGTCGTCGAAGGTCACTGAGAAGTTCAGGTCAAGTTGGTCGCGGTCTTTGTTACCCCAAGCCTTCTTGGCGGCGTTGTCGCCGTAGGTACCGTTACCAGAGGCTGTAACGCCTTCGGTAAGCGATGTGATGGTGCAGTTGTCGCCGGAGAAGTTGAGCAGCAAGTCGGCCGTGCGGATGGCATCACCATCTTGATAAGATACAGTATAGACCGCACCGTTGAGCGAATAGGTCTTCAACTGCACAATGTCGGCATGCTCGATGTCGTCAGTCGATGTGCTGTGGTTGGTAAGCCAGTATCCGCTGTAGCGGTTCTGGTATTTCACGCAATAGAGCACATAGTCTTTCGGCAACACATCCCAGTTGGAGGCATCAGTGCGGACGGGCTGTTTGCCCTCAGCCAACGTACCGGTGAGGATGCGGTCGAATCCGCTCTGACCTGTCATCACGAGAGGAATAACATAAGTATTCTTCACAGCATCGGGGTCAGCAAAGAAAGCGTCGGTCAACTGCACCTCTGCGGTACCGTTCATCGTGCCGTTGAAAGCAAGCGATGTGGTAGAGAGTGTGTAGTAGTTAGAAGGCATGGCCTGGACCGGTGTACCGTCAGCGAAGGTGAGTCCGTTGACCAGTGAGTTATCGACAGCCACCTGCACGGTGCCTTTCGAGCCGTTGTACGAGCCGCCGAAGGTCGCCTTGATCTGGCACTTGTGTGCCTGATCAAGGGAGGTATCGTATTCTTCATCACCGAGCGCAATGGTGCGTACGGGATACTGGTAGGGGAAGTAGACAGTGGTTCCCCCCTCGAAGTCATCGAATGAGCGGTCACCGTTCTTGCAGGATGTGAATCCGAGCACGAGGGCTGCACCGCAAACGATGCTGAATATATTACGAATCTTCATTGTCTTTTGTTTTTATGAATCAATTATTTTATTTGTACTGTGATTACCAACCGTCGTTCTGACGCAGATTGCTGTACTTCAGAGCCTCGCTGTAGGGGATAGGTCCGTAGTACATGTAATCCTGGAAACTACGCTTCTCTACCTCGGGATAAGCGTATGAGAACGTACCATTGCCATTGTCTGTAATGTCAACACCCTTGACGGATTCGTTGAGGGGAGCCATCCAACGGCGGAGGTCCCAGAAGCGATGGTTCTCAAAGCAGAGTTCGAGACGGCGCTCGTTGCGGATGAGTTCACGCATCTTATCCTTCGACTGTGCGCACTCGTCAAGATAAGCGTCGCCACCGCTGGGGTCTTGGATACCTACACGTTTGCGGAGTGCCTTGATCACGTCGTAAGCAGAGTAGTTAGCACCGCCGACAGCGGTCTTCGGACCGGCTGCCTCGTTGGCTGCCTCAGCATAGTCGAGGAAAATCTCGGTGTAGCGGATACGTGCGCCCCAGTGCTTTTTGTTAGCGGCGGGGTTAAGGTTCACGTCGTCGCGGAGGTGCTTGCGGATATAGTAACCTGTGATTGAAGATCTGCCCTTCTCCTTGTTTCTGGGGTCGAGTGTACCAGAAGAGGATGTGGTATTGACGGCCTCACCCTTGGCGCCGATGATATCGCCGTTGCAGACAATATATCTGTGGAGGCGCGGGTCGCGGTTGTCGTAAGGATTGCTGGGGTCATACTGCGAACGGCTGTCAGTGATAGGATAACCATAGACAGTGGGGAATGCGTCAACCAGGTTTTGTGTGGGGTTGATGCGTCCTTTACCTTCGCACGAAGGAGGATAGTAGTCAGACTCCAACGAAGTGCTCTCGCCGACGTTACCACGCCATGCGATTTCCAGCGGGTCGTCATCGTTGAAACTATAGTTCTCGATAAACGACTTGTTGTCAAACCAATGCCATCCGTCGGGATCGACACCGCTGACACCACCTACGTTTTTCAAACTCTCCACTGCATACTTGGCAGCATCTTCCCATGACATGGCACCAGCGGACTGGTAAGCGGGCGAAGCGGCGAAGATAGCCACCTGAGCCTTGAAGGCCTGAATCATGCGGCGGTCGATTTTACCACGCTGCAGGGTACCGAAAGCACGGTTGTAAGCCAGAGCGTCGCCACCCATTGAACGATATTTGGCGGGCACTTCGTTATCACTCTTGATGTCTCCGTAATCAGCGGGGAGCAAAGCGATAGCATTGTCGAAGTCAGAGATAATCTGGTCGATACACTCCTTAAAAGAGTTACGGGGCACATTGAAGTCGGAAGTACCGTCTTCGAAATCAAGATGGATGGGCACACCGGTCACAACACCATCGACTTTACCGCAGTGAGCGCGGAGCAGATGGAAGAAGTGGAGTCCACGGAGTGCATAAGCATTACCTTTATACAGGTCTTTGTGCATCTCATTGAGAGCCGCGTCAGAATAGTCCCACAGAACGTCATCACACTTGCTGAGGAAAAGGTTGCAATACATGATGGCATGATAGCGGTCGTTCCACTGGCTGATAGCGTTGTCGCGTGCTGTCCAAGCACCGAGCGCCATTTTCTTGTAACTGTTGCCGTCGTCGTTAGTGACAGCGTCGTCGGTGGCCACGTCGGTAGAGATGCCATTGGAAGCCGAAGCGAGACCGTCAGCATTGATGGGGATAACCAGGAATGCGTTGTCAATCAGACCACGGGCGAAAATCGGGTCGTTGTAAACCTGATCAATGTCCTGGTTGTTCTCCATAGCCGGCTCAAAGAGGTCGTCACAAGCAGTGAGCGCCAAAGTGGCAGCACCGAGAAGGATGATATTTTTAAGTTTCATATCTGTATTCCGTATTTAATTTAGAAAGATACTTTAACACCAAGATTGTAGAATCTCGACTGCGGAGCGCTGCCGACGTTCATCTCGAGGATTTCACGCTCTTTGGCAAGAGTCAGCAGGCTGTTGCCGCTCACATAGACGGAGAGACCCTTTACGACACCATTGCCGAGGATGGAGGTCGGGAAGTCGTAAGTCAACTGCACCTTGGCAAGGTCGAAACGAGAGGTGGAGTAGAGCCAGAAGTCAGAATTGGTGAAGTTGTTCTGTCCGGCCTCAGTGGTCAAGCGAGGATACTTGGCTGTTGCGGCTGTCTCAGGAGTCCAGCGGTCGCGAACCACTGCGGAGTATTTGCCGTCGCCGTGTACCCACCAGTATGAGTTGTCTTTGAAGGCATTGCCTCCGAAGCCACCGATACCGAGCATGAACAGGGTGAAGTTCTTGTACTTGAAAGTAAGGTTCACACCCAATGTGGTGGGAGCGCCATACCATCCGCCCTTAGCCAGTTTCACCTGATCTTGTGCGTCGATGACACCGTCACCGTTCTGGTCTTTATATTTCAAATCACCGGGACGAACGTTACCACCGATTTTCTGCTCAGGAGAGTTGGCAATGTCAGCCTCGTCCTGGAAGAATCCGAGACACTCGTAACCCCAGAGAGCGTCGAGGGGCTGTCCCTGACGGTACTGGTAAGCGTCAGCATAGTTGGTATCGTCGCGCTTGGTAGCCTTCGTGGTGTAGGTGGTGAAGTTGACACCGCCCTCAAAACCGAACTCACCGAACTGCTTCTTATACTTCAGAGCGATGTCGAAACCATTGCGGCTGTCCTCGTTGTAGTTCAGATAGGGGAGGAACGATGACTCGGGATAATACACCTTGAAGTAACTGGGCATCTGGTTGGCAGCAGTGATGATACCACCGATGTGCTTGCTGGTGAAGAACGAAGCGTTGAGCGACAGAGAGCGCTCGAGCATCAATGCGCCGAGACTGACGGAGAACTCGTTGCGTTTCAGATAACCGAGGTCATTGTTACCGCCTCGACGTGACTGCATACAGTCGTGACCGGTCTGACCGTTCCAGTCCCACCAACCGCCAACCTTATAGGTACCGAGATACATGAAGTAGTTGTCGATATCGAGGTCGGTCTTGATGCTGCTGTAACTGGCGCTGAGGGTCAAGTCGTCGAAGAAGTTCTGGTTCTGCATGAAACTCTCGCCGGTGAGTCTCCAACCCAAGGTAATCGAGGGTGAGAATCCTGCGCGGTGTCCTTCGGGCAGACGTGCTGACCAAGGAGTAGCCAGGCCGAACTCACCATAGTAACGGTGGTCGTAGTTGTAAGAGAGGTCCAGACCGAGGTTGGCGTTCGTGATTTTGTGATACTCGCCCGACTCTGTCTTCTGTGAACCGTTGGCCACGAGCATGGCACTCACGTTATGCACACCGCCGAAAGTGCGGTTGTAGTCGAAGTGAGCGTTGAAAGCGATGGTCTGGTCGTCTTCAGCACTGCCTGAGTTCAAATAACCGGTCTTCTGATCCACGGTTTCCCAGTCCTCAAGTCCTGTGATGGACTCGACACCGTTGAAGTTACTCCATGTGGGCTGGAAGATGGCATATTTGTTGTCATTGTATGTGCTGTAAGATGTAGCGTAGTCGATAGCCACCATCGTGTGGAAACTCAAACCCTGCAACAGTTTGTTCAAGTCGATGTTGATACCAGCATCGAATTGGAACTGACGGCTAGTCCAAGTATTCTTACCTGCTGCATAGTAGTCAGCGAAGACGTTGGTCTTCTCAGTCTGAGTACCGGCAAGGAAGCAACCGTTATGGATGTTGTTGGAGTTGGCAATCATATACTGCGCACCCTCACAATCGGGGTCAACATAACTCGTCGGGATGAACGGGTAGAGACGGTTAGGACGCATGCTGGCGGCCTGCTCCCAATAGTTGGCACCACGCGGGCTCTTCTGGTTGTAATACGTTGCGTTTGCATTCACGTAAGCCGTGATGAAGTCGTTGATGGTGATATCGACATTACCGCGTACGTTGAAACGGTCGGTATAGTTGTTTTTCGCCACACCGAAGTCCATGAAGTCGCCTTGACGGTAGTAACTGACATTGGCGTAGAACTTGGCGCGCTGGTTACCACCTTCGATTTCTGCGGTCACATCCGTACGGTTGTAAGCCTTCTTGATGAAATCCGAAGAATAGAAGTTCAGGTTGGGATAGCGGTAGATATTGCGGTCAGGACGGTCAGAGTAATTGTAGATGTCTTCCGGAGAGTAGAGGGCAGCCAGTCCGTCGTTGGCACGAGCCTCATTGTAGAGGGTCATGTACTCGGCAGAACCGAGATACTCGGGATAAGCCTTGGCCACAGCCCAGCCCGTGTTGACACGAGCATCAACTCTGAGTCCGTCGGTAACCTTACCACGCTTGGTGGTGATGAGAATAGCACCTTTTGCAGCGCGGCTGCCATAGAGCACCACGGCCTGTGCGCCTTTAAGGAAGGTGATGTCTTCCACCTCGTCGGGTTTCACGTTGTTGTCTGCACGGGGCACACCGTCGATCAGCACCAACTGACCGGTATATCCCCACATGCCTGCGCCGTTGAAGCCGGCCACATAGCCCTGCATGTTGTCCAGGGTGTAGGTGTTGTAGTTCTTCTCCATCAGTTCCCGGTAGTTCAGGGTCGAGACACCACCCAGCACGTCTTCCTGTGCCACCTTGCGGAATGGCATGTTGACCGTAGCCGAGTCATTCTCGTCGATCTGGGCATTAACCGGTGTGAAAGCGGGTAATGCAAAGAGAACTGACAACAGGATATATTTATTATGTTTCATAAAATCTTAAACTTTTTGATCTTTTAATTTTTTACATTTAAAAGAATTACCAACCGGGGTTCTGAGGAAATTCAGAGTAGAGGAATACTTCCTTCTCCTTCAGTGGCAACAGATAGTGCTTCGAGCCCAGATTGCGGGTGAGAATCAAGGTGTGATCCCAACCGGTCTTCTCAGCAAAGCGCGGGTCTTCTTCAGTAAAGTCGTAGTTACCCACACGCTTGAACTCGGCACGGGTCTTGATGTTGTAAGGATACTCGGTGAGGAGCAGCCAGCGCTGCAAGTCGTTCCAACGCATACCCTCGAAAGCAAGTTCGCAAGCACGCTCACGGCGAACCTCGTCGATGAATTTGTTCTGGCTTCCGGTCCAGTTTGCTGTCACATGTTCGCATCCTACGCGGTCGCGGAGCACGTTGATGGCATCCTCAGCGGTGCGGCTGCACTTGCTGCTCTTGAAGGAAGCACCGGAAACGGCTGCGCCAGCCTCGGCGTACATCAGATAAACATCAGCCAGACGCATGTAGGGCAGATAGGTCTGCAGGGCACCACCCCAGTTGTACATACCGTCATCCTTGTTGCACTGGTGGGGAACAAGTTTCTGGCAGTAGTAACCTGTACGGCTACCGTTAGCCTCACGCTCGGGGTTACCTGTGGGAACCATGTTACCACCGGTGAACATCTCCATGTACTGGAATGCAAGGTTCTCCTTGGCACAGTTGATGATGAACTTGAATCCGTCGAACACGATGTCGTGATAGAAACGCGGGTCGCGGTTAGCATAAGGATGTGTCGGGTCGAAACCTGAGTTGGGGTTCAATGAACCGTCGGCGTTGATGATAGGCTCGCCATTGTCCATACCGTAAGCATAGTCAACGTAGTTGGCTGTCGGCATGTGGATGATAGCGTCGTGCTCGACGATGTTGTTCACCTTCGGACCCCACAGTTTAGCGAAGTTCCAGTTTGAACCGTTGATGTCGGGCATCGGACCACGCATCATGGCCTCTACGCTACCGGGCATTTTCCAACCCTGACCCGTGGTGCGGAAGATATCTGAGAAGTTGTTGCTCGAACCTTTCGCAGCCTCGTGATCGTAGATATTTGAATATTCGTAAGAACAGAGTTCGTAAGGCGTTGAACCGGCCTCGACCAATGCGATACACTCGCCAAGTGCGTCAGCGGCCTTCTGAGCCAACTCCTTATTATATTTATAGGTAGTACCGTCTCTGAGAGCACCCAGATGGGGACCGCCGTTCCAAGACTCCCACAGCGGAGAGGCAGCCCAAAGTTGCACCTTGCCTAAATAAGCGAGCGCCACAGCCTTGGTGACACGCAGGTCGTTCTTACCGAGGGTCTTACGGCCGATGGAGGTCTTGTCCCAGTTTGCGGGCAGAAGGTCAGCGGCCTTGCGGAAGTCCTCTGCGCATTTCTCAGCACACTCGCGATAGGTGAGGCGAGGCAGGGTCAGTATTTCGTCAGAGGGCAGTGAACTGTCAACATAAGGCAGTCCGCCAAACCATGCAATCATCTCCTCATGCCACCATGCGCGGAAGAAATAGAGTTGTCCGGCGATGAAGTTTTTCTCTTCTTGAGTGGCATCGGTCATCTTGTCAAGGTTCTCAAGTCCAAGGTTGGCTTTGCGGATGCAATACCATGCATCGCCGCCGCCCATGAGTGAGTGACTGAATTTATCACCGGAGTTGGGGCTGGAACCTGGACGGTTGAGCCAACTCTGCTGTCCGCCCTTGTCGCTCTCATCGTACCAGTGGCGGTAGTCGCCCAGGTCGAAGTGTGCAGTGATGTGTGTGTCGCCCAGACCGGAGTTCATGATCTCGTCTTCACCCCAGTTGAAGGTCGTACACCAGTAGCAGGACTCTTTGTTAGGAATGGCATTGTAGAGTTCTTCCACGAATCCCTGGAAGTTGGTGAAGTTTTTGAAGGCTTCATTCTCTCCCACCGTAGAGTCAGGCTCCTTGTCAAGATAATCTTTGCAAGAAGAGAGTCCCAGAGTCAAGGCTGCTACACCTAATAATATATATTGAAACTTTTTCATTGCTTTATTCCTGAATTAAAGGTTAAATCTAATACCGAAGTTGATACGTTTCATCGTAGGATAAGCACCGTTGCTGGCGTTGTGGTTACCACCGAAGTTCGACTCACGGTCATCAGGCATGCGGGTCCAGAGCCAGAGGTTGTTGGCACTGACAAATACCTTCAGGTCTTTCACACCAATCTTGTGAATCCAAGGCTGTGTGAAGGTGTAAGCGACTTCCACGTTCTTCAGACGGATGTATGAACCGTCGCAGAGGAACTGTGTGCCATGATAGAGTTGGTCATTACCATATCTCGTGTTGAAACGCGGGGTAACGATGTCTGCGCTGTTGCGGTCAACGCTCCACCATGTACCCTGGTCATAAACGTTAGCGAGCATCACATCAGCGAAACTGATCATGGTGACATCACGGGTCACGTTGGTCACTCCGTAGAACTGTACGAAACAACTGAAGCCTTTCCACTCGAAACCGACAGTTGCGTTGTAGGTGTTCTGCGGGGTTCCGGTGAATCCGTAAGGAACGATATCGTTCACGTTGTCAACGACACCGTCACCGTTGAAGTCAACGATGTAGTAGTCACCGGGCAATTTGTTCTCGTTCTGAGAATCATATTTCGGAGCACCGTAAATATCGTCAAAGGTCTGCATGAAGCCTTTGTCGAGATATGTGCGTACCTGGTCGATGCTGTAGCCGGCCTCTTTACGATAAGCGGGGAGCAACGGAGCGTCGTCCTTCACCTTAATCTTATTGACGGCGTGGGTCATGTTCATGTTAGCCCAAACGCGCATGCGGTTTGCGAACACTTTGTTGAAGCGAAGTTCAAACTCGTAACCGTTGGTGGTCACCTTACCGAGGTTAGCCACGGGAGGATTCTGACCGAAGTAAGCGGGGATAGCACGCTGACTGCCCAGCACCAGAATGTCACGACGGCTGTCGCGGAAGAATTCCAACGAACCGGCGAACATACCGCCGAGGATGGCGTAGTCGATACCGAAGTTGAACTTTCTTACAGTCTCCCAGTGCACGTTGGGGTTACCCACCGTCGTCTCACGATAATATTTATAAGGTGAACCGCCTTGGTTGACATCCAGAGAGGTGTTGCCACCATAGGCCCACTGTGTCATATAGAGGTAGTTTGCACCGATGTTGTCATCACCGATTTCACCATAACTGGCACGGAGTTTCAACAAGTCGATGTAATTCTTCTCTTTGAACCATTTCATGAAGGGCTCTTCGCTGATCATCCAGCCGATAGCACCTGAATTGAAGAATCCGAAGCGGTAGTCTTTGGAGAATTTCTCTGAACCGTTGTATGCGCCGTTGTACTCGAGGAAGTATTTGCCGGCGTAAGCGTATGTGGCACGGAACACCCAGTCTTCACGACGGCTGGGATAACCTGCGCCGTAAGTTGACTCCTGACGTGCGAACACACCCATGGCACTGACGTCGTGCTGTCCGAACTGGCGAGCCCAGTTCAACTGCAACTGATAGTTGAGGTTACGTGTGCCTGCACTGGTAGAACCGCCCTGTGTGGACCATTTGTTACCCATGGTGTAGTCGAACTTATCGTAGCCCTCGTAGGACTCTTTGTGGTTGGCAACACCCGTTTTGGGGTCAATCCATTTGTGAGGAGGATCGTTGTACATGTCAGAGATACCACGGCTGCTCTCAGTGAAGTTGTTATCCCATGCAATCATACCGCGGAAATTCAAACCCTTGGTGATGAAGTCGAGTCTCTGCTCGAGCACGAAGTCGGTGGTGATACGTGTGTTGGTTGATTCTGCCTGTCCACCGATTGACACGGTCTCAGCCGAGTTACTCACGTTGGTAGAACCAGGGAGGTAACCCCAAGAACCGTCTTCGTACTTCGGCATGAAGGCGTCGGGAGAGATGTTGTACACACCAGCCCAAGACTGTGAAATCTGCCAGTCGCTCCAGAAGCCTGCACCTGCGAACCAGGGAGCCTGGGTCTTACCGTTCATACCGGCGATGTTGATTTTCAAGACCGTGGACTTGGTGATGTTAAAGTCGAGGTTCGAACGAACGCCCACACGGTTGTAACCGTAACCGGTCTTGTACTGGCGGCCGTTGCCGAAGTCTTTATAAAGGTCACCCTCGTTGACGAAGTCAACACTGGCGAAGTATTTCACGAAGCGTGTACCACCGGCCACGTTCAAGTTGGCGTTGTACGACATCGTGTAGTCTTTGAACAGTGCGCGCTGCCAGTCAACGTTCGGATAACGCTCAGAAAGGAGGTTTCCGTACTCATCTCTGGCACCGGCAGGCTGGTTGCGGTAGTTCTCGATGAAACTGACGGGGTTCACATAAGCGAAGGAAGCGGGGTTGATGTTCAACTCATGCTCCACGACGGTGTTACGTGCCATCAAAGCATCATAAGAATCGTACTTGTCGGGCAACTTTGAAGGAATCTTCATGATGGCGTTGGCCGACACGGAAATTTGTGCCTTTCCTTCCTGTCCGCGCTTGGTGGTGATAAGGATAACACCGTTAGCACCCTTCACACCATAGACAGCGGTTGCGGAAGCGTCTTTCAACACGGAAACCGATGCCACAGACTGCATATCGACAGTTGACATCGGACGCTCGATACCATCGACGAGCACCAGAGGCTCAGAGTTGTTCCAAGATGAAGCACCACGGATCTGAATTCTCACATCCTCTTCACCAGGAATACCTGAAGAAGCCATGGTCACCACACCAGGGAGGTTACCGGTCAGAGCGGCACCGATGTCGGAGATACCGGCTGCGCGCTGCAGTGTCTCACCCGTGGTCTGTGTGATAGCACCCACGACCGAGGCTTTCTTCTGCTGGCCATAACCCACGACCACCACTTCGTTAAGCACTTGCGTGTCGTCTGACAACGAAACGCTGATGTTCGTTCTTCCGGCAACTGCGACCTCCTTGGGCTCATAACCAACGTATGAGACCACGAGAACCAAGCCTCGGGTACTGGGAACCGACAGTTGGAAGTTACCGTCCAGGTCGGTTAATGTTCCGAGCGTACTGTTGCCTTTCACATTGACGGTGGCACCGATGAGCGGTTCGCCTGACGCGTCCGTTACATTTCCCCTGATTGTGGTATTCTGCGCAAAAGCAGTGCTGACATCAATTGCCAACAACATTAGCACAACCGTGAGAAAGTGAAAAAGTTTACTTGCTTTTCTCATTGTTTCATTGATAAAAATATTAATTTGTAAAAAAATTGTACTCCAAGATTTAGATTGATGATTGACTGATGATTGCTTTTTCTCTTTGTTGTTTAATTGGGTTTAATAGTTAGATAAATTTGGTAAATATTTGTGCTCTGTGCTTAAAAAATCTCTGCAAAGTTAAAAAAATGTTATTTCTTGCGCTATGCCGTTTGATACACATACTTTGCAAAATGTTACATCAAACGGCAAAGCGCAGGAAAACACCTCATTTTACTATGGTTTTACGGCCATTCACGATGTACACGCCTTTGCGCAAAGACTGTCCTTCGGGAAGGCGGCGACCCTGCAAATCGTACACTCCCTGACGCTCGAGAGCGGGGGTTTCGTCGACCAAAACACCCTCGATTCCTGCCGGAGTGTAACCGTCGTTGCTCAGGAAAACCTCCTTGATGCTGATGTCACCCCCACCATAACTCCAGAAGCCTACTATATAAATATGTGAGGGATCGAGTTTGTTGCCGTTGGTCTTTTTCAGATTGTGCAGATTGACTTGCAGACTGGCCTTGCCGTCGGCATCGACCTCTGCCGCCCCTGCCCAGTAATTGTTCTCGTCGAAGAGACGGAACGACGCGTGGCAACTCGGTGCGCGGTTGAATTTCACCACTATATATTTATAAGGGTCGAGGTTGATGCCGCTGTCATACTTCCAACCGCCGAAACCATACAGTCCCGTACGCAGGTTGCCGGTGGCGGGGTCGAACGTGCCGGTCTCGTAGATGCTGGGGTTGAAGGCGTCGGCTGTCAGGGGGAAGTACGATACGGTGACATGGACTTGCCAGGTGTGCGCACCGCCCTGCGGGTCAGTATAACTCACATCGACCACAGACTCGCCCTGATTGCGCCCCACGAGTGTGCCGCCATTGATGATGAGTGCGGCGGGATTGCTGTTGGTGTAGGTGGCGTCGCCTGCCACGTCGAGCACCAGACCGTCAGTGGTGGTGGCTGTCAGGGGGAGCGTCTTGATGCCGCCGGGAGTCAGTGAGATTTCCGTAGAAGCGAGGTTGACGGATGTCACCGTCGGTTTATAGCCGCTCTGACGCTGCTCTGCATACTCCTGATACCAGTGGTAACATGCCCAAGGACAAGCCTCGGGGTCGGTCAGGAAAGTGTACACCCCGTTCGTGGGAGCCTGGTCTTTGAACGCCGCGAGATGATGACCCTCGGTGAAGAGGAGCCAACTGACATTGCCGCTCTCGTCGGCCAGACGCTTGAAGTTAGCACCGAAGCCATCGCCACCGGCCACGCCGGTGAAAGCCTTGCCCCACGACGAGTCCCATTTGGCGGGTGCCCAGTCCATCTCCGTCACCACAATGGGGGCGAGGTTGCTGCACGGGGTGATTTGGTCTTCCCAACCTTTCTTGAAGTCATTGTAGTTGATTTCGACATTGTTGTCGCCATGATTGCCGTTGTACCATCCGGGGTAGCAGTGGACGGCATAGCCGATGTTTTCGCCCGTGACAGGTGTGGCGGCAAATCCGGCGTACTGCGATTGCCAACCCAGTCCGGGGATGAGGAGGATGTTGTTGCATCCGTTGGCGCGTATCTTATCGACGATAGGTTGCATGAAACGCGCCATCTCGTCGGTGCCTCCCTGTTTGCCGTTGGCGTCGATGATGGAAATGGGCTCATTGGCCAACTCAAACAGAATGCCGGGCTTGTTTTTCAATTTAAGCCGCTGACTGACCACGTTCCACACGTTGAGAAGATACTGCTGATACTCTCCACCGGTCTGGATTACATCGGGGCACACACCGGGAGGACGCATGATGACATACAACCCCTTGCTGTTGGCATACTCAGCCATGGGGATGAACACCTCGTCGAGGTACTTCTTGAAGCGGGCCATGTCGAAGATGGAGATGTCATTCTCGCCGATACCATAATAGCCAGGTTTGTTGCTCCAATAGGGATCCATGTGCTGACGCACGAAATCCATCTTCCATCCAGCTGCGAGAATTTTGTCGATGATACCTTTATTATAATTCAGGCATCCCGACACGTCGTAATTGTCCCATTTCGTGTTGTGCTCGTTGAACCACGGGCTGAACGTCTGGGCAAAACCGTGCAAATTGATGATATTGCCGGCATCGTCCTTGAAATAGCGCCCATCCACATGCAGAGGCGCCAATTGTGCCCATGACATAACCGACATGAGCGCGAAAATAACGAAAAGTAACTGTTTCTTCATGCTTTTCACGAGGAAATGTTGTTATGAGGAGTTAGAGGGTCAGAAGTAGGATCGGAGAATAGGAGGTAATTGTTTACTAACTAAGTTATAGAGTGAATCTCGTGGATGAAGTTCTTAGGCTGGAGACGATACAAAGTGAAATTCGTAGTCTGTTATGGGGAGAGAAGGAGAGTAGACATCAGATTGTCGGTCTGAACGTCATTTTTGAGGTTAAAAAAGGGGCAGACTCGCTTGCCTGCCCACCAAAGTGAAAAAACCTAAAATTGAAACCTAAAATGAATTCTGCTAAAACTGTTATTCTTTTTATCTGGTGCAAAGGTAATACATTATTTAATATAGCACATTGCCGTATGTTGCACGTACTTGTCACTTTGTTACACATTGTTAAAAGTAACGCTTTTCTTACCAGCCGCAACTGAAATTATATCAAAAGGAGCCCCCTCCCAGACCCTCCCCGAGGGGAGGGAATGATTAGCACCCCCAAAGGCGACTGCCCACTCCCCACCCCTTTAAGGGGCGGGGCAGGGGCGGGGTATGTAACC